>NZ_QPHG01000017.1:0-77115 GCF_040240425.1 Nitrosomonas sp. | reverse complement strand
TCATTAACTTCTACAATACCGTTAAGCCTCATAAGAGTTTGAATAATGCCACCCCTTATGAAATACTCAACGCTTATTTCAATCAACCTATCTGTAAACAACCCTGAGGTTTCTTACACCTAACGTGAATTTAGGCAAACTACGCCAATGAGTCCAACCCTATTCAGAGAAGCAGGTTATCGATTTTTCTTCTTTTCAAGAGAGGAATCACGGATGCATGTTCATATCGCTTCCGAAGATGGAGAAGCTAAGTTCTGGCTGAAACCTGACATTGCGTTGGCGAAAAATTTTGGTTATTCCCGGAAGCAGCTGAGAGAGATCGAATCATTGATAGAGGTTCATTATGACGAGCTTATTCGTGCATGGCAGCAGCACTTTGGCGGCTGAAGTGACGCACATTTCCAGTCACGGTATTTGGTTATTATCGAATGATAAAGAATTGTTCCTGCCGTATGTGGAATTTCCGTGGTTTAAAGACCAGCCGGTCAAGGCTATCATTCATGTTGAAGAACCATCGCCGGGCCATTTTTATTGGCCGGAGATCGACGTGGATCTTACTATCGAAGCCATTGAACACCCGGAAAGGTTTCCGTTGAAAGCAAAAATCAGCAAGCGGATTGGTACGCCAAAGACTTGATGCGCTTCGCAATTCAGCATGCCGGTTAGTTTTCGAGAGACATCCCAAAACCGCCTCATCCTGCTCGGCGCCAGCAACCTGACGTTATCGCTGCGTCTGGTCACGCACTTGATGCAGCAACGGATTGGCGCACCGGGCGAGGTTCTGGCTGCTTTGGGGCATGGGCGGGCGTACGGTGTTTTCAGTCAGGTGGTGTGGCGCGGGTTGCCGGGGATTGCGGAGTGCGGGTTGTGGCGGCAGTTGAATGCAATGGAGTCGCGTCCTACCTATGCGTTGTTAACCGATATCGGCAACGATGTTGTGTATGAGTTGACGCCGGAGCAGGTTTTGCGCGCGGTGGAACGGTGTATTGATCAGTTGCAGCGGCAATCCGCGCAGATCGTCGTGACTAATTTGCCGATGGCATCGGTTGAACAATTATCCGAGCGGCGTTACACCTTTTTTCGGAATCTTTTTTATCCGTTTTGTAAGCTTTCCAGAGATGAAACACTGAGCCGTGTGCGGGCGGTGCATGCAGGACTGGTGGATATGGCCGTGCGCCGGCAATTCCTGCTGGTTGAGCAGGAAGCGCACTGGTTTGGGTCGGACGGTATTCATGTGAATTACTGGCAGCGGGAAGCGTTTTACCGGGATATCGTGCGGCGGTTTCCGGATTCCGGCGTTAAACCGGAACATCGGGATGAAAAACGGAAGTTCTTTCTGACTTGGCAGCGGCGGCCGGTGTTTGCTTTCAAAACGGTGTTGGGCCGTGCGATTTACTGTCCGCAACCGAGCGGGCTGCTGGCGGATGAATCGCCTGTCAGCAAGTATTAAGGGCACCGATTGGATGGCGCCACGGGAATGAAAGCTGCGGCATTTTTTGCGCTAACGGCACGTTTGACAGCCTATCCGGCATTCAGTATATTCAGCGCAGAAAAATTGCGTTGATTTTTATCGTATCCTGCCCTAATTTTCTCTATTCGAGCTTTCTTATATGCGTATCGTCGTTACCGGAATGGGGATTGTGTCACCGATTGGCACGAGCATTGATCAATTCTGGAAAAATGCGGTAGCCGGTACCAGTGGGATTGTCAGTATTCAGAGCTTTGATGCTGCCAAACAGCGTTCGCGGATCGCCGGGGAAGTGCAGGGGTTCGATCCCGCCACCTTTTTATCCGCCAAGCAAATCGAACAAACCGACCGGTTTACCCAACTCGCTTTACACGCGGCACAACAAGCGATGGAGGATGCAGGTGGTTTGGAAGGCTATGAGCCACGGCGCTTGGCCGTCAGCCTGGGGTCGGGCATGGGAGGATTTTCGACGTTCGAGTCTTCCGCCGCGCGCAGATTTCAAAACAAATCAGTGCCGCCTTTTACCGTTCCGCGCATCATGGCGAACTCAGCCGCTGCCTGGATAGCGACCAAATACGGACTGAAGGGCATCAACCTGACGACCAGCACGGCATGCTCGTCCGGCGCCAATGCAATCGGCATGGCGCTTGATCTGTTGCGCAACGGCAAAGCCGACGCAGTGGTGACCGGCGGCGCGGAAGCCTGTGTGCTGCCGCTAACGATGGTCGGTTTTGAAGCCTTGTTTGCGTTATCCACCGGTTTCAACAACGATCCCGCGCACGCTTCGCGTCCGTTCGCCAAAGGCCGCGACGGCTTTGTCATGGGCGAAGGCGCGGGTATCCTTGTGCTGGAACAGGAAGATGCAGCGCTGAAGCGCGGCGCAAAGATTTATGCCCGACTGGCCGGTTACGGTTGCGCTTGTGACGCGACGCACATCGTCGCGCCGGATATCGACGGGCAAGTCGCTGCGATGCAGGCCGCGCTGGACGATGCCGGTATGACATCCGGTCAAGTGGACTATATCAACGCCCACGCCACTTCCACGCCGATCGGCGATGTTGTCGAAACCAAGGCGATCAAGCAAATGTTCGGTGAGCGCGCGCCGGAAATCCCGATCAGCGCCACCAAATCGATGATCGGCCACAGCATCGGCGCTTCCGCCGCGATCGGCAGCATCGCCGCGATCATGACGCTGCAAACCGGCACCATCCACCCCACGATCAACCTCATCGAAGCCGATCCGGAATGCGATCTGAATTACACGCCCAATACGGCGGCGCAGAAAAAAGTGCAGGCCGCGCTGTGTAACGCCTTCGGCTTCGGTGGCAACAACGTCAGCCTCGTTTTTACAACTCTTTAAAAGGTATCAACGGACATGGATACAGCAGAACTCGAAGCGAAAGTCATCGAATTTATCGCGTCAAAAGTTGAAAACATCGACGCCTCGACCATCACCGCCGCCTCCAAATTCGAAGAACTCGGACTCGATTCGATGGACACCGTGCAACTGCTGTTTGACGCGGAAGACGCCTTCGGCGTCACATTCGACGGCGATGAAGTCAAGAATCTCCGCACGGTGGGGGATATTATTACTTATATTAATGAGCATCCGCCGGAAGAGAAGGGTTAGGGAATAGTGAGTTGATTCTCAGCACTTTCTGTTGATAGCTTATTAAATTAATTACACTTAATTCATTTGTGTAATGGCAGATTAGTACGGTAGTTATCGTAGTGCTTTACTTGAGTTTTTCAGAACTTGGTAAAAAAGGCAGATTTTATATTTGATAGATTTTTAAGCTTCTTAGGAGTGGGTATTGAGTCTCTGTCTAGCTATTAGCGAAATAGATTGGTCAATAACTAAAGATATGATTTCAATCATTGGTACCATCGGTGCTTTGGTTATTGGTAGTACGGGATTATTTACTTGGCGAAGACAGTTAAAGGGAACTAGTGAATATGAGCTTGCTAAAAAAGCTATTTTATCTACTTACGAATTGCAACAAGCTATTCAATCAGTTAGAAATCCAATACTTTATCTAAGTAAAGACGAAGTCGAAGCAGGGTGTCGTATCAAGGAAGAATTGCGAATTTACGATGATCGCATGGATCACTTATACAAGAAGTGGATAGAGCTGCAAGCTATCCGGCTTGAAGCTAAAGTTATTTGGTCAGATGAAGCACATAACTCTTTCAATGAAATTCAGAAAAGAATCGGAGAAGTAAAAGCAGCTATTTGGCTTCATTTCTGGATGAAGGGGGTTTATGCAAACCCCGAAGCTACAGTTGATAATGATCCAGAAAGGCTTAAGGAGAATAATAAAATCGTTTATTTCACATCAGATGAGGATGAATTTAGCCAAAAAATTTCTAGCTCAGTCAACAATGTTGAGAGATTCTTTGGTTCGAGAGTTCGAAGCAAGTAAATTAGCATAATCCGTGTAAGGCGAAAGCTGAAAGTATTCCGCCAAATGGCGGCATTTCACCCAAGTGATCGGTCACATGATCTCGCCGAAACTAGGAATTTTCATAGCTAACAGCTCAGCTTTACGCGATGACTTCATTCATGTCGTCGATGCTGACAACAGGCGCATCGGGTTTATGTAAGCAGGCGATAAAGTCGTTCACATCACCATCTTGTACATGGCTGCCAATGATCAATGTGCCGTCCGGTAATTTATGCACTTCCACTTGTTGGCCGGGCGCGACTCCAAGGTGCTTGAGCGAATTCTGCCGCAGTGTGATTTGTGTTTTTGTTGTTACAGTTAATGTCGGCATCTGAATTCCCGTTTCGCTTCTTTTCGCCGGTCAGCGATCAATTCCTCGGAGAGGCTGGTAGTCTGCGGTAAGTGAGCAAAGCGATTCTTGAGTCTTTGCTTGATCATTTCGGTTTGTTTCATGGGCTTTGGCATAATGTTGAATATTATGGTGCGATTATGGGAATAATACCATTGTCGATTATTTGTGCCATGAATACCCTACGGTTGGTCGCAAGCCTATGGAAAAAATAAATCATAGGTTTGCTTGTGTGCTCAATGTAATTACACTATAGTCATGCGAGTATCGTAACCCATTCACACTTCTTATGACCCATCTCATCAAAATTGGCAATTCCCAAGGCATACGCATCCCCAAGCCGCTCATCGAACAGGCTGATTTGGAGGGTAAAGATTTGCAATTGCAAGTTGTGGAGGGCGGTTTGTTGATTACGCCCAAGAAGGCGGCGCGGGAAGGTTGGCGTGAATCCATTGAAGGTACATTGAAAGCTCACGGCACGGAGCCGCTGGATCAGGAATGGTTGAATGCGCCGTTGTCTACCGATGACAATTCGGACTGGTAATGCCGAAAGTTTCGCGGTTCCAGGTTTGGCTGGTGCAACTCGACCCGACGCAAGGCTCTGAAATCAACAAAACAAGACCTTGCGTTGTGATTTCCCCGGACGAGCTTTCCGCTTTATCCACCGTGCTGATGGCGCCGATGACCACTCAAGGTTTTGAGTTCCCCTGCCGGGTTGCTTGCAGTTTCAAAGGAAAACAGGGTTTGATTTTGCTTGATCAAATCAGGGCAGTCGATAAAACGCGACTGGTCAAAAAACTTGGCATCATTGACGAAGCGACACAAATGGATCTCTGTCAGCGATTGCAAGAGTTGTTTGTCTATTGAAAGGAAAATAACCATGTCTACCCATACGATCCGCCTTCATCGCGTGTTGCGCGCGCCACCGGAGAGAATTTACCGTGCTTTTCTGGATGCCGATGCGATGGTTAAATGGATTCCGCCGAATGGTTTTACCGCGAAGGTTCATCATATGGAGGCTAAAACCGGCGGTTGTTTCAAGATGTCTTTTACGAACTTCAGCAACGGGCATAGCCATTCGTTTGGTGGTGAGTATCTGGAGCTGGTGCCGTTTGAGCGTATCCGCTATACGGACAAGTTCGATGATCCGAATTTGCCCGGAGAGATGCACGTCACGGTATCGTTAAAACCGGTTTCCTGCGGGACTGAGTTGAACATCGTGCAAGAAGGCGTACCGGCGGTGATTCCGGCCGAAGCCTGCTATCTCGGCTGGCAGGAATCGCTGACGTTGCTGGCAAAGCTCGTCGAAGCTGAGATCCCGGGCTGATTTCATGCGGTTGGCAGCGTTTTGATTTCGTTAGTTTTGTGAGCATCATCTCATCGTGACAATGTTTCACAAAGATCATTTAACAGTTGGAATGGTCTTTTTTTTCCTGTTGATAGTACTTTCCGGCTGTGTTCACCGGCCGCATGTCACGACTTCCTATCCTCGTTGGGGAAATGAAATGGTGATCGAGCAGGGTGGTGAGGAGCCGTTAATTCTGCGCACTTTGCCGTCGCAATCCAGTCAAGCAAACGCCTGTGTGTTGCTGGTACACGGCATGAACGAGCATATCGGGCGCTATGGCGAGGTGGCGCGGTATTTTTCTCAACGTTATTTTGTTGCTGGGTTCGATCATTATGCTCATGGCCTTTCCAATCCGGTATTGCGCCGTGCGGATCAGGCACTGACGGAAGGAGCCGATCGGGCCGATGTCAGCGACGCTTTTCTGGCGCAGTCGGCTTTGTACGATCTGGAGCCGTTGCGGCAGACGTTGGACCGGGCGTTAAAAGCCTTCATGGCGCAATGCGATGCGCAAGATCATTCGCAGCGGCCGGTGTTCATCGTGGCGCACAGTCTGGGCGGGCTGGTGATCGCGTCGTATTTGCTCAAGCATCAGAATGAATCCGATCTACACAAGCGGCTACGGGGTGTGGTTTTTCTCGCTCCTGCTTTTGCCGTGAGCGAACCGCCCGGATGGCGCGGTTGGGTGGCGAATCCCTTGATCAAGCTGTCTTTTCATGCAGAAACCCATTTTTTGCATCCGCAGCGTGAACCGCTGCCTTTGCTGCTGTTCAATCAATTACTTTCATTAGTCACGGTGCCGGTTCTGGATGGTTTGTTCGAGGTATTTTCCTGGCCGGGACTGCGCAACTTTGCGTCGCCAATCTCACCGGTGTGGGTGACGGATTACTTGACCGATAGCGAGGAAGAGAAAGCGCGGCTGCGCGCCGACGGCTGGATTGTGCGCCGCAGTCTGTTGCGCTACGTGAAAGGCATCGAAGCCGAGGTCGTGCGTTTCCGCAGGCAGATGGCGGATTTTTCGATACCGTATTACCTGATTTATTCTGAAATGGATCCGATCACCCCCGCTTGGGGCGACGAGGATTTTGCCCGTGTGACGCTGCAACATAATCCAGCAAACGAAGTTCTGAAACTACCCGGTCTGCCGTATCACCAGCACGTGTTTATGCAAGAACCCGCACGGACCGAATTGCTGCAGAAAATAGAAAAATGGCTGGATCGCCGGTTACGTGTAGTGCAATGACAGCTTATATGAGATGTGCAACTAGGGGGGTGATATCCGGTTAGGTGAGAGTACTACCGTTTTCTGACTGCCAGTTTGGCGTGCCTGCTTTACCCGGTAATACTCTCTTTCCAGCGAATTTTATTGACTCAATCGAAACGTATGATCGAGGATTGATTAAAATTCTTCCCAGTCATTACTACCACCCGCGGCTCTTTTGCGCGCTGGTGTTCGACCAGGTCTGATAAATTGTCATTCATGGTTTTCAAGGCTTGCAGCAACCTGCCGGTTTCGTTGGTTGAATTGACTTCAATGCGGCGAGTCAAGTCACCTGTGGCAACGGCATTAGCAATCGCAACGGCCTCATCCAATGGTGCAATAATCGATCTTAGCAACAAATAACCGAAAATCGCTGCGAAGATAAAACTTGCGATGATGACCATTGCCGTCGTTGAAAAAGTACTTTCATAACTGGTTTGTGCATTGTTATATTCTATTGTTGAAGCCGATCTTTGCAGATCGAACAAAGTGAATACGGTTTCGCGCAGTGCGCTGAATTTTTTCATGGTATCCGTTGATACATGTTGTGCAGCTGCCTCAAATTTGCCCGATGCCGCAAGCTGAAAAACCTGATTAGTGGATTGCACATACTGTGCATGCTGCTCGGTTTTGATTTTACTCAGCCTCACTTCTTCGGGTATTAATTCGGTTGCCTGGAATTGCGCCCATACCCCTTCATTTTTTTGAACCAGTTGTTGTGCCTCTGTACTCAGTGTTTTTGCCGCATCGGGGTTGCTTAAATTAGAAGACAAGTTTAGGAAATCAGTATTTTGAGGAAGACAATGTAATAGAGTCAAAAGTTAATCAAATAGTTGTTTCTTTTCTGGCGAGTTGAGTTTTATTTTTTTGCATAATCGCTAATCGCTAATCGCATAGGAAAACATTTTTTTCTTGAAAAATTCAAACTCAGGGTGGTGCGAAGTCTTTAATGGCTATCGCGCCTATGGTTACTAGGCGTTGGTTGTCCAGTTAATTTATACTGCATTTGTAATCAACTAGAATTGTTTAACTGGATATGAGGAAAGAAGCATGCTGAAAGCTACATTAACGGATCTGATGCAACGCATACCCGGCAAGGCGAGTCCGGAGTGGCCGATGGGGGAGCCGTTTGCCCTGGCGTTTGCGCACGGCACGATGTCGGTTGAAGTATATGCGCCCAGAGGTTCCGATATACAAACGCCGCACGATCAGGATGAGTTGTATTTCATTCATACCGGTCGCGGAGAAATTGTCATTGCCGGGGAGCGGCATGTGTTTGAGCCGGGCATGGTGTTTTTCGTGGCGGCGCATGTCGAACACCGGTTCGAGAATTTCTCGCCAGATTTTACGACTTGGGTAGTATTTTGGGGATCTAAAGGTGGCGAGAAAAGCTCGGGAGCAGCGGGTTGACTAGACATGCTTAAATTCTACGGCTATAAACAGTGCGGCACGTGCCGCAAGGCGGAGCAATTTTTGCAGCAGGCGAACATTGCTTACGAATTTATCGACATCACGTTGAATCCGCCGGGTGCGGAAGAATTGGCGGCAGTTGCGGCGTGCGCCGGTGTCTCAATGAACAAATTGTTCAACACTAGCGGCGTGCAGTATCGAGAATTGAAAATCAAGGATCGGCTGCCAGCGCTATCCGGGCCGGAGATATTAGTTTTGCTCGCAGGTAATGGCCGCCTGATCAAACGCCCGCTGGTTACCGATGGAAAGCGTGCCACCGTGGGTTTCAATGCGGAACAGTTTGCGGCGGTATGGGGCTGATGCCCCAAAGTAAAGTCTTGGCTCCCGCCTAACCGCATAAACAAACAAGCTTGCGCTTTGAGTCTCATGCTTGTACTCTTGCTGCACAGTTCGATGCGAACAGTGTCTTATTCCATAACCGGATCAAGCAGGAGGCGAAATTGAGCGGGCAACGTTTTTTGGTGCGTAAAGCGGCGGTACTCGGGGCTGGTGTGATGGGGGCGCAGATTGCGGCGCATTTGGTGAATGCCAATATCGAAACATTGCTGTTTGAGCTGCCGGGCGATGCCGGTAATCCCAACGCCAACGTGATCAAGGCCGTGGAGAAGCTGAAAAAGCAAGAACCCGCACCGCTGTCAGTCAAGACCAAGGCGACCTGTATTCAAGCGGCGAATTACGAGCAACATCTCGAATTTCTGAAAGATTGCGATCTGGTAATCGAAGCCATTGCCGAACGCATGGACTGGAAGCGTGATCTGTATGTCAAAGTGGCACCCCATCTGGGTGAACACACGATTTTCGCCAGTAACACTTCCGGTCTATCGATCAACCAACTGGCCGAGGCGTTTCCGGAAACCTTGCGCCATCGATTCTGTGGTATCCATTTCTTCAACCCGCCGCGCTATATGCATTTGGTCGAATTGATTCCTTGCCAAGTCAGCGATGGGGGGATGCTCGATCACCTGGAAGAATTTCTCGTGACGAATCTGGGCAAAGGCGTGATTCGCGCCAAAGATACGCCGAATTTCATCGCTAACCGCATCGGTGTGTTTTCGCTGTTGGCGACGATGCATCATGGCCGGGCGTTTGATTTCGGTTTCGATCTGGTCGATGCGCTGACTGGTGCGCTGATTGGCCGTCCCAAAAGTGCGACGTTCCGCACTGCCGATGTGGTGGGTCTGGATACTTTGGCTCACGTTATCAATACCATGCGTGACACGTTACCGGACGATCCCTGGCATCGCTATTTTGCTGCCCCGGATTGGCTGCAAGGCCTGATTCAGGCCGGTGCGCTGGGTGAGAAAGTCAAACGCGGGGTGTATCAAAAAATCAAGAATGAAATTCATGTATTTGATCTCGCGGCACAGACGTACCGGCTTTCAGCTGCGGAAGTGAACGAAGATCTGAAGCGTTTGTTGAAATATAGCAGCCCGACTGAGAAGTTTGCCGCGTTGCGCAACAGTCCAGAGCCGCAGGCGCAGTTTTTGTGGTCGATATTCCGCGATTTGTTCCATTACTGCGCGGTGCAGCTGGAAACCATTGCCGATAATGCCCGTGACTTGGATCTGGCAGTGCGCTGGGGATTCGGCTGGAATCAAGGACCTTTTGAAATTTGGCAAGCCGCCGGATGGAAACAGATCGCCGGCTGGATCCAGGAAGACATCGCCGCCGGTAAAAGCATGAGCCTGGCGCCGTTGCCGCAATGGGTGATGACGATTGCGGATAGTGAATCACCCGGTGTGCATTCCGCGCAAGGCTCATTTGCGCCAGCTTCCGGAAAGCCGCAACTGCGTTCAACATTGCCGGTGTATCAGCGTCAACTGTTTCCCGATCGTTTGATCGGCGAACCGGCGGTCTACGGAGAAACCATTTTTGAAACGGATGCGGTCAGGTTATGGCATACCGGCGACAGAATCGCCATTCTCAGTTTCAAGAGCAAGATGCATACGATCGGTATCGATGTGTTGGAAGGGGTGCAGCAAGCGATCAAGGAAGCCGAACAGAACTGGCGCGCCTTGGTGATCTGGCAAACCGAACCGCCGTTTTCCGCCGGTGCCAATTTGCAGAAAGCCACGGAAAAACCGAAAGCAGATGCACACCAAAGCGGCGTGCCTGCCGCACCGCCTGCGCCACCACAACCGCCGACAGCCTTCCAGTCATTCCTGAAGAAATTACGTAAATCGACCCAGGAGACCGTGCTACATGTGGCGCGTGAGCTGGATCTGGCCGATGTGCTGATGGCCAAGAAACTGGCCGAAGTGGAAGGCATGATCAAACAGTTTCAGCAAGCATCGCAGAGGTTGCGCTATTCGATGATTCCGACCGTGGCCGCCGTAGATGGTCTGGCGCTGGGTGGCGGGTGCGAATTTGTCATGCATTGCGACCGGGCTGTGGCTACGCTGGAAAGTTATATCGGCTTGGTGGAAACCGGGGTCGGACTGCTACCGGCAGGCGGCGGTTGTAAGGAGTTTGCCATGCGGGCCGCGCAAAACGCCAAGGACGGCGATCCTTTTCCACAATTGAAATATTATTTTCAAACCGTGGCGATGGCGGAACTGGGGAAAAGCGCTGAGCAGGCGAAAGAGCTCGGTTACCTGCGAAGTGCCGATACGGTCGTGATGCATCGTTTCGAATTACTGCACGTGGCCAAGGCGCAAGCGTTGGCGTTAGCGGAAGCGGGTTATCGTCCGCCATTACGGATGCGGGAAATTCCGGTAGCGGGTAACACCGGTATTGCAACGATCCAAAGTCAGCTGGTGAATATGCGCGAAGGCGGCTTTATTTCCGAACATGACAATCTGATCGCGAATAAAGTGGCGCACGTGATGTGCGGTGGTGATTTAACGCCGGGCAGTCTGGTCGACGAAGACTGGTTTCTGGAATTGGAGCGCGCGGCCTTTATGGAATTGCTGGCGACGGAAAAAACCCAGGCGCGTATCGAATACACGCTGAAAACCGGCAAACCGCTGAGAAACTGATATCACGATTCACGGAGAATCCTATGACCAAGCAAACTCAAGAAGCTTATATCGTCGCTGCTGCACGCACACCGGTTGGAAAAGCGCCGCGCGGTATGTTTAAGAATGTGCGTCCCGACGATATGCTGGTGCATGTATTGCACGCGGTGATGAGACAGTGCGAAGGACTCGATCCAGCCGCGATTGACGATGTTATTGTCGGTTGCGCCATGCCGGAAGCCGAGCAAGGCATCAACGTCGCACGCGTGGCGCTGTTGCTGGCCGGTTTACCGAACAGTGTCGCGGGGATGACGGTGAATCGTTTTTGCGCATCTGGCTTGCAATCGGTCGCGCTGGCGGCAGACCGCATCCGCCTCGGCGAAGCCGATGTGATGATTGCCGGCGGTACCGAGAGCATGAGCATGGTGCCGATGATGGGTAACAAAGTTTCCATGAATCCGGCGATGTTCCAGCATGAGGAAAATGTCGCCATTGCTTACGGCATGGGTATGACCGCCGAAAAAGTGGCGGAGCAATGGAAGGTTTCGCGCGAAGATCAGGATGAATTTGCCCTGACCAGTCATCAGCGGGCAATAAAAGCAATCGCTACGGGTGAGTTTAAAGATGAAATCGCAGCTTACACCGTTGACGAGAAACGCCCGGACTTGATCGCGCATACCGTGCATGAGGAGATTGCGGTCAAGGATACCGATGAAGGGCCGCGCGCCGATACCAATGCCGATGTTTTGGCGAAATTGAGACCGGTGTTCGCGGCAAAAGGATCGGTTACTGCGGGCAACAGTTCGCAAATGTCCGATGGCGCGGGTGCGGTGGTGCTGATGAGCGAAGCTGCATTGAAGCGTTTTAACCTGTCGCCGCTTGGCCGCTTTATCGGTTTCTCGGTGGCAGGCGTGCCGCCTGAAATTATGGGTGTCGGACCGATCAAAGCTATTCCCAAAGTATTGGCGCAAACCGGTATCAAGCAGGACGATCTGGATTGGATCGAACTGAATGAAGCCTTCGCGGCGCAAAGCCTGGCCGTGATTCGCGATTTGGGATTGGATCGCAATAAAGTGAATCCGCTGGGTGGAGCGATTGCATTGGGTCATCCGCTCGGAGCAACCGGTTCTATCCGGGTAGCCACTTTATTGCATGGATTGCGCCGTCATAAACTGAAATATGGCATGGTGACCATGTGTATAGGCAGCGGCATGGGTGCAGCCGGTGTGTTTGAAGCGCTTTAATGCTGGTTATAACAAAAAGCTGTGCTTGTCATCGCTTATGTCTTAGATCGATCCTCATAAAAACCTGCGCAAGGAATGGCAACCGTTCACACTAATTGCTATGCCAGCGCGGGTTGTGGTTTTTTCTCAACCCGAGATAACCGTAACAGCGTAATCCTCGATGTTTTTTCTTAAAGCAGACGCTCTGCTGATTCCACGATCCATTCTTTTCTCGATTAGCCTTTGCGCATTCCTGCGAAACCTCAAGTAAGTCATTAGTAAGCCGTAACAATCAGTTCACTGCATGGGTATTTCGGTTGTTTTCTGAAAACTTGATGATACGCATGCGTTTTGTAACAGTCTGCAATGGATGAATGATTGCACAATAGTTTCCGTACTAAATCAGATTATCGCTATTTGGAGGTTGTTTTATAGTGAATCCGCATGCCTCTTTCGATTTGCTTTCCTGTATCAGTGACTTTGCGGTGTGCATAAATGCGCACGGCGTCATTGAGCAAGCATCCAAACCTTCGCAGGCATTTTTGCAATTACCGGCAGAGTTATTGCAAGAATCTATTGAATTATTCATTCAACCTGAAGATATGGCAATGTTTGTTGAAGCGCGGGAAAAAGCCAAACAGAGTGGTGAGAAACAAACTTTCATCTGCCGTCTTCTACGGCAGCGCGTACTGCCGGTTTGGGTTGACTGCTACATGCATGCTTTGCCGGAGGATAAATATCTTATCGCGGCATTTGATGCTACGCACTGGAAGGATAGCGAAAGCCGCCTGGTTTACCTCTCCACGCACGATGCCTTGACTGGATTGCCGGGCAAAGTCTTACTCGACGATCGTATTGCCATGAACATTCAAGCGGCGCAGCGGGAAAAGAATGTCTTGTCGTTGATTGTGTTGAGCTTGGATGGCTATAGAAAAATTAACGATTTGCTGGGACATGGTATCGGTGACGAGCTGATCAAGGCAGTAGCGGAACGGCTGCAAAATTGCGTGCGGCGCAGCGATACAGTGGCGCGTGTCAGTGATGATGAATTTTCCATGATCATGCTGAGTGCGGGGCGGGAAAATATCGAATTGATTGCCAGGAAGATTTTAGCCGCTATGCAACGGTCTTTCCGCATTGGTGAACATACACTGCATATCAGCGCCAGTTTGGGAGTTTCCATGTATCCGGAACATGGCGAAGACGCTTCTCTCTTGTACCGGAATGCCGAGATGGCGATGTACAGAGCGAAAGCGCAAGGTAAGAATTACTGGAAGGTTTATAGCGATCAGGTTGACGATACCGAAAGAAGCGATTTGTCGCTGGAATCGGCCATGTACGAGGGGATCGAAAATGGTGAGTTCATGCTGCACTATCAACCGATCTTTTGCACGCAAACCGGTCAATTGAAGGGCGCGGAAGCGTTGATGCGATGGCAAAATCCAAGCCGGGGCTTTGTTTCGCCGATGAAGTTTATTCCGCTCGCGGAAAACAGCGGTTTGATAAAAATTCTCGGCGCATGGGCTTTGCGTAGCGCGTGCTACCAAGCTAAACAATGGCAGGAAGCTGGTCTTAAGGATTTTTATATCTCCGTGAATGTATCCCCGCGCCAATTTGTCCAAGAGGATTTTCTCGATATGATTCATAAAGCGCTAAACGAGTCCGGATTATTACCGGGAAACCTCATGCTGGAAATCACCGAAGGCGTGTTAATGGAGAACCCGCAGCGTTCCGGCGCGGTTCTGACGCAGCTGCATGTGGCGGGAGTAAAAATCGCGATTGATGATTTTGGTACCGGTTATTCCTCATTGGCTTATTTGAAAAGATTTCCGCTGTCCGTGCTGAAGATTGATAAGTCTTTTGTAGATGACGTGGTGAACAGCGCGGAAGATATGGCGATTGTGGGCACCATTCTGAGTCTAGCGGAAGGATTGAATCTGCTGGTCGTCGCCGAGGGTGTGGAAAATGATGCGCAATTGGGTTTCTTGAGGCAGGAAGGATGCAATCTGGTACAAGGCTATTTGACCGGCAGGCCGGTGCATTCGGATGCATTTAAAGAGAAATACATGGCATGACGGTATCTGCTTTGGAGCTTGTGAACAGCAAAGAGCAATTTCTCGCTTTGCTGACAAAACGTATGAGCGAGAAAGGCGATTTTCCTGCCTTTGCAAAATCCGTGCAGCAACTGGACGAGTTGATGCACGATCAAAATAAAAATATCGCGGATATTGCCCGTGTGATTTTGAATGATTTCACTTTGACTCAGAAAGTGATTCGTTTGGCCAACTCTGCCATGTATTCCGGAATGGGCGGAGAAATTACAACTATCACCCAAGCTGCTGTTGTGCTTGGCATCGATACCATAGCGCATATCACCCTCAGTATCCGTTTCATCGATACGCTTTCAGCTTCCGCACCGGCATCGGACGAGGCGCGCAGAGAACTGGCGCAAGCAATGCTGGCTGGAAGTATCGTTCGCAACGTGGTGACAAAATTAAATATGGTCAACGGTGAAGAAGCCGTTGTGTGCGCATTGCTGCATCATCTTGGCCGTCTGATGCTGATATTTTATTTTCCTGATGAATGGTCGCGAATTCAGAAAATTGCGCAAAGCGATGCGATTAGTGAAAACGACGCGGCGTTGCGAGTCATTGGCATTTCTATCGATGAGATGTCCCAAGAAATTGCCAGGAACTGGCATTTGCCCAAGAAAATATCCCATTGCATGATCAGCTCGGCAACCTTCACGGAAATTAGCATACCGGGTTCGTCCGATTGGCTGAAGGTGATGGCTAATTTTGCCAGTGGCGCTGCATCGCTGTTAGCTCAGCAGTGCAACGCGGATGATTTAAAACAGTATGTGTCACGTTATAGCGAATCATTACTGATTTCCACCGAGGATCTTGCTGAATCGATTGATTTGGCGCAGCAGATGGCTGCTGAATTTCCTAGTAATCCGGAAAGCGGAAAATCCATTGGCAAGCCCTATGATTCGCGCGAACGTCTGGCTGTCAGTGTTCGTGAGCTCAAGATGGCGCTGGTGCAGGGCATAGACTTCAATGTCGCATTGAGCATGATGCTTGAATCGTTGTATGCAAGCATGAGCTTTAATCGCGTGGCGACCTTCTTTCGCGACGCAGGCATGTTAAAGGCCAAAGTCGGGTTTGGCCGCGGTGTGCCGGAAGTGTTACCCGGATTGATTTTTCCCGAAGCCTATGCAGCCGATGTATTCCATCTTTCGCTTACCAATAAAGCGGATGTATTTATCCAGGATGTTGCTTCAACCCAGTCTTCTTCAAGTATACCGGCATGGTTAAGGGAGACTTTGCCGGATGTCGATGCTTTTATCCTGCTGCCGCTGATTTTCAATGGCAAGGCCATCGGTTTGATCTACGCTGACTGGTGCACGGGAACAACCAATCAGATCGAACCCCGCGAATTCACATCGATGGGTGTGCTCAGGGATTATTTGATGAAAGCTTTGATTAAAAGAAAATGACGCATTTCTCAGAACATTCATTTTGGTTAACACTACACTGAAATTAATTTAATACACACTGACCGCCAGTATTTTGGGTATGAAAGTACCGCGCGAATAACTCAGCACCAAGGATTGCAAGGGTTGTCCGGGGGAATGATCGTAAAGATATTGCTTTGATAAACCGGAAGAATTCGAATATTTTAAGAACTTTATAAAGTATGACAACATTAACCTCCGCATTTGAACACAATCAGGCTGATTTTTTTGCACAACTAGAAAGAAGAATAAATGAGAAGGGTGATTTTCCGGCGTTATCCAAATCCATTCAAAACATCAGGCAATTAATACAGGATAAGGGAAGAAACATTGCAGGCATTGCCAATGCCATCTTAAGCGATTTCACCCTAACCCAGAAAATCATCAAACTGGCCAATTCTGGGTTGTATTCCAAAGCGGACAGTGAAGTGACGACCGTTTCTCATGCGGTGGTGGTGTTGGGCCTGGATACGATTACCAACATTGCGCTCAATATACGAACCATTGATACGCCCTCGGCAGCAAAATTAGAACCCGGAACGGTATCGGGCGAGCTGGAAAAAGCGGTTTTAGCGAGTAATATTGCGCGCAATATCGTGGCTCAATCGTATGTTGCGAATGGAGAAGAAGCTATTGTTTGCACGCAATTGCACCATCTCGGACGGCTTGTTCTGGTTTTTTACTTTCCCGATGAATGGGCGAGGATTCAGCAGATTGCGGGGGGCGATGAAGCGCGTGAAAATGACGCTGCATTGAAAGTTTTTGGTATGACCATTGATGAAATTTCGCACAATATTGCCAAGGATTGGCAATTGCCCGAAAAAATTTCCGGCAGTGTTACTGACCTAACGGACAATATGAATCCTGAGTTGGGTTCTGCCGGCTGGTTGAAAACCATGGCCAATTTTTCAGGAAAAATGGCGACATTATTGGTTAACAATATCAGTACCCAGAATCTGAAAAATTTTATTGCGCGCTATAGCGGATCGTTGCTGCTGCCAAGCGAAGTGATCTGGGGATCGATTGAGCCGATCCAGAATAAAAAGAGCCAATTGGCCGCTTATCCGGAACTGGAACAGGGGAATAGCGAATCGGATCGGTCGCGCAAACGAGTTGCAGCTGGCTTGCTCGAATTGAGCACTGCACTGGCCCGGGGAATGGATTTTAAAAGCGCGCTCAACATTGCATTGGAAACGATCCATGACAGCATGCGGTTTAATCGGGTAATTGTGTTTTTTCGTGACGCAGATCAGTTTAAGGCGAGCTTGTATTGTGGCAATCTGAAGCCGGAAACGATGGCGCAACTTTGCTTCTCCAAGAACTATGCTGCGGATGTATTTCATTTATCCCTGGCGCAGAAAGCCGATGTGTTTATTCAGGATGTGACTCTCAGCAGAGAAACCACGATACCTGCTTGGTATCGAGAAGCATTGCCGGATGCCTGTGCATTTATTTTGCTTCCGCTGATATCCAATAACAGTAAGGTCGGTCTAATCTACGCGGATTGGAAAGAAGACCAAACGAGGGTGATCAGACCGCGGGAATTTTCTTCACTCGTCATGCTGCGGGATTATTTGATAAAAGCGCTGGTGAAAAGATAATAAAACAGCGCGAGTATCAAAAAATCCCGGTTCAAACTTGGCTGTTGTGCTGTAAAAATGCGCCAGCCGCCGTCATTGCACTATAATCCGGTATTTGCCAAACAATACAAAGGAAATGTTTCATGAGTGCAATTTGGTTTAAAGATTACACCGTCGAGTATCTGGAAGGATTGCGCAACGCCAATATGGGGGAACATATCGGCATTCAATTCACCGAGCTTGGGGCTGACTTTCTCAAAGCGCGCATGCCGGTCGATAAACGCACCACGCAACCGTTCGGGATCCTGCATGGCGGCGCCAGTTGCGTGCTATCGGAAACACTTGGCAGCGTCTCCGGCTGGATGACCATCGACCCGGAAAAATACCGCGCAGTCGGGCTGGAGTTGAATATCAATCACATCCGCGCAGTAACCAAGGGCCATGTCATCGGCATTTGCACACCCTTGCATACCGGCCGCCGTACCCAAGTCTGGCAGACGGACATCATCGAGGAAGCGACCGGCAAGCGCGTGGCGATTTCGCGCTTAACGCTGGCGATCATTGAACAAGGCACACTCAGCGCGCAGAAGGAGCATGTGATCGTCGACAGAGAATCATAAAATGCTTCGCCGGATCGGCCGGTAAACCGGTTGCATTAAAAAACCCTCATACCGGAGTTGCAGGTATGAGGGTTTTTTAATTGGCGTACGTAACAACAATGCGTAGCGTAAATGTTCCTAAGCGTCCTTGCTGTCTTTGTTTTTAGCACTGTCTGTCGCGGATGGTGTTTCGGATGATCCGGCAGCACCGGCTGGGTTTTCCGTTCTTGGTTCGCCGCTATCGCCAGCGGCCTCGGCGGCAACAGCTTCTGTAGATTCCTGGTTATTGGCTGCGGACTGATTGTCAGAGTGTTCTTCCTTACCCTTACTGTTCCACATGAAATAAGCCGCGCCCACGGTTACCACCACAACCGGCAGCGTGATGAACACCAGCAACGCGTATTCCATTGAAATGTCCGCGCCTGCCGGCAGTGGTTTGGTGACGACCATGTAGGCATGCCCGAACGCAAAACCGTAAACCGGCACCAATGCCGCCATGTAGCGGTTGGTGACCAACGGCCGTACCGTCAGCATGTTCAGCACATTGGAAGCGTAGTATCCAATGAAATAGATAAAAATATAAAAGAAAATAGCACCCATCGTTTTTCCTTATTGATCTGGTTTATCGGTTATAAAAATCGGAATGCATCAAAGACTGGTTATATTCGGGCTTATGATACACAGATCGTCGTGAAAATTGTACTGATCGCGGAAAGGTTAAATTTACTGCGGGTAAATCTTGGCTCTGAGTTGCCGGGCTTTTTCGTTCAGGCGCGATTCGATGGCGCTGGCCAGTGATTTATTCTCAGCATGTTTATCCAAAATGGCCTTGTAGGCTTTCATCAGGCTAATGGCAATATCGATATTGGGTTGAGTAATTTGCCAATGCTGTTCCTCGGCCTGATCGATGATTTGCTCATACAGGATCGGCTCGGTATCGAGTGCATTTAAACCACGGCAATTTTCCCACGTGATACCGCTCAGTTCGGCCTGATCGAAACACACGCCGGATAAATCGCAATCGGCGAATTGCGCTCCGTTAAGGATGCTGTGGCGAAAATCCGCGCCGGTGAAATCGCAGTGGTTGAACACCGCGCCGGGATAATACCCGCCGGACAGATCGGCATAATTAAAATCCCGTTCATTGAATTGCGCCTCATTGCCACCGGTAAAACAGGCATTTTCCAGCAGATTGCGCGAAAAATAAGTATCCGTTCCGCTGGCGCGGGCGTACAGCGTGAGGATTGCCGGGTGATGAAATCCATCTTGATCGAGCCGGTTCCATAAAAAGACCGCCAAACGCTGATCTTCGTCGCTCCGCCATTGGCCCTTTTTATCCTTAAACTGCAACCTGCGGATAAATTCTTCCCGCAGTTGTTCCAGTGCCGCCGCATCGGCGGTTTTCTTGCGCCGCTCAAATTCCAAATAGCGGTACGGATTTTTTGCCAATTCTCCCCGGTTGCGGATCAACAACCAGCGCAGCAACAGATTCAAATCCGGTGTATGTTGTCTGGTTTGCGGATTGGTGTGCAATTCCTCCTTCAGGATCGCCATCCGCAGCACCGCTTCATTCCAGATCAATTTCAGCTTGCGCGGGTTATTGCCGAGCACCTCGCACAGCGGCCGGTAAGCGCGCAAAGTTTCCGCATCCGCGGACGGCAGCATCCGAACCAAATCCTCGCTGTGATGCGGCGGCAAGTCGAAAGCCAGTTGCACGAATTTTTCCAGATACGCTGCGCCGGAACCGGGAAAAGTTTTATCGATAGCATCCACCACCTGCTTGCGGTCCGCTGCGATAAAAAACAGACAGCCGTCGAGATGCAGAAACAGCTTGATTTGCTCGAGCAGATGGACGATTTGCGCCGGATCGTGGCAGCGATCGAGATCGTCGATCAGGAAAACCAGTCGCTTTTTCCCGGTAATGGTTTTGATCGCGGCAGCGATTTCTTCGTGGAAAAACCGGTTGTCACTGTTTTTCTCGGCGAGATTATTCAGTGAAATTTTCAACGGCATGCCGAGCCTGTCGAAGTCTAATGTCGCGGAAGTGCGTTTGAGAAATCGCATGGAGGTTTCCGTCATTTTCTTGATCAATGGCTTGAAAGCGTTTTCTTGCTGTGCCAGTAAAGCTAACAGCGGCACTAGCAAGGATTCTTCCTGGCTGTATAGCCAGGGGGAGAATTTGATGATTACCCACTTCGATGGATCATTCGCGGTATCCACATTTAGCTCATTAAGCCTGTTTTCCAGCATGCCGAGCAACGTGGATTTGCCGCTACCCCACTGGCCGAAGATGCCAGTAACGAACGGTGCATGATCATCGCGGTTCAGCACCGCCGTTTCAAGAGCGGTTAAATAACGCTGGAAATACAGACAATCGGAATCAATCCGGGCAGGTTGATCGCCCAATAGATTCAGTCTGGACATAGAGCGTATCCCAAATCAATTTCTTCGATAGCTTGTAGTGCCGTCCGGCGAACATCTGAATAATCATCCTGAAGAGCATGGATCAGTGTATCGACAGCGGCTTTATCGCCGACTTTCCCCAGTGCCTTGGCGGCCGTCAAGCGAACAGCCGGACCTTCGTCTTTAAGGGAATGGATCAGTGGATCGACAGCGGTTTTATCACCGATTTTTCCCAGCACCTTAGCTGTCATCCAACGAACATTTGAATCTTCATCCTTAAGGGCATGGATCAGTGGCTCGACAGCGGCTTTATCGCCGATTTCTCCCAGTGCCTCGACTGCCATCTGGCGAACATGTGAATCTTCATCCTTAAGGGAATGGATCAGTGGCTCGACAGCGGCTTTGTCGCCGATTTTCCTCAGTGCCTTGGCTGCCGACCAGCGAACATTTGAATCTTCATCCTTAAGGGAATGGATCAGTGGATTGACAGCGGCTTTGTCGCCGATTTCCCTCAGTGCCTTGGCTGCCGACCAGAGAGCATTTGAATCTTCATCCTTAAGGGAATGGATCAGTGGCTCGATAGCGGTTTTGTCGCCGATTGCTCCCAGCGCCTCGGCTGCCGTCCAGCAAACAATAAAATTTTCATCCTTAAGGGAATGGATCAGTGGCTCGATAGCGGCTTTGTCGCCGATTTTTCCCAGTACCTCGGCTGCTATCCTGCGAACATCTGAATTTTCATCCTTAAGGGAATGGATCAGTGGCTCGACAGCGGTTTTGTCGCCGATTTTTCCCAGTACCTCGGCTGCTATCCTGCGAACATCTGAATTTTCATCCTTAAGGGAATGGATCAGTGGCTCGATAGCGGCTTTGTCGCCGATTGCTCCCAGCGCCTCGGCTGCTATCCTGCGAACACCTGAATTTTCATCCTTAAGGGAATGAATCAGTGGATTGACAGCAGCTTTGTCGCCGATTGCTCCCAGCGCCCATGCTGTCGTCCAGCGAACTCTTGAATTTTCATCTTTAAGGCAATGGATCAGCGGATCGACAGCGGCTTTATCACCGATTTTCCCCAGTGCCTCGGCTATCATCCGGCGAACAGCCAAGTTTTTATCTGCGAGAGTCATAATCAATATTTGCAGTGTATTTGAACGATAGCGGATTCTTGCACCAGGTTGCCGGAGCAGTTGCAGAAATAATCCCCGGGTTGCTGCTTCACTGATGAAATATTCAATCCACTGGCGAAACATCCGGTCGGCGGTTTCCAGTTCCACTTTGGCTTCTTTCAGGCATAGAAAGGCGAAGCGGAAAGTGTAGTGCATCAGATCGTCGCGCGGATGCTTCTGACGCAGGATGGCTTCGATGAATTCGCTACCGGATTCCTCGTCTTTCGTGCCCGCATGCGCAGCGGCCAGTCGGATCACTTCGCGCCAGCGCGGCTCGAACAGATAACGACTCAGGTAGCGGTCGATATCGCGTTTTTTGCGCGTGATGGCGCGCGCAGCGAGGTATTCCTGGAAAGTCAGATGGAAAAAGCCGAATTCTTCGTTGCCGCGGTCGATCAGTAAGCCGGATACATCGCGGATCAGGTTCAGCAGTTGATCGGCTTTGTGCTCCGCTTCGCTTTCTGCCATGCCTTGCTGCGTGGTCAGAAACTGGCTGACGATGCCAGTCAGTTGCTTGCGCGGGATGCGGTTTTCCGGATAGTTTTCGTGCAACTGCAACGCGATTTCTTCCAATACGGCCTGCGTCTGATCTTTATCCAGACTGCCGGTTTGATCGTTGCGCTGGCGTTTTTTTATTTCCCAATTGAAAATGAACGTGTCGATGCACAGCTTGTAAAGCTCTACGCGCAGTTCCGGCAACGTCGCGCCCTGGCGCTGGATCAGGCCGATGATGGTGCACAGCAGCGGGTTGGCGGCGAGTAAGCGGATGCCGGGATTATGTTTGATTTGCTCGAGCAATTGCGCGGCTTTTTCATCGGCGCGTTTGAATGTGTGTTCGTCGTCCACGATGTCTTCGCTTTTTTCTACCGCGTAGCACCAACGCTGGAAAAATTGACTCATTTGCTCGTCGTTGAAAGGCTCCAGCGTGGCGGTGTTGAACCCGCCGCCGAGCGGCGCGGCGTCGTAACCGACGATGCGCGAGGTGACGACGAAGCGATTGCCGGGGTAATATTGACGCAGCGCTTCGATGGCTTGCACGGTGCGTTTCTGCACATGCTGATCGCGCTGTTCGTCCAGTCCATCGAGCAACCACAGCACGCGGCCGTCCGACAACCAGGTTTCAAATTGCGCGCGCAATTCCAGCCGTTCCTGCTCAGCGGTAAAACCCATTTCGCTGAAGCCGTATTGCGTCAGATATTCCAATAGGGCTTGTTCCTGCGGCCAGTGCATATGATTTTCCAGCTTCTGGCCGAGCAAACGTAGCGGCACGAAAACTGGCAAATAGCCGGAACCCGGATCGGTTTTGCAAGTAGTTGCTTCCTGCAACGCGAAGTGCTTCAGCAACGTGGTTTTGCCCGCACCCGGATCACCCAGGATTACCCAGGCGGCATGGCGTTGCCAGAGCGCATCGGTGGGAACACCTTGTTCGGTTTCCACACGCTGAGGATAGAAATGTTCCGGAATGTCTGCTACCTCCGGCATTGATTCACGAACCGGAAAGTTTTCCCGTTCGAGCCGGTCGCGTAGCGCTTGCGGTTTGTCCGAGTGGTTCATGCGCACCGTCAGGTTGATAAATACATCGTCCATTGACAGTTCGATCATGCGGTTTACCTGCATGACGCCGCGCGCATCGATGGCTTTGTTGTCCTGGATGACTCTGTCCAGATAGCGGGCAAGGATTGAAGGCGCGGTGGATGGCATGTTGTTTCCGGTGAGTGAGCTTGCGGAATTCTACTATACCGCAGGATTTTTACACGGAATCACGGGCGATTGATCAAGGCCATCGTCATTTTTGTTCTCACAAAACCTTCACAATTGCCGTGCTAGACTCGCTGCGTAGTACGTAGTATCTTCCTGAATGTTAGTCGATCAACGTTCTTTGAACGTTGATCTTTTTTATGGTGTGTAGCGGAGCTTCTGCTGCATTAACCCATTTCTCTGCAACCATTCCACAAAAGATTCATTTGCGGGTCATGAAAATTCGGTATGCTACAGGCTCGTTATATTTAGTCGGGCTATTGTTATGGATTCCCCTGCCTCGTTGTCATCCATTGCCACTGAATTAGGCGCGCTTGCCGAAGAAAAATTACTGGCGATTCCGGAATATGCGGAACGGCAGGATTTGCATGCCGAATTGAACGCGGTGGCGTATGAGTTGCTGGCGCCGCCGTTTGAGCTTTCGCATTTGGTCTTGTTGTCGGAACGCGACCGAGTCGACCAGGAACGTCAGCTGGTGGGTGAGCTATGTCTGCGCTACGGCATCAACCCACCAAATACGCATGAAAACGATTTCAGCGCGGATTGCGGTGAGTTTCGTTTGCGCTGGGAGCGACATACCGAATATTCAACCTATACCTTTTATCGCGCCAAGCCTTTTGATACGCCGTTTGCGCATCCCGCGATTGGGTATGTGCCGCAGGATTGGCTGGCGCAATTGCCGGGCGAATTGCTGGTGGCGACGCATATCGCGCTGGAGGATCGCTCGCACCCTAAACGCAGTTTGCATGAACTGGTCAATTTATTCGCTTCCGGGACGGTGATCGGCTCCAAAGTGGCGGGCGGCGCGGCTAGTGTATGGAGCGATAACCAGATTCATGCCGATAATTTCGGCCGTATTCTGATTCATGACGACAACTTGCGTAGCCGCCAGGTCGGACGGCTGGTGCAGCGTTTGCTGGAAATCGAGACTTACCGCATGCTGGCGATGCTGCCGCTGCCTGTGACGCGCAAGATCATACCGCAACTGGCGCGCGCTGATCAGCGTCTGGCCGAATTGACCGCAAACAGTGCCGGACTGACCTGCATCGAAGATGAGCAGAGCTTGCTCAATGAATTGACCCAGCTGGCAGCGGAAACCGAGCGTTTGTCGGCGCTCACCAGCCACCGCTTCAATGCTTCCAGAGCGTATTACGATATCGTCAAGTTGCGCATTACCGAATTGCGCGAGGAGCGTATCGAAGGGTTGCAGATGCTGCAAGAATTTATGATTCAGCGGTTGTCGTCGGCGATGGGGACGTGCGAGCTGGTGCATACCAAGCTGGAAACGCTGTCGACCCGTTTGGGCCGCGCATCGGCGTTACTGCGTACGCGTGTCGATTTGTCGATGGAAGGGCAGATCCGGGATTTGCTGAAATCCATGGACAATCGCGCGCACGTGCAACTGCGTATGCAAGAAACGGTGGAAGGCTTGTCCGTAGTGGTGTTGAGTTACTATCTACTGGGTATCGTGGGCTATGGATTGAAAGCGCTGAAAGCGGCGGGGCAGGATATCAATGTCGAATTGCTGACCGGTATTGCTATTCCTGTCGTGGTACTTGCTGTTTACTTTGTCGTGCGCGGCGTGCGTTCAGTGATCGGCAAATTGCACCGGGATAAGTGACCGGTGCATCTTCTTAATCTAGCATTCGGTAATGCTGACCGCTAAGCCGCCGAGCGACGTTTCCTTGTATTTCACTGACATTTCCAGTCCGGTTTGTTTCATCGCAGCGATGCAATTATCCAGCGACATAAAATGCTGGCCGTCGCCTCGGATAGCCAGCGATGACGCGGTGTACGCCTTGATCGCGCCGAAGCCGTTGCGTTCGATACAGGGTACCTGCACCAAGCTGCCCACCGGGTCGCAGGTCATGCCCAAGTGATGTTCCAATGCAATCTCCGCCGCATTCTCAATTTGTGCTGTCGAGCCGCCTTTGATTGCGCATAAACCGGCCGCCGCCATCGCGGAAGCGGAACCGACTTCACCCTGACAACCCACTTCGGCACCGGAAATCGAGCTGTTATGCTTGATCAAGCCACCGATCGCACCAGCCACCAATAGGAAATCGCGTACTTGTTCTTGCGTCGCACCTTCGTGTTTCACGGCATAATAAATGACCGCTGGAATAACGCCCGCAGCGCCGTTGGTCGGTGCGGTGACAACCATATGTCCCGCAGCATTTTCCTCGTTGACCGCCATCGCGTAAGCACACAGCCAATCGTTCAGGTTGGCTTTCTGCGGATTGTTTTGTAATTGCAGATACAAAGCGTGCGCGCGGCGTTTGATGTTGAGTCCGCCGGGTAATCGGCCTTCCGCCACCAAACCTTTTTCCAGGCAGGTGTGCATCGCGTCCCAAGTGGCGTCCAGACCATCGTTCAATGCTTTTTCATTCATGCGCTCAAGTTCATTGCTGCGTTTCATGGCTGCAATCGATAAGCCGCTGTCGGCTGCCATTTTCATCATCTGGTTGGCGGAGTCGAAAGGAAAGCCGCACGAACTGGTTGCTTCCATTTTGATCGGTGCAACGATCTGGCCAATCTCGGACAAAGTGGAGATGAAACCGCCGCCGATTGAGAAATAAGTTTCTGTCAGCAGCGTCTTGCCGGTTCCATCCAGCAACTGAAAAATCATACCGTTCGGATGCTCCGGCAGCGGCTCGCCACGATCGAAAATAATGTCTTCGGGTGGATTGAAATGAACGGTGACCGATTCGTTGATCGGCAGCGTATTTTGTTGCCAGAGTTTCTGGAACAGTTCATTGACGTCCAATTTGGCCAGTCCTCGCGGCGTGTATTCGTGCATGCCCAGAGTTACCGCGCGGTCGGTGGCGTGACCTTTGCCGGTAAACGCCAATGATCCGCGCAAAGTGCAGCGTACCTGCAAGAAAGCCGGAACCGGTTGGCCGGTAACAAAAGTCTGAACGCGGCCGCGAAAATCCTTGGCTGCAACCATGGGGCCCATGGTGTGCGAACTGGAGGGACCGATACCAATTTTGAAAAGATCAAGAACGCTGATAAACATTAAATTGCCTGTGAAAATTTAGAGAATCTGGATGATGTTCTGCGGAAAATGCGCACTGAAAATCGAAGCGCAGTAAGTATGCTATATGTCTTGCACCGACTCAACAAATTTTTGTTGATAACCAAGATAGGATTGACTATCAGGTATTTTATATTCAGTGATAGCCGGTTTGCTGGATATCTTGCATTTCATAAAGAAATGGGTATAATTAAGAATCATTCTCATTATTAATGATCATTAGATCGTTATTTTAAAGACAAGAATTTTTTAAATATAGATCGCAAGGTATTTAAAATGTATGTATGTATTTGCAAAGGTGTAACGGAAAGCGCGCTGCGTGAAGCAGTTTACCAAGGTGCGGGCCGGATGAGGGATTTAAAAGCCAGCTTGGGAGTAACGGAGCAGTGTGGTCTGTGCGCGTGCCATGCAAAAGAGGTTCTGGATCAAACATTGGTGCAGAAATCTCAGCTGCAAAATTTTACTCCTCAATCAACTCGCGTGTGCGAAACAGCGGTCTGAGGGAAATCTAAGAATAGTTTTGGCGCAATAAGGATTTCCCGGCTGACTGTGGAATCTTGCCGGTGAATCCGGGTTAGTTATTCAATTCATCGCATTTTAATAATAATATTTACCCTCGAATCGGGTAAGCACTGCAAAAATAATTTTGCACTCACTCTTGATATGACTATTCGTGGTTTTACTAGATACATCTGTTTCTGTGCAGTATTCGTTAGTGTGTGTCTAGCGGTAGCTTTCTTGCCTCAACCTAGCGTTGCACAATCAATAAACACTTCAGCGGCAGTGCGGACCTACGATATTTCTGCAGGCTATCTGCACGATGCACTCACGCAATTCTCACAACAAGCCGGAATTAAACTTGCCTTGGATCCTGCGCTATTGCAGGGGAAAGTCACGCATGGTTTGACGGGTGATTTTGATATCAAAGCTGCGCTCGATCAATTGCTGATTGGTTCTGGCTTGCAAGTGGCGCAGCGCGACGATGGTTTTGCCATCGTCGTAGTACCTTCGGCCTCTCCTGAACCGGCCGTTACCACATTGCCAGCAATACAAGTCACGGCGAGCAATACCAATCGCTACGCCGCGACCAGCACCAGTACCGCTACTAAGACTAACACTTTATTACGCGATGTGCCGCAATCGATCACCGTCATTACCGGAGATTTAATTAAAGATCAATCGATCCGCAGTCTTGCCGATGCGGTGCGCTATGTGCCGGGTGTCGGTGTTTCGCAAGGCGAGGGAAATCGCGATGCGCTGGTGTTTCGCGGCAACCGTTCGACCGGTGATTTTTTTATCGACGGCATCCGCGATGACGCCGAGTTCTACCGCGATCTGTATAACATTGACCGTGTGGAAGTGTTGAAGGGCGCTAATGGGATGATTTTCGGGCGTGGCGGCTCGGGCGGCGTGGTAAATCGTGTCACCAAAATGGCAAACTGGGAGCCGGTGCGGGAGTTTTCCTTCCAGGGCGGATCGTTTAATCAAAAACGTATGACTGCGGATGTGGGCTACGTGATTAATGATGTGGCCGCCGTCCGGTTGAATACGGTGTATGAGGATTCCGGCAGTTTCCGGGACGGTGTCAGCATGGAACGGCTTGGTATTGCGCCAACAGTAACCATCAAACCGACTAGCCGTACCAAAGTGGTGCTCAATATGGAGCGTTTCCACGACGACCGCACTGCCGATCGCGGAATCACATCGGTTGTGGGAAGAACCGGGCAAGTCACCGGCCCGGTGGATGTGAGCCGCTCGCAGTTTTTTGGCGATCCGAGGCGAAGTCTCGCGGAGATTGATGTACTGTCCTTCGGTTCTTTCATTGAGCATAAATTCGATTCCGGCATTACGCTGCAAAATCGCACACTCTATACCACCTACGACAAGTTCTATCAAAATGTATTCGCCAGCGGCGGATTCAATCCGCAAACCGGAATGTTGCCATTGGGCGCGTACAACAACACGACATCGCGCGATAATGTGTTTAATCAAACCAATTTTCTGTACTCGCTCAATACCGGTCCGATTTCCCATACCTTGCTGGCCGGTGTCGAGGTCGGGCGGCAAGAAACGCACAACCGGCGCGAGACCGGTTTATTCAATAACAGCGCGGCCGATACCAATTTTTTTGTGCCGCTCAGCAATCCGCTGACCAATGTACCAATTACTTTTAGAAATAGAAATTCGGGCGACGGCCTGGATGCATTGAATCGCAGCACCGTCAATGTGACCTCCTTGTATATTCAAGATCAGATCGAGATCATTCCTCAGCTGCAGGTAATTGCCGGGGTGCGATATGACTCATTTGAAGTCGATTTTCAGCAGAAGAATGGTCTCAAGGATCATCTAAAAACTAATGATGACTTGATCGCGCCGCGTTTCGGTGTGATCTTTAAACCGATCGAACCGGTATCGTTTTATGCCAGTTACAGTCAAGCCTACGTTCCACGCGCCGGCGATCAGTTGACGGCGTTAAATGTCACGGTGGAAACACTGAAGCCAGAGAAATTCACTACGATGGAAACCGGAGTTAAATGGGATATCCGTCCCGATCTGGCTTTCACCGGTGCAGTCTATCAACTGGATCGCACCAATGTGATTAATTCTGTGGTTGGCGGACAAACCTTTCTGACTAAAGGCCAGCGTACCGAAGGTGTTGAAATTAGCTTGGCAGGGCAACTCACCCAGAACTGGAGTGTCATGGGCGGCTATGCATATCAGACCGGTGAAATTACCAGCGACATACTCGGCATCGCTCGAAAGGGAGCAACAGTTGCGGAATTGCCGCGGCACACTTTTTCGGTATGGAGCCGTTACGACATTACGCCAAACATTGGCGCGGCATTTGGTGTCATCCATCGTGACAGTATGTTTGCATCGTTGACTAACCGGGTCAGCCTGCCGGATTTCACTCGGGTTGATGCCGCTTTATTTACGAAGTTTTCCAAAAGCTTTCGCGGGCAATTGAATATCGAAAATCTGTTCGATACCAAATATTTTGCAGCCGCGCATAACGATTTCAATATCACACCAGGTTCACCGATTGCCGTCCGAGCAAGCTTAATTGCTAATTTCTAATAAAAAATTTATTTGATAATATTAATAAGAATCATTATCATTATTATTAGCATTACTGTTCTTAATAAAAAAAGGAGTTTTTATGATGTTTAAGTTTAGTAGGTACAGCAATTCATGGATTTATTCAATGATTGCGGGTTTGTTTATTTTATTTGCCGGCATGAATCATGTGACGGCAGCATCCAATGTCGCGACCATTGAATCAGCCGTCACGGCTTTTAAAACTATTGGGACGTTGCGTAGAGAATTTCCGATTAATGGAGATGCAATCGCGGCGCAATATGCTGGCGCTTTGCAAACATTGACGCAAGAGATCGACACCGCCAATTCCTTGGCTTTAGATAAGGATGTGCTGGCAGCGATCGACGACATCAAAAACGACTATGCGCCAAGGCTCGCAGCACAAGTGATCGACAAAACCCTGCAGCGTGTTTTCTATCAAAGCATTTGGAATCGCATTGCTGCGATTCGCGACCAATTTGAAACCGGCACATCGGACGTTCTAGCAGCCATGCTGGATGAATCGGTGGCGGCCTTCCAAGCCATTTCCGGAACGGTGGCCAGAGAGAATCAAATCTTGACAGCCGACCGGCAAGCGCTGGAAGCAGGTAGCAATCCGGGGCTTGATGTCGAAGTGAACGATCAATTCTCCAAAATCAGAGCGGCTTTAAATAAAAGCAATTTGGAAGAGGATTTCATCACGGTGCAAATCGCGCGGTATGCGATCCGAATGTCGCTTGCGCGGGCTTATTATATTGGAGTGTTGCGTGAAGTCGCCGGCATTATTAAGCAGAGAGGTGTCGACCCCGATGAAACGAGCGTTTTGCAGAAAGAAGGCGAAATTTTTTATCGCATCATTGAATCGCTGGTAGCCAGAGGAAACCCTGCCGGTAGCTTGAGGATAAAAACGCAATTGACAGGCGATCCATCGAAAGTCGTTGCCGATGAGATTGTCAGCGAGTTAGGAAAAGGTTTTATTGGCCGCGTCGTTGCTGAAATGAATGGTCAAGCAAGTGCTATCACGGAAAAAGACCGCCCACATGCGGTGGCCGAAGCGGCGGGTGCCAAATATTTTGCCAGAGTCCTGTTGCCCGATCTCGAATTGCGATTGGGTGCCGCAGATCGTGGCAGTCTGGAAAATGAGCTGGAAAATTTAATGACTGCCAGCAATGAACTCAGTGCTCCTAAATCCGAACAAGCGCGTAATGCGATAACAGCAATCTTAACCAAGTACGAGAATGCACTGAATCGTGCTCAATATGAAGTAGCGCAACATACCCCCATCGTTGAGAATGCGCTTGCCGATTACCAGGCAATCGACAGTCTGCGGAATCAAGCGCCGATCGATGGAGATGCTATCGCAGCAAAATATGGCGCAGATCTGCAACAACTGACACAACTGGTCGACCAAATCTATGGGCAAACAATTGATCTGGATGTTTCGGCAGCCATTGCACAAGTTAAATCCGGTAATCAAATTCGTTTCGCTCTGCAAGTGATCGATAAGTCGCTACAGAAAATGTTTGCGCTGGTTGTATACAACCGTGTCACGCTGGTTCAGGAGCAGTTCGGCAATTTATCGACGGATGCGCTCGCGCTCGAATGGGACAGAGCATACACCGCGTACTCGGCGATTGCCAAAACGGTGAACAAAGAAGACAAAGTGCTTTCATCGGATAAACAATCAATTGTGTCGGGTAGCGATCCTGATCTCGACTATCAAGTGACCGCCGCCTTTATTCAAGGTAAACGTACTTTTGATAAAGCCGATATGGAAGATGGTCAATCATTGGCATTGGCGCGTGAAAATATCGTCATTCCGCTGGTCAGGAGTTTTCTGATCGGTGTGCTACGGGAAGTTCAAGGTATTGTCGAGAATAGAGCTGTCGATGTGGACGAGGCCAGGGAAAAACAAATCGAAGGCGAATATTTTTACCGCATCGTGGAAGGTTTTATCGCCCAAGATAATCCATCGGGAAGCAATCAGATCAAAGCTCAGTTCACGGGTGAACTGTCCAATGTGGTTGCCGACAAAATCGTGAGTGAAATCAGCAAAGGTATCCTGGGACAGGTAGAAAGAAGTATTCATCAAATCGAAGCCAATTTCACAGCCGATAAGAATCAAGCGATGTTGGCCTTGGAAAGATTGTCGCTGTATACCGGCGTTTTCTTAGCCGATCTCGGTCAGCGCTTGAATGCATCGAAACGCGCCAGTCTGGAAAATGCAATTCGCGACCTGAAAGACGCGATCAATAACGGCAATACCGATAGAGCCGTTGCATTGCGGTCAATAATGACCGGAATTCTTGCGGAATACGAGAGTAAGTTGTTGTAAGAGCAGATTCCCCTCCTCGCAGTCTTAGCCCTTCTGCGAGGAGGAATCGTGTTAAAGATTTACTCGCGGTATTTCAGATCCGGCTCCGCGATCGCGGAGCCAGCCGTAGCCAGCCACGACACCCCCTGTCTATAGCCAGCCATTTTCTCATCACTGACTTTCAAAAAAACTTGGTGTGTGGAGACATTACATTGCTAGGTTTTTTCAGTATTTTTTATAGGAGTAGTAAATCATATGAATAGGTGGCTGGTTGTTTCAATCTCATTGTCATTGTTACAGATGGCTGCAACCGCAAAAGTTTTCGCTAGCGGCGACTTTACTGAGATTAATCGCAGCAGATCAGAGAATCCCGTCAGTATCAGCGGTAGCAATCGTTATGGTACCGATAGAACTTACAGCAGTGCGGGTTTTATTGATTTAAACAATGCTTTTTTTAAACCTTTCGGCACCAATGGCCGGACCTGTGCATCGTGCCATGTGCCGACGGAAGGATGGGCGATTACGCCGAAGGGTATCAAAGAACGTTTTGAAAAAACGGCAGGTATGGATCCGGTTTTTCGTTTAGTGGACGGCGCCAATTCACCGCTGGCGGATGTGTCAACCGTGGAGAAACGCCGTCGAGCCTATAGCATGCTGTTGAATAAAGCTAATATCCGAGTCGGAATTGGCATACCTGCAGATGCCGAATTCGAACTGGTCGAAGCAGATGATCCTTACGGGTTTGCCAGCGCCGCCGAGTTGTCGTTATTCCGCCGACCGATGCCAACGACTAACCTTAAGTTTATTAGCGCAGTCATGTGGGAAGGGCGGGAAACTACTTTAGATCCAACTTCCATCGATTGTATTTACGGAACAACGACATGCTTTTCTCCAATTTCGTTTGATTTATCCACGCAAGCGAATCATGCCACATTGGGGCACGCCGAGGCACTGGCGGATCTTACCCAGGCGGAACGCGATGAGATCGTTGCGTTTGAAATGGGGTTGTTTACTGCACAAGTTAAAGATAACGCAGCTGGCAGTTTGACCGATGACGGTGCTCGAGGCGGGTCTAGAACTCTGATTGACCAAGTGTATTACTTTGGTATGAACGATACGCTGGCTGGCGATTATCGCACCGGTAAGCCTTTTAATCCCATCGTGATATCGTTGTACGATACGTGGACCCGATTCTCCAGCCGGTCACGGGATAGCCGAGAGAAAGCGCGCGGTGCGATTGCGCGAGGCCAGGCTTTGTTTAACAATAAACCGATTAAGATCCGCGGTGTGAAGGGTATCAATGACGATTTGGGGGTTGATGTATTAACCGGTACTTGTACAACTTGCCATAACACCCCTAACTCGGGTAATCACTCCACGCCCATGCCGTTGGATATCGGTATTTCCGATGCTTCCCGCCGTGCGCCGGACATGCCTTTGTATACACTCAGAAATAAAACCACCGGTGAAACTATTCAAACCACCGATCCAGGCCGCGCTTTGATCACTGGCCGATGGAAAGATATCGGCCGTTTTAAAGGTCCGGTATTGCGTGCGCTTGCATCGCGTCCGCCTTATTTCCACGACGGTTCGGCGAAAGATATAGCGGCGGCGATTGATTTCTACAACACACGATTCTCTATCGGATTGACCGACAGGGAAAAAGCCGATTTGGCTGCTTTTCTTGCAGCGCTGTGAACGGTTAATGATGAGGTGTGCCTTATCTGCTAAAGAAGCTGGTTCATAAGGCAATTTAACGGCCGATCCCGGGAAATCCGGGATCGGCCATTTTTTTGCAAGGAAAAACTAAAGGAGAAAGAGAAAAAACGCAGTGAGATTACAGGGTGAAAACAATCATGTCGGCGGTAATCGCATTTACGTTGACGCCGACCAGTTCAATGTTTGCAACACCGCCGAGAAATTCGGCAGTGAAACCGGTGTCGCCGTTATCTACAATATCAGTAATATAGGACAATAATTCCGGCACCGAATTGATTCCGAGAATTTCCGAATCGAAGAACAAGCGGTCTTCGCCTAAAGTAAAGTCGGAGATTCTGAATTGACCTGTGCCATAAAAACCGAAGATATCGTTGCCCGCGCCGCCGTTAAGCTGATCGCGATCATCCGGTGAACCGCCGGCCCGCAGAATATCGTTGCCGTTGCCGCCGAATAATCTTTCGGTACCGGTTTGTCCGTCGATGTCGTCATCGCCGTCGCCGCCTCTTAGGATGCCATTGCCGTCGCCTTCTCTGATGATGTCGTTACCGGCGCCGCCTTCGATTTCATCATGCCCTGCGCCGCCTGTTAGAATATTGTCCAGTTCGTCGCCGATAATGAGTAAATCATTGTCGTCAAATCCGGCGGACCCAAGACCTTCGAAAGGGATGCCGTCGATAAACTTGATGGATCCGGAGCCCAGATTCGGGCGAGGTGAAGTACTAACTGTCATAATATTTTCTCCAAATGCGTTAAAAATGTAAAACTTACACTCACTATATCAGCGCAAACAATAATGAGAATGATTCCTATTATAGTAAATAATGGTTAAAATGCAATGCTTATTATTGCTGATTATTGGAATTGAAAAGATTAAGTAGCTGGGAATAAAGTAATAGCTGCTAAACATAACTATGAAACTCGATGAATTATTATTGAAAGCAAAGGAATTAATCGCTGCGGGCAAATTTAACGATGCCGACGGAATTCTTGAACCGTTGAAAAGTGAATATCCGTTATCTCCAGATGTTGCGCGCTTGTGGTGTTCGTTGGCGATGCGCACGGGCCGGACGGACGATGTGCCCGCATACGCCGCAAAAATTTATGCGCATGTGCAAGGTGACTTTCACAAAGCACACTGGGCGCATGTGCTCGGAACCGCGAGTTTTATTTTGCTGGATTTATCCACCGCGCATGCGCATTTTACCTACGCGCTGAATCATCTGATGGCGCTGGCTAAATCCGGAAAAATCCCGCCGCAAAAAGAACAAGTCAAGTCCGGCCAAGCCGATGCGAATGTATTCGCTTCCGGAGAAGCGGAAAAATTGCTGTGGCGCACCTGTGCGGAGTTAGCTCGGCAGGATATTCCGGTATTTCCTTTTGCGGGCACGCTGTTGGGTCTGATCCGGAACGGGTGTTTACTCGATTTCGACAAAGATCTCGACATCGCCGTGCAAATGGAATTCTGGGACACTTGTTGTGCGGCATTGGAGCAGGCGGGCTGGGCGCGTGCACCGATGCGGATCGAATACGCCAATTATCGCGATTACGTGCACCCGGAGTTGGGGATTACGCTCGATGTCTGCGGTCTGCAAGCTCGGGGCAAACAGATCGTGGGCGGGTTTGCATTGCCAGGTTATCCCGATGAATATCAGCGGGTATCGGTTTTTCCCAAGTTCGATCTGACTCAGCGCGATACAGACTTTGGCACAGCCTGGTTTCCGCGTCAGCCGGAAAGAATTCTGACCGCATTCTACGGTGACTGGCGCACGCCGAATCCCAACTGGGATACCGTGATATCCGCCTGTAACCTAGAAAACTTTACCCAGCTCGTGCGTTGCTATGCCTACCATAGGCTGATACAGCGCTGGCTGCTGGGAGACTTGGCCAAAGCATGGTGTTACGCGCACCAGATTGTTTTGAAGGACCCCGACGACGTACTTGCACTGCGCAGCCGGCAGTGGATGGAGCGCGCCATGACGCGCCTGAATCGGGAAATTCCCGTATGGCCGAAAAATCGGCAGCAAAAACGCGTGTATACACGCATGGTGGCTGATCTGTTTCATGAAGGGCATGTGAGTTTCTTGCGTGCGGCGCGCGCATTGGGCACGCATCTGACGGTCTGCGTGGTTTCCGATGAACGCGTGGTGGAAAACAAAGGCAAATTGCCCGTCATGAAGCAAGCAGAACGCGCCGCCGTCGTGGCCGCCTGCAAGTATGTCGACGCCGTCATGACGGAAACCCCCGCGAGTGTCACCCCGGGATTCATGCAACAGAACGGCTTCGACATTTATACTTTCGCCTGCGCCTCGGAACAGGAACGCCGAGATAAATATAAACTGTGCGAAACCTTACCGCCGGAGATGATTCAGGAACTGACCTACACCCCCGGCATCTCCACATCCGAGCTGGTTGTGCGCATACTGAGCGGTGCGGGCAGCAAGGAAGCGGATACCTGATTGATTCAGATATGCGAGCAATTTCCAAGAGTAAGATCCGTCCCGATTAACTCGATATCACTCACCCGGTTGCAGTGTAACCGGCACTTCAATTTTCTCACCCCGGCGCAGCACCGTAAGCATGATGGTGTCGCCGACCTTGTAATTATCAATACGGTTCAGCAATTTTTCCACTGAGTCCATCGGTTTTCCGTCAACGGCAACGATAATGTCGTTGGCGATGATGTTGCCTTCCGGCGTCAATACGGCGCCTATCAGTCCGGCGGTATCGGCTGCGGAACCGGGGCCGATGCTTAGGATGACGACGCCGGTTACTTTCAGGTGTTGCGTCAGGCGGTTATTGAGTTTGCTGTCGACGGTGATGCCCATGGCCGGGCGAATATATTTGCCGCGGCTGATGATTTGCGGAACGACGCGGTTGACGGTATCGACCGGCACGGCAAAGCCAATCCCGGCGCTGGCGCCGCTCGGGCTGTAAATGGCGGTGTTGATGCCGATCAGACGGCCGGCGGAATCGAGCAGCGGGCCGCCGGAATTGCCGGGGTTAATGGCGGCATCGGTTTGAATCAGATTGTCGATGGTGCGGCCATCTCCGCCTGGTAAGGAACGATCCAATGCGGAGACAATGCCGGTGGTCAACGTCCAGTCCAGACCGAACGGATTGCCGATGGCGAATACTTTTTGTCCCACCTTAAGGTCGTTGCTTGTGCCGATCGGCACCGGGGCTGGCCGCTGGAAGCCGATGCCGATTTTCAGCACGGCGATGTCGTGCGCCGGGCTTGCGCCGACCAGGGAAGCCTTGTAATCGCGTCCGTCGGCCAGACGCACGGTGGCTTCGCTGGCGCCTTTAACCACGTGAAGATTGGTAATGATATGCCCGCTATCATCCCAGATAAACCCAGAGCCGGTGCCGCTAGGAACGGAAAAAATATTGCGCGACCACGCATCCATGACGCGCTGCCGGGTGGTGATAAACACTACGGAATCGCGCGAATTTTCAAACAATTCGATGGTGCTTTTCTCATCCTCGGCCAGGTTGCCGCGTGCTTGAACCACGCGTGGTTCCGCGCTCTCTTGCTGGTTCTGACCGGAAAAGAGATTGAAATGAAAAATATTCGGAAAATAGTGGTAAAGGAAGCTGTGAAAAAATAACACCAGCAATACACCGGCCAGCGTGTACCAGATTAAACGGGAAAAGAATCCGTTGGGCATGAATATTCGCTCCTTTGTTGATTATTTTTCATTATTTGTTATGGACTTGTGCCCATCGTACCAGATCGTGTCCGCTCATCGCGCCCGATTGCCGAGCGATTTCCCGGCCGCCTTTAAATAGTACCAAAGTTGGAATACTGCGAATGTTATACCGCGCGGCCAATCCTTGTTCTTCTTCGGTATTGACTTTGGCCAGGCGCATGACGGGTTCCAGCATAGCGGCTGCTTCGGCAAAAGCTGGAGCCATCATGCGGCAGGGGCCGCACCACGGTGCCCAAAAATCCACCAGCAGCGGAATGTCGTTATTGGTAATGTGCCGGTTGAAATGACTCTCCATTAACTCAATCGGTTGCGCGGCAAACAACGGCTGGTGGCAAGCACCACAATTAGGCGATGCGCTGAGGCGGTCTGCCGGTACGCGGTTGGTGGCATGGCAATGCGGGCACACGATATGTAAAGACATGGCGGGATTTCCTGTGTAGTTTATCTATCGGACGGATATGGCTTAATCTGCATCCAATCCGGATGCTTTCAGCCGGGCGCGCAGCGAATCGATTTCTTCGATCAGATCGGCGACCAAACCGGCCAATTCGGGATTGCCTTCGAAGTTGCGCTCAATCATGATGATTCTTTTGACGCGCACAAAACTGCGGCTATCGAATAGCCAGACATCCGGATCGGTGCCGGTGACGCCGTCATTCAGCAATAAACCCCACTGCACGCGTTCGATGACCCATTCCCGGCTAACGTGGCAGCTGTGCGCCAGTTCATCCAAACTGAACAGAGCATCTTCAAGTAAAACAGCATCGATTTCATGCGGCATGGCTTAGACTCCGAGATTCTGGCGCGGATTGAATGCGAGTTCCTGCGCCATCGTTTGGTAAAATTCACGCGCTTTTTCCGTCGCGGCGGGCGGCAGCACCACTTCCAGCACCAAATACAAATCGCCGGGCGTGGCCGCCGGAATGCCGCGGTCTTTTAAGCGCAATTTACGGCCGGATTGGGAATTTTCCGGCACCCGCACTTCGACTACGCCATCCGGCACCGGTATTTTGACCATTGCGCCGAGTGCCGCTTCCCACGGTGCGATGGGCAATGTGGCATAGACATCCTTGTTTTCGATCCGGTAACGATTGTGCGGATTGAAGTGCACTTCCAGAAACAGATCACCGGCGGCTGCTCCGGCATGACCCGGGCCGCCTTGTCCGGCCAGCCGGATTACTTGCCCGGCGTGCACGCCTTTCGGGATGCGCACATTCAAGGTATGTTCGGCGAGCACGGTGCGCCCCTGATTGTCGAGCTTCGGCATACGCAACGTCAGGCTGCGTGTGGCGCCATGATAACTGTCTTCCAATTCGAGCATGATTTTAGCGTGATGATCTTCGCCGCGCATGCGATGGTGCGCGTGGTGAGCGCCAGCGCCCATTTTTCCGCCGAATAATTGCGCAAAGAAATCGCTGAAATCCGCCGCCTGCGCACCATCAAATCCGCGCCCGCTGAATTCAAAACCGCTGTCCCATCCGGGTGGCGGCTGAAAATCGCTGCCTGGCTGAAATCCGCCTTGCCCGAGCTGATCGTAAGCGGCGCGTTTTTCCGGGTCGGAAAGTACGGCATAGGCTTCGTTGATTTCTTTCATTTTAGATTCGGCGTCCGTTTCCTTGGAAACATCCGGGTGGTACTTGCGCGCCAAGCGGCGGAACGACTTCTTGATTTCTTCCGCCGTCGCATCGCGGGAGACATCCAATGTTTTGTAGTAATCCTTAAATTCCAAGTTAATCCCCCTCGTTGATCACGCTGTTACCGCGCGTCTGCATTATTGCCGCTTCCATCCTGAAAATGAAGTTTCATGCATGGCCATAAAACCGGCCGGTGTTTCAGGTTAAATGGGTTCATGGTATCGATTTATCAAGTATCGATGCGTATTTAGAATGGCCCGGAAATTTCAAACGTCATGCCATCCTCAACGCGCCCGGTCTTACCGCGCTGCGAGCTGAAATACAGCCGCGAACCGCCGGGACTGAACGCCGGACCGGTGATTTCCGAACGGTCATGCCCAACCAGCTGTAAGAGCGGTAAAACCTTTCCGGCGGTCAGAACCACGATCTGCATATCGCCGCCATCCTCAGCCACGAGCAATTCACCCGCGGCATTGCCGGTGATATTGTCCACGCCGGTCAATACCGGCAAGAGGTATGAAGCCGCATTGTAGAGAATGCTCAGATGCTGCCGATGCGCATCGTACGCCCACACGCGGTTGTCGCCTTTGGTTGAGAAGTAAACGATGCCGTGGTGATACCAGATGCCCTCGCCGCCGTTAAAACGGGTGCTACTAGCGACCTGTTTACGCGTTGGTGTGGTGCTGGCGAGCGGATCGGGCAGGGCATGCCAGCGCACTGCGCCAATGCGGCCATCGATGACCTCGGCTACTTCCAGCACACCGTCGTCGAGATTGGGATTTCCGGCGGCATCGAATGTTCGCGCGGTGTAGCGATACAAACAGCCATCCGGTTGATCCTCGGTGAGATAAAGCTGTTTGTTCTGCATATCTACCGCGACCGCCTCGTGCCGGAATACACCGAGCGCGCTTCGGACTTGCGCTGCCTGGCGGCCAAACGGATCGCATTCCCACACCCGGCCGGTATCGGTTTCCTCACATGACAACCAGGTCTGCCACGGTGTATGCCCGCCCGCGCAATTGCGGTTAGTGTGACTCAGAACCGGATACGCATCGGCAATGTCACCTTGAGAATTGAAACGCAACGCGCCTGCGCCACCCGCCTGTTTATCCAGCTCGCTATTGGAAACATAAATCCAGCCGCCATCGGACGCGGCAAACGTAGCGCCGCCATCCGGCGCGGCATGCCAGCGGTAATCGAAAAGCTTCTGACCTGAATGCGCGACGATGCGCGAAGTAAAACCAGCGGGCAAACGCACACCGTTCCGGTCTGGCGGCAAGAGTTCACCCAGACCTGCCAGCGAAGTCGCCGACCGGACGGCGGACGACAGCAAGGCATTGCCAGCAAACGCACCCAATCCCATGAAACCGTACTGCAATAACTTGCGCCGCTGCGGATTAAATGTATTCATACAGACGATAGCCTCATGTGGTAAATCCAAGCGATAGGTGCACGGGAGATAGTTTACAATGCTGCGCTGTTAAATGACCACTCAACGGATATACGCTGCAATGATTCAGATCCTTAAACCACTCGTCTCTTTTTTGATGTTTTTGATTGTACTGTTTTTTATCAGCACGATTCTAACGATTACGACCGGCTTTCCTGCCTGGCTTTCCGCCACCGTTTCGGTTGTCTGCGCAACCTTCGCCGCGTGGTTTACTTGGAAACTGGTTGCTGGAGAAAGAATAAGCACTTTGGTTGCGGTTACCGGCGGCGCATTAATTCTGGGCGGACTATTTTTTACCCTGGGTTTCCTCGGGCCGATGGCCATTTCCAAAGACACCAACCAAGGGCCGATGATCGGACTCTTTATCGCAGCGCCACTGGGGCTAGTTGCGGGAGCGATTGGGGGATATGTTTATGCAGCGAGGCAGAATGCAGCTGCGGGAAATTGATGTTTCTCACCGTGTGATCACAAATGAAGCTGGAAAAAATAAAGTATTCAGATCTAAATTCGCGCCAGAAAGAAATTTTCAATTTCCAGAAAGTAGCTGGGCTTTTGGCGGACTATGGATTTAATTGCATTAAGCTTGCCGATGATTGGCGGGGCGCAGATTTTCTCGCATACCATAAAACTGGCAAGGAAACTCTCAAAGTACAGCTCAAGTCGAGACTTACAATTGCACGGAAATACATGGAGAAATCGCTATTTATGGCATTTCCAATAAATGATAGTTGGCATTTGATCGAGCACGATGAATTGGTTGCGATAGTTGAGATGCATACCGCATGGCTGAATTCAGAGTCTTGGCAGAAGCATGGGGCTTACAGCGCAAATAAACCAAATAAGAAGTTGATCGCAGCTTTACATAGCTCAAAATTGTAGTTAAGAATTCGAGTAATTGATTACAACAGAATCTTTGAATTAAATAATACTGGCCAATTGTTTGGCTTGCTCCGCGACACTGCTGATTTGCTCGGCAATATTGTCCGCTTTACCAGGGTCGATGCCAAGAGCGATCCATTCCTGTGGAGTAATTTCTTGCACGGTGGATTCGATTATCGCAAAATCCGGCAGCATTCGCTCGGCCAAGTTGACGAGCCGTACTAGTGGTTGGCCGATTTCAGCGTTCGCGCTATTGGGGATGTGGTGATAGCGGATGACGGCAATGATTTCAGCCGGTAATCCCCAATGGATGCCGAGTTGTGCGCCGATTTCGCCATGGTGCGTGCCGAGCAGCGCATGTTCTATTTCCAGCGGTGATGCATCCGATGGAGTGCTGAGTTTTTCGTAGAGTGCGTTGCACGTATCCTTGGCAATAAAATTAAGCACGTTGTAACCGATGTCGTGCAGCAATCCCGCGAGGAAGATCTGCTCGTCCACCGGTCTGGTTTTTACGGGCATGTGTTTGGCGATAACGCGCATGGCCGAGGCTATGGTCATGCTGTGAGCCCATAAATCGGCGGATCTCAATTTGCCTTCGGGTGGTTTGGTCAATGCCGAAACAGTTGCCATGCCGATGGCGACCGATTTTATTTGCGTCAAGCCGAGATACATGGCGGCATCGATGATCGACGTGATAATGCCAGGCGTGGCGAATAAAGCGGAATTTGATAATCCGATGATCTTGGCTGAGATCTGCGAGTCTTGTGCGACCAGCTTGAGCATCTGCGTTTCGCCATGGTCTGTGTTCAACGCCAGCCCGAGCAATTTTTGCGCAATGACCGGCATGGCTGGCAGCGTATTGATACGTGCGAGGATTTGTTCCAAATCGATAGGGCCGGATATGGCGGATTCTTCCGGCCGGTATTTCATTTCATTGCATGCAATCTGATTCATGTTGTTTACCTATTATTAATGCGTAACATTGATGCCGTTCCAAAATCATTAAGTTATCGATGGCCGGAATGCATGCCAGGATGTGTCATTATAAAAAGCTGGTGTGGTTTCTATAGGATAAATAGCGATGTGAAAGGTAATCTTTTTCGCGATTCTCTCGATACTGACGATGAAAATTAGTTTTCTCAGTGGCTTATCGTGATGAGCGGGATCGAATGGCGATTGTTATGAGAGATTGTGGGGGGCTATGATGAAAAATACCGAAGCGCCTGATGCTGTTGACCGGAAATGCGTGTACGGTTTGATACGATTGAGCGGATAATCATCGGTCAATTAACCTGTTACTTCGTTGCCCGGCCATGCTTTCTCATGCAAATTATTCGTGACTTATGATGCACAACGCCGCCGCTCGTTTCCTGTCTTGCCTGCACAACAGGCAATTCATTTTTTTACCGGTATTCGTGGTTGGAATTTGCCTTTTGCCGGTCGGATTCTATGTCGATCATTTGCATTCGCGAAACCAGGAGCGCGATCTGCGTGATGCGGTATTTACCCGGTTTAGCCTGTTGCGTGCCACCTTGGAAGGTAACATCACCAGTAATGCGCAACTGGTGCAAGGTCTGGTTGCGTCGGTTTCGGTTGAGCCGGATCTGCCGGCGGATAAATTTGCCCAATTGGCTCAATATCTGTTCAAAGGCCGTTCGCAATTGCGCAATATCGGCGCCGCGCCCGATTTAATCATAAAGTATATGTATCCGCTCGAAGGCAACGAAGCGGCCGTCGGTTTGAATTTCCGCAATCATCCCAAGCAACTCCAAGCCGTGTTACAAGCGCGCGACAATAAAAGTCTTCTGTTAGACGGGCCGGTTGATCTGGTTCAAGGTGGGCAAGGTTTTATCGCGCGTATTCCGGTATTTCTCGACCGTCAACAGTCTGGCGAGGGTAACGTATTCTGGGGCGTGATCTCCGCTGTGATCGATGTGGAGCAGTTATACCAGGCAAGCGGTTTACTGGCCCTTGCTGAGGAATTTGATATTGCGCTACGGCGGAACGGCGGGCCGGAAAACGGCAAGGTGTTTTTCGGAACCGATCAGATCTTCGATCAGCGTCCTGTACTACTCGATATCTCCTTGCCGGATAATGGTTCCTGGCAGATGGCGGCAGTCCCCAAAGGTGGCTGGGCCGCTGCGGGCGGCAATTCTATTTTTTTCCGGTTGGGCCTGATTCTGAGCGGCATTTTAATTCTCCTGCCGCTGGTTGCGATTGCCAGATTTCATCAGAAAAACCGGGATAGTGAGACACGACTGAGAGCGCTGTTCGTGATGTCACCGGTTGGTATCGCCTTAAACGATTATGCTACCGGTCGATTCATCGAATTCAATGATGCCTTGTTAGCGCCCACCGGTTATTCACGCGAGGAATTTCTTAATCTGACGTACTGGGATATTACACCGCCGGAGTATGCCGCCGATGAGGCGCGCCAGCTTGAGAGTTTGCGAGCGATGGGCAGTTTCGGTCCTTACCGGAAGGAATATATCCGCAAGGACGGCAGCCGGTATCAGGTTCAACTTAACGGTGTCGTGATCCGCGATGCTTCCGGCCGGGAATTGATCTGGTCGATTATCGAAGATATCACCGCGCGTTTGCAGGCGGAACAGGCGCTGCGGGAAAGTCAGGAACGATATCAACGCTTGGTGGAAGACATCGGCGGTAAATTTGTCATTTATAGCCATAAAGCGCTGACAGGGGAGCTCACCTACATCAGCAGCGGTGTCGATAAAGTTTTTGGTATTACGAAGGAAGAAGCCATCGGAAAATTCTGGGATGGCATCGTGAATTGGTATCCGGATTCGTTGGATCATGCTTATTCTGTCGTTACTCAGATTGCGCAAGGAAAGATTGATTTTGTGCAATTCGAAATGAATTTTGTTCATCCGGATGGCAGCGAACGCACGATCCTGGCCTCGGCGCATCCGGCCAGCGATGCTAACGGCGATCTGTGCATCGAGGGTATCGCCGAAGATATTACTGAGCGCAAGGCTGCCGAGGAGGCGCTTATCCATGCGCGACAGGAAGCGGAGCGGGCTAACCAAGCCAAATCGCAATTTCTTTCCAGTATGAGCCATGAGTTACGCACACCTCTGAATGCGATTCTGGGGTTTAGTCAGTTAATTGAACTGGAAGACCCTGACAATCAACATGTGAAGTACATCAGAGAAATCAGGAATGCGGGTACGCATTTGCTGGCGTTGATTAATGAAGTGCTGGATTTGGCCAGAATCGAATCAGGGCGGATCGATCTGAAATTGGAGCCGGTTGAGATTGGTCCGATTATCGAAGCGTGTATCAGCCTGGTGCGGACTCAAGCGGATAAGCTGGATGTTCAGCTGGTGCAAGCTGGTGTGGCCGGTAAGATTCTGCATACCGATCGAGTCCGGTTTAAGCAAGTCATTCTCAACCTGATATCCAACGCCGTTAAATACAACCGCAAAGGCGGCACAGTGCATATCGACGCGAGAGCGTCATCGGACAATCCAGGCTATTTGCGGATCCTCATTACCGATACCGGGACCGGTATCGCGACGCATAAAATGGCGGAGCTCTTTCAGCTGTTTAATCGATTGGATGCTACGAATAGCGGCATTGAAGGGACCGGTATCGGATTATCCATTTCGCGCCAGATTGTCGAGTTAATGGGCGGTACGGTCGGGGCCGACAGTGAATTGGGTGTGGGCAGTACTTTCTGGATTGAGTTGCCAGTGGAATAGGCGCGATAAGTTCATCAAGCCGATTCGCGATCAATCAAATCAACTGACAAAGAAATTGCGCATCATGCCCATATCTTCGTGCTCCAGGTTGTGGCAGTGATAAAGAAATAAGCCGGTATAGTCCTTGAAAGGTTTAATGATTTCCACTTCTTCGCCCGGCATGACCAAGACAGTATCTTTCCAGCCGCTGGTAATGAATCCGTCCTTGACCGTATCGTAAGCGCCGCCCGGGTTGTTTTGCTTGCGCGACAGGATCTGGAACTGCTGACCATGGAGGTGGACGGGATGCGGCAATGCCATCATCATACCCATGCCGCCACCCCGGCCGCCGCGCATTCCTCCTCCCATTCCTTGGCTATCATGGGATATTTTGATTTTCTGAACGGAATTCAGCGGAATTTTTTCCTGCTCGGAATAGTTTTGCATCTCAAACGTCTTACCGTTGAGATTGAATGCCATATGCCGCATGCCGATGGTAATCGGCACCGTGGTGCCGGGATGAGTAACATCCGCGGCAGTCAAGCGGCGCAATGGAACCAGTGTGGCCGGTAATGCGGGTGAGTCGCTGACTTGCTCGGTGATCTGGAATTTAACGACGGGGAACACGTCATTCTGGCTTGAAACCCCGTCCATCATACCCATCCGGCCCATACCATGGCGTCCGCCTCCCATACCTCCTCCCATATGCGCGGCAGATCCCTGATAGGCCAGATTTTGCAGCGTTAGATCGGAACCGGGTTTGCGGCCGCTGAAATCGACCCACAGTTCGACCCGCTCGGCGGGTGCGAGCATGATGTAGGGGAAAGTTTGCGGTTTTTCCAGTAACCCGCCATCGGTGCCGATCGCAATGAGCGGTGTGCCATCATTCCAACCCAGCTTGTAAATTCTGGAGTTTGATCCATTCAGTATGCGAAAGCGGTATGCCCGTGTTTTAACGGCGATGGCGCTGTCACTTTGGCCATTCACCAGGATCGTGTCGCCCAGAAAGCCGCGCATGCGTTGATGCATGTTCAACATGTAGCGTAATTGATTGCCCTGCGAGAAACTGCGATCTTGGATGACCAGCGGAATGTCATATTCACCGCTGGGTAATTCCAGTCTACGCTCAGCTTCGTCCGTAATGGTGATCAATCCGGCTAAGCCTTGATATACCTGAGAAGCCGTTAATTCATGGGTATGTGAATGATACCAGTTGGTACCGGCTGGGTTTTTTACCTCAAACTCGTAAACATACTGCTCGCCATGATGGATCGCATACATCGGATGGCCATCCATCACTTGTGGCACATGCATGCCATGCCAATGGGTAACGCACGGTTCCGGTAATTGGTTATGAAAGAATATCCGGACTTTCTGACCCTGTTCAAAATTGAGGATCGACCCTAAGTAACCGGGCAATTCCTTGAGTGCGGTCTGAGGCCCTTTGAGTAATTTTCCAGTGTATTTGAAAACGTGCGTATGAGCACCCGGCAAGATAGGAACATCCGCAGTCTGAGCGGTTAATGCAATTTCAACATCGGCTTTGAATGAATGGTCGGGCGTTTTATTAATAACGCGGTTTTCGGCAAATGCGAAACCGGGCATGGCGGCAGCCAAGGTACCTAAAGTGGTATATTGCAGGAACTGACGTCTTTTATAATCAATGTCTGTCATGATTAACCTCTCGTGTGATTAACGATGAATTTCGAGCGGTTCACACCAAATTGCGGATGATTCCGCTGTAACTATTTCCTGGAATTCAGTGTATCAGCTCAAACGTAATAAGCAACCGGATTTCAGGCTAATGAAGTGATTTGTGCGCAGAAACAACAGGATAAAAATGGAATGAGAAATCTGGAGTGTGACTAGCTTACTTGAGCAGTGCCATCAACATTTGCGGCGATGTATTGGCTTGCGCCAATACTGCTGTAGCGGCCTGCTGCATAATCTGTGTTTTGGTCAGGGTAGTCGTTTCTTGCGCGTAGTCGGCATCCTGGATGCGTGACCGGCTGGCTACGGTAGACTCGACACTGGTATTGTTGTTGGTAATGACCGATTCCAACCGGTTCAGCTGTGCACCGATCTTCGATCTTTCCTCATTAACATGATTCAAGGCAAGATCCATCATGTAGGTGGCAAATCCGGCATTATTAACCAGATCCACACTCTGGATACTCATCGCAGCAGTATTGACCGCTCCGAAAGTGACATTCATGGTGTTAGTTTTGTTTGCCCCTACTTGTAGTTGTTTGTTATTACCGACCGCGGCGGTGTTTATATTTTCCCAGATTTCGTTAAATCCACCGAGCGGATTGGTACCGCCTCTTGAAGCGGTATCGGAAATAACGCTTGTAGCGGTTTGGATTGCGCCTCCATCGGCATTTGAACCGCCAATCGCTCCGGTGTCGGTATCGGTCAGATCCATACCGGCAATGTATGCGGCGCCGTTCGCAACAAAATCGGCATTAAAGGCATCGGCGTTAGCATATAAGCCACCGGTCGCGGCGCTGATGGCATCGCTGAGTGTGGCGCTTTGATTCTGGTTTAAGTAAACCATGACATCCTTGATGCCCGAGCCGCCGTTATCCTTGATGACTTGATGTAAGTAGCGCACGGCGGAGTAGGCTGCGGAGTAATCATCCGAAGTTCCTCCCCAGGCTGCGCCGGCTGAGCCGAAAGTGGTTGCTTTAGCCATGACACCGCCGATGCCGACACTGCTGATCGAAGACTGCAAACGCTCGTCGGCGCCATGAATAAATTCCGCAGAGCCTTCCATAAACCATGTTTGATCTCCGGAGGGATCAAACATCGAACCGATATTCATGCTCCGGTACATCACCGCGTGCACCATTTCATGCGCAATAATCCGGTCGTTATAAAATGGCGCATTGCCGCCGTCGGGTAAATTGGGTGGCGTGAAGTCGCTCATATCGATCTGCAATTTGACATTAGTCGCCTTACCCGTATAGCTTCCGGGTACCGATCCTACCACCCGGGCAGCAGTTCCGCCCGCGCCATCGGTAAACGTTGTCAGCTCGATATTCATATCAGCGCCGTCGGCGGAAATGCCAAAATATTGCTGGATCTTGCTTTCCGCATCTTCCAGCCAGCCATTTTGTAATCCATACATAACAGCCAGTTGATCGGAATTGCCGAGAACACTGCTACCGGAATTATCGAATATTTTGTCGCCGTTGAATGTAGCCGTGGTGGAAACGCTTTCTATTTCCTGAATCAGTTGATTCGCTTCTTCTTGTAATGCTTTCTTGTCGCTGAGACTATTGGTTGAGTTTGCTGCTTGTATGGAAAGTTCACGGATGCGTTGCAATGCCGAAGTCACCGAAGTCAATGCACCATCGGCGGTTTGTAGCATCGAGATTCCATCACTGGCATTTCTGGTCGCCTGATTTAAGCCGCGAATTTGCGATGTCATCCGGTCCGAGATGGCGAGGCCCGCCGCGTCATCCCTAGCGTTGTTAATCCGCATACCCGATGACAGCCGTTCTAATGAACGGCCGAGATCGTTTGTAGTTGCGGATAAATACCGCGAACTATTCAGCGCTCCTAGATTTGTATTGATCGATAAACTCATTTTTTATCATATGGCGTTACAAGTACGCTTTTTTAACGAAAGCTGGTTAAATTTCTTTAGATACAAGAGTAATTTTCCTACTGAGTCAATCTTGGCTGATTGCATGAATTTTCCTGAAACTATTGTGGTGTGCGGGGAAAGGAAGTTTTTTGCAGTGGATATCAAATTGCTAGCTAAGGCTCGTTACCGGAGTCTTTCAAATCCAGCATCGGTAATTCCAATCCCTCGATGGCAGGTAGCGCGCGTCCTGCAATGCCTTGCAGATCGCCATACATACCTACAGTGGATTCAATGACGCCCTGAATTTGCATTTCCCGCTTGGCCCATAGCCGTGTCATGGCTTTGCGTTCTCTATCGAGATCAGCCTGCATGTCGGAGAATTTCTCAACAATGGCTTCGATGCGATGTTTGAATCTTGGTCCGGTCAAATACTGATAGACCAGCTCCATTTTGGTTTCCTGCCCTTCCTGGATTTGCCGTGTGCTGGCGATTTCGATCAGGGATTGGCGTAGAGCGATGACGAGCGGCAGCGCCAGACGAGGTTCGGTAATCCAGACACCATCGATTTGGCCGAATGTTTCGATCTCCTTCGGTAACGTGCTGGATACCAGCACAGCTATCTCCGCTTTCGCGGTGCGTTGATCGCCACGAAGTTTTGCCAGCCAACCGTCACTCCAATTCTTGGTTCTTTTGGATTCCCACAAAATCGAACCGCACCATTGTCCCAGCGGCCCCATGACTCTCTGTAGCACATCGCCGCCGAATTCGCCTTTTGCAACAGGCTCGATACTATCCAACGGGAATTTGAGCCGCAGCGTGGTTTCCAGTTCGAGCTCGAGAACTTCGCCTTGAAGTTGTTGCGAACCCTGATCGGCTCTGCGCTTCAGTTCCTCAATTTGCCGCTGCATTGACGCAATCTGCTCTTCTTTTTCACTGACTTTGAGCCGGAGACCGTCTTCGGCTTCTTGTTTTGCTTTTTGACGAACCAGAGCGATCGATTCCTGCAAGCGTTTTTCGACGGTTAAATCCAATTCCCGCTTGGCATCGTCCAGCTCGCGCTGTTTCCGGATCAAATCGACCTGCGCTTTTTGCGCTTCTTCCAGTTTGCTGTTGCGCTGCTGGAGAATTTCTTGCAATTCGACCAGTTCTTTTGATTTCGCTTCTAAGTCGTTTGCCATCGCCAATCTTGCTTTCTTGCCTTCCTCGGTGGCGATCAGTGCGCGTTCCGCCTGTAACTTGCTGGCAACTTGCTCATCAACAGTTTTCTGTGCGTCTTCCAGTGATCTCTGCTGGGCTTTGAGTGTGGCTTCGCGTTTGGAAACATCTGCTTCTTTTTGCGCCAATTTCGATTCATATTCTTGCCGCGTTGCTTGGATCAGCGGAGCGGCCAGAGATTCGGTGAGTTTGATTTCCGTTGCACAATTGGGGCAATGAATGGTGGGTTCGCTCATGTTGATTCCTTCGTAATCAGAATATCCGGAATTTTGTTGGGTACGGAATCATATCAGCTGGCGAATTGTTACTTTGGCTTATTGCTTGGCAAGCGAATTTTTTACTGCGCATAAGCTGAAATATCGGTTGAGGAGTGCGTCGGTCATGCCCGGAATGAACGGACGATGACCATTCAATAATCTGTCATTTTTGTCGTTATCAAGCGGTATTACAACTATAAAGAAACAAAGCATTATGGCCATCGATACAGCGCATTTAAAGATTCTGATTTGTGATGATTCTGTTACTAATATTTTGATATTGAGTAAGTTATTGGAATCTGAAGGGTACTATCATCATACCAGTTTGACCGATCCCACACGGGTTTTGCCTGCCATGCAGGAAAATAATTACGATTTGCTGTTGCTCGACATTGAAATGCCAAAAATGGATGGATTCGAGGTGATGCGGCAGATTAATGCGTCGCCGGTCAGCGAACAACTCGTGCCCATTCTGGTATTAACTGGAAAACAGGGCAACGAGACCCGGAATAAAGCACTGCTGTTGGGTGCGCAGGATTTTGTGAATAAACCGTTCGACCAAGCGGAAGTAATGCTGCGCGTAAAGAATTTGCTACGGGTAAGAGCTGCTTATTTAGTAAAGCAAGATATTGCAAAAGAACTGGAGAAAAAAGTAAAAGAGCGCACTTCAGAGCTGGATAAAGCCACGGATACATTAATCAACATCATGGCCAGAGTCAGCGAAATGCGTGATAACGATACTGGAAAGCATGTCATACGCGTGGGTAAATATGCGCGCATCCTCTCGGAAGCATTGGGTCTGCCCGCGCGTATTTGTTACTTGATCGAAAAGGCGGCACCTTTGCATGACATAGGCAAGATCGGTATCCCTGACCATATTTTGCTGAAACAAGGGAAGCTTACCGATATGGAATGGGAGAGAATGCGCAATCATGCGCAAATGGGCGCCGATTTGCTGGCCAGTCACGAATCCCTGATGGTGCAGCTAGCCGCGAGTATTGCGCTGTCGCATCATGAGCATTGGGATGGGAACGGTTATCCCAAACAACTGAGAGCAGCGTCGATTCCTATTGAAGGCCGTATCACAGCGATCAGTGATGTATTTGATGCGCTCACGTCACAAAGGCCATATAAAGAAGCGTGGCCGATGCAGAAAGCAATCGAATATATCGAGAGTAAAGCGGGAACGCATTTTGATCCTCAATTAGTGAAATTATTTATTGAGAATATCGATAAAATTATCGCAATACGGGAGCAATACAAAGATTTGACCGAGAATTCAATCCAGCAACCCATAGCTTCCCGGCCGACTGCCATGAGCAGTTAAAGTAGCATGCTGGCGGTTAACTCAAGCGTGCAGGTTCAATGCAGCAGCAAAGTATATCCTAACCCTACAGCGGCGCAGGCGCAGATGACCGTAACAATTCCGGCTTTATAGTTGAATAAAGCGACAAATGCACAGACTCCGACCAAAGCGGAGAACCATTCAAATCCGGCATTAAATCCTTGCGGCCACAGGACATGGTAAGCAAAGAATATTGCTAAGTTGACAATAACCCCGACAACCGCAGCCGTGATGCCAGTCAATGGTGCGGTAAATTTGAGGTCGTGACGGGTTGCTTCTACCGCAGGGCCGCCCAAAAGAATAAAAAGAAAAGACGGTAAGAATGTGAATAACGTCGCAACAACGGCGCCGCAAATTCCCGCTAACATCAGAAAATCCGGTCCGAAAAGCGCTCTAGTCCATCCGCCGACAAAACCGACAAATGCAACGATCATGATCAACGGGCCGGGTGTCGTTTCACCCAAGGCCAATCCGTCGATCATTTGTACCGGATTCAACCAGGCGTAATGTTCGACACCGCCTTGATAGACATAGGGTAAAACCGCATAGGCACCGCCGAAGGTCATTAGCGCGGCTTTGGTGAAAAACCAGCCCATTTGTGTCAACGTGCCATCCCAGCCATACTGCATGGTCAGCAATGACAGAACCCCGCCCCAGATGAAAAGTCCGATTACGATAAGCAGTATGAATTGGCTCCACCGGAAGATGGCGTGCTCCGGAATAGGGGTGTCATCATCAATCAAAGCCGGGCCGTAGGTATTTTTTGATTTTTCGTGATGTCCGCCTGCTCTGAATTTGTCCGGTGCATAGTGCGATCCGATGTATCCGATCAAGCCTGCTATCAGGACGATATAGGGAAAGGGAATGTTGAATGCAAAGATGGCAATGAACGCGGCGACCGAAATGGCACGCAGCAGATTGTTTTTCAACGCTCTCGAACCTATCCGGTAAGCCGCGAAAAGCACAATCGCCGTGACCGCAGGTTTGATGCCATACAAAATACCTGCGACAGCCGGCATTTCACTATAAACCAAGTAGATCCACGTCAGAATGATCAGAATCAAAAGTGATGGCAGTACGAACAGTGCACCGGCCATAATACCGCCCCAGGTGCCGTGCATTAGCCAGCCAATGTAGGTCGCTAGTTGCTGGGCTTCCGGGCCGGGCAGCACCATGGTGTAATTCAGTGCGTGCAAGAAACGTTGCTCGGAAATCCAGCGCCGTCTCTCGACCAATTCCTGGTGCATCATGCTGATCTGTCCAGCCGGTCCGCCAAAACTGATAAAACCCAATTTTAGCCAATAAACGAATGCTTCCATGAAAGATACGGGTTCGGGCCGGGTTTCGGTTTTTTGTTCTGCGGGTGGCATAGTGTGCGGTGAATAAGGAGGGTGGAATGGAGTGTAAAGATTATTGTTCGGCGGTTTTCCATGACTGACTGCCTTCGGCAGCTTTTTGCAGTATCAAATTCCGCTCATGTTTCGGCAGCTTGCTTAGTTTTGTTACCGTATCAAAGAATCGTTCCATATCCTGGTCATGCTGTTTCAGAATTCCCTGGAATGCCGGGAGTAATTGCGTATAAATCGAAACCGTTGCCAGCAAGGCATTATTTAGTGGCTGCGAAAACCATCGGTCGTAACTGCTGAGATCGTTTTTTCCGGCTTTCAGGTGCAAGAACTCGGTTCGTAATTCGTCGAAGATATGCGCCTTGCGTGTCCGTTTTTCAGTGTCACTCAAGTTCGACTGAAAAAGTTCTTGCAAGCGTTTGCGATGTTTCAGTACCAAACCGGTAAAGATTGTTTCTCTTTCCTGCCGTGCGGCTAAAGCAATTTGTTCCGTTGCAGTGCCGCTGCGTTCAAACCAGCGTTTTACACCTTCATGTTCCACCGCGGTGGCAAAGGATTCATTAAAAACAGTGTCACCGGATACATACATGACCTGGTGAGCCAGTTCGTGAAAGATCAAACGCGCCAGATCCATTTCCGAGTAGCCGATAAAAGTATTCAAGACCGGATCGCTGAACCAACCTAGCGTGGAATAAGCACGGATTCCCCCAACATGCACGTCATAGCCTTCCTTGCGGAGTTCTTCCGCATAGCGCTCGGCGCTTTCTTGTGAGAAAAAACCGCGATAGTTGACGCAACCGACCTGCACAAAGCACCATTCTTTCAGCTTGACGGAGAGTTCAGGGGCTGCAAAAACATTCCATACCACAAAGGGACGCTCTAAATCGGCATAACTGGTATAGCTCAGATTATCCGGCAACTTTAATTCGCGGCTGGCGAACTCACGCAGCTGTACCACCTTGGTGAGTGAATGTTTCAACTTTGGATCAATATCCGGGTTTGCAATTACTTTGCTGATCGGTTGCGAACGGTGTATGACGCCGAAATGTCCGTCGACAGCCTGGGCGTAATAAGGAAGATTGGTGCAAGCGCTGAGCCAGATGATCAGACTCGTGATCGCGGTAAGTAATAAGGTGCGTGGAATGCGTGCTAACACTTCGATTCCTGATGGAATAATACAGCTCGTGTAAACGCTGCGTTTGTATGCGCTGTCATCATGTTCATGGGATTCAACTCGATAAATGAGATAGATCAAACCTAGATCGAATTGTGTGCTATTCCGGTTGTGAAGTCATCAGATTCTAATTTCTCCGGTTAATTCCATCGCAATTTTTAAGCATCTGCTATCGGTGCTCTCTATTTTTCTCCAGTGGTGCCGATATAAGCATCTGGATTAAAAAGGAAAGAAAGCGCTCATGATGAATTTAGGCCGTGCTTGCAAAAGATTTTCTCACACCATGCTGGCGCGCCAGCGCAAGAGACCATTATGGCATCGATTTATTCCATTTTTAAATCTGCTTAATTTTTCTTCTCGACATGGTTTTGTGTATGCAAGCCGGATCTGAGTCTTTCCTCATTTTAGGTATTACCTCCGAGGGGCGGCCATTTCGCCCCAGTGACTGGGCGGAGCGGCTTTGCGGCGCGTTGGCTAGCTACGATAATCGAGGACGGTGGGTGTATTCGAATTATGCCCAGCCGGTCATTTGCCAAGGCAAGATAGGCGTGAGAGTGGAAAAGATACTGCAAGATGTCGATCCGGCCGCCTACCAATTTATTATGGCATTCGCATCCGGCAATCGTTTGAGAATAGAACCGGAGGAGGAAGTAATCCATCCACAGGAATCCGTTGTGGTGCAAGAGATTGTTGTGCCTGCGCGGAAACTGACATTTGCAATGTGATGGTATCGAAGGAAAACCGACTCCGATTAATTTCGGATTCTACGCAGCTGAGATTGCTTTCTACTTTCCTACAAAGACTTAAGATATTCCAGCAGATCCAGCCGTTGTTCCTTGGTTAACGCAGGCAGTAGTGTTCCATCCGGTAGCGGTGTGCGGCCGGAAGCATATTCATGACCGCTGTTGTGATTACCCCAAATGCTGGTACGGAACAAAAAACCGTCATAACCCGCTGATTTGAATCCCACCTTGTCCGGGTCAAATTCGCGCGATCCGACCATGAACTCATCCGGGCGGTATTCTCCTTCCGCTGGGTCATCCAGCCTTCTTTTCGGCAGCAGCAGATCGTACAGTGTCGGTACCGAGCCGTTGTGCAAGTAAGGGGCAGTTGCCCAGATGCCATTTAGCGGGCGAGCTTTATACGCCATGGCTGAGGCGAAAGGCTGCACGGTAGTGTCGGGTGTGTAGTAGCCGTTTTTCAGAGAAGGCTGTACTTCGTTATCAAAAAAGGTGTAGGCAAAATCAAATGATCGCTCAATCCATCGGCGCGCAAACCATTTATCGCTATCGGGTGTTGTCACCACATTGCGGGTTGCGGCGGTGAGCAGCGCAACCACGGGCGCCTGTTGTTGCAGCAATATATTTCCCGTGCCGACACTGACGTATTGATTCCGCAAGATACCGCTATAGCCGGTAAACTCAATGGCGTTTGCCGCCATTTTTGAATCGGTTTCAACCAAAGACACATCGATCATTTTAGCGACGACCCGGCGATCGAGATCGGCACGGTCAATTTCACTGTGACAAATGGAACAATAGCGTGAAAATAATTCGGCGCCTCGCGTCATTCGTAAGGTATCGATTTTAGGCAGGATGTGTTCCGGCCACTGTGGTGACTTTAATTTGCGCAAATGATTCTCCACCCGGCGCAAATTCCGGATATCAATGGAAGATTGAAAATCGATATGTTTGGAGCCGAATCCCTGCCCGCCTAATATTGAAGATAAGGTAAAGCCATCTTTTTCCTGCCAATCGAGCGTGCCGAATACACCGATCAATTGACCGGCATTGCGCGCCATCGGTCCCAATCCGCTGTTATCGACCCGGCCATTCCATTGAATATAATCGTGTTGCGGCACATCCCATAGAAACGGATAACTGACCGGCGCATCGGCCGGATTATAGATTTTATTGCGCAATTGAATGCTTTGTTTCCTGGTCAAGTACATTTGGGTCCGTTCGACAATATGGTCGCGATCGCCGCTGTTGAGAACAGGCTCCATGTCTGTCATTACTTGTGCCAGCTCTGCCGGGGAAAGTAATCCGGCAAGCAATTCACGCATTTGCTGCGCACTCATGAGGTGCTCAAGCACACGGTTGTAGATGCGTCCGAATGCATCCAGCCGGGCATAGCCGTAACGTGTCAATGGGCGCTGGATGTCCCGAGGGTTGTTGACGATGGTGTAGGTTTTGATGCGTTGCGCATATTGCTTGAGATCAGCTTGAATATCGTCCGCATTATTGTAATGGCCCTGTTGCAATACATTCGCTACAAAGCGTTCCAGTTTTTCCGGATTTTTCAGAGTGGCATACAAGGCTTCAGCCAGATCGATCATGAATGTTTCCATATCGGAATATGCCGGGCCACCGTCAATGCGGATTCCGGTGCCCTGGTAATTGATCTGGGTTGTGTGACAGGCTGCGCAAGTAAATCCCATGTACGCTTTGCCCTGATATTCATCCCGCACCATCCCGGCAGGTAAACCATCAGGATTGCTGCTGGTTTGGCGCTGCGGCAGATAACCGTAGCGATCTATGTTTTCATTTGCGCGGAACAAAGCGGACGAACTGGATTGCTCCAATACTAGGAAAAAACTGTACGGTAACAAATTGGAGCCTTGCGTTGCAGTATAGAACCACAGACTATCCGCGGCAGACCAGCCTTGATCAAGATAGGCAATCCGGGAAAACTGGCCGCCAAATTTATCGACGCCGCTGATGGGCGCGCCACGATTGGAATCATTGTCACGAAGCTCGTATAGCCGCCAAGATAAACCGGTTACAAGCCAGGCAATGGCTAATAAGCTGGAAATCAGCAATAAAATTTTTATTCGGGATAAATAACGACTAAATGGTTTGGGATACATTGGGATATATGTCATTGTTCAGCAATTATTCAGGATTCTTTTGCTTAAATGCCTGGTAACTGACAATCAATTGTCCTTAACTCATAGATGGTTATAAAAGTAACAAGAAGAGAATAATTGTTCCTGTTATTCAGAGTACTGAATTTTAAATTTCATATATGATGATTAGTAGTTAATTTTATGTGAAAATTATGTGAAGAATATGTGAAAAAGATAATGTTGTCGTAATAATTGAAAGGAACTTATGCAGATTTCCCCGTCTTTTTATTTAGTGTTAAGTATATTCTTAGCCATTTCACCGCTGCCTGCATTAGGACAATCGAAAGCCAAGCTTACAATCGAAGAGATACAACGAATAGGACTGGAAGCCAATGGTCTCGTTCAGGCTGCGCGTTCGCAGGTCAATATAGCCAAAGCTGGTGTGGTTGCCGCATCCGCATTCCTGAATCCGGAAGTGACTGTAACCGCTGGACCAGATAGTAATCGCTATTCGCTTGCTGTTACTGGGCCTACTTCCATGCAACGTTCATTAACGGTCAATCAGCCGATCGAGAATCCTTACATGCGGAGTGCTCGCATAGATGCATCGGAAGCTGGGGTGGATGCAAGCCGTGCAAGCTTAGATCAAGTGCGTGCCGATTTGGCGGCGCAGCTGCGTGTGAGAGCCTATGAGCTGATGTTGCGTCTGGAACAAGCAACGATCGAGCAGGGTATTTACGACTTATTGGAAAATTTACGGAATCGAATTGCCGCCAATGTTGAAAGAGGTGAGATCGCGCGGTTTGAATTGATTCGTGCTGAGACTGAATTGCAAAGCGCGGCAAATCGGGCACAAGCAGCACACCTGACTGCACAGCGCGCCCGGGTGATGCTGCTGCAATTGACAGCCGGTGCCATTCCAATTGATTTTGAGATTAGCGGCTCGTTGAAAGATCCGATCCTGCTGCCGCCATTAGCAGAGCTGCGCGAGCAAGTACCCAAGGTTAATCCCGAAGTAGTGCGGCTGCAAGCGGAACAGGAACGCGCCAGTCATCGAATCTCCCAGGAAAAAGCTTCAGTACTACCGCAGATCAGTGTGTTGTACACCAATTATCAAGACGCGCAATTCACATCCAATATTGCTGGTGCAAGCGTCAGAATTCCGATCTGGTATCGCCGTCGTGGTGAAATCGATACTGCTATTTATGACTCCGCGCGCATACGCGAAACACTTGAGTTTCGCCGCTATGAGATCAGCCAGCTATTTGAAGCTGCCTGGCAAGCCTTGCAGATTGCACAACGGCGCGTGGATTTATTTGAAGGTGGTTTGATCAAGGAAGCGGAAAATGTGGTGCAAGTCGCGCAAACCGCCTATCGGTTCGGTGAACGCGGGTTAATCGAGTTTTTGGATTCGCAACGTATTCTCCGGGGAATCTTGAGCGATTCCATGCAGGCACGTTTTGAGCTACAAACCGCTGCTGCTGAAATTGACCGTATACGCGCTCATTATCCCAAGGAGTTAGTCTCAGAATGAATTTCAAAATAATTTTTACCGGTTTTACCGTTGCTGTAACTTTATTGCTGACAGGGTGTGATAAAAGCGAATCTACTGACTCCGCTGACAAAGCTCAGCAAGAACCGGCTGAAGAACGAGACTTCAACAGTATTACCGCCCGTCCGGAAGTATTGAGCCGATTGCAAATCGGACAGCCATTCCTGGTCGATCTGGCGGACAAGATCCAAGTGCCGAGCCGGGTTCAAGTCGATGAGGAAAGAACGGCGCAAGTTGGTTCCTACGTGACAGGGCGTGTCGTTGAATTGTTTGTCATCCTGGGGGATTACGTCAAACCAGGGCAGAAACTGGCTCGCATTACCAGTCCTGATTTAACCAATTCTCAACTGGCTTATTTGCGCGCTTTATCGCGTGTAGTGGTCACTACCAAAGCGCTTGAGCGTGCGCACCATTTACTGACTGCCGATGCCATACCACTGGCTGAAGTGGAACGGCGGCAATCCGAGTTGGAAATTGCGCAAGCCGAACTGGGCGCAGCTGCTGATCAACTCAGGTTATTTGGTGTGGGCGAGGTGGAATTTAAAGAACTCAAGCGAAAAGGAAAAATTCTGCCGTGGTTGGATATCAAGTCAACGCGAGAAGGCTACATAATTGCGCGTAACGTACTTGTAGGTCAAATAGTACAACCCGCTGATCCGCTATTTCAGATTGCAGATCTATCTCACGTCTGGGTGGTTGGCGATGTGCCTGAACAAATCGCGCGTGATGTCGAATTGGAGCAACATGTTGAGATCAATGTTCCTGCATTGGGACCGCATCTTCTGGATGGCGTGATCATTTTTGTTTCGGATACCGTCAATCGCTTAACACGAACGGTGATGACGCGTGTCATGGTGGAAAATCCTGAACGGAAGCTGAAACCGGATATGCTGGCGAATATGCACATCACGGATCCGCAGCACAAAGTACTGGTTGTCCCTGAATCGGCCGTGGTTCGAGAGTTGAATCAGGACTATGTCTTTACCGTAATCAGCGATAATCATTTTCAGCGCGTGCCGGTTGAATTGGATAAAGAAGTGGCAACTTTACGCCCCGTGCTAAAAGGACTTACGATCGATCAACGAATTGTGACTGCCGGTGCATTTCATTTAGACAGTGAGCGCAAGCTTGCTGAACTGGAGTAGCCGGTTATGACCGCGATCGTTCGTGCAATGCTTAACCAGCGTTTGCTGGTGTTGATTATCGGGTTGATATTGTGTGCTGCCGGTGTTGGTGCGATTAAAACACTGACTGTGGATGCATTTCCGGATGTGACCAATATTCAAGTGCAAGTCGCCACGGTAGCAATTGGCCGCAGCCCCGAAGAAATGGAACGCTTGGTGACTGTGCCGGTGGAAATTGCCATGACCGGCTTGCCGGGATTGGTCGAAATGCGTTCGATGAACAAAAGTGGATTATCACTAATCACGTTGGTATTCACCGATCAGACCGATGTGTTTTTTGCGCGCCAGTTAGTGATGGAGCGAATTATAGATGTCACGCCGCGCCTGATACCCGGTATTACGCCAGTGCTTGGGGCGGTTTCTACCGGTCTGGGTGAAGTCTATCAATATACGATTGAACACCCGGATGATGGTAAGCGGACATTAACTGAAGAAGAATTGATGGAGCGGCGCACTGTTCAAGATTGGGTGGTGCGTCCGATGCTACGTTCAATCCGAGGGGTGGCGGAGATCAATTCTATCGGCGGGCATGTCAAGGAATACCAAGTGTACGTCGATCCGAATAAGTTGCGGCATTACGACCTGACGTTGACCGATGTGGATCGCGCTTTGGCGAGTAATAATGCTAATGCCAGCGGTAATATTCTGGCATTGCAATATGAACAATATCTGATTCGCGGTGTGGGCCTGATTTCCAGTTTGGAAGATATCCGCAATATTGTGCTCAGAGAAATGGATGGCGTACCGGTTTATGTGCGTGACGTTGCGCATGTGGCTTTTGGCGGGGAAGTGCGTCAGGGCGCCAGTATCACAAACGGTGACACTGAATCGGTCGCCGGCATCGTGATGATGCTGCGCGGCGGTAATGCCAAGGAAATCGTCGGGAGAATCAAGGAGAGAGTCAAAGAAATTAATGAGGGTGGGATCCTACCCGACGGCTTGCAGATCGTACCGTTTTACGATCGCACCGATCTGGTCGATGCCGCATTAGGGACGGTGCAAAGCACCCTGATAGAGTCGTTAATTCTGGTAATTGTGGTGTTATCGCTTTTTCTCGGTACCGTGCGCACCAGTTTTGTCGTGTGTTTCACACTGATTATCACGCCACTGATTACTTTTCTGGTGATGAATCATTACGGTATGCCCGCCAATTTGATGTCACTTGGCGGATTGACCATCGCGCTGGGTATGATGGTCGATCCGACGGTGGTCGTGGTTGAGAATATTTATCAGCGCCTGGGAGAAGCCAAAGACACCGGAAAATCCAAATTCAATGTAATCGTGGATGCGACAGCTGAGGTGGGTACGCCGGTTATTTTCGGCTTAATCGTGACCGTGCTGGTATTTTTGCCTTTGATGACGCTTGAAGGCATGGAAGGAAAAACCTTCAGTCCATTGGCGGTGACTATTTCGATTTCGCTGTTTATTGCATTACTGGTATCGCTATTGCTGTCTCCGGTGCTTTGTGACTATCTGCTAAAAGGCGGCAGTGAGCAAGACACCAAGATCATCGCCGTGATGAAAAATGCCTATCTGTACACTTACGATTTGGCCAACCGCAATCAGAAGAAAACCATGATCATCGCAATTTCCGCACTGATGGCGGCATTTGCGCTGTTTCCGTTACTTGGCAAATCGTTTATTCCGATCATGAAGGAAGGTTCTATCACACCGGTGATTATTCGTGCGCCGTCAATTTCTTTGGACGAAGCCATCAAAATTGAAACCGAGGCCATGAAAGCGATTGCTGCGGTCCCCGGTGTTAAATCAGTTGTTTCCAAATTGGGGCGCGGCGATACCCCTGCCGATCCGGCTTCGCAGAACGAATCCGATCCGATTGCCAATCTCGATCTGATTGGATCCGGCCGTACTCAGGCGGAAATCGAAGAGGATATCCGTAAAGCGCTGACTGTGTTGCCGGGCGTCAATATCGTGATCTCTCAACCCATCGCGCAGCGGGTGGATGAGATGGTTACCGGGGTGCGCTCGCAAGTCGCTGTCAAAATTTTTGGCGATGACCTGGAAGAATTGCGTAAATTGTCCGAACAAGTCGCGCGTATCGTCAAATCAACCCGTGGTGCGCGGGATATCCGTATTGAACGTTTGTCAGGGCAACAAGAATTAACCATCAATATCGACCGTCGTGCAATTGCCCGTCATGGCCTCAATGTATCTGATGTCAATGAAATGATTGCCACCGCCGTGGGGGGCAAAGCAGTTACGCAGGTTTTCGAAGGAGAGCGGCGTTTTACGCTGTTGCTGAGATTCCCGGAAGAGTTTCGCCATGATGTGGAAGCCATCAAGGAATTGCTGCTTAGACCAGCTATCGATGGCGCACGAGCTGGAATGGGAGCTGGCGGCATGCTGGTGCCGCTCAGTGCGGTAGCGGAAATTAAAGTAATCGATGGTCCCGCGATTATCTCGCGCGAGTTTGCTAAGCGCCGTGTAGTTGTTGGCGCCAATGTGCATGAGCGCGACTTGGGTGGTTTCGTCGCCGAACTCCAGCAACGGACGGCCAAAGAAATTAAATTACCGCCAGGCTATTATTTTGCCTGGGGCGGGCAGTTTGAAAACATGGAACGTGCGATGGCGAAATTGGCGGTCATTGTGCCGATAACGCTAGCCGCTATTTTCTTCCTGCTGTTCATGCTGTTTAACTCGATCAAAATGGCCGTACTCATTTATCTGGCACTGCCTTTTGCATCGGTTGGCGGGATAGTCGGGCTATTTGTAACCGGTCAATACTTATCAGTACCGGCATCGGTAGGTTTTATTGCGGTGTGGGGGACTTCCATTTTGAACGGTGTGGTGCTGATTTCTTTTCTGCGCGAGTTGCGTGAGAAAGGTTTCAGCGTGCAAGAAGCCGCGAGGAGAGCCTGTGCGCAACGCTTTCGCCCCGTCATGATGACAGCCGCTACAACGGTGCTCGGTTTGGCGCCCTTTTTGACAGCAACAGGGCTGGGTTCCGAAGTGCAGAAACCACTCGCAATCGTCGTGATTTTCGGGCTAATGACGGCGACAATGATGACGATGGTGGTAATGCCGATGATTTATCGCTGGTTTGACGATATACCGGATAAGAAAAATGAACCGGAACAGAATCAGCCGGAATCGCTACCTTCAGCGGATACATTGCAAAGCCCGGTCAAAGAAGCTTAATGCTCGGTGGATAAACAGCGCTGCAAGCCATCTTGCAGCGCTGTTTTTATTTAGAGTACGCGAAACGCAATGATAGTCACTAGGGTTGGCGGCAGTGCTGCGATTAATAAGCCCAGCGGATGAATGGATTGTTCATGAAATTTGCCTTTTAGAATCGCAAAGCCTGCCGGATTCGGCGCATTGGCAATAACCGTCAGTCCACCGCCGGTTACTGCACCTGCAACCAATGCGATTTTGAACTCTTCGCTGAGTCCTTCAACCAGCGATCCCAGATAAGTGAGCGCGGCATTGTCCGTGACGGCGGTTAATGCCGTAGCGCCAAAAAAGACCGCCGTATCATCCATTTCCAGCAACAACGGTTGCAACCACCACTGTTGTTGTCCGCCCAATACCACCAATCCTCCCAGGAAGAACGCAACCAGCAGCGCTTCGCGTAAAATCAATGGATTTTGATATTGCTGATAGGCGGCGGTAAATCCCAGGAAGAACAGAAAAATGCCCATAAATGCCGCAGGATGGTGTGCGAATAGAACAATCAGCGCTAGAAATACGATATGTATCAATACCACCGGCAAAGGAGTTTGCGATGCCGCGACAGTATCCTTCTGACTGACGTGTCCCAGTTCGTGGCGGAATAACCAAGTTACTGCAAATGCATTGACAACAACAGCCAATGCCGCTTTCCAACCGAAAGTAGTCATCATGAACCAAATGTCCCAATTCCATTTTCCGGCCACCATTAATACCGGCGGTGCTGCAAAGGGTGTTAATGTGCCGCCGATTGAGATGTTGACAAATAACACACCGACCGTGGCATATTTCAAGCGAGTGGATACTTCCTTGCTGAATAATGTGTCGCGTAGCATCAGCGCTGCCAGCGTCATGGCGGCGGGTTCCGTGATGAAAGAACCGAGCAACGGAACAAAGGCCAGCAATAGAAAGTACATTGCTGTGCCGGTATTTACTGGCAGAACAATGGCTGCGCCTCGAACAGAGGCCGCCGCAAAATCCAGAATCGGGCGTGTGCCGGCAATCACCATGATGACGAATACAAACATGGGTTCAGTGAAGTCACGGGATTCGAGGTAGGTTATTGCTTCATGTTTCCCGTTTGCGGCGAATATAAACAGGATTAAGACCATCGCCCAAAAACCGAACACGACTTCCACTTCGCCCAGCAAATGCCAGATACCGGCGTGTTGCGGCTGACGATGCGCCAGATGTTCAAAGAATTTGGTTGAGAAGGTGTGAATGATTGCCAGAGCGAATAACGCCGCGGCGATGAGTTGTATAGTCGTTGGATTCATCGTAATGATTATAAATAGTCAGGTGTGCGGTGAAGATAACATGCTTTTGTTACAGCATAATCAAACTTTTTATAACCAGTAAAAATGCTGGATACTTTTGGGGTTATAGGGTCTGTAGGAAATGGATGGGTTACGGATACGAAATTTTTTCGTATCGTGGAGAAGGGGTATAATCTGCAATTTTTATAGATTGTAATTTACTATCGTCCCCTTCGACATAATTAGGTTATTCAGTATTCAATCCACGTGCGATTTATTTATCCCATTCTTAACCGTCAGAACGAACGTTTCATAAAGAAGCTATTCGTGCTGCTAAGTATGATGCTCATGTCAGTTTTCTGGTGTCTGACGGCAAGTGCGGCAATTAATGTGGCGGAAGAATACAAGGAAACAATCGGTCAGCATATCCGGGTTTATCAGGATGAAGGTATTCACTGGCGCATGCAGGATGCCTTGGTAGCATATCGAGATGGCCGGTTCTCACAATCCGGTAGTTCAGTGATCAATTTCGGGATTGGCGCAAAACCGGTATGGCTGGCATTTAGCGTCAAAAACGATGGACATAACGCGGTGCGCCGGAATCTTCTTCTGGAAACTTCCTGGCTGGATAAAGTCGATATTTATTTCTTGCGTCAGGATGAGCTGACCGGCAGCTATCATACGGGAGATAGCTTATTATTTTCCCAGCGCCCGCTGAATCACCGGTTTTTTGTCGCCGGTCATGATTTTAGCGTCGGTGAGACGACCGTGTTGATCCGGGTGGAATCCGATGATGACATGGTTTTGCCGCTTTACTTCATCAGCAACGAGGCACTGGCGGATAGAGATCAATGGCAGGCGTATAGCTATGGTTTCATGTACGGTGTGATCTTGGCTTTGGTTGCTTACAACGTGATGCTTTATGTTGGATTGCGTACCAGCCCCTATCTGTTTTACTCGCTGTATCTGCTGTTCTTTCTGCTGTTGAACACCGCTTATACCGGCCATGGTTATCAATGGCTATGGCCGGAATCGCCGCAATGGCAGAAATGGGCCAATCCGGTATTGATCATGGCCTGTACTGTCAGCGGATTTGCATTCGCATTGCAATTTCTGAATATCAAAGCGGCTTGGCCCCGTGTATATCGCTTTATCATCGCCAGCTCGGTTGTTTTTTGCGCACTCATGCTGCTAGCGATGTTGGCTGGCGAATTTGTCGTGTCGCTGCTGATATCGCTGGTGTTCATCTTCTTTTTCTATATTTCTTCGATCGTGTTGGGTGTCATTTCGCTGCAAGCCGGTAATCAATTCGCCAAGTATTTTCTGCTGGCGTCGATTTTCACGATATGCGGCGGTGCTATTACCGCCAATGCTGTTTGGGGATTGATTCCGTTTACCGAATGGACTTACCGGGCGACCGATATCGGCATGATGATGGACGCCATCTTACTGGCGCTGGCATTGGGCGAACGCTTTAATATCAATCAGAACGAGAAATTATTGGCGGAAAAAATGGCCGGTATCGATTCACTGACCAATCTGAATAACCGGCGGTCTTTTTATAAATATGTACAACCGATCTGGGCCATGGGGCTACGCAGCAAGAGTAGTACCTCCGTCATCATTCTGGATATCGACAATTTCAAGTTACTCAATGATACTTACGGTCATGCCTTGGGGGACCGGGTTTTGGTGCAATTGGCGGAAACCTTGCAGAAAGAAGCGCGCAGCGGGGATATCCTGGCGCGTTGGGGGGGCGAGGAATTCCTGATTTTTCTGCCGGAAACCCGTTTAGCCGATGCAATTGCCATTGCAGAACGGATGCGTAATAAAGTCAACGCGATTCAACTGACAAGCATCAAAGGTGAAAAGCTTTTATTTACCGCCAGTTTTGGCGTTGCCCATACCTTAGTGACCAATGTATCGCTGGATGAATTGATTTCCCAGGCGGATCAACAGCTTTACCGCGCCAAGAAACAGGGACGTAATTGCGTGTGCTCGGATCAATCTGATTGAGGATAAAGGCATTAGATGCCGATCCATCGGTTGGATGGCAGCACTTAATGCAATTCCTGAGAGTCCGCGATGATTTCATCGTCTTCATCCTCGGCATCGAGTTGATCACAGCTATCTTCCAACTCATCAATCAATCCCACGATCCGGCTATCCGGAATCATGCCATCGGCTAATACGCTGTCATCATCAATATCCGAAGGATCAGCATTATCCTCATCATCAAACGAAAGTCTTTTCAATGCCACGGCAAACCTCCTTGCGATGTGGGTTGAATACACTCTCATTAGAACATATGGCGGTGAAGTGGAAAGGAAGGATTAGAAAGGATTCTTTGTAATAATTCCGGGCTTTGAAAAGAGCATTCAGAAAAGGCTAATCCGGATGATTTCAGTGCGGTGCCGCTAAGTTACGGAGATTGGTTGTGATAGCCACTGGGTTCGCACTTGTTCTCGATTCAAGGCCAGCCACTGTAATGCAATGATGGCACTGGCCGAATTGATCCGGCCCGATTGTAGAAATGTGAATGCAGTATCCAGCGGAACGACATGCACTTTGATGTCTTCGTCTTCTTCGGGAGCACCATGAATACCACCGGCCTGTGTCGCATCGGCCCGGCCACAAAACAGGGCAATGCGTTCGCTGGTGCCACCGGGACTGACCAGGAAGTCGCACACTGGGAGCAAGTCGGTGATGATGCAATCGGCTTCTTCGATGCTTTCGCGTTTGACTACGTCTTGCGCAGTTTCACCGCTTTCGATCATGCCAGCGACGATTTCCAGCAGCCAAGGCCCGCCCGGTGCGGTTAGCGCGCCAACACGGAATTGTTCGATCAGGATGACTGCATCGCGAATTGGATCATACGGCAGGACGGCGGCGGCATGGCCACGTTCGAACAGTTCACGAGCCAGCGGGCGGCTCCAGCCGCCATTGAACAGCCGATGACGCAACCGGTATTTTTCTATCCGGAAGAAACCTTCAAAACAAATCGTTTTCTCTAAAATTTCTACATCTGCACTCACAGCGGTTTATCCCCTGCGGAAAAATTGTCATGCTGTGCTCGCTATGCCGCAAGCAGTGCTATTGCAGCGGCTAGAGCTAACGCAATCCCAACGTATCGAGTGTCACGTCGTCATCCTCGTCCAGATCATTTTTGACGGTCTCGAATTCGTCATCGTCAAATTCATCTTTGGCAGTTTCAAATTCATCGATTATTTTTGCAAATTTTCCGGGCGGTATTTTGCTATCCGTTAGAACATCATCCTCATCATTCAAACTATCAATAGGATAGATACTGTCGTCATCATCGAAAGAAAGTTCTTTAATCATTGCCATTACCTCCATGTCAATATTTTTGAAGATACGCTATTGATAACAGACCCTGCCGCTGAAACAATTAAAGATCACCCGGGGCTTTTCCCGGTAATTCTGAGGTTTGAATAATATTCATCAAAAAATCATTTGCTAAGCGGTGCTTCTTAATTATAAATATATGCTATTTGATTTTTCCTGGAGGAGAAAGTTTGCTCATGAAATAGCGCTACTGGTATTTGGAATAGGTGTGCAACTCATGGACGAAGAAACAAAAATATGATTGTGCAATATTGTTCATCATCTTAAAGGGGCTATCGTTCAATTATCTGGCATAGTGATTTTGCTGATATTGCCGGGATAACGAGCGGTATGTGAACGATCATCGTTTCCGGTTATTCCCAGCCAGTCACTTCATAACCTTTCTCTTTCAGGCAGCGCGATACAAAATTGGTATACGCTTGACTGGGTTGTGAGGGTTTCGAGGAAAACAGAATTCCTCGTAATAGTCCCGCAACCGCGCCACTGGCTGCGCCCACTAAAGAACCCTGCCCGGCTGCACCGTATATCGCCCCGCCTGCTGCACCGCTTACGGCCCCCATACCGGCGCCCATTGCGGTGCTGCTAGCCACATCACCCAATTGATCGCCGCCTTCCTTGGCGCCGGCTGATTCAGCCATTTTTCTGCAATCTTCAATGTCTTTTTCAGCAGCTGCTTTGCCGACAGATAGAAAATGCGTGTTCGGATATATAACAGGTCCAGTGCTTGAGCAGGCCGATAAGCCCAGAAAGATGGATCCCGCGATCAACGTTATTCCCAATTTCATTGTTTCACCTCCGGTTTAACAAATAATACTGACTGAGTGGATAGTATAGCGGTTATGGTGCTCACTATTCTGCAAAGAAAGCAGTTGCCGGATAAAGCATAGCCGATGCGGATTAAAAATTGCAGAGGGGGGTGAGGAAACTTATTTGCGATGAAATGGGGGGTGCATGTAAAAATGCCGCTGTCTATCCATCTGGCAGCGGCATCCGTCAAATTAGCCAATAACAATCAAACGCTGAGGTTTTATTTGCTATCTTTCGCGGTTAAGGCGCCCAGGAAGGCTTTGACATCCTCGACAAAACCAGGGCCCACTTTCCGTCCGAGCTGGTGTTCCGCCATTTCTTCGATGGCTTCATCCAATGTTTTGATCGAACCGTCATGAAAGTAAGGTGCTGTTTTGGTGATGTTTCTGAGGCTAGGTACTTTAAATACTTTTTTGTCGGTTTCCAGTCCGGTTACAGCAAACCTGCCTTCATCGGATGTTTTATATTCTTCGACAAGACCGATTTTTTTATAGGAATTGCCACCGATGGCCACGCCGTTATGACAATTGGCGCATCCCATATGGACGAATTTTTGCAAGCCTCTTTTTTCGGCATCATTCAACGCATTTTCATCGCCTTTGAGAAAATCGTCAAAGCGTGATGGGGTAATCAGCGTGCGCTCAAAAGCGCCGATGGCTTTACCAATATTTTTGTATTGAATCGGATCTTTTTCATCTTTGAATGCTTCGGCAAACATGGCTTTGTATTCGTCGATTTTTTTCAGTTTGTCGACAACCGCAGCTTCACTCGGCATGCCCATTTCGATCGGATTCAAAATCGGTCCCAACGCTTGCTCTTCAACGTCTTTCGCGCGTCCATCCCAGAATTGGGCGATATGCAGCGCGGCATTGAACGTGGTGGGAGAATTTCTGCCGCCGCGTTTTCCTTCATGACCCGGTGATGTAGGTTGGCTGTCGACACCGAAATTATTCAGCTGATGGCAGGAATTACAGGAAATGGTGTCATTCACTGATAGTTTGGGATCGAGATACAGTTTTTTGCCCAATGCGATTAAAGCAGCATTCTTTTTTTCGTCGATAATCGATGCCGGCAAGGGTTCAAAGAATTGTTTTAACGTGGTTTTATCGAGCTTGTGGTGGCCGCCGTGCATCATGCCGCCCATCCCGTGATGGCCGTCATCATGCATTTCGCTATGATGGTCGTCCTTTTTTTTCGCATCACCTTGATGATCATGCCCGCTTTGAGCATAACTGTATGAACTTACTATGAGTGCCAGGAATAAAAATATTTTCATATGACCTCCAAAAAAATTAACATTAGCACTTTGATCGATTTTATTGAATAAGCAAAATGCTTAATTGCAGACAATTACTTACAGGAGAAACGTTTTTTTATCTTTCTTGTCCGGTTTTCAGCGGAATCGCTGAAGGACGGAGACGAGATACTAGCGGATTTGTTTCTATTGTAGAAGGAGTGTTTCAAATTTATCGGCAGTCATCGGTTTGCTGAAAAAATTACCTTGCCCGAAATCGCAGCCCATAGAAGTCAATAATTCTTTTTGCAAATCCGTCTCGACGCCTTCGGCGATGACCTTCATGCCCAAGCGATGCGCCATTGTAATAACCGCTTCGCACAGAATTCTATCGTTGGATTTGCTGTCCAGATTGGAAATGAATGAACGGTCGATTTTGAGATAATCGATATCAAATTTCTTCAGATAGGACAGTGAGGAATAACCCGTGCCGAAATCATCGATGGCCACCTGGACACCTGCATCGCGGTAATTTAATAATTGTTTAACTACCAATTCGTGCACATCGAGCAGCAAGTTTTCAGTAATTTCAACAATGATGCTCTGCCCATCCAAGCCGCGCTCGTTGAGGTGGCTGACCCAATCGCTCATTTTGCTGATGAATTGCTTGGGTGACTTATTGATACTGATCTGAAAACCGGCGTTGAAATGGGTTTGCCAGAGGGCGACCTGATTGACCGCTTGTTTGAAAACCCAATCGCCGATATCGGTGATGAGATTGGTTTCTTCCGCGATGCTGATAAATTCCCCTGGATACACAGTGCCTCGTTCTGGGTGCTGCCAGCGGATTAAGGCTTCTGCTTTGTAGACATTGCCAGTTGCCAGTTCCACGATTGGTTGATATAGCAGATAAAGTTGCTGATCCCGTAGTGCACTGCGCAATTCGTACGCGGTTCTCGAACGGATTTCGGTTGCCGCGCGCATATTCGATGTGAAACAGCTCCAGCAGTTGCGGCCATTGTTTTTGGCGGCATACATGGCTTGGTCGGCATTCTTCATCAATATTTCAACGTTATTTGCATCATCGGGGAAAAACGTGGCGCCGATACTCGCGGAAACATAGGCTTGCTTGGTATTGAGATGAAACGGTTTGGCTAATTCCAGCAAGATCATTTGCATGATCTTTTCGGCGCTGCGTTGCTCGCTGATCCCGTTCAGTATGATGGTAAATTCGTCTCCGCCCAGGCGCGCCACGGTATCGGTTTCCCGCACGCAGCTGCTCAGCCGCTTGGCTGCCTCCGCCAGCAGCGCATCGCCCACGCTATGCCCCAATGAATCGTTCACTTCCTTGAAACGGTCAAGATCGATAAACAACACCGCCAATCCCGCGCCGATCCGGGTTGCATTTTTAATGTCATGATTTAACCGGTCGTAGAACATATTGCGGTTCGGTAATCCGGTCAGTGAATCGTAATTGGCTTGCCGCCAGATAATTTCATCCGACTTTTTCTTGCTGGTAATATCGGAAAAGTTGATCAGGTAATAGCTGATCCGGCCATCTTTGCTGCGTACCGGAATTACATTGAACCACGCGGGATACTCCCGCCCCTGCTTATGGCGGTTCCAGATTTCGCCATACCAGTGGTTATGCTGCTTGACGCTCTGCCAAATTTTCTGAAAAAAATTGCTGCCGTGCCTGATGGATGTGACGATGGTTACAGATTTTCCGACGATCTCTTCATCCACATAGCCGGTTATTTTGTACAGCGCCTTGTTAATCGAGATGATGATTTTGTTGGCATCCGCGATCATGATCGCTTCGGTACTGTTTTCAAAAACCTTGCTGGAAAGATACAACTGCTCGTTGACTTTCTTTTGTTCCAGTGCGATTCCGATAATAAATGAACCGATTTCCAGCAGCTTGCGGTGAAAAGTGCTGGGTAAGCGATGCTCAAAACTGGACAGCGCAAACGATCCGATGCATTCGCCGCCTTTGCTGCGTACCGGTATGGACCAGCAGGAAAGGATATTGAAATCGATCGCCAGTTGGCGGATATTCTGCCAGCGCGGATCGTCCAGCGTGCTTTCGACAAAAACCGGCTCCTGGTGAAAAACGGCATTGCCGCAGGAACCGGCTCCCGGGCCCGGACGTAGACCATTGAGTTGCACAATGCACACTTCGGGAACACTGGGTGCGGCAAACACATTCATGCATTGCTTTTCCTTGTCCAATAGCATGACCGATGCCACCGCGTTATCCAGCAGTTGCTCCATCAGCAAGCAGACTTTCTCGCAAATTTCCTTGTAGTCATTTCCCAGCACCACCAGCTGAAGGATTTCTTGCTGAAATTGGAGGATCCTGCTCTGTTCGGTATTGGTCAGGTCAAAATAATTGGTCGGTGCAAAAATATGCCCGGATAAATCCTTATTCACAGGAATGTTCTTACTCATTTGCGGTTAGCATTGCCAGCAAGGTTTCATGAAGGATTAACAATGGATTGAATGCCGGATAGGATGTCAATAGATGAGCTGAGTTGGCCGGAATTATACGACAAGTTACTCACATGTTCAAAAACTTACTGCCAGGATAATAACTTACATTTTTCTGCATTTGCGTATCGCTGCATGGAAATAGTTGTCAGCGGATTGTTTCAGGATTATTTGCAGCGATATACATTACCGACAAATATGATTTCCTTATCAGCCCCGGGTATTTCATACCGTCCAGAGTTATTGGAGTAAATGATATGCACGGTGTCGCCGCCCAGTTGCTGCGCTTCACTTCTTAAGTTGTTGCGGGCTTTGATCAGCCGGTCCACATAGGGGGTATTGTCTTCTCCGCTCTCGTTTTCTTTCGAAGAACCCTTCACTTTACCGAGTAACTCGCATCCATCGGGACCTTGTTCACCGACCACCATTGTGACGGTCCTGGTTTTTTCCGGTTGCGACGGAGCTTCGCCCGTTTGTGCTGAAGCGCCGGTACAGCCCAGGATGATTGAAACGAACACTGCTGCTTGGGTTAACGGGTTTAATTCTTTGCAGATACTCATTGATGACTCCTGATACATACGGATTGTATTCTTAAAGCCGGTTAGCATAGAGAAGCGCAGTATCGCCCGTCAATAGCATTCGTCGAAGCTCGGCCCGATAATGGCGGTAATAGGAGGAAATAAAGCCACTACCGGCATCTTTTCCAGCGGCTTCCCGGATTATCGGTACTGTATATTGCAGCAATGTAACTAACTGGAGGTGTGACGTTGGATATCATGATTTATATTTCCCTGGCGGGATTTGCCATCGTGTTTGTGTACGGCATCATGCTGTACAACAGTTTGGTGGATATTAAGCACAGCGTATCGCAGGCATGGTCGAATATCGATATTCTTTTGAAGCAGCGCCATGATGAACTGCCTAAGCTGGTGGAGACCTGCAAGCAGTATATGGGTTTTGAACAGGAAACGCTGAAGCGAGTGATTGCGGCGCGTTCGCAGGTCGCTAGCGCGCGGGAAACCGGTAATATCGGTGCGCTGGGCGCGGCGGAAAATATGCTGCGCATGGGATTGGGCAATCTGTTTGCCGTGGCGGAAGACTATCCCGAGTTGAAAGCCAGCGAGAAATTCCGCCACTTGCAGGCGCGTATCAGCGGATTGGAAAACAGCATCGCCGATCGTCGCGAATACTACAACGAAGCCGTCAAAATCAACAACGTGCGCATCGAGCAGTTCCCCGATGTCATCATCGCCAATTGGTTTAAATTCAAACCGCGCGATCTGCTGGAATTCAGCGATACCGATAAGCAGGATGTCAATATCGGCAAGCTGTTTGGTTGACGTGGAGGACGCATGAATCAAATACTGGCTGAGATCCCGCCGCAGGATTATCCCTATGTGCTGGGTGCGGTGATCGTTGCGGCATTGACCGGTTTTTATTTTTTTATGCATCACTGGAAACGGCTGCGCATCATTGAAGATACGCCGACCGCTAAATTACGCTCGGCGCATCAGGGTTATGTTGAACTGGAAGGAAAAGGGCAATTCATCGATGACCGGCCGATTTACGCACCGTTATCCAATCACCCGTGTCTTTGGTATCGCAGTGAGATTGCACAGCAGGAAACATTTACCGAAAGAGGCCGTACGCAAACGCGCTGGAATGTGGTGTACACCAATACCAGCGATCACCGTTTCAGGCTTACCGATGGTGTCAGCAGTTGCTATGTCGATCCGGATCACGCGGAAATCAACGGTATCGAGAAACTAGTGTGGTATGGCAATAGCGAATGGCCAACCCGGACGCAAATACTGGAAAGCCAGTCGATCGTTCATGCCATGACCAACAACTACCGCTACAGCGAGTGGTTGATACTGCCCGGGCAGCCGCTGTACATATTGGGGCAATTCAGCACCTGGTCTGCTGCAACACAAAAATCAATGCGCGATGTGATGATTAATGTGATCAACGATTGGAAAAAGGATCAAGCCGCGTTGCGGGACCGGTTCGACAGCAACAAGGATGGCAACATCGACCAGCAGGAATGGGAAGTGGCGCGATCCGCAGCGCACGCCGCAGCGCAGCAGATTCACGATGAGTTGGCATTGGAGCCGGATACCAGCATCATGGCGAAACCAAACAATCCGTCACGGCCTTTTATTATCTCGATGTATCCGCAAGCCCTGTTGGCACGGAAATACCGCCGGAGCGGCTATGCCGCCTTGGCGGCGTGCATCCTATCGATCTGCGCTGCCGCCTGGCTGGTGCATGCGCATGGATGATCCGCTTAATCGCTATGCTTACTAATGCCAGAACAATCTGGATCGCGCCAGGCGATGCCACAAGGCCGGAGATAACCGTGGATGCTGCGCGGCTTCGGATGCCAATACGCCACTGAGGCGGCCAAACTCAAAGCCGAGCGCGGCGGATTTATGCGGTAGCTTGTACAGTAACTGCAGCGCGATACGCCGGTCGTTCTCGATTCCCAATTCGTCTTGTAAAGCGGCCAAGGCGATCAAGAATCGATTCACCCGTTTTCCATATAGCGGTGCAAACGCTTCCACGCAGTAACGCATCTTTTTGGCGGCGATGCGCGCAAAATGGCGCTCGGCCGGATCCAGCCGGGCAAAACCGCGGCAGCATGTGCGCAGCTTCTGCCAGCGTTTCTCCAGTATGACTTCAGCCCATGTTGCGGTAGTGCGCATGTGTTCATTGACCGGTGCTGTCAAAAGACTGCGGCCGATGTCGAGCATGAGCTGGGTGAACGCCGGTGCCAGCAATAATGCTTGCGCTCGTTGCCTCGCTTGCGCAGCGGTATTGTGCAACAAAGCCAATGCGGTTTCGGAAACGGCGGTATTTTCTGCTGATGAAGCCAGAACGGGCAGGATGCCGGGTAGAGTTTCTTGGTGAAACACATCCCAGTCGCGCGCTGGATTCAGTGCGTGTGTCAATACGCGCAATGGTTGTTCCCAAGCAGGTATTTCTTGTCCCAACGATTTCGCCAATTGCGCACCAGCACGTAAACGGCGCAACGCAATGCGCAGCTGATGCAGGTACTCGATATTCTCTGCTTGTTCGAGAAAGCCGGGTACGTTGGCGGATAATTGCACCAACGCCGCTTGCACCATGACATGCCATGCTTCACCCGCTGGTTGGTCCCGGCCAATGTCCGGGCGGATGGCTTTGACCGGACTGGGACTAAGCGCGCCGCACAGGATATAGCCGCGTTCCGCTTTGCTGCGCGGTTCGATATGCAATGGCGCTTGTTGCAGTAATTGCGTTGCAACATCAAATAAAAATTCCGCCGGACCGGATTTGAGCTCAATCTCCACTTCGCAAATATCGCGTGATAACTCAGCGGCGAAGATTTTGCCGGTATCGAGTGCCACTTCCGCTTGCGTGGCACCATCGCCGATTTGCCACGTTGTGCGCCGGAATTCGGTGGTGAATACTGGCGCGATGCGCTTGAGTTTGATTCCGGCGAGCAGATCCAGCGCCGTTGGCGGCAATGCGGAGAAATCCGGGTGGCCGCCGTCTGCAACGACCATTTCCCATTCCGGCCGGCTCGTCAACGCGCCGACCGATTGCGCTTCGGCTTTCAACGTTTGAATCCACTGGTTGTTCACCCGGCGTACGCGCAGCGCGATGCCGCGCCGCATCAAATCAAACTTCGGGGTATCGAAATAAATGCTGAGCAGTGCATGCTGTCGCGGCGTGCTGGCGTTCAATAGGGGATGGCGCCGGATGCGGGTCGCATGGCGTGGCTGCAAAGCCAGCTTGAGCTCGATTTCCATAAAATCTTTTCACTGGGATAATGCCGCTGCGAGCGGCGGCTGAAGTGGATACTGTACTACTCAATCTTCAAGGTATCAAAATTGATTCCGGCGGGCGCGGGCGGTGTTTTCAGTTTCATGTTTTCCAGCGCATTGACCACCTGCTGTGCAATAACCAGATTGCGGTACCACTTGAAGTTGGCCGGCACGATATGCCAGGGTGCGAGATCGGTACTGGTGGCGCTGAGCATGGCTTCGAATGCTTCGATATAGTTTTTCCAGAATTTACGTTCTTCGATGTCGCCTTCGTTGAATTTCCAGCGTTTTTCCGGGTTGTTGATGCGCTCCTCCAGTCGTTTTTTCTGCTCATCCTTGGAAATATGCAGAAAAAACTTCAGAATGCATGTGCCGCTTTCGGACAACAGTTCCTCAAATTCATTGATCTGATTAAACCGTTGCTGTACTACCTTGTCCGAAATCAAGCCATGCACGCGTGTGATCAGCACATCTTCGTAATGCGAGCGGTTGAAAATGCCGATCTGGCCTTTCTCCGGCGCTTTCTGATGCACGCGCCACAAAAAATCGTGTTTCAGCTCCTCCGTCGACGGCGTCTTGAACGTCACCACTTTGCAGCCTTGCGGATTGACGCCCGACATCACATGCTTGATGACGCCATCCTTGCCACTGGTATCCATGCCCTGCAACACGATCAGCAACGCGCGGTTGCCGTTGGCGAACAAACGCTCCTGCAATTCATCCAGCTTGCCGATCAATTTTTCCGTAACGGCTTTGGCTTTTTCCTTACCTTGCGTGGTTTTCTCGAAATCGCCAGTATCACCGGGATCGCATTGCGATAGATCAAGCTTGCTGCCGGGTTTTATTGGGTGGTTTTTCATTCAATTCCTTACTTATTGGAGAACAACAAACCTGACAAATCAGGTTGTAAACATTATTATGCTGATCGTTTTCCAATTTCAAGCTAAGTTTTAGCTTGAAATTGGTTTTATAAAACATGGAGAGTACCAATGGAATGGTCAAAACTACTATCGAGTTCACGGCTTTGTCGAAGTGATGAGCAAAATAAAGATGTTAGATCGGAATTTCAAAGAGACTATGATCGTATTGTTTATTCAAGCGCTTTTCGTCGACTTCAAGATAAGACACAAGTTTTTCCTCTTGCAGAAAGTGATTATGTGCGAACACGCTTGACACATAGTATTGAAGTTTCTTGCGTGGGGCGATCACTTGGTACTCTGGCCGGTAAATTGGTAATAGACAAAGAAGCTTCTCTCCAGACTATTCAACCATCAGAATTTGGAAGGGTCTTAGGAAGTTAAAGCGGGTTTAAACGTAACAATTTAAGAATTTCATGATAGAGATTATCACGGCGATGATTAAAACGAAATTCGGTTTCTTTCAAGTGCAGGT
>NZ_QPHG01000016.1:0-77737 GCF_040240425.1 Nitrosomonas sp. | reverse complement strand
AAGTTCGCAATTCTGGGCAATTCGCTGTCGTATTTTAAGATAAATGGTATTGACGGATCGGATAGAAATGCCGGTCAATTGGGTTGTGTCAGTAGCAGTAAAATCCATCGAAAAACATCGAATAAGTTGCCTGAACTTTGCTTCTCTGATTCGAGAACGAAAATAGTATCTGTTTTTGGCATTCATCTCAGAAAGTTAGCACACTTTAGTAAGTGCTTAACTTCCTAAGACCCTAACAAAAATATCGAAGGGGACAGATTCGTTTGTTAGGGAAGATTGCAAAATCTATCAAGACACGACTATAAACTCCATGGATCAACTGCATCGGCATGCACTCACCAGAAATCTTGAAATTCTGCAACGAGCGCTGCGCTTGCGCGCCCCATGATGCGACGGCGGGTAACTCGACCACGCCCATGGTGTCGCGTTCTTCACGGGTTTGCATGGGTAGTTACCTTATCAGATTGAGTAAATTTTGGATTTGTCATTCCGGCGAAGGCCGGAATCCAGAGAAATCAACGAACTGGACACCGGCTTTCGCCGGTGTGACGAATAATTCAGGATTTCCTTAATATTCAATTTGCTTACCAGATGTAGGCAACAGAACCGGTACTTGAAATTTAATTCTGCTAATTGAGCTGTTCTGCATTGCGCTTGAATTAGCGGGAGAAATTGATATTGACCCCATCACTGTCCCTTCTTCTGAAGTGGATTTTTCTTCAGAAACAGTCACTGCAACATCAAACTCAACATGTTGTAATGGAACGCCTGTTTCATGGCAATACGCATGCCCCACTGTTGAACTGCCAAGCCTGGCAGTAATAGGATTAACCTTTGCATTACAAGTATTGCCGAACTCTTGGGCAACCACCACTCCCTTGATTATCTGCTTCAAAGTTTCTGATACAAAATCATCTAAATTCATTGCTTACCTCAGTAAATTAACAATAAAGGAGCCAATCGACGCTATACTTCCTGCGTATGGAAGGCCACTGAGTAATGTTTTTACAACGGCTTTACTTGGACTCTCTTTGTTTGTTTGCGACTCAACTGCTTCAACAATCTCTAGTGCTTCGGCTTGTTCTTTTGGTGCTAGCTTTAAGCGTAATATTTCATCTCTTAACGCTTGGATATGCTCTCGAAGCTCTTGGCTGGAGTAGGCGATATTTATTGAGTTATCTGTTGAATTTTGATTTACACGCGCATTCGGGCCGCTGATATGATAAGTAATGTTTTGCACAGCTTTTTCTGCTTCAGGGAGTCCCAGCTTCTTCACATCCATTTGATAGCCAGCGGGAATTCCATGAAATCTCTCGTGAAACCCAGGGTCGATTACTTTGTATGTCTCCTCCGCACCGTTCGACATCTTTCGTTGAATAAGATCACCAGGTTCAATTATCACATCTGAGCGTTGAATAAAGATTTTCTGTTTTTGCACACTCGCCTTTATCCCCTCGATAGATTCGCCATTCTTTTTCAACAGTATCACCGTGTCTGTCAGAAGATCATCAAAGCTCATCTGAGGTCTCCTTTTATAACTTAAGCGAAGGGATCATCCACTTTTGGTCGACCCCTCTTCATTGCGGGGTTAGGGGTTTTTACGGTTATACGGAGATTGGTTTGTGGGTTTAAGCGACAATCCTATCTCAGATGCTTTGGCTTGCACTGCCTCTGCCGTGCGGCCAAGCTTCAAACCGGCAACACGAGTTGGGGTATTTTCTTTGGCAAGTGTTTTGAGTTGAGTGACATCTTGCTTTGTCCATTGCTTACCATGATTCGGAGGATTTTTGGCCATGATTAGTGCTCCTAAAAGAATAGAAACCGTATACCAAGCCTTATGCGACCTTGGTTTATCGCTTGCTAAAACTTCACATAACTGAACTGAAAAGCAACGCGAAGCATAGGAACGTACCAAGCGTGCGCTGCGCCTATTAGCAAACCCTCAATCCCAACTCAACGCCCCGCCCGTTTGATACTCGGTCACCCGCGTCTCAAAGAAATTCTTTTCTTTCTTCAGATCGATCATTTCCGACATCCACGGGAACGGGTTGTTGGCGTTCGGGTACAGCGCGTCCAGGCCGATTTGCTGGCAGCGGCGGTTGGCGATGTAGCGCAGGTATTCCTTGAACATCGGCGCGTTCATGCCGAGCACGCCGCGCGGCATGGTGTCTTCGGCGTAGCGGTATTCCAGCGCGACGGCTTTTTGCATCAGCGCGCTGATTTCGTCGCGGAATGCTTTGGTCCACAGGTGCGGATTTTCCATTTTGATCTGGTTGATGACATCGATGCCGAAATTGCAGTGCATCGATTCGTCGCGCAGGATGTATTGGTATTGCTCCGCCGCGCCGGTCATTTTGTTTTGCCGGCCCAACGCCAGGATTTGCGTGAAGCCGACGTAGAAGAACAGACCTTCCATGATGCAAGCGAACACGATCAGGCTTTTCAGCAATTGCTGATCGGTTTCCAACGTGCCGGTTCTGAAGTTGGGATTGGTCAGCGTGTCGATGAACGGAATCAGAAATTCGTCCTTGTCGCGGATCGACGATACTTCATGGTAGGCGTTGAAGATTTCGCCTTCGTCCAGGCCCAGCGATTCGACGATGTATTGATACGCATGGGTATGAATCGCTTCCTCGAACGCCTGGCGCAGCAGGTACTGGCGGCATTCCGGGTTGGTGATGTGGCGGTAGGTGCCGAGCACGATGTTGTTCGCCGCCAGCGAATCGGCGGTGACAAAGAAACCCAGATTGCGCTTGACCAGGCGGCGCTCGTCCTCGGTCAGGCCATTCGGGTCTTTCCACAGCGCGATGTCGCGGCTCATGCTGATTTCCTGCGGCATCCAATGGTTGGCGCAAGCACCGAGGTATTTATCCCAGGCCCATTTGTACTTGAACGGCACCAGTTGATTGACGTCCGCTTTGCAGTTGATGATGGATTTGTCCTCGACTGAGATGCGGCGGTTCGCGCTGCCCGCTACGTCTTGCGTGCCTTCCGCACCTAGCTGTTGGCTGGCGGTGCTGTGATCGCGGTCATCCTGCGCCGGTGTCGATAGCGGCAATTCAAAATCGTGCGCAGTGCGCGGCATGGCGTTGACCGGTGGTGTTTGCGGTTGTTGCGGTTCGTCTTCAAATGTCAGCATGGGGTTTACTCCTTTATTCATATTGTTGAGGAAACATCGATTAATTCAGCGTTTCCTGGTTGTTCTTTACTGGCAAGATTCGCAGCTCTCATCATCGATCGCGCAGTATTTGATTTCGACCGTGGATACTTCCACCGCGGCTTTGACCACGCCGCCATCGGACGGCACCGCGTTCAGCGAACCGGCGCGCACCGTGGATTTTTCCGCCGCCGTCGCGCCCATCGAACGCAGGTAATACGTCGTTTTGAGACCGCGCAGCCACGCCAGCTTGTAGGTTTCGTCCAGTTTCTTGCCGGATACGCCGCCCATGTAAATATTCAGCGACTGCGATTGGTCGATCCACTTCTGCCGCCGCGCGCCCGCTTCGATCAGCCAGCGCGGATCCATCTCGAACGCGGTGGCGTACAGCGTGCGGATATTGTCCGGAATGCGGTCGATTTTGCTGATCGCGCCGTCAAAATATTTCAGGTCAGCGATCATCACTTCGTCCCACAGATTGAGTTTTTTCAGATCGTTGACCAGCGACTTGTTGGCAATGGTGAATTCACCGGATAGATTCGACTTGACGTACAGGTTCTGATACGTCGGTTCGATACTGGCGGACACGCCGACGATGTTGGAAATCGTCGCGGTCGGCGCAATCGCCAGGCAATTGGAATTGCGCATGCCGTATTGCTGGATGCGCGCACGCAATGCGTCCCAATCCAGCGTCGCCGATAAATCGGCTTCGACAAAACCGCCACGCTCCTGGCGCAACACTTCCAGCGTGTCGTGCGGCAGGATGCCGCGATCCCACAGACTGCCTTTGTAGCTGCTGTAGCAGCCGCGCTCTTGCGCCAATTCGGTCGACGCCCAGTAGGCCTGATACGCCACCGCTTCCATCGAGCGATCGGCGAATTCCACCGCTTCTTGCGAGCTGTACGGAATACCCAGTTGATGCAGGCAATCTTGGAATCCCATGATGCCCAGGCCGACCGGACGGTGTTTCAGATTGGCGTTGCGCGCTTTGGCGACGGCATAGAAATTGATATCGATGACGTTGTCGAGCATGCGCATGGCAATGCGCACAGTGCGTTTCAGTTTGTCCAGATCGAGCGCGCCGTCCTTCAGATGCGCGAGCAGATTGACCGAACCGAGATTGCACACGGCGATTTCCTTGTCGTTGGTGTTCAACGTGATTTCGGTGCACAGATTCGAGCTGTGCACCACGCCGATATGGTTCTGCGGCGAACGCACGTTGCACGGATCCTTGAACGTGATCCACGGATGGCCGGTTTCGAACAGCATGCTCAGCATCTTGCGCCACAATTGCACCGCCGGGATTTTTTTGTACAGCGTCAGCTCGCCGCGCTCGATTTTCGCTTCGTAACCGAGATACGCTTGCTCGAATTGCTGGCCGAATTTTTCGTGCAAATCGGGCGTATCCGATGGCGAGAACAGCGTCCAGTCGCTGCCGTCCATGACGCGTTTCATGAATAAATCGGGAATCCATGTCGCGGTGTTCATGTCGTGCGTGCGGCGGCGGTCGTCGCCGGTGTTTTTGCGCAATTCCAGGAATTCCTCGATGTCCAGATGCCAGCATTCCAGGTACGCGCACACCGCACCCTTGCGCTTGCCACCCTGATTGACCGCCACCGCGGTGTCAGACACCACTTTCAGGAACGGCACCACGCCTTGCGATTTGCCGTTGGTACCCTTGATGCGCGCACCCATCGCCCGCACCGGCGTCCAATCGTTACCCAAGCCGCCGGCGTATTTGGCCAGCAACGCATTTTCCTTGATCGCTTCGTAAATGCCGTCGAGATCGTCCGGCACGGTGGTCAGGTAGCACGACGACAATTGCGAGCGGCAAGTGCCGGAATTGAACAAGGTCGGCGTCGAGCTCATGAAATCGAAACTCGACAACACGTGATAAAACTCGATGGCACGCGCTTCGCGGTCGATTTCATTCAACGCCAGCCCCATCGCCACGCGCATGAAGAATGCCTGCGGCAATTCGATACGGCGTTCCTTGATATGCAGGAAATAGCGGTCATACAGCGTTTGCAGCCCGAGATAATCGAACTGCAAGTCGCGATCCGCATCCAGCGCTTCGGACAAGCGCTTCAGGTCAAATTGCGCCAGGCGCGGATCGAGCAATTCGGCTTCGATGCCGCGCTTGATGAATACCGGGAAGTATTCTTGATACTGCGCGTGCATCGCCTGTTGCGTGACTTCCTCGCCCAGTACTTCGTGGCGCACGTTGTTCAATAACAAGCGCGCCGTGACATAGCTGTATGCCGGGTCTTTCTCGATCAGCACGCGCGCCGACAGCACCAGGGATTTGTTGACTTCATCGAGCGACACGCCATCGTACAGGTCCTTGACGGTGGCTTTCAGAATCAGCGCGGGATCGACGGTATTGCCCAAACCGGCGCAGGAGGATTCGATCAATGCGGATAACTTGGCGATGTCGAGCGGCACGCGCTGGCCGTTGTCGACGACATACAACGTTTCCGCTGCGGTCTCGGCGGCCGATTTCTGTTTCAGCTTGGCCCGTTCGCGTGTGCGCTCTTCGCGGTACAGCACATAAGCGCGCGCCACATCGTGTTCGCCGGAGCGCATCAACGCGAGTTCGACCTGATCCTGAATATCTTCGATATGGAACGTGCCGCCATCCGGCTGGCGGCGCAGCAGCGCATTCACCACATCGTTGGTCAACCCGGCCACCACTTCGCGCACCCGCACCGATGCCGCGCCCTGCCCGCCATCGACGGCGATAAACGCCTTGGTCAGCGCAACTGAAATCTTGCCCGGCTCGAACGACACCACCGCACCGTTGCGGCGGATGACTTTATGCTGGGAAAAACGGGGATTTTGCGCGGGTGTATCCATAAAACTTTGACTTCCGGAAACAGGTTTGAGGTGAGTTTGTTCTGTCGTAAGCTGCATCGGTGATTCCTCCTGACTGATGATTCATCAAAGAAAAATACAAATTTCTATTGATTCAATGGAATAGCATTATTTGAATAGAACCACAATATCTAGTGGTTGATGGAGAATGCTATGGCACTAATGGTACAACACAAATTATTTTTTGTGCAGGAAAATTTTGCGGATTTTTTAATTTGGAATCAAAAAATCGATCATCTTTTGATTAAGATTAATTGCTATCAGGCAGTTAAGATTACACTGATGTGTGATGCTAATTTGCAACGGTTGTCGAAAATTAGGGACCTGCCAGATTTATGATGAATTCAGCAATCGCAATTTCCGGCGGATGATGCGAGCACCGACCAGGTCGTTACCCCTGCCATTTCACTTAAAAACTTCCCGGCGTCTGGTGTTTTCCTAGCGTACGAAGCAGCTATTCAGATTGGCCGCCTTTTTGGCATATTTCCAGCAATTCTCGATTATTCAACAATGTGATGCTAAAAACTCTGCAAGAGTTTTATTACAGAAATGTTACAAATTACTGATTGCACATTATTTTTCACCGAAAATGTATAATAAAAATATGATTTCAATTTTGCCTGTGAGTTTAGTATGAGCGTCACATCAAATTCACGATGGAGTGTTCTATGAAGTTCAATACCCCGCTGCGTTACCCCAAAGGAAGAAGCAATATACCAAGCTTTTTTAAAATAATTTTTGCGCACAATGATTTACTGGATGGACATTATGTTGAGCCCTATGCTGGAAGCGCAGGGATCGCACTGAACTTACTCACGCACGGTTACGTGTCTCGTGTCCATTTAAACGCTGCAAATCCTGCGGTATACGCTTTTTGGCACAGCGTCATCAATCAGCCTGAAGCGCTTTGTAAAGCTATTCACGATATTAAAATAACAACAGAAGAATGGCAGCGGCAACAAGATATCTTGCGTTCTCCTGAAAATCACAGCGCACTCGAAGTGGGCTTCTCAATCTTCTTTCTAAATCGGATCAATCGGTTAGCGATTCTATACGGAGATGTTACTGATGGAAAAAGCCAAGGCAAGCGCTGGAAGTTTGATGCCCGCTTTAATAAGTTAGATCTGATTCGCGGCATTGAATGGATTGCGCTGCATCGTTCATTCATTCATTTATATAACCAAGATGCTACCGGCTTAATTAAAACAGTATTACCGTCACTGCCGGATAAAACACTCGTTTACTTTGATATTCCCTGCCATACCGAAGAACGAGGTCTTCATCACGATCACGACTCTCATCATGATCGAGTGAGTTTGGCAAAATTAATCAAGGAAAATATCTTGCAGCACTGGATAGTTTCATATCCTAATCATCCAGGAATTATGGAGCTGTACAAAGGTTATCCCGCTATTATCTATGATACTTCCAGCAATGCACGAAATCGCCCCGAAGATTCTGAAGTCATGATTTTCAGTAATCGATTGATCATTCCTGACTGGAAAAATCCATCCAATTTAAAAACCGCTTAACATTTAAGCGCGCAGCTCTCTACCAATGCCAGTTAATCGAAATGGGCTGCCACAATCCGTCTTCACGGTCTTTGCAGCAATTCGAGGGAAAAGAATCTCACACCTTTGTCCCAGATAACAGAATGGGGGCTCATACCCCCATTCTGTTATCGATAAAACCTAAATTATAGCGATGATAACTTTCTACGACGCACCATAAATCCCAATAAGCCCAGTCCAGCTAACAACATTGCATAGGTCTCCGGTTCTGGAATTGCTGCTACTGCTTGAGGAAGAAAAATAGATCCTCCAAGATCCGTATCCTTGAAACCAATCACGAAAAACTGATTATCCCCAGCAATGGTTGAAAAATCATTGTCATTCGCTAAGATGAGCGTGTGGTAAGTTTCCGCGCCAACGATGACGTCATCGCCAAAAGCCGCGCCTTCCAGCTTGGCCGGGATATTCGCATCCGTAATTCCATTCGCATTGAGCAGCGCTCTGATGTCGAGGAACAGGCTCTTATCCGGGTGTCCCTGATTGGCTAACAAATTGGCTTCGCCGCTCATTCCGCTGATGTCGGTAGCACCATTCAAATCAACCTTCCATAATTGTTTGATCGCTGCTTTTGAACCGTCGCCCAATCCCTTGCCATCCCGCTCAAGGACTAAGAATTCATGATTATTAATGGCAAGTATTTCACTGCTATTGTAATTTTTAGTGCCAATCTGGTTATCGTAGGCAAATTCGTGCGTTGCGCCAGTAACAATATCTATCGAAACAATGCGGTTGGCTCGTCCGCCGTCACCGCCATCCTGCAGCAATGGACTTTGCATAAAACCGAATAGCGTTGTGCCATCCGGAGAAATAGCCAGTCCTTCCATACCTTTGTTGGCAACCCGGCCAGTGACGTTGCCACTGATCTCAGTAGCGCCGCTTGAACTTAGGTTAGCAGCAGCTAAATTGTCCGGCAAGGTAAACGATTTGATCCGCTCGCCGGTTTGACGGTCGAATTGGTAAACGTAAGGGCCGTATTCATCCGAGATAAATATGCTTTTACCGTCGTTTGAGACGCGAATGCCTTCCGGGTCAAGTCTTCCATTATTGGGATTGAGTGAGTTGCCCGCCGCAAAATTATCCGAACGGCCGCTGAAATAATTGATCGTTGCTGTGTTTGACGAAGGCGCGGCGCCGCTTGCATAGTTTAGAGGCGTGGTGCTTGAAAGCAGAGTGGTGCTGTTTAAAGCGGTTGTCACTGTGAGAGGAAGCGTGGTGCCTGCCGAATAGCTTAAGCTAATTGTATGAAAACGGGAAATATAGGATGTCGTGTTATCCACGGTACTTCCTCCGGCATAGGCGAGTGCATTTGGTCCCCTATCCGGCAACGCCAAGAACGTATTGTTGCCGGCATATGCAAAACCAGAACCCATTCCGCCAAGTAGGCTAGCAGACGTTCCACTTTCAAGTGTATCTGTCAAACCTGACAAATCACTTCCGGTTCCTGGAAGATTACCGATACCTAGCAATACGGGCGCTGCATTGGCAATCGGTACTACGAATGAAATTGCCAAAAGCGTTGGCAGAATTATTTTTGATTTTTGTTTGAAAATTATCATAGTCATTTCCTACGAAGTTCGATGAAATTCAGTCATTTGATAAGTAATCTTGATACTGTAAAGACGTGCAATTTTTACACGCCGGAATGACAGCAGCATGACAAGAACATGAACCGGATCAGATCTTTTCAATGGCATAAACTAGGCTTTCAGCACAAACTTGCGCATGCTTTTTCAACCTCATCGGTTAATTAAGCCCGCATAGCAATTTCTGAGAATTGTCATTCAGGCGTAACAGTCAATTGAATAAAATTCATTTTTTATAAAAACAAATGAAATTGCTGACCAAGGAAATAGAAATGTTAACCACAAAACAAGTATCAGAAATATTGGGTTGCTGCGCTATTACAGCCAAGCGAAAGTTGGAAAATGCTGGCATCAAAGCCAAAATGCAAACATCAATAAATGGCAATCGAAGAAAACATTTTTTTGACATCACTGAGCAGCAATTGCATGAATTAATTTTAAAGCAGAGAAAAAACGCAGGGAAAAGGGTGTTGCAGCAAGCCGTATCGCTGCGTGCATTGGAATCTATGTTTAACAGGCAATTACGAATGTAATCAATACCCGGCCTAACGGGAAGCGAATGGTTACGGGATTCCGGAACGACTTACAGCGTAATGATGATCTTTATACGATAGCGGCAGGCTTCTGCTCTCTTTCCGGCCTGAAAGAGCAAACAAGCCACGGATCAGATGAGTGATGCTAGTTTTGGCAGAATAAGAAACCTGGCCCAGCTATTGTGCCAGTAGCTTATCCAATTGATTGGCAAATACTTTACGGTCATTTTGGTTCATGGTGGCCTGACCGCCGGTATCAACGCCACTGTTGCGCAGGTTTTCCATGAAATCCCGCATGCTTAAACGCGCGCCGATATTTTCCTTGGTGTACAGTTCTCCGCGCGGACTCAGTACCAAACCTTCCTTCCGGATCACTTCCGCCGCCAGGGGAATATCGCTGGTAATCACCAGATCGCCGCTTTCCACTCGTTTGACGATTTCATTGTCGGCCACGTCAAATCCGGATTCGACTTGCTGCATGCGGATAAACGGCGATGGCGGGATGTAGAGGGGATGATTGGCGATCAGTATCAACTGCCGTTTCGTTCGTTCGGCTGCTCTGAAGAGAATTTCTTTAATGACGACCGGGCAGGCATCCGCATCAATCCATATTTTCATTGCTGATCGTCCCGGTCATATTTGTGAAACCATCAGGAACGTTTTGTTTCATCTTCCAGCACCTTCGGCACGGCGGCTTTCAGGTAATAAAACATCGACCACAGCGTTAACACGGCGGCAATATAAATAAACCAAGTGCCGACTTGCTGCGGATCGAAATGTTCGCCGATTTTCTCATGGTACAGTAGCAGCGGAATGGCGATCATTTGCGACGTGGTTTTGATTTTGCCGAGGAATGATACCGCGACGCTTTTCGATTGGCCGATTTGCGCCATCCATTCGCGCAATGCCGATACGGTAATCTCCCGCCCGATGATCACAAAAGCGATGGGTGCATCCAGCCGTTCCAGATAAACCAGCACGATCAAAGCCGCGCAAACCATCAGTTTATCGGCGACTGGATCGAGAAAAGCGCCGAATGCCGAGGTTTGGTTTAAAACCCGCGCCAGATAACCATCCAGCCAATCGGTTATCGCCGCACCGGCAAAAATGAGCGTCGCCACTAAATTTTGCTGCGCAGGCGACAGCCAGTCGTGCGGCAGATAGAAAATACCGACAAACAGCGGAATGGCCAGGATGCGCAGCCAGGTCAGAATATTAGGAAGGTTGAAAGGCATGTTGATATGAAATGGATTGTTTAACGGGAAGCCGTCCGGATGGCTATCCAGCTCGAAATTAATGTAATTCCTTATAGATTTTTTCCGCCAATTTCCGGCTGATTCCCTCAGTTTGTTGTAATTCTTCAATGCTCGCGGTCAACACGCCCTTCAATCCGCCAAACCGGCCCAGCAATTGCTGCCTGCGCTTGGCGCCAACACCCTCGATATTCTCCAGCGTTGAACTGGTGCGGGCTTTGGCGCGCCGGCCACGATGACCTTGTATCGCAAAACGGTGCGCTTCGTCGCGGATTTGTTGAATCAGGTGTAATGCCGCATGCTCGCTGGGCAATTGTAACGGCTTTTCGAACAGCGGAGAAATCAATTGTTCCAACCCGGGTTTGCGTTCTTCGCCCTTGGCGACACCCAGCAAGTTGGCGTCGGAGATACCGAGCTCCTGCAATGCTTCCTGCGCCGCCGTCACCTGCCCTTTGCCGCCGTCGATCAGAATCAGATCGGGCAATTGCCCTTCGCCGCTGACCACTTTCTGATAGCGCCGCGACAATGCTTCGTGCATCGCGGCATAATCGTCGCCGGGCGTTATGCCGTCGATGTTGTAGCGGCGGTATTCGTTATTGCGCATGGCAAAATTATCGTACACCACGCACGACGCCACGGTTGCTTCGCCGAGCGTATGACTGATGTCAAAGCATTCGATGCGCTGGATTCCCGGCATCTGCAATTCCTGCTGCAACGCTTGCAAACGCTTTTCCTGGCTGGCATGGCGGCTCATCATTTGTTTCAACGCCAGCTGTGCATTCTCGATGGCCATGTTGAGCCACACGCGCTTCTCGCCGATCGGATTGAGCTGGATGGTGATTTTGTGTCCGCATTGCTCGGTCAGCAATTGCTGCAACGCTTCGCGTTCGATTTTCTCGCCCAGAATAATCAACGGCGGCGCGCTGCGATTCAAATAATGCTGCGCCAGGAACGCTTCGACCACATTAGCTGCGCTGTAATCATCGGCATTTTGCGGGAAAAAACTCTTGTCGCCCAAATGCCGTCCGCCGCGGATCATCGCCAAATTAACACACGCTTTGCCGGAGCCGTCCGGCGATAGCACACAAGCGACGACATCCGCATCGAGCGCTTTGCCGCTATCGACAAACTGTTTCTCGCGGATGCGCCGCAACGCCTGGATCTGATCGCGCAATAGCGCAGCCTGTTCGTACTCCATGCGCTCGGACGCTTGCTGCATCTTGGCGTTGATCACTTCCATCACTTCCGTTTGCTTGCCTTGCAAAAACAATTCGGCATTGTTGACGTCCGCCTGATATTCCTGCGGGCTGATCCGATGGATACACGGGCCGCTGCAACGCTTGATCTGATACAGCAGACAGGGCCGCGTGCGGTTGCTGAACACACTGTCTTCACAGGTGCGCAAGCGGAAGATTTTTTGCAGCAACTGGATGCTTTCGCGCACGATACCGGCGTTCGGATACGGCCCGAAATACTGGTGTGTTTTATCCAGCGCACCGCGGTAAAACCCCAGGCGGGGAAATTCGTGCCCGCTCAGGATCACGTACGGATAAGATTTATCGTCGCGAAACAGAATGTTGTAGCGCGGCTTCAGGCTTTTAATCAGATTGTTTTCCAGCAGCAGCGCTTCGGCTTCCGAACGGGTGACCGTGGTTTCAATCCCGCTCACCTGCGACACCATCAATTGCGTTCTGGGCGCCAGATTACTTTTCTGAAAATACGAAGAAACCCGCTTTCTCAGGCTCACCGCTTTGCCGACATAGATCACTTCGCCTTTGGCGTTGAGCATGCGGTAAACGCCCGGTTGCAACGGCAAGTCCCGGCAAAACGCCTTGGCGTTAAAGACGGTGTCGGTCAAACCGCTTAATCCTCGCTGCCGAGCAGTTTTCCCGCGACCGCCCAGTTTTCATCGGGTAGTTCGTCAAAGCAAATGTAGGTGTACGATTTCGGTTTCTTGGCGATGCGTTCCAGCGTATCGGTCAGCTCCTCGGCGATCTGCCGTTTTTGCTCGCGCGTTAAGGTTCCCGCCACGCGGATATTGACGTAAGGCATGTAAAGTTTCTCCTTCTTAATGGATTGTTATGACTGAAGTTCAGCAACGATGTTAGCAAACACTTGCTCGAACATTTCTGCCGTTAAGCGTTTGGTTTGCGTATTGTAGCGGCTGCAATGGTAACTGTCATAAAGCCGTACGCCATTGCCCGGCGGTAACTGATGCACCTGGCCGTGACCGAACGGATAATCCTTTGCTTTCAGCCGCAAGCTCAACAGCACCGCCTGATGTGCCACCGTACCCAGCGCCAGCACGGCGGCACCGCCTTGTTGCACAAACTGATCGAGTTCAACCGACAAATATTGATTGCATTGCTTGATCTCTTGCGGAACCGGCTTATTCTCCGGCGGCAGGCATTTCACTGCATTGGTGATGCGGCAACCGATCAGTTGCAATCCATCATCGGCCGATACCGATTCATGACGGGTGGCGAAACCGTATTTATGCAAGGTTTGATACAGCAAAATTCCGGCATAATCACCGGTAAACGGCCGCCCGGTGCGGTTAGCGCCGTGCATGCCGGGCGCCAGGCCGACGATCAGCAGTTTGGGGTTCGCATCGCCAAACGCGTTGACGGGGCGCGCATGATAATCCGGGTATTGCGCTTTCACCGTTTGCAAAAAACCGGACAAGCGCGGGCATTGCGTGCAATCCAGGATATTCAAACTGTCGCAGGCGGGTGTTAAAGAATCATTGGTCATGAAGAAAACCGGAAAAATGGGTTAGCCGTAGCGGCTCAATCAAGTCGCGAATAGACTGCATTATCGCCCGCATGCGTTATAAATCAAACCATGGAATGAAAGATCACAGTAGCTGTTTCACAATCCGCCGGATGGCGCTATCTTCCTGGCTGATGCTTGCTTCGAATCCAAGCCGGTGCACCAGCTCCAGCATTGATCGATTGGTTGCCAGCACTTCGCCTTCCATGACTTTGATACCTTTGGCGCGGGCGGCATCAAACAGGCAATTCATCAGCTTGTTGCCGATGCCTTTGTTCTGCCATTCGTCCGCCACAACCAGGGCAAACTCGCAGGATTGGCCATCGGCGCTCGCCACATAGCGGCATACGCCCAACTCTTTTTCCCGGTTATCGTGTTTCAGTACGGCGATGAGCGCCATTTCACGGTCATAATCAATTTGCGTGAAACGCACCAGCATGCTTTGCGAAAGCTCTTGCAGCGTATCCATGAAGCGGAAATATTTTGCCTCGGCGGACAATCCGCGTACAAACTCCTGCTCTATTTCCGCATCTTCCGGGCGTATCGGCCGGATTGTCAGGCCGGTGCCGTCCGGCAATTGCCAGCGCGTGATCAAGTGAGCGGGATACGGATGAATCGCCATATGCACATAGCGATCGGCAGAGGGTTGTAGATAATCCACCACAATGCGCGCGTCGACGGCGCACGCGCCGTTTTCATCGACGATCAGCGGGTTGATATCCATTTCCTTGATCCACGGTAATGCGCACACCATTTCCGATATGCGCAGCAAAATGCTTTCCAGCGCCGCCATGTCGACGGCTGGCATGTGACGGAAAGTGTTCAGCAGTTTGGCGATCTGTGTGCGCTGAATCATATCCTTCACCAAGAAACCATTCAGCGGCGGCAAAGCCACGGTGCGATCGCCCAGCACTTCGACCAGTACACCGCCCGCGCCGAACGTAATGACCGGACCAAATACTACATCCGTCGTCACACCGGCCATCAACTCCCGGCCATTGGGTTTAACAACCATCGGTTCGACGACGATGCCGTCGATTCTTGCGCCGGGATTTTTCTTTTGCACCGATTGTATGATGTCGTGATACGCCGCGCGGACCGCTTGCGCATTACCGAGATTGAGGCGGATTCCACCCACATCGGACTTATGCGTGATATCCGGCGAGTTGATTTTCATCACAACCGGAAAGCCGAATTCTTCCGCAATCAACAGAGCTTCGTTCGGAGAACGCACCACCACGGTTTTGGCGATCGGAATGCGAAATGCTGCCAGAATGGCTTTCGATTCAATTTCGGACAGAATCTTGCGATGCTCCGCCAGCGCGCCTTCAATCAGCAAGCGTGCGCCTTCTTCGTCCGGCACGTCATGGTCGGAAATCGAGCCAGGTGTTTGCAGCAGCAGCTTTTGATTCTGGTAATAAGCAGAGATAAAGGAAAACACTTCGACGGCGGGTTCCGGCGTGCGGAAATTGGGGATTCCTGCCCGGTTGAACGCTTGCCTGCTGGCATCGACCTGCACTTCTCCCATCCAGCAAGCAATAAGCGGTTTGTCGAACTGCGCGGCCATCGCAATGATCGTATTGGCTACTTCCAGCGGCTGGGTCATCGCCTGCGGCGTCAGAATCACCAGCACGCCGTCCACACCATCATCCTGCAAACAGTGTGCGACTGCATGGCGATAACGTTCCGCAGTTGCATCGCCGATGATATCGAGCGGATTGCCGTGCGACCACGTATTCGGCAAAACCGCATTCAATTGCGCTAACGTGCTGTCGGACAACGTAGCCAGTGTCACGCCCAAGTCAGCCGCCCGATCCGCCGCCATGACGCCGGGGCCGCCGCCGTTGGTGACGATGGCCAGCCGGTTGCCTCCGGGACGGAAATGGGTTGAGAGCGCCTTGGCCGCAGAAAATAATTGCACGATGGTGTCGACCCGGACCACCCCGGCGCGCTGCAAGGCCGCATCGAATACATCGTCCGAGCCGACCAGCGCGCCGGTATGAGAAAGCGCCGCCTTGGAACCCACCGCGTGACGGCCCGCTTTGACGATGAAAATGGGTTTGATCCGCGCCACCGCGCGCAACGCACTCATAAAGCTGCGGGCATACTGCACACCTTCGATATACAGCAAAATACTTTCGGTGTGCGGGTCGGATGCGAGGTAATCGAGAATCTCGCCAAAATCCATGCCCGCAGCGGAACCCATCGAAATGATACTGGAAAAACCGACATCGTTGGGCTTAGCCCAATCCATGATAGCGGTGCAGAATGCGCCGGATTGTGAAATCAGCGCCAATCCGCCCGCCTTCGCGCCGCCGTTGCTGAAGGTGGCATTCAATCCCGACGCCGGGCACAAAATGCCCAGACAATTCGGCCCGATCAGCCGCATGCCGTAACGCCGGGCATTTGCAACCACGGCGTGCTCCAACGCGACGCCCTGCGATCCAGTTTCCCTGAATCCCGCCGACAATACCAATGCAAAACGCACACCGCGTTTGCCGCACGATTCGATGATATCCGGCACCGTCGCGGCCCGGGTGATGATGACTGCGAGATCGACCGGCTCAGCAATCGACTCAATGCTGGCATAAGCGGGAAGACCCTGGATCTCAGCGTGATTCGGATTCACCGGATAAAGCTGACCTTGGTAGCCACTATCCAGCATATTCTTAAATACGACGCCGCCGACCGAATCCAATCGGCTGCTGGCACCGATCACGGCTACGGAACGCGGGGAGAAAAGCAGGCTAAGGTAATGTTTACTCATTGATTGGCCCCTATCAATTCAGGAAGGTACGACAGAATACCGGGAGAAATCCGTTTCCGCTTCAGCAGCCAATCTAATTCGATCGAATCAGTCCATCAATCGGCAGCGATGTTGGAATCTAAGCGTTACATCCGGGTGAGCGGAAGATGAGTAACCGCGTTTTCCGGTTTAGCCGTATTTCTTGCGGTTACGTCTGCGCCGGTTGTGTGCGCGCCGTTGTTCATCCTCGGTTGGCGGAGCGGGCTTTTTGTCGGCGTAGGGATTGTGCCCGACTTTAAAATCGACGCGCAACGGCGTGCCTTTGAGTTCAAAAGTCTCGCGAAACGTGTTTTCGAGATAGCGCCGGTAAGTTTCCGGTACATGTTGGAGCATGCTGCCGTGCACGATGATCAACGGCGGGTTGGAGCCGCCTTGATGCGCGTAACGCATTTTCGGACGGGACATGCCGCCGCGCGGCGGCGGGTGCTTTTCAACCGCGGCTATCAATGCGCGCGTCAGTTTCGGCGTCGGCAAATGCGCCATGGCCGCGGCATAAGCCGTATCGATCGAAGGCAGCAGATTCTTCATGCCGGTGCCGTGCAACGCGGAAATGTAGTGCAATTGCGCGAAGCTTAGAAAAGCCAGTTTACGGTTTAATTCGCGTTTAATCGTATCGCGCTGATAGTCGTCCAGACCATCCCATTTGTTTACTACAATGACCAGCGCACGTCCTGTTTCCAGGATGAATCCGGCGATATGTGTGTCCTGATCGGAAATTTCATTGCGAGCATCCAGCACCAGCACGACGACATTGGCGTCTTCAATCGTTTGCAGCGTCTTGATGACGGAGAATTTTTCGACAGTTTCATGCACTTGACCGCGGCGGCGCAATCCGGCCGTATCAATCAGCGTGTATTGTTTGTCTTTGTACGTAAAGTCGATATAGATGCTATCGCGCGTCGTGCCCGGCTGGTCGAAGGCGATCACCCGCTCTTCACCAAGCAGCGTATTGACCAGCGTAGATTTTCCGACATTCGGACGGCCCACGATGGCAATTTTGGGATGCTTACTTTCAGGCGTTTCTTCTTCGGCATCCGGAAAATCCATCAAGGCCAGATCGGCAAGTTCCTGGATGTTATCGCCGTGCATGGCTGAAATTGCACAGGGATCACCCAAACCTAATTCATAAAACTCCGCCGTGACGACGGCGGTTGCCATACCTTCGGTTTTATTCACCACCAGCAGAATCTTTTGCCCGGATTTGCGCAATTGCTCGGCGATAATTTTATCGTGCGCGGTCACACCCTGACGGCCGTCGACGATGAACATGACTTTGTCCGCTTCGTCAATGGCTTGCAGCGTCTGCTTAGCCATGGCGTGCAGAATGCCTTCCTTGATAACTGGCTCAAGACCGCCTGTATCCATGACCAAATAGGGCTTATCCCCTACTCGACCTTGACCGTAATGCCGGTCCCGCGTCAAACCGGGAATATCCGCGACGATAGCATCGCGCGTGCGCGTCAGGCGGTTGAATAAGGTCGATTTGCCGACATTCGGACGGCCAACCAGAACAAGAGTGGGTTTCATGATATTTACTGCTACCGTAACACGTTATGTGTCGTCAAATGGAAAGAATGAAGCTGCTAGAATTGCGTGCTGAAAGCGTAAACACCGCCCTTTGTTGTCTGCACCACAAAACCATCCGGCAAAACACTGGCCGCATTATGAATCACACTGCCGTCGGTGGCGGAGCGGGCCACCAATGCGCCATCATAATTGCGCAATACATTAACAAAGCCCTGATCGTCCGCGACCACAATATACTGCCCGATGATCACAGGCCGGGTTAATTTCTTACTCCCCAGGCGGCTTTGTTTCCACATGCCAGCGCCGCTCATCAGATCGTAGGCCGCCACCACGCCGTTATCCTCGGTTACATACACATAATCGTTGTCCATCACCAAGCCCGCGCTGCTGGAGGATTCGCGCGACCAGATGTACGCGCCGTCGTTAATCGCAAAGCAGGCAACACGCCCTTGGTACGCAACCGCGCAGACGAGGCGATTGTTAATCACCGGCGCGCTGGTGATATCGGTCATGCGCTCCAATTCGGTTACGCCACGCGGTTGCGAAACGGCGACTTCCCAGCCAATGTTGCCGTTGAACAAGCTCATCGCAACCATTTTTCCGCCTGGAAAACCGGCAAATATGGCGCCATGTGCCAGTGTTATTCCGGCCGTGCTGCGCACCGTCAATGACGGCGTCGCACCTTGGTAAATCCATTTCCGCTTACCATCGATGGCATCCAGTGCAAATATACGGCCATCAACAGTGCGTACGGCCACGATATTATTCTGCACTTGCGGCGGACTGAGGATTTCGCTGGTGACCGACGCTTGCCATAACATATGGCCGGATTCATTATAAGCAAGTACTTCGCCTTTGAAGGTTCCGATCAGGATCAATCCTTCGCCAATACCCACGCCGGCAGAAAATTTGTTTTTGGATTTGACCTGCCACTCTTGTTTACCCGTTGCGGCGTTATATTTGGTCAGTTTACCGGCTTCATCGGCAACATAGACTGCGCCATTATCGTACGCGGTATAGAAGGAAGCGATCTCATTTTCACCCACTTTATTTTTCCACTTCAGCGGAATACGATCGGCTGCCTTTAAAGCGGCCAATTCTTCCTTCTCATAGACGATCGGCTCATCGGTGATCATCAGATCGGATATCCCCGTGCTCATCGATTCGATGACACGCATATCGAAGGGGTTGAACGTGCTGCAACCTGACAGCAAGAGCGCAACAATCAACCAGGAAGGAAATAATCGCCCGGATCGGGTGAGACTCAACAAAACAGCCACTTTAGCAACGGATCTAATCGGAATCGCCCAACGCGTCCAGTTTCATTTGGACGATATTGAAGTAATTGTTACTTTTACTCATTTTATCAATCGCTTCCTGATAACTCAGCTTAGCCTCGGCAATCTTTCCGGCTGCTACTTGAATATCGCCCTTGCGATCCAAATACAATCCGGCGAAAGTTTTACCATGCCCAGCGCTCAACAAGCGTAATGCTTCATCGTACTTTCCTTCGTCCAATAAGATGCCGGATATTCTTAAGCGCGCCAGATCATGCATTTCAGTTTCTTTGGCGTGATCGATAATCCATTGCAGGGTTTGTATGGCACGCTTGTTATTGCCCGCCTGAACATCGGCTTGCGCGGCGATCAGCGCCGCCCGGGGTGCATAGCCGCTGGATGGATAGCCTGTTGTCAGCAGTTGCGCGGCATCGTTGATTTTTGCGGCATCCTCGCTGGTTTGCACTTGCTGCAATAAAGCGTACAAATCGGCCGCTTGCAGTGCCTGCTTTTGCTGATAATACTGCCAGGCCTTCGTACCGCCTGCCGTGACAAGAACAGCAATCAAAAAAATGGAAATCGTATTGCCGTACCGATTCCACCACGCAGCGAATCCTTCAATTCTTTCCTGATCTTCGTGAGAATATGCCATGGTATTTCCCTGATTAGTGCTAATTTATTGATGATAAAATTACTTAGTAATTAATTCAGTAACGGTGTTTAATTTCACCCTTGCCTGTTCGACCGGTTCACGCAACGGCTTAAGCGTCACTTCTTGCGCCTGACATTCATCATCGCCGATAATCATGGCATAGCGCGCGCCGGAGCCATCGGCCTTTTTCATTTGCGATTTGAAACTGCCGCCGCCGCAATGCAAAATGACATCAAACCCTTCATCGCGGAGAAATTCAGCGCATGTCCAGGCGTAATCCATCGCCTGACCCCCTTGGTGGACAATATAAATATCCGGCGCCGGTTGCGCAATTTCCTTACCGCATTCCTGCATCAATGCCAGCAAGCGTTCGATACCCATGGCAAAACCGCATGCCGGTGAAGGCTTGCCGCCTATTTGCTCAATCAAACCATCGTAGCGCCCGCCCGCGCATACTGTGCCTTGTGCGCCGAGCTTATCGGTGACCCATTCAAAAACGGTGCGATTGTAATAGTCAAGACCTCGGACCAAGCGCAGATTAATTTCAAAGTTAATGCCCCGCGCCCGCAGAATATGCTGCAAATACTCAAAATGACTGAGCGATTCAGCGTCCAGATCATCCATCAGCTTGGGCGCATTGTTGATAATATCCTGCATGCCTGGATTCTTGCTGTCGAGTATACGCAACGGATTGGTATGTAAGCGTCTCAGCGCATCTTCATCCAGCGCATCACGGTGCTGTTCAAAGTATTTGATCAATCGGGTACGATGCAGCGCGCGCGACTCGGCGTTGCCCAATGTGCTGATTTCCAGCCGTAAACCAGAGATCCCCAGTAAATCCCACAAACGCGCGCACATCACGATCAGCTCCGCATCGATATCCGGTCCGGCATAACCCAATGCTTCCACACCAACTTGATGAAATTGCCGGTAGCGGCCTTTTTGCGGACGCTCATGGCGGAACATCGGACCGGCATAATACAAGCGCTGCGGACTGGAATATAACAAGTTATGTTCGATCACAGCACGCACGCATGAAGCCGTGCCTTCCGGCCGCAACGTTAAGCTGTCATTGTTGAGATGATCCACAAAGGTATACATCTCTTTCTCAACAATATCAGTAACTTCTCCAATGGATCGAATAAATAAATCGGTTTGTTCGACGATCGGGGTACGGATGTTACGGTAACCATACGCGGCAAGCCATTGCTGCACCGTTTGTTCAAAATACGCCCAGAGATAGGATTCATCCGGCAGGATGTCGTTCATCCCGCGGATTGCTTTAACACCATTAGCCATCAGACAGCTTTTCTCGGATACTTTTCGCTGACATATCGATCGACAATCGCGCGGAATTCGTTGGCGATATTATCGCCTTTCAAGGTGACGGTTTTTTGTCCGTCCACGAATACCGGCGCCACCGGATTTTCACCGGAACCCGGCAAGCTGATACCGATATTGGCATGTTTGCTTTCACCCGGACCGTTCACCACGCATCCCATTACAGCCAGTGACATATTTTCTACGCCATCGTATTGCTCGCGCCACACCACCATTTCATCACGCACATACGCTTGAATGCTTTCCGCCAATTCTTGGAAATACGTGCTGGTGGTACGGCCGCACCCCGGGCAAGCCGCCACCAGCGGAACAAACGCGCGCAATCCCATCGTTTGCAAAATCTCCTGTGCAACAATCACTTCGCGCGAACGGCTGCCACCCGGTTCCGGTGTCAACGAGATACGAATCGTATCGCCGATGCCTTCCTGCAGCAGCACGGCCAATGCCGCCGTGGATGCCACGATCCCTTTAGAGCCCATGCCGGCTTCGGTCAATCCCAGATGCAACGCATAATCACAACGCGCAGCCAATTCGCGATAGACCATAATCAAGTCCTGCACACCGCTGACTTTGCACGATAAAACAATCTTATTGCGGTTCAAGCCGATTTCTTCCGCCTTTGCCGCGCTTTCCAGCGCCGAGGTGATCAGCGCTTCGCGCATGACGTATTTGGCATCTTGCGGATCGCTGGAAGCAGCATTCTCGTCCATGATGCGCGCCAGCATTTCCGGATCGAGGCTTCCCCAGTTGACGCCGATACGTACCGGTTTGTCATATTTACACGCAGTCTCAATCAATGTCGCGAATTGTTCATCACGTTTCTTGCCGTGACCGACATTTCCCGGATTGATACGAAATTTCGCCAGAGCCTTGGCGCAATCGGGATAACTGGTCAGCAGTTTGTGGCCGTTGAAGTGAAAATCACCAACCAGAGGCACATGGCATCCCATATCATCCAAACGCGCACGAATTCCGGCTACCGCCTTCGCCGCTTCCATCGAATTGACGGTGATACGCACCAGTTCGGATCCGGCGCGCGCCAATTGCGCAACTTGGTCGGTTGTGGCAACTTCGTCAACCGTATCCGTATTTGTCATGGATTGCACTACGACCGGCGCACCGCCACCCAGCATGATAGAACCAATCCGGACACCCACACTGGATCGGCGATTTATTGCAGAACTATTCTCAGGCATAATTTAATTGTATTAAGATCAAAAGATTACAGGCATTTTTATTCGAGCGTGAAACGCGCGGTTCCACCTTGTTTCTTGTAGGATGAAATATCGATTTCCTTGTCATTATAGGTGAGATTGACACCTGATGCATTGCCAATGACCAGGGATAGCGGCCGCTTACCCGTAACAATCTGCTCGCTGCCGCTCTTTTTGAGCTGCTCGAACACGGTCACACCTTTGCCATCCACCACTTTAATCCATGAATCCGCAGTGAGTTTGAAATATAAATAACCGGTATTTTTATCGAAAGCAGCGGTTTTTTCAGTTTTCTCAGTTTTTTCAACAGCGGATTTATTTTCTGGCGCGCTTTCAGTTTTTGCATCCGCCTGAGCCACTGTATTTTCCGTGGCCGGAACCGGATTATTGACTTCCGATGGCTTATTGGCTGGTGAGTCGGATGTATTGGATGTATTTTTAACCACTCCCGGCAAAGGCAGCTGAATTTCCACTGAGGCTGTGGCGGATTCCGTTTTCTTTTCTTCACTTTCGGCGCTGATATCAGAATTTTTATTCCAGCCACCGTTTTCAAACAGGAAATATGCACCCAGGATAATGACAAACAAAATGATCGCGATGATTAATGAATGATTGCCGGGTTTCTCGCGATTCGAGGAAAACGATATTTGTTTGTTCTTAAACGGCGTACGCTCGTAAGTCGATATTACCCGGGTCGATTCGGGAAGCATTTGCAGCAGCGGAACGGGATTCAACTGCACCAGATTGGCATAATTGCGGATGAAGCCGCGCAAGAAGGTCCGTCCGGGTAATTTCTCAAAATCTTCTTTTTCAATCGCTTCAATTTGTTGCGCCGACAACCGCAATTGCCGCGATACATCATCAATACTCAAGCCTTTGGCCGTTCTCGCATTACGCAGCAAGTGTCCGACGCTTTGTACGACACTCGCCGAATCAATAGCGACGAATTCATTTCTGGCCTGATTATTGTCAAATGAAGTATTCATGCTGTTGTAATTATTATTCGTTTGCAGTTGCTTTTGATGACTATTCAAACCGGAAGCCAGCGGACTGAAATCATCCACGGGTTTATCAGATGACAGCTCGATTGTTTCCGTCGCGGTCATCTGCACATTTCCATGCGTCACTGGATCCGGTGACGCATTCTCTGGAAACGAACCATTATCGCTGCTCTTTTCATCAGTCATCGTCATTATCTCATCCTTCCTTCTCGAACCATGGCCGTTTCTTTAGATTCCGGAAAATGTTTCTGCAACTGAAAAATGTAACTTTCAGCGGCTAATTGATTACCCATCGCTTGTTCAATCTTTATCGCCATCAGCAGACTCTCTGCTGTTTGCGTGTTATTTTGCAAAAACAGTGCAAGCTTGGATTTTGCTTCGGCTAAATTGCCGCGTTGAAAATCGATATCAATCAATCCGATCGCTGCGGGTGCATAATTGGACTTTAGGGATAATGCTTTTTGTAAAAAAACTTTTGCTTCAGTGTAATTCTGGCGCTTAGCCTCGCAAATCCCGGCATTGGTATAAGACATCTCCGGTGTTGCGTAAAGTGGATCTTTAGCAGCCATCATAAAATGATCTATGGCTTGATCCATGCGTTGCGAAAAACGCTGGCACAAGAACCATCCGTAGTTATTGCGAATTTCCGAATTCCTCGGCGCCAAACGAATAGCGCGCTCAAAATTATCCAGTGCTTTGCTATCTTCATTCAGCGTCATATTAATCAGCCCCAGCACATTGTAGGCAAGCGCATAATTGGATTGCGCTTTTAATGCTTCGTTTACTTCCTCGATCGCTACATCCAGCTGGCCGCGATAGAAATATTCCGCTGCCAGTTCCGTATGAATCTTCGCGCTTTGAAAAGCCCGGTCCGAGTTTGCTTGAACCGGCATTCCGTTATTCGTTGACTGTTGCACGCACCCACTAAACCCTATCAGAAATTGCAGCAGTATGAAAAAAAATAACAGCTTTTTTTTCACTGCATCGCCTCTGTCTTGAAATTAGCCGTGCGGCGTGTTTTGTCTTTTACCTGCCCGGCAAGCTGGCCGCAGGCCGCCGCAATATCGTCACCACGGGTTTTCCGTACCGTAGTCACCAATCCCGCTTGCATCAATATCTCGCGGAAAATCCGCACAGCTTCGGCGCTTGAGCGCTTGAAACCGGAACCCGGAAATGAATTGAACGGAATTAAATTAAATTTGCACGGAACATCCTGCACCAGTTTTATAAGCTCGCGCGCATGTGCAGTGCTGTCATTCACACCGTCCAGCATGACATACTCAAACGTGATGAAATCACGCGGCGCTGATGGCAGATAGCGCTGACAGGCAGCCAACAGCTCTTTGATCGGATATTTCTTATTGATCGGCACCAGTTGATCGCGTAACGCATCGTTCGGCGCATGCAAGGAAATCGCCAAAGCGACCGGGCAACGCTCGCGCAATCGATCGATGGCGGGCACCAGCCCGGATGTACTGACCGTGACGCGCCGGCGCGAAAGACCATAAGCATGGTCATCCAGCATGATGTCCAGCGCGATTACCACATTATCAAAATTGGCCAGCGGTTCACCCATGCCCATCATCACCACATTGGTCACAGCTCTGTTTGCGTGGGATGCATGGTCACCGGTATTCAATCCAACCGTTTTGTTGGCAATCCACAGTTGCCCGATGATCTCCGCCACTGTTAAATTACGATTAAAGCCTTGTTTTCCCGTTGAACAGAAAGTACAAGCCAAAGCGCATCCTACCTGACTGGAAACGCATAGCGTGCCGCGATTTGCTTCCGGTATGAAGACAGTTTCTATGCCATTGCCGGAGCCGACGGATAGCAGCCATTTGCGAGTACCGTCTGCAGCGACGTGATCAGAAGTGATCTGTGGCAATTCGATAACCGCCATCGCAGCGAGTTTTTCACGCAAACTTTTTGCCAAGTCGCTCATCGCAGCAAAATCAGCGGTACCGGACTGATGGATCCAGTGCAGCAGCTGCTTTGCACGAAAAGGTTTCTCGCCTATTCCGGTGCAAAGATCAGCCAGACCTTTGCCATCGTAATTTAACAGATTGATTGTCACTATTGAGCTACAGCACGCAGTGCTTCAACGGGAATGGATATTTAATGTTGGAAAAAAACAGGCAATTTCAACCGCGGCCGTTTCCGGTGCATCGGAACCATGTACTGCATTGGCGTCAATGCTGTCGGCAAAATCGGCGCGAATCGTTCCTTTCTCCGCTTTCTTGGGATCGGTAGCGCCCATCAGATCGCGGTTCTTTTTAATGGCCTCATCTCCTTCCAATACTTGCACCATCACAGGACCCGATATCATGAATTTAACCAGATCGTTAAAAAACGGACGCGCGCGATGCACGGCATAAAATTGCTCAGCTTCTGCTTGTGATAAATGCATCATTCGCGCCGCAATGATTTTCAAACCACTTGATTCAAAACGGGAATAAATTTGCCCAATCACATTCTTCGCCACAGCATCCGGTTTAATGATGGATAGTGTCCTCTCAATTGCCATTAAATACTCCAATTAATTAGTAAATTAAGCGGTGCATTTTAACAAAAAAACAGCCGGGAATCGTAAAACATATGGATTAATTCCGGCATCGGGCGTTTTTCGTTGCGGAATCCATCCAGTCAACTTACCGGTCAGGATCGATAAACACTTATCTCATTTGTACGGACTTAGGGCGATCACGAAAATATTGTTTATTTTCATAATAAGATTCACTGTCGTTATCGCCAATCCAACCCGGATATCCTAAAAGGGGAATCGGCACCAAATCGGAAGTTGACGATAACGTTTGCAATAAGTAAAGCTCCAACATGGCATCGATAGCACACAATTGAGCTGGTAAATCGTGCGCAAAAAAAGCTTCCGGCACATTAAAAATTATTGCTTTGCCGGTCATACCGGCATAGGGATTTAATGCCTTCTCGTACAGTCCATGGCCAAAAACAAAAAACCGCATTGATAACAGCACTGCTTTGCGCTGCCGCCAAAACAATTCCTTCCATTCAAAATCTTTTATCAGCTGAATTAATGCTGCCTGACTGCATACGACAATCACCCCAGATTCATCGAACAGCGTTGCAGCATCTCGTAATTTGCAACGATTCCGTACCTGATTTGATAACTCAACCAACTGTGCCTGATAGTGCAGCTGGTTGAGCGCGGATTTAGCTTGCGGAAAAATTTGCCACACCAAAGCATTAAAAAAATCGTGCCAATTCTGCGCTCTAGTCGGTATTTTACCGGTTAAGTAAATTCCGGGTTCATATCGTTGCTCAGCATCAAGCTTACCGGGAATTTGAGGCACAAAGCGGACCGATTTTCCTGATCGGGTAAGTATTTCCCGGTTCTGCTGAGCGCAGAGCTTATTTAGATCGTCAGGCTCGGACCAGGATTGCTGATTCTTAAAATGTCTTTGCAGATACAAAAAAGGCTCAAATATCGGCGAAAGCTCAATAAAATCAGGATTCCACTGTTGCTCATTCATTCCTGATTTCAGTTTGACCGGAATTAATACTGCTTCAACGGGTACAAATTAATGATTATCCGCAGGTAGGCTACTATTCAGTAGATTTTGAGCGCGCAAAAGCTTCAGATGATCCAATCCAAAATGAATAAACGCGAGTGCCGTATAAATTGGCGCCAGCAAATTGAGTATCGGTATAAATTGAATTAATCCGGTCAATAATCCCAATCCCCACAATGAATATCTGTTTTCCGCGCATATTGTCTTGATTTCTTGTTTACTGGCATGCTCCGATAATGCATCGTAGCGGAATAGTTGCTGATTCATAAAGGCTGCAGCAGCAAAAGGAATAATGATACCCGCACCCACCGCCCATAACGGTAACGTGACAACCCAAATGAGTATAAAAACACCGCACGCCAGAATTGCATTGACGACACTACCGGCGATGCTACCGCCATATTCCCGTTTAAGCTCCGGATAGTCGCGATTCGCTACCAGATTGATAAGCGCGGGCATTATAAAAATAGCGGTGATCATCAGCGTTGTCATTATTACGAGCGGCACGTATACCATGAAGTATAAGAGATTCTGAATAGCAGAGGACACCCAATCAGACTGGATATCCCGTAACCATTCGCCAATTCCAATCTGATCAAATAACATGACAACTAATTCAGAAAAACTATTCTGGAAAACAAAACCGATGATGAGCCATAACAGGATCGAAACCATAATTGGCCAAATAATGATCCAAGCAATTTTGAAACGTACTAAGTCACGAAATGCACTGGCACTTGCTTTAAATATAAAAGACATTTAGCTACCGGTTAGAAATAATATATGATGGTTTCCGAGGAAAATTGATTATCTACGATATCCATTTGGTTTACCAGTCACCAAAATCTGGCAAAACAATAGAATTATATATTTCAAAATACTGAATTTCATTTCAACTTGTGTCGTAACAACATTACAACAATAAAAAATTTAATCATTTGCTTTAATATTCTTAAGTTTCATGAAAAAGCTTTGATTACTAAAGTTCTCCATAAAGGTGTCGATAAGGCACTCAATGAATTTCGTCAAGAGGTCTAAAAGTGAAAATAGATAAATCATTACAGCCAGTGTCAACCGTATCTGTCAGTGATGGAAAAAGGCGGGCTGATATCACACCCAGCACAGATGCGAGTCAAGAAAATAGTGTGCATTTAAGCCCGAACGCGGCGAAACTGCAAAATATTGACAGTAGTTCCGCAAACGGCTCGGTTGTTAATACCGCGCGTGTCGCAGAAATAAAACAAGCGATTAGCGAAGGTAATTTTCAGATAAATCCTGAGGTTGTAGCTGATCGATTACTCGAGACAGTTAAGGAATTAATTCAATCTAAGAAAGGTGCCATCTAATGTCTCAATCACAGCACATAATGTGCTTTATGAATGAACTGAAGGATGAAAAAGGTATTTTTCAAGCATTTATTGAGATTCTCAAAAAAGAAGAAAATGCACTCGTGGAAGGAAAAATAGAAGCAATAGATTTTCTCGCTTCAGATAAATCACGCTTAATCGAAGAATTAATACAGTTTGATGAGCATCGCACTGATTACCTTAAGAAACAAGGACTCAATCTAGAGAAAAAAAGTATTGATGCCTGGTTGATCGGATTAATCGAGCAACATTCAGATCTATTGGAAGTAAAAAATTTATGGAATGAATTACTCGATTTGGCAAAATTAGCTCAACAACTCAATCACTCAAATGGTTTGATGATTTCAACTCAATTGCAACATAATCAACGCGCTTTCGCCGCACTGCACAGTGCGGCAGGAAATGTTTCACTCTACGGCCCCAAAGGTCAGACTTACATTTGATCTTAGCGCAATTACTCAACGATAGGAATTTCAGTTACTTTATCCGGATCGGCAGATAAAATCATAACCGATACCCGGCGGTTTCTTTTTCTTCCCTCAGGGGTATCATTACTTTCTATCGGCCTATTCTCGCCATATCCCACTGCGGTCAGCCGGTGCGCTTCAACGCCATTTTCTATAAATAATCTGACCACACTGCTAGCACGAGCAGTCGATAATTCCCAGTTTGATGGAAAACTGCCATTATGGATCGGCAAATTATCCGTATGCCCTTCGACATGAATTTCGTGCTCATGACCCTTGATCACATTGGCTACGGCCTGGAGCGTTAAGCTTGAATTCTCGGCCAGTTTAGCTTGTCCTGGTGAAAAAAGAACGCTGGCGTTGATCTCAACCGTTATTCCCAAAGAACTTTGGGTAATTCTCACCTGACCATCTTTCACTAAAGGATCCAAAGTATGAAGGATATTCTTAGCCATGCTTTTCATTTTTTCTTGTTTTTTTGCTTTATGAATACTGAGATTATCAATCAGTTTGATTGAATCCGTTTCATTTGATGGATGGATATTAATCGGTATAAATTCCGTGGACTGCACCGGCACCGCATTTGTTGGATTACTGCTCTTAAATGCGCTCACTAACGAAGAACTTAGAACGCGGTACTTCCCTTCATTTACCGATGAAACGGCATACATCACCACAAAAAAAGCAAACAACAGTGTTATGAAATCAGCATAGGACACAAGCCAGCGTTCCTGGTTTTCAGTGTGATCATCATTTTTTTGTTTTCTTTTTCTCAGCATCGGATTTTCAGAAATTATTGACTGATCGTTATTCTGTTTGTATCAGATTTAAATGAAATAGCCGTTCAACCGGCTCTCTATGAGTCGCGGATGCTCGCCCTGCGCAATCGCCACAAAGCCATCAAGCAGAATTTCCTGCATCACGACATGTTCACCGATGATAGTTTTAAGCTTATTGGCTACCGGTAAGAAAACCAGATTGGCTAATCCAACACCGTACACTGTCGCCACAAAAGCAACCGCAATACCGTTTCCCAGAAGATTGGGATCGGATAAGTTTTCCATGACGTGAATCAATCCGAGTACAGCACCTAAAATGCCAATCGTCGGCGCATAACCGCCGGCGGCTTCCCAGATCCGGGCCGATTGACGTTGATAGTTCTCCAAAGCCAAAACATCAATTTCCAAAGCTTCGCGGATTTTTTCAGGCGGACTGCCATCCGCCAGCAATTGCAATCCCTTCTTTGTCAGCGGATCCTTTACACCGGGAACAAACTCTTCAAGCACCAGCAACCCTTCCTTCCGTGCAATATGCGCCCAATTAATAATTTGTTTAATCAGGGCTTGCGGAGAATGCTCCGGTGGAAAGAAAACCCATGCGCCCATTCGCAGACCATTGATAAAAATTTTCATCGGACTTTGCAGTAAAACCGCTCCGACAGTGCCACCCATCACGATTACAAATGCGGCCGCTTGCAACAAAGAACTGATATGCCCGCCTTCAAGAAACTGCCCGCCTACGATTGCCACCAAAGCCAGCAGAATGCCAAAGACGCTGTTCAAATCCATCTTTGATTTTTTAAGCATCACATATTCCGTTTAATGGCGCGGATAGACGGTATAAAACACTTCAAGTATTTCTTAAGCGGCTGCGCAGCCTTGCCACTGCTTGCGTGTGCAACTGACATACACGGGATTCGCTGACACCCAGCACCTCACCGATTTCCCTCAGATTCATTTCCTGTTCGTAATGCATACCCATGACCTGTTTTTCCCGCGGCGGAAGGTTATCAATGGCAGCAATCAATGTGCTGCGGAAATTTTCATCCAGCAGCGCATTTAGCGGATCGCCTTCGGAATCAATGAAAAGCCGATCCAGAAAAGGCTCTTCATCTTCCTGCTGAAAATCTTCGTAATAAATCAACTGCGCGCCGCGTGCACTTTGCAAGGTCTCATGGTATTCATCCAACGACATCTCCAGCTCGGCTGCCAGATCCAGCTCATTCGGCGCGCACCCATTCCGTTGTTCCAGCATATTCACCGCCGCTTCGATCCGGCGCATTTTTTTACGGATACTGCGTGGCAGCCAATCGGCTTCGCGCAACTCATCCAGAATCGAACCGCGTATCCGTTGCGCCGCATAACTCTCAAACTGGCGCCCGTAAGATCCTTCGTAGCGATTAATCGCATCCAGCAGGCCGATCATGCCGGCCTGAATCAAATCATCAACTTGTACGCTAGCTGGCAGACGCGTCATCATATGGTAAGCAATGCGCTTTACCAGCGGCGTAAATTCAGTGACAAATTGTTTTTTATCAATCGTTTTGGTTCCAGTCGCAATATACATATTCAATCACACCGTAAAATTAGCCATACTCAAATGACTCGTCATAATCAATCGCTGCATGAAATGATCCATTCCCCCGCTATATTTATCCGGGCAAGTAGAGCGCAAAATATTTTCTGCTACATGCCGGAAGCAAATAGCCGCTTGCGAAGCCGGAAACATCTCGATCACCGGTTTACACAATTGCGTTGCACTCCGTAATCGCTCATCACTTTCAACGTAACCGGCATATTCAAGCGAAACCGACAAATATTGGCGCGCCACCCGGTATAAATTCTGATAAATCATCAGTGCTTCCGTTTCCGATTCAACCTTATTCACCAAAATCAGAAAATGCTGCTTGGAATACTCCTGACTCATGATTTTGATCAGCGCGTAAGCACCGGTAATCGATGCCGCAGAACCGAAAATCACGATCATGACTTGTTCCGAAGCCAGGCTTAACGGTAAAACATGCGTCGTGCCGGTCATGGCGGTATCGATCAACACAATATCGACGGACTCCGTCAGCTCGGAAAAACTCTTGACCAGCCAATCCTGTTCGAGCGGGTTCAACTTGTTCAGTGCATGAATGCCGCGCATCGCTGATAAGATCGTGATATTTTCCGGGCCTTGCAGCAGCACCTGGTCGAGTCTTTTATCCTTATGAATCACATGCAGTAAATCGAAGCGCGCCTGCAAGCCCAAACTGGTGCAGATATTGTTATGGCAAGGATTTTCATCGATCAATAAAACCCGTTGACCGTTCTGCGCCAGCGCTGCCGCAAGATTCACAACCACACTGGTTTTCCCGACACGCGATTTGCCGCCGGCGATGGTAAAGACGCGCGCCGGATCACGCTTCTGATAAGAAGTCAGATTGCGCAAGCCCGCGGCCTGATCTTGTAAAATCAACCTAGTCATACATGAATCCCGCTAATGATCTTTCTTCCGATGGCGCTGGCTCGCTATTCCGGGTCGCCATGACCAACGCGAACTCGGCATCCTGTAAAGTAAAAGCCGTGTCACCCGGCACCGATTTAAAAATGCGATGCAACAAATAGCGTGAATTGGCGGTATGGATATCTTCCGGAACCTTCTGCCCGTTGGCGACATAGTGCAGCGGCAACTTTCTCCGGATAACGACATCCAGCGCCACGCCCAGGCTCGCAGCTTCATCGATTTTTGTGATGATGCAACCGTAAATTCCGTTCTTCTGATAAGCGGCAATCACTTCATCCAATGTGCTGCCGTTGGATGCAGCGCTGAGAACGAGCATGCGCTTCACATCCGCGCCGCAGTTGCTGAGCATGGCGATTTGCTGCGCCACCATTTGATCGCGCTGGCTCATGCCCACGGTATCGATCAGCACCATATGCTTGTTTTTGAGTTCCGACAGCGTCAGCTGTAAATCCTCGGTATCCTTGATATTGCGTACGGGAATACCCAATAATTGCCCATAAATTCTCAATTGCTCATGACCGCCAATACGGTAACTATCGGTCGTCAGCAACGCCACTTTGTCGGCACCATGCCGGATCACGCAACGCGCCGCCAGTTTCGCTGTAGTCGTTGTTTTACCGACGCCGGTCGGGCCGATCAGTGCATACACCCCGCCCTTTTCAATGATGTCGTCACTGGCCACTGTCCGCAGATTAAAGGCCAGCGCGGACATGGCTTGTTTCAGGCTATGCTCGTAATCGAGACCGGCGGATAGCTTGTCGATCAGACGGCGCGCCAATAGCGGACTGAATCCCGTATCCAGCAGGGTGCGTAACAGTTTTACTTTTTCCGGGCTGCGTTGGGTAAAACTCCCCCAGGCTACGGTCGCCAGCTGATCTTCCAGCGTGCTTTTCATCGCTTGGATCTCGGCGATGATGTCCTTGGCTAAGGATGCGGACAGCACATCGCTCGAAGTTTTGCGCGTTTCCGCCGGTTCATTGCGCATTGGCAGCATGTCTGAATACGGGTCCGCCGCACTCAGCATTTTGCTTTGCTCGTAATGCGAAATACCCTGCAACGGCGGCATTGAAGGCATCGAAGGCGTTGGTTGCATTGATGGCTTAGCCGGTATAGCCGGTGTGTGGGGTTGCACCAGATCGGTCATATCGGAATCCGCCAATGCCATGATTTCCACGCCATCCCGGGTTTTACGGTTCGACAGAATTACCGCGTCCTCACCCAATTCCTCTTTGACATGACGGAGTGCTTCGCGGGATGTGGAAGCAAGATAGCGTTTTACTTTCATTTGTTACCTCCAATCACGGAAGTGATTTTGATTTTTCGTGAATCTGGAATTTCAGAATGTGCCAACACCCTTAACTGTGGAATCGCGCGGCGTAAAAATTTGGCTAGCAGGAAGCGGATCGAGCCCGGCGCCAGTAACACCATCGGTAATCCCAGTTTTTCCTGCTGCTGCGCCGCGTTACGCGCTTCTCTCAACAAAGTATCGGCCAATCCGGGTTCAATTCCGGCGCCCTGTCCGCCGCCGGTCTGCATCACGTGACCCAGTATGTTCTCCAGCTCATGATGCAGGCTCATGACTTGGACTTCAGAACCGGCAGGATAAAATTGATCGACGATCGCACGCCCCAAAGCGGTTCTGACAACTGCGGTCAGTTCGATTGCGTCTTGTGTCTGCGCTGCATATTCGGTCAGCACATCAATGATGGTGCGCATGTCGCGGATATGCACATTTTCTTCCAATAGATTGTGCAAAATTTTCTGTACCGTCGATAACGGCAGCAACTTCGGCACCAAGTCTTCGATAAGTTTCGGAAACTGCGCATTGAGATGGTCCAGCAGTTTTTGCAATTCCTGCCGGCCCAGTAACTCGGCCGCATGCATATGAATCAAATGATTGATATGCGTGGTCACCACGGTGCTGGCATCGACCACGGTATAACCGTTGATTTGCGCTTGCTCGCGCAAATTGGCTTCGATCCAAACGGCGGGAAGACCAAACGCCGGATCAGTCGTTGCGGTGCCCGGTAACTGCGCGGTAACACGGCCAGGATTGATCGCCAGATACATACCGGAATACGACTCGCCTTGCCCGATGATTGAACCTTTCAACGTGATGCAATAAGCATTCGGACGTAGTTCCAGGTTGTCGCGGATATGAATGACCGGCGGTAGGAAACCGATTTCCTGGGCGAATTTTCTGCGGATACCATTGATTCTTTTCAGCAGATCGCCCTGTTGCGCTTTATCGACCAAAGGAATCAAGCGATAGCCGACTTCCAATCCCAGCGTATCAATCGGTGTGACGTCACTCCAGCTTGCGTCCGTTTTTTCGATGGAAGGCAATTCCGGAACCACCGTTTCAACCGGCTTAACAACCGGATTTTTTATTTTCAAGTAGGCTATTCCACCCAAAATGGATGCAATCAGCAGAAATACAAAATTCGGCATACCGGGAATCATTCCCATCACACCCAAAATAACTGCGGTGATAACCAATATTTGCGGTTGGTTGAACAGCTGATTCAGAACCTGCTCGCCCAGATCTTCATCGGTAGTGACACGGCTCACCATCAAACCGGCGGCGGTCGAAATAATCAGCGCCGGGATTTGTCCGACCAAGCCGTCGCCAATGGTCAACAAGGTGTAATTCTTTGCCGCCGCGCCCAGTTCCAGATCATGTTGCATGACACCGACAATCAATCCGCCGATGATGGTAATCAACATAATCAAGATGCCGGCAATCGCGTCGCCGCGCACGAACTTGCTGGCACCATCCATGGAACCGTAAAAATCCGCTTCCTGGGAAATCGTTGCTCTGCGTTTGCGCGCTTCATCCTCGCCGATCAAACCGGCGTTCAGGTCGGCATCGATCGCCATTTGCTTACCCGGCATGGCATCCAAGGTGAAACGTGCGCTGACTTCGGCAATACGTCCCGCACCTTTGGTAATCACAACAAAGTTGATCACCACCAGAATAATGAATACGACGATACCAACCGCGTAATTCCCGCCCACCAGAAAGTGCCCGAACGCTTCGATCACCTTACCGGCGGCATCGGGCCCGGTATGACCTTCGAGCAATACCACCCGGGTGGAAGCGATGTTCAGCGATAACCGCAACAAGGTAGTAATCAGCAGAATTGTCGGAAAAACCGCAAAATCCAGCGGATTCCGGGTGTACAGACTGACCATCAGCACGATGATCGATACCGCAATATTGAAAGTGAAGAACACATCCAGAATGAATGGCGGCAGCGGTAACACCATCATGGCCAGAATCATAATAATCAATATTGGCCCGGCCAAATTCTTAAGATTATTAAGCACTCCTACGGATGACAATGTAGCTGCATTATTCATAATGTGGGCCATAAAAACTGATCATTAATAGTGTTCAACGTTATCCCGTTCCGCTAGACTGCCTGCTGTCCCGGATCGAGTTCCGCAGGAACTGGCACATCCACCGGCGGCTGCGGTGCTTTTCCGCCGTACTCGTTATAGCGCTTCAACTGGAAAACATAAGCCAGCACTTCGGCAACCGCGGTATACAATTTTTCCGGTATTTCACTTTCCAACTCGGCGTGATGATATAAAGCACGCGCCAGCGGCGGCGCTTCCAGAATTGGGATACGATGCTCTTCGGCAACTTCACGAATACGCGCTGCCAGCAAATGCACGCCCTTGGCGATGACTTTCGGCGCCCGCATGCTGTTACTGTGATAGCGCAGTGCCACGGCGTAATGCGTCGGGTTTGTGACAATAACGTCGGCTTTCGGCACTTCCGCCATCATGCGGCGGCGCGCGGCTTCCCGTTGCAAACCGCGGATACGTGCTTTAATGAATGGATCGCCTTCACTTTCCTTGTATTCCTTGCGGATCTCTTCCTTAGTCATGCGCAATTGCTTGGCATGTTCCCAGAGTTTGTAAGGCACATCGATCACAACCACCAGAATCATCGCGCCCACAATCAGCAGAAAACTCATCGTCAGGAATTCACCCGTGCGGCTGATGCCAAGATCGACAGGCATCGCCAGCAGCATCATCACGGATTCCTTGTTGTACCAAATCACCAGCGCGGCGACACTGCCGATCACGATCGTTTTGAGAATCGCTTTTACCAGCTCGACCAGACTGTGCACGGAGAAAATCCGGCCGATACCTTTAATGGGGTCAATGCGGTCAAATTTGGGCATCAGCGCCTTGGTGCTGAACATCCAACCGCTCAATGACATCGGTGCGAAGAACGCTACGACCAGAAGTAAAAACAACAAAGGTGCAATCGCGATTAAACCTTCAAAAGCAAGCTCGTAAAAACGATTGAGCATCAAGTCGGGCTGATGCGCTAATTCACGCTCTATATGCATGCCTGCTTTCATGATCTTCAGCAACTTGTCCATCATGCCGCTGCCCATGAACAATATCCCGGCAGAGGATGCCAGCAATACAGTAAACGTAGTCAGTTCCATAGAACGCGCAACCTGACCTTCCTCTCGCGCTTTCTCTATGCGCTTCGGCGTCGCCTCCTCGGTACGTTCTAAATCACTATCTTCAGCCATGACAAGCTCCAAATATCTGCAAATGAATTATCATTGCGAACACTGGGATTCAATAGCGGGAATAAAGAAGGAATCATCCCCTTTATTATCGAAACATTGAAAATAATAACGAATAATTATTAATATCAATATGTTAAATAATAATTCATGCATAATATCGCGCCTTCGATGTATGTCCCACATCGCTACTCACCTAATGATCTAATTACTTTCATCTCCTTATGCAGTCTACGTTACGTTTTATCCGTCCCTTCCTGATAACAAGCCTGTTAATCGTTTGCTTATCGATGCTTACAACTGCGTTATTATTGCGCGGCAGCTTGCCGCAGTATGACGGCGAAGCGGCATTACCCGGCTTGGCCAGCGCAGTATCCATCGACCGGGATGCTTTGGGCAGTGTCACCCTGCAAGGTCAAAACCGGCTCGATCTGGCGCAGGCGCTGGGTTACGTGCATGCGCAAGAACGTTTCTTCGAGATGGATTTGATGCGCCGCCAAGCGGCGGGTGAATTGGCCGAATTATTCGGCTCCGGTGCAGCGCCGCATGACCGTAAAGCACGGTTATTCCGCATGCGCGCTCGCGCAACCGAGGTGCTGAATCAACTTTCCGGAGAACAGCAGCAATTGCTGGATGCCTACCGAACCGGCGTGAATCAGGGGCTCACCGCTTTGGCGGTGCGCCCTTTTCCTTATTTGCTGACACAAAATCAGCCTGTCGCTTGGCGCAACGAGGACAGTATCCTGGTCATTTATGCGATGTTTTTCACTTTGAACGAAGAAAACATCGACCGGGAGCTGGCGTTATCGCGATTGCACGCAACGCTACCCACCTCGGTCTATCACTTTCTGACGCAGAATGCCGGAAATTGGGATGCGCCGCTACTTGATGCGCCGATTACCCAGGCGCAACTCCCGCCGGCAACCGACATCAACCTGCAAGTGCTGGATAAACATCTATTCAAGGATGGCCAGCTGGATACGGAACAGTCCCCGGGCAGTAACAGTTTCGCGGTTTCCGGCGCGTTAGCCGATGGTGCTGCAATTGTCGCCAACGATATGCATTTGACGCTGCGGGTGCCGAATCTGTGGTTTCGTTCCCGGCTGATTTATCCCGATGCCACCTCTCCGGGCCAGCAGCACGACATCACCGGCATCAGCTTACCCGGTGTCCCTTCAATCGTGACCGGATCAAACCGGCATATTGCGTGGAGCTTCACCAATAGCCACGGCGATTTTTCCGATTGGGTGCGCATTACCATCGATGATCGCGATAACACGCGCTATCTCGGCGCAACCGGCTGGCAACCGCTGCGAATCGTCGAAGAAACTGTCCATATCCGTAACGCCCCGGACGAGGTATTGACGATTTCCGAAACCGGATGGGGGCCGGTCATTGCGGAAGATCATGATAAAACGCCGCTGGCGCTGGCCTGGACTGCGCTGCGGCCGGAAGCCGTCAATCTCAATTTGATCCAACTGGAACAAGTAAAAACCGCCGCACAGGCCGCAAAAATTGCGCAACGATTTGGCATTCCGGTACAAAACTTCATCGCCGGTGATCGCGACGGCAATATCAGTTGGACGCTCGCGGGCCGCATTCCCGCCCGTTCCGGCAATTATGATGGGCAAATACCCGCCGATTGGACGCAACCCGATACCGGCTGGCATGGCTGGCTCGATCCCGCGCATTATCCCGTGCTCCACAATCCCGCTTCGCAACGATTATGGTCGGCCAATTCCCGCACTGTCTCGGGCGATCAGCTCACGCTGCTAGGCAATGGCGGTTTCGATCTGGGCGCACGCGCCACGCAAATCCGTGACAGCTTATTGGCACGCGAACAGTTTACCGTCGATGACTTGCAAGCCATTCAGTTGGATTACCGCGCGCTATTGTTAACCCGCTGGAATCAGTTACTGCAAACCACGCTCGAAACAGCAGACGACGCGGCTTCATGGATTCCGGTCATGAAAACCGCGCTGGCCGGTTGGAATGAACAGGCTGCCGCGGATTCCGTTGCGTACCGCATCGTACGTGCGTACCGCTATGAAGTGATGAAAACCGTATTAAATGGATTTGCTGCAGCGGTGCGGCAGCATCATGAAAATTTTGAACTCCCGAGGCTGAGCCAAACCGAATCGATTCTCTGGCAATTGATCGAGCACCAGCCGCAGCATCTGCTTCCGGCACCGTATAAAACTTGGGATGAATTACTCTACCGCTGCGCGCAAACGATTGCGGCGCAATTACAGCAGGATGGCGGTATTACGGAACGCAACTGGGGAATGCAGAATGCCGCGCGGATCAAACATCCGCTCAGCCAGAAACTGCCCGGATGGCTCGCGCAATGGCTGGATATGCCGCACGACCCGCTGCCCGGCGATCACAACATGCCGCGCGTGCAATCGCCCAACTTCGGCGCATCGCAACGCTCGGTGGTTGCGCCAGGGCAGGAAGAACAAGGGTATTTTGATATGCCCGGCGGGCAAAGCGGACACCCGCTGTCACCGTATTACGGCAGCGGGCACGCCAATTGGGTTAGCGGAAAACCGACGGCTTTTCTTCCGGGTGTTGCTGAAAGACAGATGAAATTGATTCCATCGAAATAGCTGGTAACACAACGTGTACCGGCTGATTTAACTGCGTTTAATGTTTCTTATGCTCGTTGCGGGCTTCCGTTTCTTCAATGATCTGCGCGTCTTCGATGATCACGGTCTGATCCGTTTCCGCTTGCCGGCTGGCATCGCCAGGATGTTGCATGGAATTTTCGTACTTCCTGCGTAGCCACCAGAAGCGTGTTCCGACCACCAAAATGGCCACCGCCAGCAGCGCAAGAAAAGCGGCAAAAAAGAATATGCCAAGTACGATCATAATTGCCACAACGGGAATGAGTATCGCATAGGTCAACCAGCGATTCACCGGAGAAACCGGCACACGCTGATATTGACCCGATTCGTCCTGGCGATACTCGGAAACTCTGCTGATAATAATTTTCCTTTCTTCGTCGCTCATTGCATCAACTCCTCTATTTCGGCAATTGTCTTGGGCGCCGCCAACGTCAAAATCTCATGGCCCGATGGAGTAACCACGACATCGTCTTCGATGCGGATACCGATATTCCAGAAATGTTCCGGCACATTATCCGCCGGACGAATGTAACACCCCGGCTCAACGGTAAGCACCATACCGGGCTGCAATGCACGCCATTCGCCCTTCTGCTTGTACTCACCGGCATCGTGCACATCCATGCCCAGCCAATGCCCGGTTCTGTGCATGTAAAAACGTTTGTAATCTTCCGATTCCAGCACCGCATCGACGCTGCCTTGGCACAACCCCAGATCGATGAAACCCTGCGCCAATACGTGCAATGCCGCCTGATGCGGATCATTCCAGCGCTTTTCCGGCTGCACTTGCGCCATTGCGGCGGCTTGCGCAGCCAGCACCAGTTGATAAACATCGCGCTGAGCAGCGGTAAATTTACCATTCACTGGGAATGTGCGGGTAATATCCGACGCATAACCATCCAACTCGCACCCGGCGTCGATCAGTAATAAATCGCCTGATTTCAGCTCAGCATCATTCTGCACATAATGTAACACGCACGCATTGGCGCCACCTGCAACAATGGAAGTATATGCCGGTGCTTGCGACCCATGCCGGTAAAACGTATAAAGCAATTCCGCTTCGACTTCAAATTCGCGCATACCTGGACGCACCGTTTGCATCGCGCGCTGATGCGCTTGCGCCGAAATATCCGCGGCACGCTGCATGATCTGCAATTCGTCGGTGCCTTTGATCAGGCGCATTTCATCCAAGAGCGCTCGGCTATCATGAATTTCCGCCGGTACGGCAACGCCCGTGCGCGCTAACTCACGCACCCGGTTTAACCAGCCGATAACGCGTTGATCCCACGCCGCATCCAATCCCAATGCGGTATAAACCGCCGGTTGATCGGCCAATAATTTGGGCAGTAATGCATCCAGCTGATCGATCGGGTGTGCTTCGTCAAAGCCAAACATTGTTTTGGCGGCCTCGGGGCCATAACGAAAGCCATCCCAGATCTCGCGTTCCTGATCTTTCTGGCGGCAGAACAAAATATGCTTCGACGGCGTTTTATCAGTCGCGGCAACAAGGACCAACACCGCTTCGGGTTCACGGAAGCCGGTCAAATAATAAAAATAGCTGTCGAACCGGTACGGATAATGCGCATCCCGGTTACGCAACCGTTCCGGCGCTGTCGGAATAATCGCGATGCCGGATTGCATTGTGTTGGCCAGATGCTGGCGGCGGGCGATGAAATGTTGAAAGTGTGTCATAAACGAGTTCTGATGTCCTTAAACCGATCCTGCTGTTGATTCTGCGCGCGATTGGAGTTGTTTGTCCAGCCATTCAAGCCGCTGCGGTGTTCCGACATCGACCCACTGCCCGGAAAAATATTCACCGCTGACTTTTCCTTCTGTCATGGCCTGCCGCAGCAGTGGCGCCAGTTTCACCGGCAAACCCGGTTGAATGCCGCTGAAAAGCTGCGCTTGATAGATACCGATGCCGCTGAACGTCAGCTTAGGATCTCCAGTCAGCTTTACTTGATTGCCATGCAGCGCAAAATCACCCTCGGCATGATGCGGTGGATTGTCAATCAGCACCAGGTGAGCAAGCTGCTGGTTTGTGTCCGTTTGCATCGCATGCAAAACCGGCAACAGCGCCGCGTAGTCCATGCCGCAAAAAATATCCGCGTTGACGACGAGAAACGGCAAACTACCGGATTCATCCGTCAACAAAGGCAAAGCATTGGCTATTCCGCCAGCGGTTTCCAGCACCACTTGCTCGGGCGAATAGTGAATATTAACACCATAACGTTCACCGCAACCCAATGCATTTTCAATCATTTCACCCAGATACGCATGATTGATGACGATATCGGTAAAACCCGCGCGCGCCAGATTGTGCAATTGATATTCGATCAACGCATGGCCGCCCGCTTTCAGTAAAGGCTTCGGCACCGTATCGGTAAGCGGACGCATGCGCTCGCCGCGTCCCGCCGCGAGAATCATCGCTTTATAAGGAATACGCTCAGAAGGTGTAGCCAATTTTCTGGTCTGACTCAACAGGATGCAATTCATCCAGCAAATTCAGCAGCGGAGCCAGTTCGCGGTAGCGCTCGCACGCTTTACGCAGATAATGCATCACCAGCGGCATATCGTCCAAATAATTGGCTTTTCCATCGCGGTAATTCAGGCGGGCGAAAATGCCCAGCACTTTGAGATGGCGCTGCACGCCCATCCATTCAAAATCCCGGTAAAATTCGGCGAAATCGGCGGCGATTGGCAATCCGGCCTTGCGCGCTTTCTCCCAATAGCGGATGGTCCAATCCAAAATGCGCTCCTCGTCCCAACGGATATAGGCGTCCTTGAATAGCGACACCAGATCGTAGGTGACCGGGCCATAGACGGCATCTTGGAAGTCGATGATACCCGGATTCGGGGATGTCACCATCAGATTGCGCGAATGATAGTCGCGGTGCACCAGCACTTTCGGTTGTGCCAGATTGTTCTGCAAAATCCGGGAAAAAACCGTGCGTAAAACGGCTTGTTGCTGTTCCGTCAAACCCACTTGCAAATGCTTCGCGATATACCAATCCGGAAACAAATCCAATTCCCGTTGCAGCAGCGCTTCATCGTAAGCCGGTAAATTTTCTGCCTGATGCGACAATTGCATGCTGATCAGCGCATCCATCGCTTCACCGTACAACTGGCTGGCATCACCGGGCTGATGATTCAATGCTTGCAAAAATGTTGTATTGCCCAAGTCGGACAGCAGCAAAAATCCCAGATCCAAATTTTGCGCCAGTATTTTCGGCACATGCACACCGCTATCCGCCAGAATTTCTGCTACGCGCAAGAATGGCGTGCAGTCTTCCTGTCGCGGCGGCGCATCCATGACGATGAACGTCTGATCGCCCAAGGATGCACGAAAATAACGGCGGAAGCTGGCATCCGAGGATGCAGGCTGCAAAGTAAATGGCTGCGCGGGAAATTGATCTTGCAGCCAACGTTCGAGTAATTGTTTACGTTCCATTGATGTACCCGGATAATTTACCGGTATTAAAACAAAGCACTAATTGAGTGTATTCATCTATTCACTGGCTAGCGGCAACATGGCACAATAACCAGCGATTGATAACAGTTTGTTTAAACTGGAACCCAATTCAATAACAGTGGATAATCCGTTTTCGTAAAGTAAAAAGTGTTTTGGATTTTATCACGTAGCCATCCCAATCAGCTGATCAACTGGTAAGTCTCATCAACAAGGAGAACATCAATGCTTAACAAAAATGTAATCGACGAAATCAATACCAAAGTCAGCGAAATATTGCAAAACAGCCCAGCCAAAGATATCGAAAAAAATATTCGTGTCCTGTTATCGGGCGCATTCTCACGGCTTGATCTCGTTACGCGCGATGAATTCGATATCCAGCAGGAAGTGCTGCAACGCACCCGGGAGAAATTAATACTTCTCGAAGCCAGGGTTGCTGAACTGGAAGCACGCTTTAATCAATCCACCTCTACCTCAACAGAAAGAAATGTGACATCGGATCAAATACAAACCGAAGGGTAATTTACGCAGATCACCACTCCTGGCTTCGTTCAGACCTGCTCCAGGCCATACTTGCGCCTCTAGGATTGCGACTCGCCTATGTCTCTCGCTGTTCTGTATAGCCGGGCGCTGGCAGGTATTCAAGCACCGTTGGTGACGGTGGAAACACACATCGCCAACGGTTTGCCCAGCTTCACCATCGTCGGACTCCCCGACACCGAAGTCAAAGAAAGTAAAGACCGCGTCCGGGCGGCATTGCAAAACGCGCAATTCAAAATCCCCGCGCAACGCATCACCGTTAACTTGGCGCCCGCCGATCTGCCCAAAGAAAGCGGGCGTTTCGATCTGCCCATCGCCTTGGGAATACTCGCTGCAACGGGGCAAATTCCCAGCGACAAACTAGATCAATATGAATGGGCCGGAGAGTTGGCGTTAACCGGCGAATTACGGCCAATCCACGGCGCGCTGGCGATGACTTACAATGCATCGCAATCCGGACGAAGTTTTGTTTTACCGCAACAAAACGCCGCCGAAGCGGCACTCGTCAACAAAGCCACGATTTACGCCGCCAAGTCGCTGTTACAAATCTGCGCACACCTGAGCGGACACGAATCCTTGCCGGTTTACCAGAATCCCGCGGCCAATGACATGGATACCAGCGGTTCCGCTTATCCGGATCTGGATGAAGTCAAAGGACAAACGCACGCCAAACGCGCTTTGGAAATTGCCGCCGCAGGTGGGCACAGCCTACTGATGATCGGCCCGCCCGGCACCGGAAAATCAATGCTCGCGGCGCGCTTCCCCGGCATTCTGCCGCCCATGACCGAAGCGGAAGCGCTGGAATCCGCCGCAATCCAATCATTGAGCCAGGGTAGCTTCAGTATCGATAACTGGAAAAAACGCCCCTTCCGTTCCCCGCACCATACCGCCTCAGGCATTGCTCTGGTCGGCGGCGGCAGCTACCCGCGCCCCGGGGAAATTTCGCTGGCGATGCATGGGGTATTATTTTTGGACGAACTGGCCGAATTCGACCGCAAAGTCCTGGAAGTCCTGCGCGAGCCGCTCGAATCCGGCAAAATCACCATCTCTCGCGCCGCACGGCAAGCCGAATTTCCAGCGCAATTTCAGCTGATTGCCGCGATGAACCCCTGCCCTTGCGGCTATTTAGGCCACCCCTCCGGCAAATGCCACTGCACCCCCGACCAAATCGCCCGCTACCGCGGACGAATCTCCGGCCCATTACTCGACCGCATCGACATGCAAATCGAAGTCCCAGCCGTTCCGCAACAGGAATTAATGAAACAGCAAACAACAGGCGAGAAAAGCAGCACCATCCGCCAGCGCGTTGAAAAAACCCACCAATTGCAGCTTAACCGGCAAGGCAAAACCAACAGCCGTTTGAGCGTTAAGGAAATCGACCGATTCTGCGCACTCGATGACGCCAGCGAGAATTTACTGAAACAAGCCATCAGCCGCCTGAATCTATCCGCACGTGCGTATCATCGCATTCTGAAAGTTGCGCGAACCATTGCGGATTTAGCGAACATTGAGAAAATCAACAATCAACATATTGCGGAAGCAATTCAGTATCGCCGGCTGGATAAGCAATAAGCTTCTAATAATCTAGAGCCTTGCTTTTTAATCGTTAAGTAACACGAGCGTGACCTGCAGTATAGGTCAAACCACCGTGAGTCCCCCGGCAATGCCGTGAGCTTACTTCACTGAGTTAGTCTTCGCATCAATCTCATTATGAGATAGACTACTATTATGAAAATTATTAGTCATAAAGCTCTGCGGATTTTTATTGAGGAACATCCGCAAGCTGCGCAATCGCTCTCGGGTTGGCGCCGTGTGATTGAAAAAAACCAATTTAACAATTGGGCCGAGTTGAAAGCCGCATTCAATACCGTTGATAAAGTCGATGAATTAACCGTGTTTAATATTGGCGGCAACAAATATCGTTTGATCGCTTATGTTCGCTTTGAAAAACAAATCGTCTACATAAAAGCCGTATTAACCCATATAGATTACGACAAAGGAGCTTGGAAATAGTGACTACATCCGTCGATATTAAACAGTTGCTTCCTGCTTGGGAGCAATTCAGCAATCAAACCGATATTGCACCCATTCGCGATCAAGTGCACTACGATCGCATGATCCAACTACTAGAAGCGTTGCTGGAAGAAGCATCCGGAGACGAGAAACATCCGGCTATGAGCTTGGCCGATATCGTCGGCGATCTGATCGAAGATTATGAAACACTACATTCGCGCTTACCCGATGCAACCGGTATCGATGCACTCAAATTTCTCATGCAACAGCATGGGCTTAAACAAAACGATTTAACAGAAATTGGCAGTCAAGGTGTCGTCTCGGAAATTCTATCCGGCAAGCGAGAACTCAACATCCGCCAGATCCGAGCATTGAGCGAGCGATTTGGAGTTTCGCCAGCAACTTTTGTTTGACAGTTTTAGCTTGGTACATCGGTTCTATTGATTATGAAAAAAATAGCGTAAAAGAATGGGATCAGTTACCCAGTGACATTCAAAATTCAATATCTGCATCATGGCGGAATGATGTACCTCCACTAGCCAGTGCGGTATTTGCACGATGGTGGCAATTTGAAACCTGGTTGCGTTCGCTTATCTACTTAGAGCTTCGTGCTGCCTATGGGTCCAATTGGACAGAAAGATTACCCCAACTCCCCAACAATAAGAAACGTCAGCAAAAAGATGAAGAGTTTCAATATATGGCAACACCCAATGCTCAAACACTGCTCGCATATACGGATGTAGCCGATCTCCTCAAGATCATTGATGAACAGTGGTCGCTATTCGAAAAATCCTTACTTCCTAAAGAAGTATGGAAAGGACGAGTAATCGAACTTCGTAACATCCGCAATCGCATCGGCCACTGTCGACGACCTCATCCTGATGACCTTTCAAGACTCGAACAAATATTGCGCGACCTCGAAAATGGCGCTTTCCAAGCAGCATCTGCTTTTAATCGCCAGTGGTCGGTATCCAAGGATTGGCGGGATCCACTTGCTGAAGCATGGGCTAATTACCAGCACGAAGATGCACAGCGACTGATTGAACATGCGAAAAGGCAATATGGCACTACCTTCCAATTGAATTATTCCAAGCGTCATTGGGTTGTACCGTCACAAACAATTCCACCAGCTACTAGTAAGCAAGGATATGTTTGGCATGCAAATTGGTCTCTGGATAAACAACTAAATCTTAGAAGTTTCTGGGAAGATTATGCGTTGAATGATTTTCGTGACTTATTGCTTTTGGTGTGCGCCCCAAGTCCTTACTCAATTGAAATCTCATTCTCATTTCTTGAGGATGCTCCAGCTATCGCAAATGCGATAGGCGCTATCTTTGATCTGATTATTTTTCATCAACTACCAAATTACTTACCACATGATGCTTCCGAAAAATGGAATGAAATCAATTCTGATCTCGACCCTCGAGTCCACACTTCAAGTATTTGGTCAATTGTAAGTGATAAAACTACACCAATTTCAATTTTTGGTGCCTGATATATAAATATGGATTCAAGCCACAAATCAAAAATATTGTTCAATATATTCTGAATTCCAAACCTAATCTCTTTTTGTATTTGAGGATCAACTCAATAAGTACAACCGCATAGTGCAGCAGTGTGGCCATCCTTCATGTAAATCGCATTAGCATTAGCTATCCCGGTTTAGAATTGGAATGATTTATAATTCCCTGCATCATTCAGCTATTGGGGAACACAAGATTAATAATCGTCAATCACAGCATAGTGCAATGGATTTTACGGCTATCGATTCGTCTTGCGGATTCGCTTGGGTTGATACGGCAGGAAAAATCATATCCGCCAATCCGGCTTTTCTAAATCTTCTTGCCCTGCCACCAGATGTTGCGGATAAAACATTATTTGATTTGACCGCCCCACTCAATGTATCAGCATCCGATCTACTCCGGCAAGCCGTTGCCGGACAGCACACGAAAACGATCAAACTGACTTCTACAATCGATAACAAAACCCTGCATGTGCATGTCATCGCATGCAATCAGGAACAGCGGCTGATCATGGTCGAGAGTTTGTCTTCCAGCAATTTTTCACAATCCGGAATCAACCATCAAGCACAAAATCATAGCGCTGTACCATTGGCCAATCGGGTTATGCTCAGTGAACGCATTGCAAATTGGAAACCGGATGAATCCGGCGCTGCTTCGCTGGCCATGATCATGATCGGCTTGGATCGCTTCAAGAAAATCAATGAAACACTGGGACACGATGCCGGTGATCAATTATTGAAATTCGCCGCGCAGCGGTTATTGCGCATCGTTCGTTCGGATGATCTCGTAGCGCATTTTGCAGGCGATCAATTCGTCGTGTTGCAAATCAATCAAAATCAACCCGTAGCCGCTACCACAATGGCGGAGCGCATCATCGGGCTGCTCAAACGCCCTTTTTTGATCAATGGTCAACAAGCCAATATCAGTGCCAGCATCGGTCTCGCGATTCTGCATCAGGATACCGGATCAAGCGGTGATCTGATCAAACATGCGGAACTGGCGCTGTATGATGCCAAGCACAATGCGCGCGGAAGCTATCGCTTGTACGAACAATCCCTGCAAGAAAATGCGGGTGAACAGCATGATCTTGAAGTTGGCTTGCGGCGCGCGCTTTTTTTGCAGGAATTCACGTTGTTTTATCAAGCGCAAGTGCGCATGCAGGATAGAAAAATAGTTGGGTTTGAAGCACTGATCCGATGGGAAAAACCAGGCGCCGGAATCATATCGCCGGTCCGGTTTATTCCGTTGGCGGAGGAAACAGGGGAAATTCACGAAATTGGCAAGTGGGTGCTGCAAACGGCTTGCCGGGAAGCAACAGCCTGGCCGGAAGACATCAAGATTGCCGTCAACGTCTCTCCCGTGCAGTTTGAAAACGGCAATCTGAAACAAATCGTTCAAGCGGCGCTTTCAGCCAGTGGCCTTACACCGCAACGCCTGGAACTGGAAATTACCGAGGGCTTGCTGATCAAAAATGTAGCAAACGCTTTGGAGCAACTCAAGGAAATACAGGCGTTGGGCGTATCCGTTGCGATGGATGATTTTGGCACAGGATATTCTTCACTCAATTATTTGAGCAGTTTTCCGTTTTCAAAAATCAAAATTGATCAATCGTTTGTTCATCGTATGCAAATTGACAAGTCACGCACCCTGATTAAAACGGTAATAACGCTCGGTAGCGCGCTGGGGATAAAAACCCTGGCCGAAGGCGTTGAGACAGAAGAGCAGTTCGAATATCTGGCACACAATGGTTGCATGGAAATTCAAGGCTATTTAATCAGCAAACCGGTTCCGGCTGAACAAATTCAAGCGCTCATATCATAGTTTACGATGGCCATCGCAGTGAGGAAGCAACCATGACACAAAATTTATACCGGCTGATTTATTTAAGTCAAAACACGATTCTTGGCAGCAATGAAAATGTTCATAAGGAAATCGAACAGATACTGGCCATTTCCCGGCAACGGAATGCGGCATCCGGCATTACCGGCGCACTCATGTTCAACCGGGAATGCTTTGCCCAGGTGCTCGAAGGCATGCACGATGATATCCAGGAAACTTTTGAGCGCATTCAGTGTGATCCACGCCATGGCGATGTGGTAGTCCTTGATTTCGAACCGGTAGACGCGCGCCGTTTTCCGCAATGGTCGATGGGCTACATCGGCTACGATACGCTGGCCAGCAAGGAATTCACGCAAATCCAGCTGGCAACCGGATTCGATATGAAACAACTCAGCGGGGAGCGCATATACGATCTGTTGCATGCGCATTTATATGCGACTGAAAAAGCCGGCAGCGACCTGGAGAAAATTGCTTAACCCGGATAAAACCGTTTATTCATTGCTTTAAAGTAAACCTTCATCCCGGCGGGAAAATTTTCCAGGTTTCAGTACCGTCAACAAGTCATCTCGCCCATTCAATTACCTATGTGTGCAGCAATTTCGGGTAACCGCAGATCCCCGTTCCAATGCCCAACTGGCTAGATTTTACGCATCGTGTACCCCGTAACCAGGGCAACCATCTAAAAAATTAAGGAACATCTGACTGCAGACGGCAGGAGGAACAAATTTCTGGACAGGATCAGCGTATACCAACGGCACCGTTGATAATGCACCACCTGCTTCCGATATCGTTGCGCTCAGTACAGGCGGCACCGTCACGATCACGTTTTCACAAACCGTCGTGGATCCGTACATCGGCTTGGTGAGCTGAAATGGCAATACCGTGGATTTTGGCGTGCCTATCGTGATTGACAGTTTTGGTCCGGGATATTGGGGTTCGGGCACACCTATTCTGAACGGAACAAGCACGGGATTCTTCGGTTCCGGTGAAGTGCATGGCGTGATCAGACTACCCGGTTCATTCAATTCCATCACGTTTACCCATGTCTCCGAAGGCTGGCACGGATTTACAGTCGGTGTCGCCGGTATCGCACCGGTTCCCGAACCCGAAACTTATGCCATGCTGTTAGCAGGTCTCGGATTGTTGGGTTTCGCAGTACGCCGCAATAAAGCAAACGCATAATCGCATTTCACTGCATTGCTAACAAATCCCGCTCAAGTAGCGGGATTTGTTTTTCTAACCGGACGAGATTCCGGAAAACGCTCGATTTTTTCCGTTCCGCTTGATATGCCCTAAATTGACTCCGCAGCCGCAGAATCGATGCTTGGGTGCGATTGCAATTGCGGGAAAAGCACACGTTCCTCATAGCGCACATGCGTACCCAATAACTCACCAAACCGGCGCAACCGCGCAGGCAAATCCAATTCGCAAGGCCCGCAAGCCAAATTGCGCAATTCCGCATGTTCGGTCAGGATTCGATCGGCAGATTCAGCATCCACGGCATCCGCCGCCAGACGCAACAATTGCTCTTCTCGTGCGAAATGCTCACACAATACGGTTCGCCAATGTTCTTCGATGCGCTGCATCATAGCCGTAAAAACAATGTTGTCGCCGCCCTCCGCTGCTTGACGGATAGCACGCGCTAACACCAGGGACGAATGGTGTTCACGAGATAATGAGAGTAAAGCGCCGGTTCGAGGCATATCAATCAAGAAAAGTTTATTAGCTAAAATGCCATTTATTACATCAGTTGACCAAAATTATGGTGCTTCATTTATCAATTGAATCTTACTAGAGTGAATTACTGACATTGCATTTGCAACAAGCTTAGTAGCAATAAAAACACGTTGCCTCTGATTCTCAAACCAAGTTTCAGTCATTTCCTCATTGAATAACACAGTTACTCGCCCCTCTTTGGGCCGACTAAACTTGAGAAGTCGCAAAGTATCATTGATATCATTCGCAGAAATTCTTCCATGTGCGAGTGCATCTCGAACGTAAACAAGGGTTTCATCAATTTGCTCTAAGTCATGCTTACTCACTTCCTTATTATATTTTTTGATTAGCTCGCCTAACGAGTCATAGCTCGTCAATTCATTTTCAGGTAAATCTTCTCCAACTTGAAAAGAATAGATATCTATTCCACAAGGAATACCAATTGGCCGTGCTGTAGGCAATCTTTGCAGAAAGAAACGTAACATAAGCTCAAATGATTGAAAATTTGCTATTAATTTACCCAGTAGCTTTACATGATCATCAGGTGTCATTATTCAAACCTCAACCATAGAATCGAAAAACTGATTTCATGATGAATATTAAAGCAAATACTAATTTTAATGATTTGCTCTACCATAACTCCAATACAACATAAACCCGGTAAACACCATTCCACCCAACAAATTCCCCGCAATCACCGGCAATCCGTTCCACAGCCACCAATCTGCAATCGTGATATCCGCACCCAGCCAGATACCGGCGGGAATGACGAACATGTTGACGATGGCGTGTTCATAACCCAAACCGAAGAACGTCATGATCGGCAGCCACATCGCGGCGATTTTGCCGATGGTACTGGTCGAGGTAAACGCCATCACGGCGCCCAGGGTCACCATCCAGTTGCACAGCATTGCGCTGGTGAACGCGGCGATGGTGCCGTCGAAGCCAAGTTTCGCGTATTCGAGTGTTTTGATTTCGGCGATGGTGATGGTGCGTTGCAATGCCGGGATAGTGGCTGGGTCAATCGAGCCCATTTTGGTCGCCACGATGCAGTACAAATACGCATACGTGACGCTACCGATCAGATTCCCGGTCAGCACCCAGGTCCAATTGACGAGCAGGCGATTGAACGGAACTCTGTTATCTTTGACGGCAATCGGGATCAGCGCGAAATTACCGGTGGCGAGCTCCAATCCGAGCAGCACGATCATGACAAAACCCACCGGAAACACCAGCGCGCCAGCGATGCCCCAACCGGTTTGCGTTGCCGCCAGAATCGCCAGTGTGGTGGCGTAACCCAGGAAAGCACCCGACAGAAAGCCGCGAATCAGCAACTGTTTGACCGGCAAACCGGCTTTCTTGGCGCCCGCCTGCAACATGTTTTCGACGACTTCTTCCGGTTTTACATACGCCATATCCGTGTCCCCTCAGTACAAATTCGAGGCTGCGATTTTAGCCCATTATCCGGCGGAATTTTTTCCCGGCAGAAAGATTTGCAACAGATCGTTGAGGAATCGTCTGCCCAAGATGGTCGGTTTAATGCGCAGATGATCGTGCACCAGCAAACCACGTTGTTCGGCTTCATCCAACTGTTGGCGCACCGCGCTGAGCGGCAAGCCGGTGCGTTCCTGGAACAAGGATGTGTCGAATCCGCCGTTCAGCCGCAGCGCGTTCATCATGAATTCAAAACCACGGTCTTCAGCAGTCACTTCCTGGTGTGTGTGAATCAACGACTCGCCCGATTGCGCTTTGGTTAGATATTCCTTCGGTTGTTTGTAGCGCATTTGGCGCACGATTTTATCGGCGAAGCTGATTTTGCTGTGCGCGCCCGCGCCAATCCCCAGATAATCGCCAAACTGCCAGTAATTCATGTTATGACGCGACTCCTTGCCTGCACGCGCAAACGCCGAGGTTTCGTAATTGCGGTACTGCTGCCTTGCCGTAACTTGTTCAATCATTTCCTGCATCGCCGCCGCTTGTTCGTCATCGGGAAGCGCAGGCGGGAAACGGTGAAACAACGTGTTCGGTTCGAGCGTCAGATGATAAGCGGAAATATGCGTAACACCTGCAGCGCATGCCGTTTCGATATCGTTTTCCGCTTCTGGCAAGGTTTGCCCGGGTAACGCATACATCAGGTCGAGATTGATATTATCGAAATTTTTTTGCGCAATTTCGACGGCGCGATGCGCTTCCTGATCGTCATGCACCCGCCCCAAGGCTTTTAGATGTTGGGGATTAAAACTTTGGATACCGATCGACAAGCGGTTAATGCCTGCCGCGCGAAAATCGGCGAATTTCTGCGCTTCAAACGTGCCCGGATTGGCTTCCAGCGTGACTTCGGCGAAATGTTCAAGCGGCAGCAAGGTACGTACCGCTGTCAAGATGGTATCGATCGATCGGGCGCTGAACAGACTCGGCGTACCGCCGCCGAAAAATACACTGCTCAAGCGCCGTCCCCACACATCGGCTAGGGCGAATTCAAGATCGCGTATCAGTGCCGCCACATATTCATCCTCGGGTGTTTGGTTATCCTGCCCGCGAATTTCGTGCGAATTAAAATCGCAATAAGGACATTTCTTCAAACACCACGGAATGTGGATATACAGACTCAGCGGCGGCAGCGCTTTAAGTTTTGGTACCGGTAAATCGTTCATGGATTTATCCGATCTTGCGCAACGTCAACAATGGCGGACTCGATAGCGCTGAACGCGTACCCAGCAAACCGGCGATTAACACACCGGCTACGCCGATGGACACACCCACCGCCCAGATCCAGGGATTAAACGTGTAATTGAGATGCAGTACATGCTTACCGATCACATACCCTAACGCGCTGGCACCTGCCGACGCGAATAGTCCGGATAGCCCGCCCAGGATCACAAACTCCGCAGCCCAGGCGCGCGACAATTGTTCACGCCGGGCGCCCAATGCCCGAAAAATAGCCGCTTCGTAAATGCGTTCATCCTGCGTTGCAGCTATCGCAGCGTATAGCACGGCAAAACCAGCCAGCAGCGTAAACACAAAGACAAATTCAATCGCTTGCGAAACCTGCTGGATCATCTGCTGAACTTGATTGATCACCGTCGCCACATCGACCACCAGAATATTCGGAAACGCTTTAACCAATTCATGCACGCGATGAATTTCCGTAGGCGGCACATAGAAACTGGTGATGTAACTGGCTGGGTAATTTTCCAGCAAACCGGGAGGCACAACGACAAAAAAGTTGACGCGGAAAGTATCCCAATCGATTTTCCGCATGCTGGTGATTTTGGCGGAAAAATGACTGCCCGCGATATCGTAAGTCAGTTCATCGCCCAGTTTGACGCGAATGGTTTTGGCGATGCCTTCTTCGATCGACAATTCCGCTTTCTGTGTACCGTTATCCCACCAAGCGCCCTGTACCACTTGGTTATCCGATCCCAGTTCATCAGCCCAGGTCAAGTTGAACTCGCGCCGGATATGTCTTTCCGCATGCAAATCATTGGCATAATCTTCTGCGGATACTTCCTTGCCATTGATTTTAATCAATCGGCCGCGAACCATAGGATGCATCTGTGGCGGCTCCAGCGCGTGCTGTTGGAAAAATTCCTGCAGCGGCTGCAACTGATCCGCTTGGATATTCACCAAAAAATGATTTGGCGCATCCGGCGGCAAGCTGGTATGCCAATCGTCGATCAAGTCATCCTGGATCAGGGTCAACACCAATAAAGCCATCAATCCCAAACCCAGCGCCACCGCTTGCAGAACGCTCGAAACCGCGCGGCGGCGGATGCTGGCCAGACCATAGCGCCACGCACCACCGGCCTGATGCCGCAAGCTCGACAGCAAGCGGATCAGCAACCAGCCGAGACTGCCGAAAATGGCGATGGCCGAGATAAATCCCGTCACGATATAAAGTCCCAGCTTCAGATCTTGCGCTTTCCAGATAAACAACAGGGATAAAGCCGCCAATCCCAGTAAATAACCCGCAATGCTGTGCGCGTTGGACAATCCGATATCGCGGCGCAGCACGCGCAATGCTGGAACGCTGCGTAAATTGAGTACCGGCGGCAAGGCAAACCCAAGCAGCAAAACCAGCCCCACCAGCAGCCCCTGCACCGCAGGCAGCCAATTCGGCCACGGCAATTCGGTTTCCACGAGGCCAGTCAGCCAGTGCGTCAGAATTTGCTGCGCGGCAAAACCGAGCAAACAGCCAATGCTACTGGCAATCACCCCTAAGGCAACGAAATAATAAACATATAAATAAAACAGTTGGCGCTGGCTGGCGCCCAGGCTGCGCATCACGGCGCACCCGTCCAGATGACGCTGGGTAAAGCGACGCACGGCCAAGGCGATTGCGGCGGCGGCCAGAACCACGCTGGCCAATGCCGCCAGGCTGAGAAATTTTTCCGAGCGCTCCAGCGCGGCTTTAATTTCCGGGCGCGCATCGCGTATGCCTTCCATTCGTTGCGCTTTGGTCAGTTGAGGTTTTGCCCAATCACGAAATTGCTGCACCACATGTGGTTCACCCGCGATCAGCAATTGATAGGAAACACGGCTGCCTTCTTGTATCAGACCGGTTTTTTCCAGATCGGCCGCGTTGATCATGGCACGCGGGCCCATGTTGATGAATCCAACCGAATGATCCGGCTCACGCACCACCAGCTCGGTGACCGTCAATTGGGTCACACCGACATCAACGATGTCGCCTACTTTGAGATCCAACCGGGTCATGGCCTTTTCGTCGACCCAAATGGCGCCTGGCTGCGGAATCCCATCGGCTTCGCGGATTTCCGCTTGCGTAGCGGAAGCTTGTGATGACTGATTAGCCAAATGCACACGTCCGCGTAGCGGATAGCCTTCGGTAACCGACTTAATCTCGGTCAGCAAATTGCTGTCCCCATTGGAAATCATACTGGCAAGTTTGGTCAGCGATGAAACGGACAAACCGAGCCGCTGAGCTTCATCAGCGTATTGCTCGGGTAGTGGTTGGCTTGAAATAACCAGCAAATCCGCGCCCAGTAATTGATTGCTTTCACGCGCCAGCGCCGATTCCACCCGGTCGGCAAAAAAACCGACCGTAGCAATGCCGCTGACGGCAATAATCAGAGCCAGCAGCAAAACGTTGAGCTCACCCGCGCGCCAATCGCGGTGCAGCATGCGCAAAGACAGCTTAAAATGATTCATGAGAATGAGGGCCTTGGTGAAAAAATAAAGAAGAAATACCCGCGCTGCTCAGTTGTTGCGACTACCGCACCAATCGCCCGTCCGCCAACCGGATCTGGCGCGCACAACGCCGCGACAAAGCTTCATCATGCGTAACCAGTACCAGGGTCGTGCCATGTTCGCGATTGAGTTCAAACATCAAGTCGATAATTTGCACACCGGTAGCCGAATCGAGATTGCCGGTAGGCTCATCGGCCAATAACAACTTGGGATCGGTTGCAAACGCACGCGCAATGGCGACCCGCTGCTGCTCTCCGCCGGATAACTGTTTGGGATAATGATTCAGGCGCTGCCCCAGTCCGACGCGTTCCAGCAATCTTCGCGCGGTAGTTTCCGCGTTGCCGGTGCCGGCCAATTCGAGCGGCAGCATAACGTTCTCAATCGCGGTCAAGGCAGGCAACAGCTGGAATGATTGAAACACAAAACCAAGAACCCTGCCACGCAATGCCGCCCGGCTATCCTCATCGAGCGAGAAAATATCCACCGCATCCAGATGAACTTTCCCTGAAGTCGGCAAATCCAATCCAGCCAGAAGCCCTAATAAAGTCGATTTACCGGAACCGGATGCGCCTATAATTGCAACCGCTTCACCAGGATTTACTTGCAATTCGATATCCTGCAATATAGTCAATTGCTGATCGCCGGTATTCACTTGTTTGGTGAGCGCCTGCGTCCAAAGAATGGGTTGATTAATACGATTATCTGACATGAAAAAAAATTTCCTGATTATTCTGATTCTTGTTTTTACTTTCGCCACTCCCGCTACTGCATCCAGCAAAACAGTATTGGTCTTTGGCGATAGCCTGTCCGCCAATTACGGTATAGCGAGAGAAGCCGGCTGGGTTGCATTGCTCACGCAACGGTTACAATCCGAGTTTGCCGATTATCAAATCATCAACGCCAGTATCAGCGGTGAAACCACGCTGGGTGGCCGCAACCGGATTCAACAAACCCTTGAGAAACATCACCCTGAGATTATTATCCTTGAGCTTGGTGCAAACGACGGTTTACGTGGCGCAGCAATTAAATCCATCTATAGCAACTTGGCGGCGATCATTGAAAAATGTCAACAGCACAACGCTTTGGTCTTACTGGCTGGAATGCAACTGCCGCCCAATTATGGCATGACTTACACACAAAAGTTCCAGGCTATTTTTCCGCAACTCGCTGAAAATTATAAAATCAAATTAGTGCCATTTCTATTAGCCGGTTTTGGCGATAAACACGAATATTTTCAGGCCGATGGAATACACCCGAACGAAGTTGCACAGAAAAAGATTGTAGAAAATGTTTGGGAAGTTTTATACACCATGTTTAAAACCAAACAAGTTGCCGCTACCCCGAAAAACTAGCAGTGCATTATAGCACTTGGACTCATTCCATTAAGATCCGCGAGTGTGCGACGCTTGCGCATGCTCAAGACCATCGATAAATTTCTGTAGATCTATCGACAACGGCGATTGCAGTTGCATGCGCGCTCCTGAAACCGGGTGTGTAATGCGCAACGTGTGAGCATGTAGAAACATGCGCGCCAGTTTATTTCCTCCGCTCGCTTTAGCCAGTTGCTTGTTCACTTCAAAATCACCGTACTTATCGTCACCGGCGATGGGAAACCCGATATGCGACAAATGGACGCGAATTTGGTGTGTCCGCCCGGTTTTAATCTCAGCGTCGAGCAAACTGAAATTTTTCCAGGATTTTTGCAGTGTGAATATCGTATGCGCCTGCATCGGCTTGCTGTCTTTGTGAGTCCCGCTGGCAACCATCACGCGCCGTTCACCGGCGGTTGTCACATATTTGTCGAGCGCCAATTTGACATGTTGCTTGGCGTTACGCCACTCCCCTTTGACCATCACCCGGTAATGCTTTTCCATCAAGCCGTCACGAATTTGCCGGTGCAGATCAACCAGCGCGCTTCGTTTCTTCGCCAGCAAAAGTACGCCGGATGTCTCTCTATCCAAGCGGTGCACCAGTTCGAGAAATTTCCAGGTTGGATGCTGTGTGCGCAGCTGTTCGATGACACCGAAACTGATACCGCTGCCACCGTGGACCGCCATGCCGCTGGGCTTATCAATCACCAATAATGCATCGTCTTCATGCAAAACAGTGAAGTTAAAAAAATTGACCGGTGCAATCTGCTTGACCGCATTCTTTTCAGTGGTCTTGACCGGCGGAATCCGCACCATATCGCCCGATTGCAGGCGATAACAGGCATCTATCCGTTTTCCGTTAACGCGCACCTGGCCGCTTCTCACCAATTGATAGATATGGCTTTTCGGTACATTCCTAAAACGCTTGAATAAGAAATTATCAATCCGCTGATCGTTTTCTTCTTCTCCTATGCATTCTTTGACGATTGATACAGGGGATTGAGTATTCATTGTCACATTTTTGATTATTTCAGTTATTGACGCAAAGAGATGTAGTTCTCTGACAAAAATCTAAAGATTTTACTCATTTCTTTTTAAAGTTGTTGCTGTAAAATCTACTGGCTATACTCACTACCAGCAGCGTTAATAATAATATTGACATAAAACAAAGTTCTATTTGGAACTTTATGTAAAATCTGTTACCTTAAACGGGGACAATAAAACCTACTAAGTAACGAGGACAATAAAACCTGCTAAGTAGAGCATGGGCGAGCTTTAATGACTTCGACACGAAAAAATTTCACCAATAAGAATAAGATATTGAAATATAACAATAAAATAATTAGATTGATAAATAAGCATACAATAAAATTATTAAATCAAAGCCTCGTCATTACAACTACGCATACCAAAAAAATCTAACCGAAGAAATTGCGGATAGTGTATTTATAAATAGAACACGTAAGGCTTGTAAATGAAACGAATGTTATTTAATGCGACCCAACCTGAAGAGTTGCGAGTTGCAATCGTCAATGGTCAAACACTGATCGACCTTGACATCGAATCTATTAGTAAAGAACAACGTAAAAGCAATATCTACAAAGCTGTCATCACACGAATAGAACCCAGTCTGGAAGCCGCATTTGTAGATTATGGCTGCGAACGTCACGGTTTTTTACCCTTCAAAGAAATAGCCTCCTCTTGTCTTGCCGAAAATGGTACCGCCAATGGCCGTATTCAGGATCTATTGCAAGAAGGCCAGGAATTAATCGTACAAGTCGATAAGGATGAACGTGGCACAAAAGGTGCCGCGCTGACAACCTATATCTCGCTGGCTGGCCGGTATCTGGTTTTAATACCCAACAATCCCAATAGCGGGGGCGTATCACGCCGCATCACCGGTGAAGAGCGCAACGATTTACGCGAAGTGATCGCGCAGCTCCAAGTTCCTGATGGAATGAGTATTATTGCCAGAACTGCCGGAATCGGCCGCAGCACGGAAGAGTTGCAATGGGATTTGAATTACCTGACACAACTCTGGTATGCGATTGAAGAAGCAGCCAATCATCAGGATGGTGTTTTTCTGATCTATCAGGAAAGCAGCTTGGTGATTCGCGCGATCCGCGACTATTTCAGCCAGGAAATCGGTGAAATCTTAATCGACAGCCGCGATATTTATGAACAAGCCAGTCAATTCATGGCGCATGTCATGCCCGCCAATGTTGATCGCCTGAAGTTTTATCACGATGATGTGCCTTTATTTTCACGCTTTCAGATCGAACATCAGATAGAAACGGCCTATTCCAGGCAGGTTACGCTTCCTTCCGGCGGCGCAATTGTGATTGATCACACTGAAGCGTTGGTATCGGTTGACGTCAACTCAGCACGCGCTATCCGTGGATTGGATATTGAACATACCGCTTTAAATACCAATCTTGAAGCCGCCGATGAAATCGCCCGGCAATTGCGCTTGCGCGACTTGGGCGGATTAATCGTCATCGACTTTATCGATATGGATGTGCAGCGCAATCAACGTGAGGTTGAAGCCAGGTTGCATGAAGCATTGCGGCAAGATCGCGCGCGCATCCAAGTCGGAAAAATATCGCGTTTTGGCCTTCTGGAGTTATCACGGCAACGCCTGCGCCCTTCCCTGGGTGAAAGCAATTATATTCCGTGCACACGCTGCCAAGGTACCGGATTTATCCGCGGAACCGATTCTTCGGCATTGCATGTGCTAAGAATCATCCAGGAAGAAGCCATGAAAGAAAACACCAATGCATTGCACGTCCAGCTTCCGGTGGATGTGGCCACTTACCTTCTGAATGAGAAGCGAGCGGAAATTTATGATATTGAAGTGCGACAGCGGATCAGTATCGTCCTCATACCTAATATCCATATTGAAACACCCACATACAATATCACTCGAATACGCCACGAAGACAGCAAAGCAAACGAATCCGTAGCAAGTTATAAACTGGTCGAAAAAAATACCGAGGAAAACAACCTGGTCGTTTCCGAGCAAAGAAACAAACCCACCCGCCCTCAAGCCGCAGTTCAAGGCATAACACCCGCTCAACCTGCACCGATCCGCGAAGATAGATCACGCGATACCTCGCTGCTGGATAAATTTTTCAGCTGGTTTAAGCCCGCGCACAGTGAAGAAACAAGGATTGATCTTGAAGAAAAGCCGGTTGAAGATAAAACCAGGCAGCAGGAGCGCGGACGCTCGCGTGGACGCCGTGGACGCAACCGGAATGAGCGCAAAGATACTTCCGCACAAAAACCAGCCAAGCAAAGCGATACCTCAGATTCAACCGGTGCGGCACAGGATTTCAATAATCCGGAATCCGGACAATCACCGCAATATCCGGTAGCCGCAGAATCCCCAAGGAACAATCCGAGGAGAACCGCTCAACCAGTAACCGTAGACTTTGTGGAAGCCGCCGAGATTAACGATCTTTCTGCTGCGGAAACCGAAAGCGCTGAAGGCAACGCTACGAAAACCGATGAGCGCAGACGAAACCGTCGGCATCGTGGCAATAAAAGCCGCGACCATAACGGACAAGGGAGAAATGCTGCGGAGAACCACGAAACTGTGTCGGACGAAACACCGAGTGATGCTGTACAACATGATGAATATCCAGTCAGCCTGCAACCGGTGGTAGTAGTAGCGGAAGCGATACCTGTTAACGAAGATTCACCGCCGCCCCCCGCTGTTAAAAAGCAATCCAGCAGGAGAGCACCGGTGGTCGATCAAACGGTTCAAAACAGTATTATTCCACCGGAATCCGTACCAGTTCCAACGCCAATAGCGGAAATCAGTGCACCTAAGGAACTTCCGGATTTAAGCAAGAGCGGCTTGATCATGATAGAAACACCGCCAGAAAAAGTCGAAATGGTGACTGAAGAAGTCATCACCCCTAAAAGACCGCGTAGAAGGGTTAGAAAAGCCGTTACGACGCCAACTGAACCGCTGATGCAAGTTGAAACGCGCGAATAAACACCTGTAACATGCAGCAGGCACACTAAGTTTAATGTGCCTGCTCCCAATTATCTCCAACACCGACTTCAATCAGCAGCGGAACATCCAGCTGCAACACATTGCCCATACACTCCGGTAAGGTGTCTTTGACTAACACCACCTCATCATCCGGCACTTCCAGAACCAATTCATCGTGCACTTGCATGATCAATTTGCTGTTTAACCTTTCCTGATGCAGCCAGTTACGCACTGCGATCATCGCCAGTTTGATGATATCGGCAGCAGTTCCTTGCATCGGCGCATTAATAGCGGCCCGTTCCGCGCCTTGGCGGCGGTTTCCATTGGCGTTATTGATTTCCGGCAACCATAAGCGGCGCCCCAGTACGGTTTCAACATACCCCAATTGCCTGGCTTTTTCGCGGGTTTGCCGCATATACGTGTCCACCCCCGGATACCGGGCAAAATACCGTTCCATATACGCGCGCGCGGCACTGCGTTCGATGCCGAGTTGAGACGCCAGACCGAACTCCGACATGCCATAAATCAAACCGAAATTAATCACCTTGGCGTAACGGCGCTGCTCCTGATCGACTTGGTCCAGCGGAATCCCTAAAATTTCCGCAGCTGTTGCGCGATGGATATCCTCCCCGGCGGCGAACGCTTTGAGCAATCCTTCATCCTGGGAAATATGCGCCATGATGCGTAACTCGATTTGCGAATAATCCGCCGACACAATTTTGTGACCTGGCGGCGCTATGAATGCCTCGCGGATTCTACGGCCTTCACTGGTGCGCACCGGAATATTCTGCAAATTCGGATCCGAGCTGGCCAGACGACCGGTCACCGCAACCGCCTGCGCATAATTGGTATGCACCCGGCCAGTATTGCGATCCATCATCAATGGCAGTTTGTCGGTGTAAGTCGACTTCAGTTTGGCCAAGCCACGATAATCGAGCAACAGTTTGGGTAATGGATAATCCAGTGCCAATTGTTGCAACACATCCTCGTCGGTGGAAGGCACGCCGGTGGGTGTTTTTTTGATAACCGGCAGTTTGAGTTGAGTGAACAAAATTTCCTGAATCTGCTTCGGTGAATTCAGATTAAAGGGTTGTCCCGCAAGCGTATGCGCTTGTTGTTCCAGCGTTTGCAATTTTTCGCCTAGTTCGTGGCTCTGTCTTTGCAGCAGCTTATAATCCAGCAGCACACCGTTGCGTTCAATTTCAAACAGCACGTCCAGAACCGGCATCTCTATTTCACGATAAATGTAATTCAGCCGTTCTTCCTTCTGAATGCCGGGATATAGCGCTTGGTGCAAGCGCAGTGTGATATCCGCGTCTTCCGCGGCATACTGTGTAGCGACATCAAGCGCTACTTCGTCAAACCCCATGCGATTCACGCCTTTGCCGGTCACATCGTCATAACTGATAGTTTTCACATCCAAATGACGTAACGCTAGACTATCCATATTATGCGGCCGGTGCGACTCGAATACGTACGATTGCAGCAACGTATCATGCGTAATACCGTTCAATTGAATACCATGATTGGCAAACACATGCTTATCGTATTTCAAATTTTGCCCCAGCTTGGGTTTTGCCGCATTCTCCAACCACGGCTTTAATTTATTTAACACCGTTTCAAGTGCAAGCTGTTGCGGTACACCGGCGTAGTTATGCATTAGCGGAACATACGCCGCATGATGACTTTCAATACAAAACGAAATCCCCACCAATTTCGCCTGCATCGGATTGAGGCTGGTCGTTTCGCTATCCACTGACACCAAGGGCGCTGTATCCAGCCGGGTCAGCCATTCATCCAACTCACTTTCGGTCAGAATCATTTGGTACATAACGGGGCAATCCAGTGCGGCAGGAGAGCTTCTATCGCTCATCGCGTTACCTGGCGTTTCATCGGTAACGATCGATCCGGATTGGCTCTCAATCATCTGCTGGCGCAGTTCTCGCAAAGATGATTTCATGTCGAGCTGCTCATACAGCTGAACCAATCGCCCGGTATCCTGCGGCTGCGGCGCAAGATCGGTAATTTTGACCGGCAAATCGACATCGCATTTAATCGTGATTAACTGACGCGAGGTATCGAACCAAGCCAGCGCCTGGCGTAAATTGTCACCGACCGCGCCTTTGATCTCACCGGCATGCGCTATGAGATTTTCGATCGATCCGTACTGCGCGAGCCATTTGACCGCCGTCTTGGGGCCCACTTTTTGCACACCGGGAACATTATCGGAGGTATCACCAACCAGCATCAAATAATCCAACATACGATCCGGCGGCACACCAAATTTAACCTGCACGTTCGCTTCGTCGAGTATTTCATTGCTCATGGTGTTCACCAACGTCACCTGCGCATTCACCAGTTGCGCGATATCCTTATCGCCGGTCGAGATGATGCAACGCATACCGGCAGCGGCGGCTTGTTTGGCCAACGTGCCGATGACATCGTCGGCTTCCACGCCATCAACAATCAGCATCGGCCATCCCATCGCACGAATGCAAGCATGCAAGGGTTCGATCTGCACCGCCAGATCGGGAGGCATCGGCGGCCGGTGCGCTTTATAGTCGGGATACAACTCGTCGCGGAAAGTTTTACCTTTTGCATCAAACACGCACGCGCTATAATCGGCGTGGTAATCCTTGTGCAAGCGCCGCAGCATATTGAGCACGCCATGAATTGCGCCGGTCGGTTCATTGTTATGATTACGTAAGTCTGGCAATGCATGAAAAGCGCGATACAAATACGATGAACCGTCAACCAGCAACAATGTTTTCATTGATAAGATTTTCCTATGAGCCTATACGATAAACCGGCCACGCATTTGTCTGTGGATAAACCCTGGTCAGCAAAAGAATCATGGCGCTTGTTCGGCATTATGGCAGAGTTTGTCGAAGGAACAGAACGTCTTGACACCATTCAGCCCGCTGTGAGCATTTTCGGCAGCGCACGCACTGACCCCAATAATCCGCACTATAAGTTAGCCGAGCAGATTGCCAAGCAACTTTCCGATGCCGGTTTTGCGGTCATTTCCGGCGGCGGTCCGGGTATCATGGAAGCCGCAAATAAAGGCGCTTATTACGGCAAATCGCCCAGCATCGGATTGAATATTCAGCTGCCACACGAACAGCATCGCAATGCTTATCAGGATATCAGCCAGACTTTCCGGCATTTTTTCGCGCGCAAATATATGTTTGTCAAATTCGCCACGGCTTATGTTGTGCTGCCCGGCGGTTTCGGCACCCTGGATGAATTGATGGAAGCGCTAACATTGGTACAAACCGGCAAAACCCGCAAGATGCCGATCATTTTGGTGTATTCCCAATTCTGGCGCGGTTTGCTGGATTGGTTTCAGAACACTTTGATCACCGAAGGTTTTATATCGGCTGAAGACATGAATCTGATTCAGGTCATTGATGAGCCGGATCAAATCGTCAATGCCATTTTTAAATATTATGAAAGCAGCGGATTTGAACCGACCGCCGCCGAGCGAGAAATTCAACTCAATCTTTAACTGTCAGCGATGATTTTAGGTAGAATACCCGTTAATCTCGACCCGCCGGTAACCAACATGATGTACCTGTATCCACTTATTTTTATCTTGGTGATCATTTCTGCACCGCTTGCCACGGCGCAATCCGATCAGCCGAAGCAAGCTAAAAAGCTTTCGCACCCGGATAACCTCATTCCATTGCCGGAGCCTCCCGAGTTACCTAAAGAATTGGCGGATCCTCCACCACTTCCACCCGATATTCAGCCGGATCCCGAACTGGAAACGCAAGTCACCATCATCAAGCGTGGCGAAGACACCATTGAAGAGCATCGCGTCAACGGCGAATTGATGATGATCAAGGTGATTCCGCGCATCGGTCCGCCGTATTATCTGAAAAAAAACATCAGCCGAGGCCATACGCACGCAGGTGATGCCGGTATTGATGTCAGCCCGCCGATGTGGCAATTCTTGAAATTTTAACCCCGATAAAAAGCGAAAGCATGTAATCCAATGAAACCTTTCTGTTTCCACTTTTCCGCTTTTTTAGTCTGTTAGCCCATGTCAGTTTTTACACCTGTTTCCGATAGCCAGCTCACGGTCTGGTTACAAAATTATGCGTTGGGTCAGTTGGTCCAATTGCAAGGTATTTCGTCGGGCATCGAAAATACCAATTATTTCGTCACGACCACGCAAGGCAAATTTGTATTGACGTTGTTCGAGAAACTGACGCGCGACGAACTGCCATATTATCTGAATCTGATGGCGCATTTATCCCGGCATGGCATTCCCTGCCCCGCGCCGGTCGCGATGCTGGATCATCAATTGCTGGGCGAGCTCAACGGCAAACCGGCGACGATCGTAACCTGCCTGCCGGGACAGTCCGTTATACATCCCGTTGCGGAACACTGCGCGGAAGTTGGCCGGATGCTGGCTCAAATGCATGTGGCGGGCAGCTCGTATCCGGAACGCATGAATAATCCGCGCGGACTCCCTTGGTGGCAAGCCAGAGCGCCTGAGATTGCACCTTTTCTTTCCGCTGACGAGCAATCCCTGCTTGCGGCAGAATTGAATTTTCAACAATCGCAGCAAACCGGCGCACTACCGGGCGGCGTTATTCACGCCGACTTGTTCCGCGACAATATTCTGTTTACCGGACATACCATCGGCGGCGTCATCGATTTTTATTTCGCCTGCAACGATGCATTCTTGTATGATCTGGCCATTACGGTCAACGACTGGTGCATGACTGAGAACAAAGTCTTGGATGAATCATGCACGCTAGCGCTGATTAAAGCCTATCATGATGAACGTCCGCTCAACGCGGCCGAACACGATGTCTGGCCAGCCATGCTGCGTGCCGGCGCACTGCGTTTCTGGGTATCCCGTTTGTACGACTATCATTTACCGCGCCCGGGGGAATTGACACACGCCAAAGATCCGGCGCATTTCCGGGATATATTAAAAAATCATGCACGCGATTCAGTAAAACTACAACAGCTCTGGATATAACGCTCGATTAAAACCGTTTTTACTGAAATTAACTGGAGAAACATTAATGGAAATTCATCAAGTTCACGCAAAACAAGGATTGCAATGGATTCTAAGCGGTTTCTACATGTTTCGTAGAGCACCGCTGGCTTGGATTTTTGTGTGCTTCACCTTGATGTTGATCGCCATATCGATGTCATTGATCCCATTGCTGGGAAAATTTATTTTCACCCTGGTTTCACCGGTATTTCTGGCGGGGATCATGCTGGGATGCAAGGACATGGAACAAGGCAAGTCACTGGATATGACACACTTATTCGTTGCCTTCAGAACCAATGCCGTGCCGCTCATTACGATCGGCGGAATTTATTTGATCGGACAGATTCTCATCATCGGTCTGGTCATGTTGATTGGCGGTTCCCAAATGACGGACATGATGCTCTATGGCAAGCGGGTCGACGAAAGTGAGCTGATGGGTGTGATGAGCAGTTTCCTGACATCCTCTTTGATTGCACTGACGCTTTCCATTCCATTGATGATGGCTTCCTGGTTCTCACCGTTGCTGGTTGTGTTTGATAACGTACCGCCCATTATCGCCATGCAAAAAAGCTTTTTTGCCTGCCTGAGAAACTTCATTCCATTTCAGTTGTATGGCGTCACGCTCATCGTGTTGACTATCATCAGTGTAATGCCATATGGTGCCGGTCTGATCATCCTGATTCCTACCGTTTTCGCTTCCATTTACGTCAGCTACAAAGATATTTTCCTCAATGAACCCATTCGCTTTAAAAACAACCCATCCGAAGCGGATTTACAAAAAGCCAATTGGGGTGATGCCGATCAGCAACCGGAACAACATGAGCCTGAAGCCAAGCAGGAAACGACTACAACCGGAAATAAACCTCAGGATAAGGACCAAAACGACCGCTGAGCACACGCATACAGCGCGCTAAAGCGCGGTCAATTTGGCATATTCGAGCAACAGCCATTTCGCACCGGCATGATCGAAATTAACCTGAACGCGTGCATCGCTGCCGCTGCCTTCGTAGTTGATGATAACGCCGTCGCCGAACTTGGCATGTGAGACATTTTGTCCGATGCGCCACTCTCCACCGGAAGATTTTGGCTGACCATAAGCGGTTTTTGAAAAACCTGCTGTGGTTTGACCACCGCTATTGGAAGCGTAGGCGCTTTGATTCATTCGCGGTGCTGATTGCAGCCATTTCAAGCAGTTTTGCGGGATTTCATCGAGAAAACGCGACGCGATGTGATAACGGGTTTGACCATGTAACATGCGGCTTTGCGCAAAACTGATATACAACCGGCGGCGCGCGCGCGTCATGGCCACATACATCAGCCGCCGCTCTTCAGCAATGCCGTTGATTTCATTCAGACTGTTTTCATGTGGAAACAACCCTTCTTCCAGACCGCTTAGAAAAACACTGTGAAATTCCAGTCCCTTGGCAGCATGCACTGTCATCAATTGCAGTGCGTCCTGGCCGCTGCCCGCTTGGTGCTCACCGGCTTCCAGCGAAGCGTGCGCAAGAAATTCCGCCAAGCTGTCATTTTCCGCTTCATGCACAAAACTGGTTGCAGCATTAATCAATTCGTTCAAATTCTCCAGTCTTTCCGCACCCTCACGCTCTTTACTGTAATGAGCCAACAACGTGCTATGCGTTAGCATGTATTCCACAATCTGCGGCAATGGCAGATCATGGCAATACTGCCGTATGGTCAGGATTAGGTGCACAAACCCGGCAATGCCTTTTAACGATTCCGGTGATTTTTGCAACAAGCTATCTTCTCCGCCGCATTTCTGCACCGCAGCCGCCCACAAGCTGCCGCCCAGCGTCTTGGCATCGTCCTGTAATTGCTCCAAACCGCGAGCACCGATGCCACGTGCTGGAAAATTAATCACTCGCAATAACGCGCTGTCATCGTCGGGGTTGGCAATCAAGCGCAAATAAGCCAATGCATGTTTGATTTCCTGCCGATCGAAAAACCGCATACCGCCGTACACTCGGTAAGGTATCGCGGCATTGAATAAACTGTGCTCAAGCACCCTGGACTGGGCATTGGAGCGATACAGCAATGCCATTTCCGACAACGCTACACCCTCCGCGTGCAATGCTTTGACTTCTCCTACGATAAACGCCGCTTCGTCGAAATCATTCGGGGCGTTATAAACCCGCAATAGCTCGCCCTTTCCTTCCGCCGTCCAGAGATTTTTCCCCAATCGCTCGCTATTGTTTTCGATCAAAGCATTCGCTGCATCCAAAATATGGCCGTGCGAACGATAGTTCTGTTCTAGCTTGATCACCCGGGTAATGCCGAAATCATGTTCGAAGTCGCGCATGTTACCGCTATAAGCGCCGCGAAACGCGTAAATACTCTGGTCATCATCGCCGACGGCAAAAACCGCAGCGGCATTCTTAGTTCCTGTACCCGCGAGTAATTTGAGCCATTTGTATTGCAGCGGGTTGGTGTCTTGGAATTCATCTACCAGAATATGCTGGAAACGCTCGCGGTAATGCTGGCACAGGACTTCATTGCGGCTTAGCAATTCATAACTGCGCAACAGCAATTCGGCAAAATCCACCGCACCTTCCTTCTGGCATTGCTGCTCGTACGTTTGATAAAACTCCAGCATGCGGCGCGAATAAGCATCTTCGACCGTCACATACGCCGCACGCAATCCGGCTTCCTTGGCATTATTGATGAACCATTGCACCTGGCGAGGCGGGAATTTCTTTTCGTCAGCCGACAAATCTTTCAGAATGCGCTTGATCAAAGCCAGTTGGTCGGCGGAATCGAGAATCTGAAACGCTTGCGGCAAACCGGCATCCTGATAATGCGTCCGCAACATGCGATGGCACAAACCATGAAACGTGCCGACCCACATACCGCGCGGATTCACCGGCAGCATTGCGGTAATACGCGTCAACATTTCCTTAGCCGCCTTATTGGTGAACGTCACGGCCAGGATGCCATGCGGATTCGCTTGCCCCGATTGGATCAAATAAGCAATGCGCGTTGTCAGTACACGGGTTTTGCCGCTACCGGCACCAGCCAGCACCAGTACTGATTGATGCGGTAAAGTGATCGCTTCGAGTTGCTGCGGATTGAGGTTGGATAATAAAGAAGTCATGTAGCCGATATAGCCAGCAACAAACTGACTAGACTTGGAACTAAGGGTATCGAGTGCATTTTCAACGCACTGATTAATCCGGAATACGATAAATCAGAGCTTGCACTTGATATCGTGATTCACGAATTAACCGGCCGTTGGTTAGAAACTACTATGCCCTGCTTTTGGCAACGATATCCAAAATCAGCGGTGTCAGTATCAGTTCAATCGCCATACCCATTTTGCCGCCGGGAACAACGATGGTGTTAGGACGGGACATGAACGAATCATGGATCATTCTCAGCAGGAATGGAAAATCCGTCGTTTCAGGATGTCTAAAACGAATCACGACCATACTTTCGTCCAATGTCGGAATTTCCCGGGCGATGAACGGATTGGAAGTATCGACCGTCGGCACGCGCTGGAAATTGATATGCGTACGCGAGAATTGCGGCGTGATGTAATGCACATAGTCATGCATGCGGCGCAATATGGTGTGTGTGACAGCTTCAGCCGAATAACCGCGTGCACTGGTGTCGCGATAGATTTTTTGAATCCACTCCAGGTTGACGATAGGCACTACACCGACTAATAAATCCACATATTTGGCAGCATCGGCGGTATCGCTCTTGGCGCCGCCATGTAGCCCTTCGTAAAACAGCAGATCGGATCCAGCTGGAATCTGCGACCAAGGTGTGAATGTTCCCGGTTTTTGATTCCAAGGCGCAGCTTCTTCTTCGTTATGCAGGTACAAACGCTTTTGTCCCGTGCCTTTCTCGCCGTATTCTTTGAACAGTGCTTCCAATTTTTCAAATTCGTTGGCTTCAGGACCGAAGTGGCTGATCGGGCGGTTGCCGTTTTTTTCTGATTCGGCTACGGCTTGCTTCATCGCTTCACGATCGTAGCGATGAAAACTGTCACCCTCGATCACCGCCGCAGTGAGCTTCTCACGGCGGAAAATATGTTCAAAACTGGTTTTAACCGTTGAGGTGCCTGCACCTGATGATCCGGTAACGGCGATAACCGGGTGTTTTTGCGACATTCTTATTTTCTCCTAAAATATATATCACTATTAAAATTTTGCATCCTATATGATACCTTTTTTCTGCTAATCTTTGACAGGGATAATTGCTTTGCATTGAACTTTGTCTGAAAGCATTATACGAATTCACGTAGCGAGAAATACCACTGCTTGACCGCACGCAGCCCCCTAAACCCGCATGCACGATAATGGAGTGAAAGCACCATGAAAGCAATCAAACAACTGATCATACCGCCGATAGCTTCCTGCATTCTGGTAGCTTGTGTCAGTTTACCGTCCGGCCCCAGCGTGATGACCTTGCCGGGCTCCGGTAAAAGCTTCGAGCAGTTCCGCTACGATGACTACGATTGCCGCCGCTATGCCTATGAGCAAGTCGGCGGTATAACACCACGGCAATCGGCGCAAGCGAGTGGTGTGGAAAGTGCAGCGATCGGTGCCGGACTCGGTGCGGCAGCAGGCGCAGCCATCGCGGGTGGTGGAGGCGCCGCAATCGGCGCGGGTACTGGTTTGTTAGCTGGCGGGTTGGCGGGTTCTGGCACGGCCAGCACTTCCGCGTACGTCAATCAGCAGCGCTACGACATGAGCTATATTCAATGCATGTACGCCAAAGGCCATCACGTCCCGGTATCCAGCAGAATTAGCGGTGGCCCGCCCGCACATAGCGGCACGGCACCTTCGCCATCCAATTTTACTCCGCCTCCGCCGCCTCCGGGTAACCCCCCGCCACCGCCACCGCGATAATTTTTCGCTCTGCCTCCTGCACTAATCTCCATAACAGGTATAACATTTCGAGTCACAATACCCGGAGTTTCAGTGTGGAGAGAAAAGCTTGCAGTGAGGTCAGCATAAATCCGTGTTCAAACGGATAGATCATTGCTTATCAAACAACCAATAACTCCGTATCATATTACGTTAGAATATGCATCGAAAACGATCGCTGAACATCGGCAACCAGCGATTCAGGATAGAAACTCGCCATTCGTTTTTTGCCAATTGCATTTGAACTTTAAGATAAGAATATAGGAGTAAAACTGTGCATCCGCTTGTACCTATTATCATGGCACTTGGTGCCATTCTGTTTTTAATTGGAATAATCGTTCAAGCCTGGTTTGGTGTGAAACGGACCAGCGTCATAAAACTGCGTGGGAAGGAATATAAAATCTGGCAGTTTGTAGCAATCACCGTGGGATCGGGTATGGCCCTGTTCATGCTCTCGGTCTTGCTACCCAAATACATGCCATATGAGCCGGAAAAAGGATCTCAGCTGGCGCAACCGGCATTACCCGGCAATCTGAAATATGAATTGGATTCCATCCTAGCCAGTTTGAATATCAAGAACGATATTATGCTGAATGCTATCGACCGGTTCCAAGTAGAGTATCAAGCAGCATCGCAGAAAGGTGACAAAAACACCATGGATTTGCTCGCTCTGGAAATCGCCTACCGAATCAGAACGGAACTGCAAAACTTGGGGCATGCGGAAAGCCGGATCGAACGTGATGTTGAAGGAATTCTGGGCATTTTGAAACAACCTGCCAAACCAGGGGATGGCAAGTAGAAAAATTACCCGGCATTTCGGTAGAATGAAAAATGCAATTAATTACTCGACAGGATTGACAATGAAAAAAACGATTCAAGCATTATTAATCGTCTGCACGATGCTTTTAGCAGCCCCTCAATGGGTATTTGCCGATCAGTATCCGGACAAAGTTGTAGAAAAACTGGGAAATGGTATTGCCAATGCGGTGACCGGGGTTGTTGAAATACCGAAAACAATCACGATTGTGGGCAACCGGGATGGCGTCGTTCACGGCATGACGGTCGGTTTTCTGACCGGTATCGCCAATGCGGTAGGCCGCTCACTGAGCGGAGCATTCGATATTGCAACCTTCCTGGTACCGACAACGCCTTTTGTCAAACCAGCCACCATCTGGGATGATTTCAACCGCGAAACCACTTTTGTCGAAGCGCACATGCGCTAATCGCTTCACTATTTCTGCCACTGGCCGCTCTCAGCAGAAAGTGCAGTGGCAGAAAACAATCGTTAAGAAATAAGTTTTTTAGAAACTATATGGACTTACCAAAATTTGCCGGTGGTGAGTCCGCCTCCAGGCATTCGCTGAATACATAACTGCCTTCCTCTTCGGCGAATCCTTCGCTTTCCACCAGTACGAAACTGACACAATCCTTCTTTTTAAAAGAATAGCGGTATTTATCGGGATGCCCTTTTTCCGGTAAAGCAATCTCGTAGAATAAACCATCCTTGATCCACCAGCGGCCGGATTCGCTAAAACTCTGCGCCGTATCATCCTTTTCCGTGAAACTGAATTCAATGGTATAAGTGCCATCGGCATTTCTCGTTTGCGTCCAGCGTTTTAACGTGCCGCCCTCCTCCAGGTATTCGCCTATCCATACCCCGATCAGCATGACATCAAGCGCAGGACGCTGATTACCGGCTGTGAACGCAGTACAGCCCAGCAAGGCAATCGCCAGAAATGGAAAAACTGACAACTTCATTGATTCTCCTCTCATTACTGTTAATCCGAAGCATGCGCTGTCCCATAGCGGAGCCACACCTCATCGTTGTAAACAGAATTATCGCATTTTTTCATAACAGCATTTTCTTCCTTGCCCTATGACAACCAAAACATCCACACAGACTATTCCGGCGCCAAGTAATTTCCAACCGGCCCGGTAATAGTCCTGCAATAGACACGTCACATCCCGTTCTTATAATCCATCGCGTACTGTAAAGCTATACCCGGTGTGAGCCGGGGACCGGAAAATCCAGGATCTGCAACGCAGATAGCCAGATTGCCTGTACTTATCATTGGATTAAAGAATTTTTTAGCATATTTCGGGAGAATACAATGTACAAACAAAGAATACTCGCTACTGTCGTTTCCGGAGCGCTCATGATGATATCCGGAGTACCGCAAGCTGTTGCCGCCAGCACCGGTTTTGACAGCTTTACTGCTTTACCTGGCAGCGTTCCCGGCGGTTCGTTAGCGGAATCCAGTCCGTTTTTACTCGCTAATCCAAGCTGGAGTCAGACTTCCATTGCCAATCGTGCCAATCAATTAAGCCAAGGCATCGATAATAGCGGCAATTGGGACATGATCACGGCAAACGAATCCGGCGCGGATGCAGGTCGTTATCTGTTCATGCCGTTTGAAACCGGATCCGCTGGCGTACAACGTATCGATTTGTGGAATGCCAATTACAATACCCGTACCGTGACGCTGGTCGCATCTGGCACGCAAAACTTCGTTTCCGGTGATGCTTCCCTTTGGACCCCCTGGGGTGGCTACTTGACCGCCGAGGAATCATGGGGCGCCGGTAGCACCAAAGGACGTCTGTTTGAATTGACCAACCCAGTCACCGCAACCGGCACAGGCGATTCCCATTTCGTGCAACGCTCCGTCATTCCACACGTATCACACGAAGGTCTGGCATTTGACAAAGACAATAATTTTTACTTTATCGATGAAGTCAACGGTGGCGGCATCTACAAATTTGTTTCAGTCAGCCCGAATGCAACCAACGGCGATGACTATTTTGCTGCTGGCCAAACTTTCGTAATGCAAGTTAACGGTGGCGGCAATGCCAATGCGACCGGCGCCATCACTTGGGCGCCGATCACGGATGCCAATGGCGGCGCACTGCCTGGAGTCTCAATACTCAATGCCGATGGCACCATCGATGGCCGTTTATCCGCCAACAATGCGCTTTCAACCGATTATCAACGCCCGGAAGATCTGGAAATCAAAACATTGGCGAACGGCGATCAGATCCTCTACGTGGCTACTACCACGACGGATGAAGTGTATTCCTTCAATCTCGCCAGCAATAACGCCAGTCTGTTTGTCAATACTTCCACGCTTGACCAAGCCACCGGTTTGGGTGTCGGCAGCGTATTCAAGAATCCGGATAATTTGGCTATCGATGCCAAAGGCAATATCTATATCGTTGAAGACCAACCGGGCGGCTCCGCCGATATCTGGTTTGCTCAAGATGCGAATAACGACGGTATTGCCGAATCGGTTGGCCGTTGGGCTTCCCTGTCAACTTTGGGTGCAGAACCGACCGGGCTTTATTTTGATAAATTTAACCCGAACATCGCTTATGTGAATGTGCAACATCCGTTCAGCGGCGATGACCGTACCGTGATGATTGCGGTGCCGGAACCCGAATCCTATGCGATGCTGATGGTCGGACTTGGTTTGGTAGGTGCTACTGTGTATCGCAGAAAACGTCCCTCACAAAGCAATTCGTAATTGATCATTCTGCGGAATTCGAAGTCAGCGGTATAACCGTGACTTGAGACTTTGCGATAAGCAGATCACCCCGGATAAGCCTGGGGTGATCTTTCTTATCGAATAGCTTGCTAAAGTAACGTAAAACCAATTTCCGTATTCACATTATCCTTCACGGCACTCAATGCCGAATTGATGGCTGCTTCGGCAGACAGAACACCTAATCCTTCTATGGTCATCAGTACCATGCGCGTCGCATTCTTTTGCATTTCCAGATGTAACTCGGCCTGCTCCTTATTGATTTTCCCAGTGGCTTTCAGCGTTGCGATCATCACCAATGTCTGTGCGAGTTTTTTCGCTTCGGCTTCACCATAATCTTTGACATCGGGCCATTTTTCCGTGAGGCTACCATTCAACGCAGCGAGTATGTCTTTTCCCAATTTAACCGCATCCAGGCTCATCATATTCTCCTCAGATAGATATCAATCGTTGCGCAACAATCACTCGCCACGCCGCTTCGCAAGCTCGAGCTTTAGAATTGCCGTAAAGCTGGTATTGAAATGCGTACGCACGAGCGTGATTTGATCCTTGGATAAGCATGCGATCTTATGTAGCTTTTCGAGATTATCCAACTGACTGGCCAGCAATTGCGACTCTTGTGTGGTGATGTCATTTTTCGGAATCGCCGCAGCACGGACGGTAATCACGTTAATATCCACCTTGGCTTCATCGTAAAATTGCTTATGATTTTCATATGTGCACTCGGGCAAACCTTCTACCGATTCAAGCGTCACCAGATGTGCTTCCGTTTTGCGCTGTAAATCAGTCACCGCCCTATCGGTCGTCTCGTCATAACCGCTGATCCGTTTTACCGCACAACTGGATAACGCCAGCATCACCGCGAGACAAACAGAAACTAAAAATACGCCGAATCCCGGTATTCTTCGATCAATGTTCATCATTTGTCATCTCCTGATGGATATAACCCGGTTAATAGATGGATAAATTAACTTCCCGGCTAATCTAACATCACTACCATAGTGCCTAAGTATGCGTTGCTTGACAAGACAAACCACGGTTGCCGTCAAATCTGCAACGGACCGGCGCCCGGTTTGCAATTTTCATGACTTATTCAGCGGTGACCACGGATAATTTTCCAAATGCTCCTTTAACTCTTCCGCACGGTAGCGATTGACCCGCAAAGCAGCCAAAACGATCACCATGACGATCGGCAGAGTAAAAATCAATATGCCGGTCAGCGCGATCAGATATTCGCCGATCCACAGTGTGACTATCCAGTTAAAGACCAGTACCGAAAGATATAAAACCGGCCCCAATAAAGAGCGGAACGGCATGGCAAAAATCCCGCGCGGTGTTTTCCCGTCCCGCTTGCGGTCAATTTGCTGCAAAGCGGCTACCAATAGAAAACTGGTCAGCAACCAGCCGAGGTAATTTGAAATCGGCACGCCAAAATGCAATCCTGCTTCGTAGTAACCGTAAATCTGCCCGAGAAACCAGCGGTTTCCCTGCAGTGCCACCGGGTCGATGATGATATCCAGGAATGTTTGCAAAAAAGCACCCAATACCAGCGCTGCCCATGAATGCCGGATGGCACGCGTCTCCAACGTGATCAGATCAGCACCTTTGGTTGCCAGCGGTGACAAAATAAACAATGCCGTCGTGTAGCTGCAATAAGTCAGGAAAACGTAAGAGAGCGAATCGAAGAAAGGCACTCCCCAAACCCACAACTCCTGATGGCTGGTGTCGTCGATGTAATAGTACCAGCCGTAAGGAAATCCGGTGGTAATCGAGAGTTTCTCGGAGGTAAAAGCGATCAAGTATCCGGCCAGTGTGAAAATCAACGTCTTGCGCCAGCCCAAATGCGGCACACAGGCCAGCAAAAATGCCGCAAAAAAAGTAAATACATAGGGACGCATGACAATGGTGTCAATTGCGGCATCAAACATGAATAACTCCTAGGCCGATGAACTGTTCAGTCCTCTCGATTTGAGCGGATAATCGCTAGTTCCGGCAATTATCCGCAGCATTGGATTGCGATTCCCAGCGTCTTCACAACCTGCTGGGTTTTATTGTCTGGCTGATTTTGCTATGAAGGATAGCAATAAGCTTAATCTGACAGATGAACAACTAAATAAAGAAGCAAAACAAGGCAACGCATATTCTGCGTTGCTGGATACGTATTCGCGAAATCTTCTACTTTTGCCGTACAGTCCGTACCTTTGCTCCGGGCACACCAGTGCTCAATCTGCGGCTTTCGCCATGTCGATGGCGCGCATCACCATGTCACGCGCTTCGGCGGAATCACCCCAGCGGCCGACGCGCACCCATTTTTCCGGCTCAAGATCCTTGTAATGCGTAAAGAAATGCTCAATCTGCTGAAACACAATATCGGGCAAATCGTCGCGTTCGCGCACATGGGCGTAATACGGGAAAGTTTTATTATCCGGCACACAGATCAGTTTTTCATCACCGCCATGCTCATCCTCGAGATGCAGTAGCGCAATTGGTCGGGCGCGCACGACGCAACCGGCGAGAAATGGCGAACGGGCAATCACCAGTGCATCGAGCGGATCGCCATCATCGCACAAGGTGTGTGGAACAAAACCGTAATTGGCCGGATACCGCATGGGTGTATGCAGGATTCGATCCACAAATAATGCACCGGATTTTTTATCAAACTCATATTTGACAGGTTCACCACCGGTCGGTACTTCGACGATGACGTTGACATCGTTAGGCACATTTCCGCCTACAGGAATAGCATTGATATCCATGGAATTTGCCTTTTTGCTAGGTTTGAAGTGAATGACAGAAGTTGTCATTCATTGGGTTTGAGTGTACTGAGGAGTGGAAAGGCTGTCAAACCAGCATTGAAAAAACCGTTCATTGCGGCCCATGCGCAAATCCAGGCACTTAGGAATTACACAATGTTCAATCATCGCCGGTTGCAGCATCGGATGGGCTAAGTTTCCGGGATATTTGGCGTCGACCGGTATGAGTTCAATTCCGGCTAAAAAAACACTCCGTTTCAATGAAAATTTAAAAAGGAAATGGTCCCCCGGTTTGCTGATCCATTCCGGATAGCACTTTTACACATGTTCGTACTACGCTGTTTTCTTAAGGAACCGCTGAACAAATCCCGAGGTTTGTTGAGATAATAGATTTATTAACGACCTTCTAAATACGCCATGCCACACCAAACGAGTTTTGCCGATCTTGATTACAGT
>NZ_QPHG01000015.1:0-79437 GCF_040240425.1 Nitrosomonas sp. | reverse complement strand
AGTTCCTGTTATACGCCGAGTCCACAGCACTGAGAGGCGATAGCATGACTATGAAACAACTTCATGATCAGTTAGATAACTTGTTAAAGCTGAATGGATACCCTGTGTTTGGTGGTTATGAAGACTTTTTAAGGAAAGATGCTGATAAACACGCTGAAAGAGAGTATGAGTCATATATAGAGATAAAAAAACTGGAACATATAGGTGTTAAAGTTGATTTGGAATTGTTCTATATTGGTAATTATGATGAATACAAAGAGCAAACCAACAAGATAAGCATAAAAGAAATAGGCGAATCAATAGAGAAAAAATATTTAGAAGAATTGCCTACTCAAGAAGACACTCAATTTAATGAATCTTTGAAAATAGCTTTAAACTACAATCCAAAAAATTAAATTTCAATACCACTTTGAAAAATGCTTAGCTTTTTATTTGCCTGATGTAAACATGTATATAGTTACCAAAATAAACATAACTACATTAGTAGATGAAAGTAATTTACGATGCTGCCACGGATGCAATAAACAAGGAAAAGCATGGCGTTCCCTTTACCCTACGACTAACTAGGGTGATTTGCTAATAGTTTGGCGATAGAATCTGAGAAGAACAATAAAACGAACAGATATTTTTTTGGAACAGACACTTAAATGGCGCAGTTAGAGAATATTGAAGCAATAGAGAAACGTCTTTGGGGCAGTGCAGATAACCTACGCGCAAACAGCAACTACGCCAGCAATGAATACTTCATGCCCGTCATGGGGCTTATTTTTCTTCGTCATGCCTATAGCCGCTATCTGGCCGTAAAGCCGCAAATCGAGGCCACGTTGCCTTCCCGTGGCGGCGTTACCCGCCCGCTGACGAAGGAAGATTTCTCCAGCAAGGGTGCCATCTTCCTTCAGGAAAAAGCGCAATTCGATTCCTTGGTAAACCTCACCGATGCCGATGATAGAGCGCAAGCCGTCATCGACGCGATGGAAGCCATCGAGGCCGACTACGAAACCCTGAAAGGCATCCTGCCCAAAAGCGAATACCAAGAGCTGGATAACGACGTTCTGGGCAATCTGCTACGCACCTTCAATGACTCTGCACTCAAGAAAGCCACGGGCGACATCTTTGGTCGCATTTACGAATACTTCCTGACCCAGTTTGCCAACCAGAGCGCCCATGACGGCGGCGAATTTTTTACGCCCGTTTCACTGGTGCAGATGATCGTGAATTTCATCGAGCCCGATCATGGCTCAGTGATTGACCCCGCTTGCGGCTCTGGCGGCATGTTTGTGCAAAGCGCGCACTTCATCGAGAAGATGCACAAAAACCCGTAAGACGTTGCCACTTTTTATGGCGCAGAGAAAAACCCGACCACTATCCGACTGGCCAAGATGAACCTGGCTGTACATGGTTTAGAGGGCAAAATCCAGAAAGCCATTTCCTACTACGAAGACCCGCACGACTTTCTTGGTAAAGCCAATTTTGTGATGGCCAATCCACCGTTCAACGTCGATGACGTAGACGCGGAGAAAATCAAGAACGACCCACGCTTGCCTTTTGGCTTGCCCAGTGTGAACAAGAAAGGCGCGGTTTCCAACGGTAACTATCTCTGGATTTCATACTTCTACAGCTACCTGAACAAGGAAGGCCGCGCTGGTTTTGTTATGTCCTCACAGGCTTCCAGTGCCGGAGGGCAAGAAGCCGAAGTGCGCCGCAAACTGGTGGAAAGCGGACACGTCGAAGGCATGATCGCCATCCGCTCCAACTTCTTTTATACCCGCTCGGTGCCGTGCGAGCTGTGGTTTCTGAACAAGGACAAGCCCGCAGGCATGAAAGACAAAGTGCTGATGCTGGATGCGCGCAATGTCTACCGCAAGGTCACGCGCAAGATTTACGACTTCTCGCCGGAACAACTGGCCAACCTGACCTCCATCGTCTGGCTCTATCGTGGGCAAAAAGAGCGCTTCTTGGCACTGGTGGAAAGCTACCTCACACGTACACTTGAGGATGCCAAAGCCGCCAAACCCGCGATGGATGCCTTCATTGCATCGTTCGACAAACTGGCGGGCAAACTGGAACAGGTTGAAGAAGAAACCAGTAAGGCCTTTGAGCTATTAGCCAGTGACATCAAAACCTTCGAAAATGCCATTGAGGCTGAAAACAGAGACTGGGAGAAAGCCCCGCGCGACAATGCGGGTTTATTGAACGCCGCTAAAAAACTGGAGCCTTTGGCGGAAACCAGCCGCGACCTGATTAAACAAATCGATCAGCTTTACAAGTTCATCGAAAAACAAGCCAAACAAAGCGCCGAAAAAGGTCTGAACAAACTCATCAAAGATTTCGACGACGAGCGCAAAACCGCCGTCGAGCAGTTAAAGCAGGTGCGCTATATCTTCAAGCAAGCGCACTGGCTGCAAGAACGCTTCCCCGATGCCGCGCTGCGCGATGTCGAAGGTTTGGTCAAGCTGGTGGATATTGCCGAGATCAAAGCCAATGACTGGAGCTTAACCCCCGGTCGCTATGTCGGCGTCGCGCCGGAGGAAGAGAATGAAGATTTCGACTTTGAGGAAACGCTGCGCGATATTCATATTGAACTGAAAGGATTGAACGAAGAAGCCGCCTTGCTCGCCGCCCAAATCCAAAAGAATTTTGAGGAGTTGGATGTATGAATAATATGAAGAAACTAGGAGAGTTTATTACCACTAGAAAGGGATATGCATTTAAAAGCAAATGGTTTACCGATTACGGTGTACCAGTGGTAAAAGCCACAAATTTTACAGACGATTCAATCGATATTAGTTCTACTCAGTTCGTATCTGAAGATATAGCTAGACAATACAAAGAATGGAAAATACGAACGGGTAACGTCGTTGTTCAAACGGTTGGTTCTTGGCCAAGCAGTGCAGCATCCGTGGTTGGTAAGTGTATAAGAGTTCCAGAAGAAGCGAATGGTGCACTACTTAACCAAAACACAGTTATTCTCAATTGCAAGAGAGGGTTATATGAAGACTACCTCTATTATTCATTAAGGGATAGACGTTTCAGCACATTTATTGAGAACAGAGCCAGAGGTTCGGCTAATCAGGCATCAATAACTTTAGATGATATTAGAGAATTTGAAATATTTTCTCACGATGACAAACATCAGTTAGAGATTGGTCGTGTTTTACGCAAATACGACGACCTCATCGAAAACAACAAGCGGCGGATTGAATTGCTGGAGGAATCGGCGCGGCAGCTTTACAAAGAATGGTTTGTGCGCTTCCGCTTTCCTGGCCATGAGCACGTCAAAATCATTGACGGCGTTCCGGAGGAGTGGACAAAAGGCTCTGTAGGAGACATTGCATCCATTTTTTCTGGATACGCATTCAAGAGCAAAGACTGGCTTGACCAGGGGAATCCGGTGATAAAAATAAAAAATATTACTGAGAAAAATACGGTTGATATTAGTGATTGCCAATGTGTAGACGACAATGTTGCAGAGAAAGCAATCAAGTTTAAATTACTGGCTGAAGATATGCTGATCGCCATGACTGGCGCTACAGTTGGAAAAGTAGGGTTGCTACCATCTTCCGATCGAACGTTCTACTTGAATCAACGAGTCGGAAAATTTGTATCAAAATTGGAAAGAAGCGCAACCCCTCTATTGTTGCCCTTCTTCAATTCAGAGAAAGCACAAGCATCAATAGCAAATCTCGCAGGGGGTGCCGCTCAGCCAAATATTAGCGCAAAGCAAATCGAGTCAATCGAGTTACCAATACCCCCTAAGTCGATTCTGGATACATACCTCGATGAAATAGATTCGTCGTTTGAATTGAGATCCAACTTGGTAGATCAAAATCTAAGGCTTACGCAAGCACGAGACCTTCTTCTCCCCAAGCTCATGAGCGGGGAGATTGCCGTCTGATGGCTCCTCTCAACGAAGATACGCTGGTTCAGGCAACGACCGCAGACTATCTGGAAGCACAGCTTGGCTGGGACAGTATCTATGCCTACAACAATGAAACCTTTGGTGCCGAGGGCACGCTCGGGCGTCAGTCCGACAAAGAAATTGTTCTGATCCGCTATCTGGGCGAAGCGCTAGTTAAACTGAATCCCAACCTGCCCGCTGCCGCGTATCAGGATGCGCTGCGCCAGATTACCGAAGCGCCCGTCACCGAAAACACACTGCAAATCAATTTTGAGCAGTACGAGCTGGTTAAAAACGGCGTGCTGGTGCAGTTCCGCAATACTAGGAACGAGCTGGAGAAAAAGCGCCTCAAGGTTTTTGATTTTGAAAACCCCGAAAATAATCATTTTCTTTGTGTGCGTGAGCTGTGGGTGCGCGGCGATATTTACCGCCGCCGCGCCGACATTGTTGGTTTTGTGAATGGTCTTCCCTTGATGTTTATCGAGTGCAAAACCATTCATAAAGACATCCGCCATGCCTTTGAAAAGAATTTCGCCGACTACAAAGACACCATCCCGCATTTGTTCCACCACAACGCCTTTGTGATTTTGGGCAATGGCGTGGATGCGAAAATCGGCTCCCTCTCCAGCAAATTTGAGCATTTCAATGACTGGAAGCGCTTGGCCGAGGAAGAAGCTGGCGTGGTGGATATGGAAACCTTGCTCAAAGGTGTTTGTAACAAGCGCAACTTCCTTGATCTGTTTGAAAACTTTATCCTGTTTGACGAAAGCAAGGGCAAGCTGGCCAAGATCGTTGCACGAAACCACCAGTTCTTGGGCGTCAATCGTGCTATCGAAGCGGTAAAGACCCGTAAAGAACGAAATGGAAAACTGGGTGTTTTCTGGCACACGCAAGGATCGGGCAAGTCTTATTCCATTGCTTATTTCGCCCGCAAGATACACCGCAAAATCGGCGGCAATTTCACCTTTCTGATCTGCACCGACCGGGATGACTTGGATAAGCAGATTTACAACACCTTTGCAGGTTGCGGCCTTGTCGATAACGATCAAGACCCATGCCGCGCGGGATCGGGCGATCATTTGCAGGCGCTTTTGAACCAGCATAAATCCTATGTCTTTACGCTGGTGCAGAAATTCAATAAAGATGTTGACCCGAACAAGCCTTACTCCGGCCGTGAGGACATCATCGTTATCACTGATGAAGCGCACCGCACCCAATATGGGCGCTTGTCACTGAACCTGCGCAATGCGTTGCCCAATGCCAGCTATATCGGCTTTACCGGAACACCGCTATTCAAGGATGACGAAATTACCCGCCGCGTGTTTGGCGCGTATGTTTCGACCTATGATTTCCAGCGTGCTGTGGAGGATCATGCCACCGTTCCGCTTTATTATGACGCGCGCGGAGAAAAGCTGGGCATTGCTACCAATGAACTGAACGAGAAAATCGCGGCGAAACTGGAAGAAATCGAAATTGACGATCAGGACGTGGCCGAGCGCTTGGAGCGGGAATTAAAGCGCGATTATCACATCATCACCGCGCAAAGCCGATTGGAACAGATTGCCGAAGATTTTGTGGAGCACTACAGTACCGGCTGGGAAAACGGCAAAGCCATGCTGGTATGCATCGACAAGATTACCTGCGTCCGTATTCACGCTATCATTTTGGAAACATGGCAGGCCAAAATCGTCGAACTGGAAAAGCAGATTGCAAAACTCCCCGACGAACAATCCGTCATGGACATGGAGCGCAAACTGGCTTGGATGGGCGAAACCATCATGGCCGTGGTCGTGAGTGAAGAGCAAGGCGAAGTCGATAAATTCCGCAAATGGAAGCAGGACATTACCCCGCACCGCAGGCTCATTAAAGAAGGCTTCGAAACGCCAGATGGCAAACGTCTTGACGTGGAAAGCGCTTTCAAGAAAGAAGACCATCCTTTCCGTGTAGCGATTGTTTGCGCCATGTGGCTGACAGGCTTTGACGTACCCGCCATGTCCACGCTGTATTTGGACAAGCCGCTCAAGGCACACACGCTGATGCAGGCTATTGCTCGTGCCAACCGCGTGGCCGAGGGCAAGAACAACGGTTTGATCGTCGATTACTGCGGCATTCTGAAGAATCTACGCAAAGCGCTCGCGACATTTGCTGGCCATACCGGCGGTGACGATACCATGGGCGACCCGCCACCAGAGCTTGACCCGGTAAGGCCGGAAGAGGAATTGCTGGCCGATCTTGAGGAAGCCATTGAAGCAGTTCGGGCATTTTTGGATGCCAAAAGTTTTCGGCTTGAAGAGGTGCTGGAGAAAACAGGGTTTGAACGTAACAAGGCCATCGTGGAAGCCAAAGAAGCCGTCAACCAGAACGACGAAACACGCAAGCGTTTCGAAATTATCTGCCGCGAAGTCTTCAAGAAATTCAAGGCTTGCCTGACCATCAAGGCTATCAACAACTACCGCACCGCCTGCGATGCGATCAATATCATCTATAAAAGCTTGCAGGAAGATGTGGAGAAAGCCGACATCTCCGACATTATGCGTGAGTTACACGCCATTATCGAAGAAAGCATCGAGCCCGTCAGTGGCGTGAAGGAACCGACGAGACTCTACGACATCAGCAAAATTGACTTTGAACGTCTCAGAAAGGAATTTGAGCGCTCGCCTGCTAAAAACACGACCGTGCAGAGCCTGAAAGAGGTCATCGAGAAAAAACTGCTCAGGATGTTGATGCAAAATCCGGCGCGTACCAATTTTCAAAAGCACTACGAAGAGATCGTCGAGGAATATAACAGCGAGAAAGACCGCGTAACTATCGAGGCCACGTTTGAAGCTTTGCTCAAGCTGGTAGATGCGCTTAGCGAAGAAGAGCAACGCGCTGTGAAGGAAGGCCTCTCAGAAGAATCTCTGGCGCTGTTTGACTTGCTACTGAAACCCAACCTTTCAAAGCAGGAAATTGACCGGATTAAAAAAGTTGCGGAAGGCCTATATAAGACGCTAAACGCGGAAATAGCACGGATTCAGGATTTTTCTGCCAAGCAAAGTACACGGGATGAAATCAAAATAAAAATTAAGGATTTCTTATGGGATGAGAAAACAGGTCTTCCAGAGAGCTTTGAGCCTGATGAAGTTGACGAAAAGACTGAAGCTGTTTTCAAGCATTTACTGGTTTTACAGCGAAGTGGCATGCACATTCACAACCAACCGTAAGATTTTTAAATTTTCCCGTAAAGGCGGCGAACCCGCACATTAGAAAATAAGGTCCCGTGTTTAATGTGTTAACCGGATTTCCTTACACCAGCCTCACACGAGACCCACAAACAAAAAAACACTTAGGATTTTATTCTCTAAGTGTTTGTTCTATTGGTGGCCAAGGGCGGAATCGAACCACCGACACAAGGATTTTCAGTCCTCTGCTCTACCGACTGAGCTACTTGGCCATTTGGAAAGCGGCAGTAAACGAACAGATCCATTTACTGGCAGTTGTAATAGATATTCGATGAAATGAATGGCGCGCCCGGCAGGATTCGAACCCACGACCCCTTGGTTCGTAGCCAAGTACTCTATCCAACTGAGCTACGGGCGCTTTGTACAATCTAATTACTTCCAGCTTGTTTAAGCAACCGGGAGATTATATCAGATTGAAGCAATCACGGGATTCGAACTTATGTTTTTGCTGCTGTATTCGATGCCTTCAAACTGTAATCGGCCAAGCCGATTTTCTATCAATCATCACAATTACTTTTTGCGGGGGCGATGATCGTGTATTTGGCCGGTCTTGTCAAGATTAAACTGCATCTGGGCGCAATTTCCGCTACATATCTTCTTCCGGTTCCGGGTCTTCTTTGCATGGCGCTTGCGCTGCCGGTACAGCATTTGCTGCACCCTTCACGCTGCCGGAAATTTTCGGTGTTTTACAATTCACATCGGCATTCTGCGCGCGATGCCGCAAGGCGTGATCCATCAAAACCAGCGCCAGCATGGCTTCGACAATCGGCGTGGCGCGGATGCCAACGCAGGGATCGTGCCGTCCATGCGTTTCGACGATAACCGGGGTGCCATTTTTATCAATTGAATGCCGCCCGAGGCGGATGCTGGACGTCGGTTTGATGGCGACATGCGCGACGATATCCTGTCCGGTGGAAATACCGCCCAGAATGCCGCCTGCGTTATTACTCAGGAAACCATCCGGCGTCATTTCGTCGGAATGCTCTGTGCCTTTCTGCGTCACGCTGGCGAATCCAGCGCCGATTTCCACACCTTTCACCGCGTTGATATTCATCATGGCGTAAGCGATTTCAGCATCGAGCCGGTCATAGACCGGTTCACCCCAGCCGACCGGCACGCCCTGCGCCACTACGCTAATTTTTGCACCGACCGAATCGCCGGATTTGCGCAATTGATCCATGAATGTCTCCAGTTGTTCGGTATAGCTGCTGTCAGCGACGAAAAACGGGTTTTGCTGGACATCGTCCCATTGCTTAAAAGGAATCTGCACGGGACCTAGTTGCGCCATATAGCCGCGAATGACAATGCCATATTTTTCATGCAGCCATTTCTTCGCAATCGCTCCGGCCGCAACCCGGACCGCCGTTTCCCGCGCCGATGCGCGTCCGCCGCCACGGTAATCGCGGATGCCGTATTTTTGCCAGTAGGTGTAATCCGCATGGCCGGGACGGAACGTGTCCATGATTTTGCTGTAATCCTTGCTGCGCTGATCTTCATTGCGGATCAGCAAAGCAATCGGGGTGCCGGTGGTTTGCCCTTCAAACACGCCGGACAGGATTTCCACGGTATCGGACTCGCGCCGTTGCGTAACATGGCGCGACGTGCCGGGTTTGCGCCGGTCCAGTTCGAGTTGAATCTCTTCGGTGCTAATGGCTAACCCCGGCGGACAGCCGTCAACAATGCAGCCGATTGCGGGACCGTGCGATTCGCCAAACGAAGTGACGGTAAAAAGCGTACCAAGTGTATTGCCAGACATATGATGCTATTTGGGTATTAAAAAAAGATTGTGCGAGTCTATCATACGTACCCCTGCTTTTTGGCAATTTGCTCATCGCCTAACGGCGGCAACCATCAGTCACAAACTTGAGGCGCATCAACAATGAAATGCCATCATCATGCTATACCTGCGCTAAAATGCGGTTATTGTCCGGCACAGGCGAGTTTTGAGCCATTTTCATATCATTAGAACCAGGAGTTTGCATGAATACACCCCAAGTGAAAGAGTTTCTTATCAGTTTGCAGGACAGCATCGTCAAAGGGATAGAGCAGGTCGATGGCAAGCCATTCAAGCGCGATCAATGGGATCGTCCGGAAGGCGGAGGCGGCATGAGCAGCGTGATCGAAGAAGGCAACGTGCTGGAGCGCGGCGGCGTTAATTTCTCCCATGTATATGGTGCGGGACTGCCCGCATCGGCTACCGCGGCTCGCCCGGAACTGGCCGGGCGTTCGTTTGAGGCGATGGGCGTCTCGCTGGTGCTGCATCCGCGCAATCCATACGCGCCGACAGTGCACATGAACGTGCGTTTTTTCGAGGCGCACAAAGAAGGCGCCGACCCTGTGTGGTGGTTCGGCGGCGGTATGGATCTGACGCCGTATTACGGCTACGCGGAAGATGCGGTTCATTTTCATCAAACGTGCAAAGACGCATTGCAACCGTTCGGCGACAATACCTATCCGCGCCTGAAAAAATGGTGCGATGATTATTTCTTCCTGAAACACCGCAAAGAGCCGCGCGGGATCGGCGGTGTTTTCTTTGACGACTTAAATCAGCCGGATTTCGATACCTGTTTCAAACTCACGCGCAACGTCGGCGAAAACTTTCTCAACGCGTACCGCCCTATTCTGGAACGCCGCAAGGACACGCCGTACGGCGAACGCGAGCGCGATTTTCAGGCGTACCGGCGCGGGCGTTATGTGGAATTCAACCTGGTATGGGATCGCGGCACGTTGTTCGGCTTGCAAACAGGCGGACGCACTGAATCCATCCTGATGTCATTGCCACCGATCGTAAAATGGCGCTACGACTGGAAACCGACAGCCGATACCCCGGAAGGCAAACTGTATACAGACTTTCTAATCGGAAAAGACTGGGTGTAAACCGCCTGTGAACAAGTTATCGCTCAATAATCAGATTTTGCTCGGCGCGCTTTTGGGCGTTCTGTTCGGTTTATGGTTTTCGATGCTGGGGCAGGAATCCGAGATCAGTCAAGGTGGGCTATATGTCGCAAAACTGACTGGCACCTTGTTTACCGATTTATTGCGCATGGTGCTGATACCGCTGGTTTTCACGTCGATTGTGGTCGGTGTCGCGAATCTGCGCTCGCATCAGCAAATGAATCGTGTCTGGCAAGTCACGCTGATTTTCTTTATGTCGACCATGGCGTGTGCGGTCGTGCTCGGATTAACGGCTGCCAATATTTTCCGGCCAGGCAGCGAATTGCAGATCGCGATGTTTCAGGATGCAATGCAGGATTTTCAGGCCACTCAGATGTCGCTGCCGGAATTCTTCGCGCATTTCCTGCATTCATTGTTCCAAAACCCAATTGCCGCCCTAGCGCAAGGTAACGTGCTGGCGGTGGTGATATTTGCTTTATTGCTGGGCATCGCACTGGTCATAGGCGGTGAACGCTACCGCAATATCCTGACCTTGATGCAGGAATTCCTGGAATTGATCATGATGCTGGTGGGCTGGATCATGCGGCTGGCGCCATTCGGTATTATGGCATTGGTGCTGCAGCTGGTGGCCACGCAAGATACTGGTCTATTAACCGTCATGATCAAGTTTGTGGCGGTTGTGTTAGGCACCACGCTGTTGCACGGTGTGGTCGTGCTGCCATTAATCCTTTACCTGATGACCGGCGTCACACCGTATAAATTCTGGCTGGGTGGGCGTGAAGCATTGATCACTGCACTTGCCACCAGCTCGAGTGCAGCAACATTACCCGTTACGTTGCGCTGCGCCGAGCAGCACTTGCATGTCAAACGCGATGTCGCGGGATTTGTCATCCCGCTGGGCGCCACCGTCAACATGGATGGCACGGCGCTGTACGAAGCGATTGCCGCTTTGTTTATCGCCAATCTGGTGGGGGTTGAACTCAGTTTGATGCAACAGATGATCGTATTCGTCACCGCGATGCTGGCAGCGATGGGTGCGCCGGGCATCCCCAGCGCCGGCATGGTAACGATGGTGATGGTACTGCAATCGGTTGGTTTGCCGGCCGAAGCCATTGCCATATTGCTACCGATTGACCGGATACTCGATACTTTCCGCACCATGGTGAATGTAGAGGGCGATCTGGTGGGAAGTCTGGTGGTACAGCACTGGATCAAACGCGACAGTTCCAGCACATAAATTTTTCCGGTTTCTATCTTTACATCAAATCGATATCGCGAAAGCGCTGCTGTATTTCCAGCACTTTCGCGGCATTATTGATCAATGCTTCGACGCAATCCTGGTCCAGCTTGGAATTGGACATTTGCCGCAACATGCCGAACGCTTTTTCATTACTCCACGGTGCTTTATATGACCGCCGTGAGGTCAGTGCATCGAAGACATCGGCTACCGCGCTGATGCGGGCTTCGATCGGAATCTCCTCGCCTTTCAAACCATTCGGATAACCGCTGCCGTCGACCGCTTCATGATGAAACTCGGCGATATTGCGCAATATATTGGTGTGACCAAAAGCGCCCAAACCAAAATCTTCCAGCACGGAATCGATGATCTCGCGCCCCTTCGCCGGATGCGTTTTCATGATATCGAATTCCGCTTCGTTCAGCCTGCTGGGTTTGCGCAGGATATTATCCGGAATACCAATTTTGCCGACATCATGCATCGGTGAAAACAAAAAAATATGTTCGATCTGTTCATCGGAAATACCATAACTCGGCGCCAGTTCGCGCGCGATCAGGCGAGCGTAGTGCGCGGTCCGGTCGATGTGCGAACCGGTTTCAAGATCGCGGTAATGCGTCATGCTGCGCGCCGCACGCACGGCGGCAAGTAAGGTGCGTATGGCGGAAAGCTCATTGATCACCATCAACGCAATCAAATGGCCGTAAATATCGATCTGGCGCAGCGCTTTTGGTTCAAAGGGATGTTCTTGCAGCGAATTAAAGAACAAAAAACCGACAAAAGCGCCGCTTTGGTACAGCGGCATGGTATAGCTGGATTTATAACCTGTGGCGGCTACCCGTTTGGTGTGTTCGTGCGTGCCTTTGGAAAAAAGATTCAGATCCTGCACCAAGCGCGGACGGCGGTGTTCGATGATGGCGCGCAACGATGGCGCGGCATTGAGCGGCGCTTCGTAGGTGGTCACCGGACTATCGTTGCCTTCGGTACTGTGCGTATACGTTTTGAGCATTTCCGTTTTTTCGTCGAACAATGCGATCGCCAAACGGTCGACAAAGGGAAAATCCTGGCGGATGATTTGATGCAGAAAACGCAATTTCTCGGTTAACGGGAAATTCTCATGCAAATTCGCCAGCGTATCCTGGTGGATAAACAAATCTTCTTCGGATTGCATAAACTTCTCCCAGAGAATGGTGAAGGCAATAACCATGCTGCTGCCGCCCTGAGTTTTCGAGACAGGCGGCTAGGCTATCTATTCCCGCGCTATTTTAAACGATTTAGCGTGAACTCGTAGCGCTGGTTTTTTTCATTGAATTGATGAAATTGGAAGAAATTTTCCGTATCTCATCTTGCGATTGTTATGTGGCAATTTGCCGCGCGACAATATGCCACATTCCAAAAAGAAATCATTCTTCCTACAATTTGCTTAACGTGGTTACTCCGAATCAGGTAAGTATCGATAGCCGCGGCGAGAATAGCACATTAATTACATTATCCGCAGGAGGATGACAAGCGCATCGTAACAACATGCGCCGGCATAAACCCTATGAAAACACCTAAACGACTAGAGCCATTGATTGAAGAAGGTTTGATTGACAGCGTGATTTGCCAGCTCATGAGCGGTAAAGAAGCGATGATTTATATGGTGCGCAGTGGTGAACAAATCCGCTGCGCCAAAGTATACAAAGAAAGCAACAAGTGCAATTTCCATCAACGCGCCTGCTACACCGAAGGACGCAAAGTTAAAAACAGCCGCCGCGCCCGTGCGATAGAGAACGGCAGCCATTATGGCCGTAGTGCGCGCGAAGAATCCTGGCAAAGCACCGAAGTCGACATGCTCTGCCGTTTGGGAATGGCGGGTATTCGCGTACCGAAATTCTATAACTTTTTCTCCGGCGTGCTCTTGATGGAGCTGGTTACCGATGCGGGCGGAAATGTAGCACCGCGATTGAATGATCTGATACTGACACCGAAACAAGCGCGCACCTATCACAAAATTTTAATCGAGCAAATTGTCACCATGCTGTGCTCCGGAATCGTGCACGGCGACTTGTCGCCATACAATGTACTGGTCGATAGCCAAGGTCCGGTAATCATTGACCTGCCCCAGGCCGTTAATGCAGCCAGTAATTTCCAAGCGCGCCATATGATCAAACGCGACATCGATAACCTGACGACATTTTTGAGCCGCTTTGCACCGGAATTAGCACAATCCGACTATGCGGCGGAAATATGGTCATACTATCAACGCGGAAAGTTACCTCAGGCGCGCCTAACCGGAACCGTTAAACAACAAAACAAACCTGTTAACGTTGGCAATGTCCTGCAAATTATTGATACCGCCATCAAAAAAGAAATTGCCTGGCAGCGGCATAAACAAACCCGATGGAACAATCATTTGTCACAATGTTAAATTAAATTCTCCTAATTTAAAAAGACTTCAATCAATGTTCATTGACCTGCCCGTGTTTGCTTGTGCTATAATCCCGCTCCTGACGCGGGGTGGAGCAGTCTGGCAGCTCGTCGGGCTCATAACCCGAAGGTCGTAGGTTCAAATCCTGCCCCCGCAACCAAATAAAACAAGCACTTAGCGAATAAAATCCTAAGTGCTTTTTTGTTTTTCGGATTCATGTAGCCACCATGTAGGAAATTCGCTTTGAAAATTGAACTTGCCGTGAATGGTACGTTAATGAGAGATTTAGAGTTAAACCACAATCTGCTTGAGTTAGGCGGCGTATTTGTGGAAGAAACGTTAACCGCGCCTCTATACCGGCTTTGGTCTATTAACGATCAGCACCCCGCAATGCAGCGCTGCTCAAGCGGCGAGCAAATATCCTTGGAAATATGGGATATAGACTCATCCAACATCGGTGAATTGTTAAGCCGTGAACCGGCTGGGCTCTCTGTTGGAAAAATTCTCTTGGCTGATAATCGGGAAGTATTAGGAATCCTCGGGGAATCTTATCTGTGCGAAGGAAAGCAGGAAATAACCCATTTCGGAGGATGGCGGGAATACAAGGGATTGCGTTAAATCCTGCCAATAAAAAAGCCTAGGGGATACCTAGGCTAGCTTGAGAATACGCCGATCAGTTATGCCGCTGCGGGTCTGTTCAAGCATTGTTCCAGTGACTTAATCATTGCGCCGTAATTTTCGTGTTCGGGTCTGATCATAAAAATATCTGGCATTTGATAAACCGCTTCAATTTTCAGGTAACGATCTGTTTCGATCTGATAAAGCAAAAATAGTGTCGCTTGCACTTCGAGCAATTTTTCCGCTGACAAGGTAACGCCATGCTCTTTTAATGCTGTGTCCAAGCGGTTAACTTGGCTAAACCACAAATCGGGTATAGTGTGCGTTAATACTCTGCGAGCGGTTTCACTATCAAACGCTCGATCATCTCCTAGAGTTTCAATTGAAACCAGTTTCACACCCTGGTTTCCGTCAATCCGCCATGATTTAGTTTGCGTTAAATCAAGGTTTCGCTTGCGCCATTCAATCGCGCTTTGTAAGGAATCACAAGGCATCCCGCGCTTTTTCAGCCTATTGCACATTTGCGGACTAATACCTAATTTTTCCGCTAATTCTGAAGTTTTCATGTGTTGTGTCCTATCTATACAGAAACCCATTTCAGATTTTAGGTTTCTAGTGCGCAAGTGGGGGCCGAATTACCCTCCTGGCCTCTTTTTGTGGAAGTACCTTTTTATTCATGCCATTCGATCTGGGTAAACTTTTCTATAAACTCATGACCTGTTCCAGTCCAAGTTTCGGTCTCTTTATGCTCTTCATTATTAATGGTTACTAGGCATATATGATCTTGAATGAAGTCAACTGATGAGATTTTCCATATTACACCCCCATGTTTCTTTGTATACCTATCTCTTGATGAAATATCTAATTTACTAGGCCATTCTTTTTTCTCGTTATTCATGATTTGAATCTCCTATTTTAATTAATCATTCAGGCTTTCCAATTAGAGCCAGACTTTCTCTTGATATTACTCATTACTAACATTAAGCAATTGTTTGTACACGGTCAGTCACGCATAAGATCATTATTCGCCTTCAATTCTTCAACGGCAAGTGCATATCACTCTCATCCGGTTGCGGTTGCTCTTGGTGCCTACATGGCTGGTGTAATCGTGGGTACAGTAATTCCATTCATCCCATGAAATTAATTGATTCAGCGTAACCGGGCACTGTCTACACAGCCCCGGCCTTTCCTAGTTCACCCGCTTTGCTTTTCTTGCGTTGTTCAGATAATTAATCCAAGAGTTGCTATCTCTTTTGAGAGCCGTTATCAATGTTTCCCTGTCGCTCTCGTTGGCCATGCCCAATTGTGTCGCCAAATATTCCGATATTTCTCTTTGTTCTGCTCGAAGGTTTATAACTCCCATATTTGCTACTCCTGTTTTAAAGTTAAAAGAATTTGCGGATTGGTTTAGATTTATCTGGTAGTTAGCGTCTCCTTTTATTCAAATGACTCATCATGATAAAGTTGTTCATTCAAATCCCCGCGCGCGTGTTTAAGGAAATATTCCAATGTTTCAGGATCATTCCGGCATTTGCTCAATACAATATGATGATCCTCTGGCGGCTCTCCAACGCGGTGAAGCCATGCTTGTATCATTTCGATTTGTAGCGATTGAATATCAGAATTTTTTTTATTTTCTTCTGAAACAGAACTGACAAAACTGACAGAAGGTAATCCCGATTCTTTTGATGAATCTGGCGGATCATTAAATTTTTTTTCACTTTTTCTTGAATTTGAACTGACAAAGCTGACAGAAGCACCTTTTGGCGGTTTTGTCAGTTCACTTTCAGGGGAATTATGAAAATTTTCATTTTCGATTTGTTTCAATCTGGAAAGATAACCGCTCATGATTGCACCCAATGTAATAATGTTGCCGGTCTTCCCTCGGTGAAGGTATCAACTTTTGCAAGGTGGTTGTAATCCAACAAAACATTAATGGCGGCTTCAGCTTTCTTTGGTGTGTCGATACCAGCCCAGCACTTCCGGTAAATATCTCGAACCGTGAACGGGCTATTTAGTTTGCCTTTCTTCAGTTTCGTTAAAACTGATTTTGCAGCATCAATGCCGGGCTGAGTTCCGTAGCTGTATACCCGCCGCGCGTGTGATTCCAGATACTCGCAATAGGCTAAGGCGCGTAGCAATGACGATTCCGATACGCTCTTTTCCTCGCTGTCACACAAGTGATTGATTAACGCCAATGCGGGAACCAGCTTTCGATACTTTGACAGGTGCGACACTATGGCCGGATGATCCTCATCGGATCGTAACCGCTTTTCGAGATTGCACAGCCACTCAATAAATACTTCTTGTGCGCTATCATCAAAATGAAGGTATGGTGTCTTGCAGTATTCGCCAATGGTGGCTATTGCCTGAACATCAAGGTCGTGAAGCTTTCTAACAAGATCATTCACGGTGTCCCTTGCCTGCTTATCCGGGAATCTGTCAATGTATTCATACTTTGATGATATATCCAGGTAAACCATCAGCCCAAAGCGTTGCAGCAAGCCATCAGCTCCCGCGCCGCCGGATAGTGCTTCTCTCACGTATTCACCCAATACGCCCGGCTGTATTCCGCCAATAATCGATAAACAAGCGGATTCGATATGCAAATTAGTACCACGCATGATCCTGTCGATTGTGTAGGATTGATTGCCATCCGCTGCCGTTAAATAAAAAGCTCGCGCGCCTTCCTGCCCTTGCTTATCAAGGCTTTTAAGCAATCCAATAAGCTCATCGGCCTCGAATAAAATCCCGTTGGGATTCTCAATCATTAATTGACCAAGTGCTTCCGCCGTTGCGTCATTGGTGATGAACCGAGGCGCTGTTTCTACTTCTTGCGAATTATCTGAGTCATTTTTCAAATACTCTGAAATATCCGCCGCCGGATCATTTTTCAGCATCCTCTTTGCTTGTGACTTCTTGGCAGCTTGTCGAAGCTTCGATTCTTCCCCTGAATTTATCAATTGGGTGTTGCGTTGATGGATTTCTTGCGCAATCTCGATTTGCAATTGCTTTAGTGGTTTCATAACTTCGCTACGATTTGGCGATTTCATAACACCGGAGCCGCCGATTACCGCGCCCCAAAGATTCGGAACAATTACCCAGTTATCACGCCTCTTTGGTCTTATCGCAATTTTGCAGCCGATTACAGAACTAAACATTAAGTAGGTATTCACAGCCGCAAAATCGGGCGGGCATTGCATCCGCTCTGAAATATCTTCAACATAACCGCGAATGCTTGCCGGTAAAAAACAGTAATCGAACGATTTCACTTCCGGCAATTCGGGTAACGGTTCTGGTGTCAGTGCATTAGGCTCAATGGGAGCAATCGCGGCTTCGGCTTTTTCTCGCAAACTCATTTTGCGCCCTCCAAATACGTCAAACCATCGTTGAGGCGCAAAATAATTTCAGCGATAAAGTCCCTGTCATCACTTGATAGCGCATTCAGCTTTTTCAGATTGTTCGCAATCACCAGTATCCTGATTAGATCGGCATGCAAAACATTGAGCAGTTGCCACGCTGAAAAACCGCTGCGGCTTAGTTTTTCGTACTTTGGATTATCGGTAGGTGGGAATAGGCTGGCCGGATCGATACCCAGTGCATTACAAATATCAACGCCACCGGCTCCGCAGCCGAAACAGTGCACCAAGATAATTCCATCAGGTTTTTGCGTTACGGCAAGGCTCGGTGTTCGATCCTGGTGAACAACGCAACAAGCAATGTAACGCCCTTCACCAGTTCGTTTAACTTTCGATAATCTGCTAATAATTTGATGCAAATTGCTGCTATCGTGCTGCAATGTGTTAAAATTCATCCCGCAAAACTCCAAAGCTTGTTTGTTGTGTCAAAAGCGCCCGGCCTATACCGGGCGTTTTACTTTTTAACCCAGGCCGTTGTCTAGACGGAATTTCTCAACTGCTTCGCGTGCTTCGGTCTCGCTAATTTCGGGAAGTAGTTGATGGATGAATGTCGAAAAAAATGTTGCCGCCTGGTATGTGAATTGCCCGCCAGCGCCGGTGTTTGCAACCATCGCGGCCAGTAAATTCTGGCGAAGCGTTTTATCTGCTTTGATCTTGGCAATCGAAGCATTTCGTTGTTCTGCGCAAAATTCGCGCTGCGCTGCTGCCGTTGCCAGTTCCGCTTGTAGAATCTGCTGATCAATTTCCCGGATCGCTTCAGCGGCTAAACTGGCCAAGCGTTCGGCTTCCGATAGTTCTAAGCGTTTCGCTTCAATCTCATTTCGTGATGCGGTTACCTGTGCCAGATTGGCTTCATCAGATAGATACCTTTTTTCCAGTATCGAATGCGCTTGTTCTAATCCAGAAAGTTTTGAAGTGATGCTGGCTACTAGACTTTCGCAATCGCGCTTTTTTTGATCGAACTTGCCGCGGCGTGTGAGCAATTCGGCGTGTGCGGCTTTAGCGGCTGTCATGGTTAAGTTACTCATAAACACACCTCCATGCCCAGCACTTTTTTGATTTCCTTCACCGGCCAGGCTAATCTGTTGTTGATTCTGATCGGGCGAATCAATCCGTTTTCCTTCATCGCCCAGATTCTGAGCGTTTGAGGTCTGCGGTTAAGGTAAAAGGCGGCCTGTTCGGTTGGTACTGCGGCCAGTGTGATTTTTTCGATTGATTGAAACTTGTCTGATGCTGTCTGCATTTTTCACCTCATGTTTGTATTGAGGCGCGCAGTGTGTGGGATTAAAAATCAGGTTGCATCATTGCGTGCGTAAACATGCGTAAACGTCATTTAGCGTTCGCAATTGACTCTTTGCGACGCCTTAAGCGCCCAGCTAATGCATCCCTGCTTAATTCTGCGTGGTCATCATCGTCATTCGTGTCACACAACGCCCCGTTGTTGATTGTTCCATTGAATGGTGGGTGCTCATCTAACGCCAATTGCTTCAATTGCAAATAAACATCTGCTGTATTTGAATTGCCAGCCATTTCAATCGCCTTATCTATTGCCGGGTCAAGGCAATTTCGTCTATTTCTTCCTGTTTTTGTGTTCTCTCGTTTGGTGGTTTGTGGCTCCAATTGCTTGGAAAATTTGTTGTCTTTGATGTAATCAATTAAATCTTGCGTAGGTATCACAGCTTCATCGATATTAGCTTCCAATGTGGCAAATTTAATCTTTCCTGCGTTTTCTGGATCGGAAGTATATGCGCCATAAAAATAACCCGGCTGAATTCTTGGCAGATTCTCGCAACCGCCACCGTAATATGGATGGGCCGCTTTATAGTCAGAATTTATTACCGCTTCAATAATTTCGATAGGAATAATATGGACAATTCCGCCTCTCAGATTAATTGATTCAGGAGGTATTTTTATAAGCGCATTTTTAAGCTTGAAAAGAAAGGCGCTAGCGCGTATTGGTTCAGGGTGTTTGTATTGAAATTCAGCAACATTGCCTTCGAATAGCACACATAACTTAATATCGCCACGAGCAGCCAATTCTAGCAAAGCAAGCTTACTTACTTTACGATTGATTTTGTCGCTTAGAAATTTCTTGGCTTGCTTGATGGTTAAGTAATTACTCAAATTATCCATGAGCACTCCTTTAAATGCCCTTCATAAAGTACCACCCCCGGCGGTGAAGGTCTCCGCTATTCGCCCCGTCGGGCTAGGGGTGGTGTGACACTTAAACCCTACTTGGTTGTTCCATTCGCTGCCAATAATTCAGTAGCTTCGTGAATCGCCATAATTGCCGTATCAAGCGCGGCTGATAGTGAACCCCTGCAAAGGTTTTCTGTGGCGGATTCACTGGAAATTTCCAGTGTGTATATAACATCTAATATCCCATGCGCACGCTCAAGTAAAAGGGTGGCTTTGTTATATGAGTCGCCATTTATTTCTACGATTTCTTTTTTAGTGCTGTTAGAATTTTCATCAGCCATGATATGACACTCCTTTAAAGTGTTGTGTTGTGGTTAGGGGTTCCAGGTGCGTCAACACTTGATAACCCCGCTAGTTGCCTGAATTCCGTCAGGCGGCGGTGTTGCTCTGTTTATGATCGATGTACTGACAATTTCAAACCGGCTGCGTTAATTACAGCTAACAGGGTTTTTATTGTTGGGTTCCCTCTTTTCGATAATGCGCGGTATAGGCTTTCTCTCGGTATCCCTGCGCGTTCCGCTACGGTGGCCATGCCTTGCGCTTCCGCGATATGCCGCAATGCTGCCAATAAAGCCTCACGTCCGCCGGGTCGATTAACCTCATCCAATGCAGCTGATAGATATTCATCCGCAAATGCCGGGTCTTCTCGCAGCAATTCAATTACAGCATCATCATGTGGCCGTGATGATTTATTCATGCTTTATTTTTCCTTTTCCAGTCATTCCAGTATTCAAGAGCGGTTTCAATATCCGTCTGCTGTCTTCGTTTATCGCCACCCGCCAAAATAATGATTAGCTTTTCCCCGGCTCTTGCGTAATAGACTCGATAACCAGCGCCATGATCTATGCGTAATTCCCAAACGCCTTCGGTAATCGGCTTGCAGTCTCCAAGGTTACCGGCTGCCATTCGCTGTATTCTCAATAAAATACGTGCCCTTGCTTGCCGGTCTTTCAGATTACCAATCCATTCTTTAAAAGGATCGCGCCCGTCATCTGTCAGGTAATCAAAGATTTTAAATGTCATGTGAATTATACGTTACAAGCGGACAAATATGAATGCTATTTAACTGCATGCAATCCTGCCTGTGTTGGTGCAAAATTAATCCCAGCTTCTTGCAATATCCAAGCCTCATACTTCCCATGCCATACTGCCAGCAATTCAAGGGGGCGGTTAATGTAATGCCGTTCAGCGGTTGCGCTGGGTGCGTGTCCCATGATTTGCGCCACGATTCCGCGCGGCATTTCTACCCACTCAGCAAGACTGGCAAAAGTGCGGCGTAATCCGTGCAAAGTTACAGGCGGCAATCCGGCAATGGATAGGGCTCGATTATGTGGAATGCGTGGCTCTGCTATTCGGCCATTTGCTGCGGATACGCTACTGAACACCCATTGATTCCGGCGTGGTAAAGCGGCCAATAAGCTGGCCAGATAGGGTGTTAATGGAATCTTCCGGCCTTCTTCGTGTACTTTATCTTTTACCCAAATACTATTCCATTGAAAATCTAAATCCTGCCAAGTCAGGCTTGCCATTTCTTCGCGGCGTGCACCAGTCAATAATAAAGCTTGAAGATATGTGCTAATAACAGGATTAAGCGCTCTAACGGCCGCAAACCATGCGCGCATGTGCGAGCGTTGCAATACGTCAAATTGTTTGCTTTTCCGGCTTGGGACTTCATCGCGTAAATCTTTGCTTTCTACGGCTTGCGGGTCGATAACTGCGCTATATTCCGGGCGTAATACACACCATCGCCAAAATGCACGGAACATTTCAAAGCCTTGGCGGGCGTTATTTGCTCGTGTTTCTGCTTCTTTCCTTTGCCATTCCTTCAACGTATTGGCGTTAATATCGGTCATGCGCATTTGTAATAGCGGATATAGTACGCCTTGCGTTGTCACACCGCCGCCGCGTTTCTTAGGCTCACCCCCGGCTTGTGATAGATTCTCATGGTCTTTTAAATGACGCTCTCCCCAGCGTTTGCCACGTTCAATGTGAGCATGGTTCATTTTGTCTTTTTGATAAGCAAGGTAAGCTTGCCATGCATCACTAACCAACGCTTCTTTGCTTTTTGCTAAGGTTTGAGCGGCTTCAGCTTTTGCGCGTTGTTCGGCTGCTTGTTGACGTGGGTCTATGCCTTGATCGATTAATACTTTTAACCGTGCGGCTTCAGTTTGTGCTTTGCCAAGCGGCCATGCTTGAATGCTTCCAATAGTGATTCTTACGGTTTTGCCATGTAGCTTTGCTTCAAAAATATAACTCTTTGCACCTGATCTGGTAACGCGCAAGCCTAAGCCTGGTGTTTTTGCATCTGAAAAAATAGTTTGTTCTTTCCCTTCATCGCACTGAAAACAGGCAATAGAACGGGCTGTAAAATTCTCACGTCTCATTTTTCATGTAGCCACCATGTAGCTTTTTTATGTCAATATTGAAGAATTACAATCAACACAAATCATAACATGAAATTAATAAGTATCAGTATTAATTATAAATATTATAATATCCGAATCTTAATCAACACTAATAAATATCATATTGTTCGGGCTCATAACCCGAGGGTCGTAGGTTCAAATCCTGCCCCCGCAACCAAATAAATCAAGCACTTAGAGAATAAAACCCTAAGTGCTTTTTTGTTTTATAAGTACGATGAAAGCTGATGCAAGCGTTTATGCCTTGCATCCATAGCAAACAAACTCACCGCTCCCTGTTGCGCTCCGGTCAAAAAACACTATCGCACTTACACTCATTGAATGAGAGGAGCATTGATTTTACTTAGGACAAAAATCCTAATAAATCAGGAGGAGTGATCTATTGTTTTCGATTGCTCCCGCGGTTATTGTTATACCAACAGGAAGATGTGTTGATTGCTCGATGGATAGAAGTGACACAAGACGACCTAATTTAAGAATTTTCTGGGAGGTAGTAAAAATGATGTTAAAAAAACTGGCACTGTCCATTATCACAACAGGTGCTTTTGTTATCGGAAGCGGTGCTCAAGCAGCAACCTACCATTTTGGGAACCTGCTATCCGGTGGCGGCCCCGCAGCGGTGCACCTTGCAGATTTGGATATTAATGATCTTGGTGGCGGACACTGGTCATTCTTTCTCCACAATATTAATTTAAGTGCATTTGGCTCTGGTGCGTTCGTTGGTGCAATGGCAGTTGATGGCTTAACGCCTAGCTCTGTAACAGTCGTACCCGGCGGCGGTGTGAGTACTGTTAGCAAAAACCCCGGTGGCGGCCCCGGCGGTAGCTTTGATTTTAGATATGATTTTGGCCGTGGAAGCGATAAGCTTAAAACTGGGGAAACAGTTTCATGGGATGCTTTTGGATTAGGCAGCTCGCATCTCCCAATTAACGGAGAGCTGGCTTTGCATGTGCAAGGCACAAGCTTCTCGCCAAATTCTGCTTGGTACGTCTCGCCCGTTCCAGAACCAGAAACCTACGCTATGTTGCTGATTGGTTTGGGTCTGCTAGGATTCTCGGCACGTCGCAGAAAATAATTGGCAAGATAATTATTTCGATTCCATTCAAAACGGGAGCCTAAGCTCCCGTTTTTTTTCTATGGATTTGCAGTTGAATCACAGTGAAAACATAATCCCACTGTTAAATCCAGTCAAACCAGAAAAGCGGTTTGTTAAACCTTATACGCAAAAATCCAGATACGTGTTGTGTTACTTCTTCTCCAAGCTGAAACGAACGATATACATTAGTTAAAAATCACCGGCCCATCCGCCAACCGTAATATTCCGATTCTTTCGAGAAATCATCCCAGACAAACAGCGGATCCGGAATCGGATAAGTGGGCAACCAGAAAGTTACGAGATCCAATGCACCATTGCCCGTACGGCCAACCGTATGAAAAACACCCCACAACAATCCTTCAGTAACACCAATCAATGCATTTTGATCTCTCTGGCTCCATAAAGAGATATTTTTCGGCAATTCCATCCACCCGGTAGCTACATTAGCAACACCGCTTAGAATCTTCGTGCCAGCCCTGTTAAAATAAACATCAGCAGTTATTGCTTCACGCGCATGCGCTTGAAACGAAAAAAGTAATGACAGAACAACAAGCAGGGCAAATTTGGATATTGTGTGCATCATTAAAAATATTCCTTTGAAATTTTTAAACTATCATACTGTTAATTATTCAATTTAAAAAGGCTTCAATATTAATCGTCATATAATAAAAAATCGCTCCATATTTCAGTATGAAGCCTCAAATCGCCAATCCGGTACTTGATCCAACTAGGGATGATTTTCTTTATGAATAAAAGACTCGCTATTACAGTAATAGCAACAGCCCTAATACTGAGTGGATGTAGTGCAGTAAAAGATAATCGCATCCGGCAGGAAGTATTAGCAAACAGCAATCTGCCGGAAGAAATTCGCAGAGCGATCGATCTTAAGGAACTTGCCGTAGGCATGACACAAGAACAAGTCATCGCTTCCTGGGGATCTCCTTGCAAGTGGTGTTATAGAACCCGCAAAAGTTCGAGTGGAGACACCTGGGAATATCATATTCCCGGGGCGGACTCCGTCATTGTTGGATCTGATTTCGTTGGCATTGGAACCGGAACTTACTTGTACTTCGATAAAGACAGAATACTCAAATACTGGTCCAATTAGTAAATATCCCAAGCCACTAATACTTAATCATCTTACAGCACCGATTGAGCGGCACTGGCGGCAATCATTTCGTCTTCTCACTTGAGAAAAGAATTTAATCCGTTACGCTCTTTCATTCAACCCTAACCGCTCCATCCGGTAACGCAGCGAGCGAACTGTAATCCCCAGAGTCTTGGCCGCTTTTGTACGGTTATACCGATTTTCATTCAATGCTTTGACGATAGAATCTTTCTCCAGTCTATCGAGAAAATCCTGCAGCGGCAGATTCTGTTCCAGATCGACTGGAAGCTTAATCGTGGCAATTTGCGGAATCTCTTTTGCTTTATGCGGTAACTGCAAATCTTCTTTTCCGATTTCCGTGTCAAAACACAGCGCAAGTGTTCGCTCCAGTATATTTTCAAGCTCACGCACATTGCCCGGATAATCGTAGCTCTTGAGCAAAGCCAACGCATCTTTCTTCAAACTACAAGCTGACCGCCCCGCTTCCCGGCACAGCTTAGTCAGCACAGCTTCCGCAATCAGCGGAATATCTTCGCGCATTTCCCGTAGCGCCGGCATATTCAATTCAATTACATTCAGCCGGTAGTACAAATCCTGGCGGAATTGCCCGGTCTCCACGCACAGGTTGAGTTTTTTATGTGTGGCGCTAATGATGCGCACATCGACACTTTTTTCTTGTGTCTCACCGATTCTCCTGACTTGCTTTTCCTGTATCACCCTGAGCAGTTTGACCTGCATCGTCAAGGGCAAATCGGCGACTTCATCCAAAAACAGAGTACCGCCATTCGCTGCCAGAAAAAAACCGTCATGATCTTTTTCCGCACCGGTAAAGGCCCCCTTCTTATACCCGAAAAACTCGCTTTCCATCAAATTCTCCGGGATCGCACCGCAATTGACGGCTACAAAAGGCTGTGCGTGACGCGCACTCCTCTCATGAATCATTCTGGCGGCCAGTTCCTTTCCGCTACCGGATTCACCGCTGATGTAAACCGCAGCCTGACTTCGGGAAAGTTTATCAATCGTTGCGCGCAACTGAAGCATCGGCGCGGATTCGCCTAATAACACACGCTGACTGACTTGCACTGCCGATTCGGTCTGCATCGGCGGCAGACTCAAGGCCGATTTGACCAGATCCCGCAATTGTTTTAACGAAACCGGTTTGGGCAAATAATCAAAGGCACCGGCTTTAAGCGCAGCCACGGCATTTTCCGTGGTGCCATGTGCAGTGATCACGGCGACCGGCAAATCCGCACAATGCTGTGCAATATATTTAACCAGCTCCAGCCCATCTCCGTCCGGCAAACGCATATCGGTCAAACATAGCTGAAACTGCCGGGATTGCAGCAACTGCTTGGCGTCACCAATGCATTGCGCACTGGAAACATCCATTCCCATGCGAGCCAGCGTCAATTCAAGCAACTCGATAATATCGGGTTCGTCATCCACAATCAGAATATGCGGAGAAGCGTTTTTTTTATGGGAATTGACGGATCGTTCGCTATCTACAGACATGATTGATTACTTTGGCAAATAATACGAAAATGTCCGCCGCTGGAACCCTCAATGTAATCCAATGAGGCTTGATTGGTTTCGCACAATTCGCGCGCAATGTATAAACCCAGACCGGTACCTCCGGCAGCCGTGGTAAAAAACGGTTCAAAAATCTGCTTCACCTGCTGCGGATCGATACCCGGACCATCATCCACGATATCCAAGTAGACATTATTTTCATTGGCCGCCAAGGATAACTCGATGCGAACACTATCCGTTTGTTTGCAGCAGTGTCTCCACGCATTGCGGCATAAATTCCAGAGCACCTGATTCAAGTGATCGCGATCAAAACTTACCCAGTGATGGTTGGAATTTCTCAACACAAACACATTTCTATCCATTCTTTCCGCATGACAAAACTCCTCAAGAAATTTTCGCATAAACTCATGCAAATCAATCAAATCAGGCTTTGCAATATTGCGCCGGTTTAGCTGCAACACATCCTGGACGATCTTGTTTAAACGCCGGGTATTATCGCAAATGATGCGTACAAGGCGGGGATCTGTATTGCTCTCAAGCTGTTCTTCTTCCAATAGCTCAGCTGCGTGATTGATAGCGGACAGCGGATTACGGATTTCATGCGCGATGTTAGCTGTCAAACGCCCTAAGGCGGCAAGTTTTAATTGCTGTAACTGCGCCTGTATGCGCCCCATATCCTCGAGGAAAATAACAACACCGTTGCGGGAATCCGCTTGTATTGGAAGAAAACGCGTCCGCACCAGGGCATTACTATGGGCTAGGCGCAGCAAATCGAAACTGATACTGCTGTCACCCTGCCAGCTGGTAAGCCGGTTGGCCAACTCGGGTATACAATCGGATAATTTGAGCCGTTCCGCTTTATCCGCAGATGAATTCAGATCAAATAACCGTTCCGCATAGGCATTGCGCTGCCGGATATAACCATATTGATCGACGACCAATACCCCTTCCTGCAAGTCTTGAATAACCAATTGATTGACTTGCGCCATATTCGCCAGATCGATACCGCGCTCTTTAGCCAGCTGCTCACTGGCCAAGGTATATTTGGCCAACCGATGCGCCAGCCAGGCTACGGCAAAATACGCCATGCTCAATAAGCCGGCCTGCGAATATTGCGCAGCGTAATGATCAATCGTCCATAAGGAGAACGTTTCCTGCAGCAGCAGACTGATAGTCGCAATAGAAGCAAAAAACAGCACCAAGCGCCCCCGGCTGATAAGACCCGCTCCAGCCAGCGACACCAGTAATAAAACACCCAAACCGCTTTGCAAGCCGCCACTGGCATAAAGCATCAGCGAGAAAAACGCGATATCGCTGATGACCTGAATCGCCAGTTGCCGATTAAAACCAGGCAATCGCAATCTGATCAGCAGCATGAACAGGCCACTGAAAAGCACATGGCCAACGCCGGCATATAAAAACAGCTGATAGTGGTAGGAACCAAGGCTAGCGAATTCGGATTGCCATGAAACAATCAATAGACCGCTGCCGATCACAAAGCGAAAGCAATTGAAATAATAGAGAGAACGCCAGTATTGACCGGTATAATCCGCCGCCGTTATGCCTGACTCGAGCGGCAAAGATAATGAATGTTTATGTAGTGATGGGGATAGTGAAGTTGACACAAAAATCAGCTCAAGTTGAAGATTTTATATACAAGTTACAATGTTCGTGACTACAAAAATATTTAGTATGACTATGGATAGCTTCACTTTTCGGCAGATAAACACCGCATTGCGCACAATTCACCATATCCTCAACAGCTTCCGATGAAGCTTCATGCTCTTCCTGCTTGGGCCGGCGGCTTTTGATTATCCAATAAATCAGCAGTGCGATCAGCACGTAAAAAATTAATTTACCCATATTGATTTCTGATACTTCCTGTATGGCATCAATCTGATTTATTGAGTATATTACATTCGCATTGCAGCGTATTAATCACATACCAATCGGGATTTAATTACCATAGCCGGATCAGCATAGCAATTTTTTACCGTGGCAAATGATCGATTAACCGGGGTTTTATTCCCTATCAATGGAATATAAAATAATAATTTGATCAGATCAAAATAATTTTGATGGGGCAGCGGATAAAACTCAGGAGTGGAAACATAGAGAAGTTTTGCGTTGCAAATACCGTATTTGAAGCAAGTCCGATCGATAGAAGAGAAAAAACACTTCCTTCAAAATCAACCAGGTGGTCACGGGTTAATCAACACAACTTCTCATGTTTCTTAATTAATGATTGCGTGTAATCGCGAAATCCGCCAATTGCATAAGGCATTTTTTGTTTTCCGAATCCGGCAAGGAAGCTATCGCAGCCGTTGCGGTTACAATTTCAGCCTCGGCGCATTTCCGCGCATAATCCAGTGCTGCGGTTTTTTGAATCACATCAAGGACGGGCTGGAAACCCTCTTCCCCGCCATTTTCAATCGCTCTGCGGATAACGCCGGCTTGTTCCGGGGTACCCACACGCATGGCATAAATTAGAGGCAGCGTTGGTTTTCCTTCGGCCAAATCGTCACCCAGATTCTTTCCGATATCTTGATTGTTGCCGGTATAGTCGAGCATGTCGTCAATCAGTTGAAATGCTGTACCCAAATGCATACCGTAAATCGACATGGCATTTTCTTCTTCCGGCGTCGCACCGCCGAGAATCGCGCCCAACCGGCTTGCGGCTTCAAACAGCTTGGCGGTTTTATAACGTATCACTTGCAGATAGTTTTCTTCCGTCACCTGCGGATCGCGGCAATTGAGCAACTGCAGAACCTCTCCTTCGGCAATCGTATTGGTGGCATCCGCCAAGACCTGCATTACGCGCATGTTGTCGACTTCCACCATCATTTGGAATGCCCTGGAATAAAGAAAATCCCCTACCAGAACGCTGGCGGCATTACCAAACAATGCATTGGCGGTTTCTCTATTGCGTCGTAATTCCGACTCATCGACTACATCATCGTGCAACAGAGTCGCGGTATGGATAAACTCGACAACCGCCGCGAGGTTGTAATGAAATTTACCTTTATACCCAAACGCACCTGCCGATAAAATCACCAATGCAGGGCGTAGCCGCTTACCTCCGCTATTAATTATATATTCACTAACCTGGCGAATCAAAAGGACATGAGAGTGCAATTTTGCGCGGATCACATCGTCAACGATGTTCATGTCTTGCGCGATGAAGCTTCTAATATTTTCGATTGACACAATAATACCTTGTAGAAAACGCTATGTTAGGAATGACGATGCCCAAGTGTCAAGCATAATGATAAAATGCGCTAAATTTTCCACCACAATCAAGGGTTATTTATGTATAATCCGCGGTTCTGTAAAAGGGAAGTATGGAGTTAAATTATGTATGCGGTCATAAAAACCGGTGGTAAGCAGTATCGAATTCAAGTGGGTGAGAAACTGAAGGTGGAGCAACTGCAAGTGGAAAATGGCAGTGAGCTTGTTATCGATCAGGTATTGATGGTGGCTGATGGTGACAAAGTGTCCGTGGGTACACCGCTTGTCAGTGGCGCCAAAGTCAGTGCGACGGTTCTTGGTCAAGGCCGTCACGACAAAATCCGCATTTTCAAGATGCGCCGTCGGAAACACTACCAAAAGCATCAAGGTCACCGGCAGAATTATACTGAAATACAAATCACCGCTATTTCAGCTTAAGGCTTAAGGAGCAATAAATGGCACATAAGAAAGCGGGCGGAAGTTCCAGAAACGGACGCGATTCACATTCAAAACGGCTTGGTGTTAAACGCTACGGCGGTGAATTGATCTCAGCCGGATCGATTATCATCAGACAACGCGGCACGCAGGTTCACCCGGGAGAGAATGTCGGCATTGGTAAAGATCATACTTTATTTGCCAAAGTGACGGGAACAGTGAATTTCAGTATCAAGGGTGCATTACGACGCAAAGTAGCAAGCGTAATACCTGCATAAAAACAAATACACCTGATTTACTTAGAAAGCCCTGTCGCAAACGATGGGGCTTTTTTGTTTGCAGGATGCCGTAAAAACAGCAAGGAATTATTAGCCAATTACTTATGAAGTTCATAGACGAAGCGGTTATCCAGGTATTGGCGGGCAAAGGCGGTGATGGCGTCGCCAGCTTCCGGCGCGAGAAATATATCCCCAAGGGCGGGCCCGATGGCGGCGATGGCGGCCGGGGCGGCAGCGTATTCGCCGTAGCCGACCGCAACATCAACACCTTGATCGATTACCGCTTCGCCCGCATTCACCGCGCCAAGAATGGCCAAAGCGGCCAAGGCTCGGATCGCTATGGTAAAGGCGCGGAAGACATCATCCTGCGCATGCCGGTTGGCACGCTGATTAAGGATATCAATACCGGTGAAGTCGTCGCCGATTTGGTGCATGACCAGCAAAAAGTGCTGTTAGCCAAAGGCGGCAACGGCGGCATCGGCAATCTGCACTTTAAATCCAGCACCAATCGCGCACCTCGGCAATTTACCTTCGGTGAACCCGGCCAGGAACTCGAGTTGAAACTGGAACTCAAGGTGCTCGCCGACGTCGGCTTGCTCGGCATGCCGAATGCCGGAAAATCCACCCTCATCCGCGCGGTATCCGCCGCACGCCCGAAAGTAGCCGACTACCCGTTCACCACGCTGCATCCTAACCTCGGCATGGTGCGCGTCGACCAGAACCGTAGTTTCGTCATGGCCGATATTCCAGGATTGATCGAAGGCGCAGCCGAAGGCGTGGGGCTGGGGCACCGCTTTTTAAAACACTTGGCGCGTACCCGGTTGTTGCTGCACGTCATCGACATGATGCCGCCAAACGAAGAAACCGATCTGGTGCATGAAGCGCATGCATTGGAACAAGAATTGAAGAAATACGACGAAGCGCTGTATCAAAAACCGCGCTGGCTGGTCATGAACAAAACCGACATGATGCCGCAAGACCAACGCGACGAGATGTGCCAAGCATTTGTCAAAAAGATGGGCTGGCAAGACAAATACTTTATCATTTCGGCATTGACCGGCGAAGGCTGCCAGCTCCTGACGTATGCCATCATGGACTATCTGGAGCAACATCTGCCGCCGCAGCCTGAAGACCCTATTCCGGAAAACGAACTAGCGAATCCATGTTAAAGCAAGCACGCCGCATCATCATCAAAGTGGGCAGCAGCCTGGTCACCAATCAAGGCAAAGGGCTCGACCACACCGCGCTGGCTGGTTGGGCGGCGCAAATCGCCGCGCTCAAGCAAATGGGCAAGGACATCATCCTGGTTTCCTCCGGCGCAATCGCCGAAGGCATGCAGCGGCTCAACTGGGAATCTCGCCCGACCGCGCTGTACGAATTACAAGCAGCAGCAGCAGTCGGCCAGATGGGATTAGCGCAAGCCTATGCGTCCAGCTTCTCGCAATACGGTCTGCAAACTGCGCAAGTGCTGCTGACGCACGAAGATCTGTCGAACCGCAAACGCTATCTGAACGCCCGCTCGACGCTGACCACGCTGCTCAAACTGAACATCATCCCGATCATCAACGAAAACGACACCGTCGCCACCGATGAAATCCGTTTCGGCGACAACGACACGCTGGCGGCGCTGGTCACCAACCTGGTCGAAGCCGATGCGCTGGTGATCTTGACCGATCAGGCCGGTTTGTACACCAGCGATCCACGCAAGGATCCCAACGCAAAATTGTTACCCGAAGTCCACGCCGGTGATCCGGCGCTGGAAAAAATGGCTGGCGGCGTCGGCAGCAGCATCAGCCGCGGCGGCATGCAAACCAAAGTGATCGCGGCCAAGCGCGCGGCGCGCAGCGGCGCGGACACGATTGTCGCCTCCGGGCATGAAGACAACGTGCTGGTGCGCCTGAGCCGCGGCGAAGCCATCGGCACCCGTTTCGTCGCAAAATTGCCGGTACTGGCGGCGCGCAAGCAATGGCTAGCCGATTATCTGCAAGTGCGCGGTTACGTCACGCTTGACCCTGGCGCGGTCAAAGCCCTGATCGATGACGGCAAAAGCTTGCTGCCGATTGGCGTGACTGGCGTCAATGGTGAATTCGAACGTGGCGAAACGGTTTCCTGCCTGGACGAAGAAGGCCGTGAAATCGCGCGCGGCTTGATCAACTACAGCGCGGTGGAAACGCAAAAAATCCTGAAACAGCCCAGCAGCGAAATCGAAGCGATTCTGGGTTATGTGGATGAACCGGAACTCATTCACAGGAACAATCTGGTTCTGCTGTAACACCACCTGATCCGCAATCATGCCACTCGATTCCACCGCGCCACGCATCGCCGCCATCGACTGGCTGCGCGGCATCGTCATGATCCTGATGGCGCTCGACCACGCTTCGTGGTTTTTCAATAGTCAGCGCATTTTCGCCGACTCGGTATTACTGTTTGAACCCGGCACCCGCTTTGCCGCCGATCAATTTTTCACACGGTGGATCACGCATATCTGCGCACCGACGTTTCTATTCCTCGCCGGTACTTCAATCGCGATCAGCAATTTCCAGCGGCAGCAACAAGGCATGGACGATGCCATCATCGACCGTGAGTTATTGATGCGCGGCGCATTCATCGCGTTGCTCGACATCGTGCTTTTCTCGTTAATCGGCGGCAAACCGGTGCTGCAAGTGCTGTACGCCATCGGCATCAGCATGATGCTGATGATCTACCTGCGACGTCTCGGTGCGGGTACGGTTTTCTGGCTGGCGGTTCTGATCATCGCGGGTGGCGAATTCCTGCTGACACTGCTATGGCAACCGGGTGGCGACGTGCCGCTTTGGCTCGCGCTCACGTTCGCGCCGGACTTCGGCGCGACTTACACCGTGCTCTACCCTGCTCTGCCGTGGCTCGGCATGATGATGCTCGGCTGGGCGTTCGGTGAGCGCTTCATCGTCCATCCCTCCGCTTCCTGGCAACCACAGCGCGTACTAATGACCGCCGGATGGTTTGCATTGACGCTGTTCGTCATCATCCGCGGCCACGACGGCTACGGCAATCTGTTCATGCACCTCGAAGGCAACACCCTGATCGACTGGCTGCACGTCAGCAAATACCCGCCTAGTTTGGTTTACACTTTGCTCGAATTGGGCTTGATGGCGATCGTGCTGTCGCTACTGATGCGGCTGGAATCGTTCAACAAAACCATCCACCGCAACAACCCGGTGCTGGTGTTCGGGCAAACCGCCCTGTTCTTCTACCTCGCGCACTTCGCCGTACTAACGGCCTTAAAACCCCTGTTCGAACGCGGCAGCCTGGAACAAACTTACGCAATCACACTGCTGGCGCTGTTCATCCTGTACCCCATCTGCCGCGCGTACCGCACGCTGAAATGGCGGCATCCGCACAGCTGGTTGCGCTTTCTTTAAATATACCGGTTCTTGATTTATCAATGTGCACTTTGTGGTTATAATGAGTACCCTGTTAAATTGGAGCAATTACACACTCGTGCCGTCCGAAGAAAAGAGATACCCTGCGCCAGGAAAATCGCTCCTCATTAACCCTTGAATCGCACACTGTCAATTAAATCGTCTTTAAACATACCCCCTCCCCATGCAAGGTCATCCAGTATATTCAAAGTGGTTATTGTTAACCGTTGTCTGCTGTTTTTTCTTTTTTCTCATGGATTCCGAAGATCTCTACGCCAACGGGCTGAGAAAATTCCTGTCATATAAAAAACTGGAATTCGGTGGTTGGGTCCATGGTGGCGCCACTCTTAATCCGAGTCAATCGGGCGGATTTAACGGTCCGGTCATTTTTGCCGATCAAGCCAATCGCTTTCAGCTAAACCAGTTGAATCTGTTCATGCGCCGCCCGGTAGCATCCGCAGGCAATCAATGGGATCTCGGCGGACGCTTTGATTTCATGTTCGGTACCGACACCATTTTTACTCAAGCCTTCGGCGTACCAGCGTTCGATGTCAATACTGGTGAACCCTTGAAAAGAAGTAACTGGGATCTTAATTTATGCTGCGCTTCCACGCGCACATACGGTATCGCCTTGCCACAAGCATTCTTGGAAGCTTATGTGCCGATCGGCAACGGTCTTAATATCAAGCTTGGTCATTTCTATACACCGACTGGCTTCGAAACAGTTCCTGCACCCGATAATTTCTTTTATACACGTGCGTATACATTAAATATCGGCGAACCATTCACGCACACCGGCGTACTCTTCAATTACAAAATCAATTCCAATTGGCTGATTCTGGGCGGCCCGCTCACCGGCAGCGCCAACGGCGGGTGGGACGCAGGTTGGGATAAACAGTTGGGAAACTGGAACGGCATTACCGGTCTTACCTGGACCAGCGACGATAAAGCAACCTCGTTCCATCTTTCCGGCACTTATGGCAAAACTTCGGAACAAAGTAGTGAGATATGGGGATTTTATAATGCCGTGCTGCAACACAAGATCACGCCGCGGACTCAGATTGTCTTGCACCATGTCTATGGTCATGCCGGCGGTGTTTTGCTGAACAATCCCAAATACGCCAACGTCGTCAAAGACGCCGAATGGTTCAGCGCAATTGCACATTTATATCACGACCTCACCGATAACGTATCGGTCGGCATACGCGGCGAATGGTTCCGCGATCAAGACGGCTTCCGCAATCCTTCACCGTTCCGTGTTGCAGCCGCCACCACCAACGTCAACGGCATACCCGTCAGTTACGCTGGTAACATCAATAGTGTAACGATTGCACCCGCCGACTACTATAACTTCACTGCCGGTTTTAACTGGAAAATAGCCCGAACACTTAAAATCCAATGGGATTTGATCAAAAAATTGAATATCCGCTCAAACATCCGCTACGACCGGGTCGATGCGTATAAAACGGCGGCCTACCGGCCGTTTTCCGGCAATAAGGATCAGATTTTATTTTCGCTGGATTTCATCTTACCGTTTTAGGGAGGTTATGAAAAAAGACGGCGATCAGTGTTCAAAAATTCTCCTCAAGAGCGTTGCCGAGTAATCCAAGCATCATTCAGCTCGTTACTTTCTCCATTCAGTTTTCATTCAGACAAACCAGCGTACATTGGCTCCATCAGGGACACCTGAAACGAACAACTGAAAGGAGAATAAAAATGGAAACCAAAAGAATAAAATTATCCGGTCTTATGCTTGCCGTGTGCTTAGCCGTCACTTTGGCCGCCCCATCGCTCGCGCAAGCGGGCAGAGGTCATCATCGCCACCACCATCATCACCATGACCACGGGCATCACCGGCACCACCAGCATTTCATCGGCGGCGGATACAATTATGGCTATAGCCAGCCGCGCGGATATTATCCGCCAGCGCAATACAACTATAATTACTACCCAGCGCCGGTATACGTTGTCCCTCCGCAAATGATGATGGGCATTAATACCGGAAATATGGACTTTATGATACGCTTCTGACGCGCGTTGTGACTGGTAACAGGCATGAAAATACCGTACCTGTTGCCAGCCTGATTTCTACCTCCAACGTATGGGATTGTTGTTTATGAATAGATGGTGGAAAATTTCAATCATTGCACTGCTAGCGATCAGTGCATTCACGCCCGCGACAGCTGGCAGGCATAGTGCGGCCAATGAACATCCCACGCAAAACGATCCGGCTACCAGCATCACGGAGCAACGGGCGATCATCATCGCGCAGCAACATTTCAAAGGCCGTGTGCTGGCGATCAATCAGACCGATCATACTTACCGCATCAAAATTCTCAGCAACCAAGGCACAGTCCATATGGTTCTGATCAATGCGCTGGATGGCACGGTCATTTCAACGCATTAGCACGCGCACTGCAATCCCATGGTTCTACCAACCAAACAAATTATTATGTACGCAGGAGTAAACGATGCGCATCCTGGTCATTGAAGACGAATTCCGCTTACAAAACCAGATCCGGCAGCAACTGGAAGCGGCAGGTTATATGGTCGACACGTGCAGCAACGGCGATGAAGGATTGTTTCTCGCCACCGAATACCCGCTCGATGCTGCCATCATAGATATCGGATTGCCCGGCAAGTCCGGTCTGGAAATTATCAAAGCGCTGCGCGAACGCGGCAGCTTGTTGCCGATTCTAATTCTAACCGCGCGCAGCAGCTGGCAAGACAAAGTACAAGGACTGGAAATGGGCGCAGATGATTACTTGACCAAGCCATTCCAGATGGAAGAGCTGCAAGCCCGGGTCAAAGCACTGTTGCGCCGCTCTACCGGCATACCGCAAACCCTTCTGAAATGCGGCCCGATCACGCTCGATGTCACAGCCCAATCCGTTACCGTCAATGGAGAAAGCATCGAACTGACTTCGTTTGAATACCGCCTGTTGGAAGAATTGGTACGTCACCACGGCGAAGTTCTTTCCAAACATACGCTCGCGGATTATCTCTACCCGCACGACGAAGATCGCGACAGCAATGTGCTCGAAGTCATGGTCGGCAGGTTGCGACGCAAGCTCGATCCCGACGGCACGCTGAATCCGATCGAAACCATGCGCGGCCGTGGCTATCGCTTCACGTTGGAGTGCAACAAATCGTCATGATGTCGCTCAACCGGCGCATTTTATTCAGCGCGACGCTGGTGTTATTGATTTTTATCGTCGGCATTGCCTGGACGCTGGATCGCGCTTTTTATGACAGCGCCCGCGTCGGCGTCAAAGACCGGCTGTTTGCGAAAGTGCTGATGCTAATGGGTGACGCCGAAGTGGAAGATTCCGGCGAGCTGGATGTGCCGACTAACTTACTCGATGCCGAACTCGGTCACATGAATTCGGACACTTATGCCTTCATCATCGGTCCGGCCAACACCATCGTCTGGCGTTCCACATCATCGCTGAACAAACCGATCCCGGACATTGCTTTGCTGGAAAAAGGCAAAAAAGAATTCGCGCAAATCATGATTAACGATGAGCCGCATTTTATCTATCGCTATGGTGTGGCTTGGGAGACACCGTCCGGCGATCATCCGCTGACCTTCAATGTCATCACCAATACCGTGCTGTTTGAAGCGCAGATTGACCGTTATCGCGAAGATCTATGGGGTTGGCTCGGCGTCATGGCCGTTTTGCTGTTAGCCACGCAAATGCTGGTACTACGCTGGGGCTTGCAGCCTTTGCGCAAGGTGTCCGTAGAGCTTGCCGCGATCGAGTCCGGCCATCAGGAAAGGCTGAAAGGCGTTTATCCCAGCGAACTCCAGTTGCTGACCGACAGCATCAACTCTCTGATCGCACATGAGCACAAACAGCAAAAACGCTACCGCAACGGCCTCGCCGACCTGGCACACAGCCTCAAGACACCACTCGCCGTACTACAGGGCGCCATTCATAGCGAAGACGATGAAGCTATCCGGCGCAAAACGATTCAGGAACAAATCGACCGCATGGACAACACGATCCAGTACCAGCTGCGCCGCGCCGCAACCGCCGGCAGTTCGCCGGGCATGGGATTGATTCTATTACGCCCGATGGCCGACCGGATCGTTAACACCGTCACCAAAGCCTACCGTAACAAACAGCCTGCAATAACCGTCGCCATCGATGACAGCATCGGCCTGCGCATCGATGAAGGCGATTTGATGGAACTGCTCGGCAATCTGGTCGACAACGCCTTTAAATGGTGCCGCAGCAGCATCTATTTAGCAGCGGATTATCAACAAAATCAGGTGGTGATCCAAGTCAAGGACGACGGCCCCGGCATCCAGCCGCATGAAATCGCCAGAATCCTGGAACGCGGTGTGCGCGCCGATCAATCCACTCCTGGTCACGGCATCGGCTTGGCGATTGTGCGCGATATCATGCAGGTGTACGGTGGAGAACTATCGATCGAGAACAATCCAGATGGCGGTCTCTGCGTAACTTTGCGTTTAAAGAAAAGCAAATAACATTCACGGTCAGGCTAGGCGAAATCGGACGAGCGCAGTTCACAAATGTAAATGTGCATGTTGAGACTGATCTCAACACGGCATGACCGAGCGTAGTAGTTTTTAGAGCTTCCTTAGGCTTTGATCAGCGTCCACGCACCGATCAGGATAAACCCCGCTCCTGCGATATAGTGCAAATGTTTTTCGCTGATGTAACCGGAAATAAAACTACCCGCCAGCACCCCGATCGCTGAAGTCGCAATCAACGCCAGCGACGCGCCGATAAATATCGTCAGTTTGCTGACTTCTTTATCGGCGGCAAACAACATCGTGGCCAATTGCGTTTTGTCACCCAGTTCCGCGATAAACACCGTGGCGAAAACCGTCAGTAAAATTTTGTAATCCATTTTAGTCATCCGAAAGTTAAGTTTGAGTGCAATGCTATATCACTTGAATCGTAATTATCCATGTGAAAAATATGCGTTTTGGTTGATGTGCAAACTAACGTTACGATAACCGGCGCTTGAAGGCAGTGATTTTGGAGTGGTAGCAAAAAGGTGCAATGCGACCAGACATCCGTGTTGATCGGATTGTTAGGTTACGGTGAGCGGCTTTATCGCCGAAAACCGTAAACGCACATAATCTACTTGCCATTTACCATTGGCGTCACAGAGTACGTTGCGCAATGCATCAGCAACCTCAGCGATAAAAACCAGGCGTTCTTTTACTGGTAAAGCAGAAGTGTAGTATTGGGCAAATGTCTCTAACCAGCTACTCACATCACCCGGCAATATTGTTGGTCGAGGGATGAGATCGATGGTTCTTACCTCGAAGCCTCGAGCTTCAAGAAGCTTTCTGTATTCCTCGAGACGAGGGAAATACCATGGACTAGAGATAGTCACACTTCGCATGGAAAGTGCCGATTCAAGCGCCGTGACAATACTGGCTACATTGCCGTAACCACCAAATTCACCGACAAAGCGTGCGCCGGGTCTTAGTGCGCGCCATACACCGTCTATGACTTGCTTCGGCCCTTTCATCCAATGCAGTGCGGCATTTGAGAAAACCGCATTAAATTCGCTTTCGAATGAAAGAGATTGCCCATCCATAACATAAGCATCCAGCCCGAGGGATTTAGCCGCCTTTATCATTTCGGCGCTCGAATCCACACCAACGACCTTGCAACCGATATCAACCAGCTTGAGAGAGAGCATACCATCTCCGCAACCAAGATCGAGAATTCGCTCACCCGGTTGAGGCGACAGCAACTCAACGACAGGCATGCCGAGATCGGAGACGAAACGGGCATTCTCGCCGTATCGCTCTGGATTCCATTGCTGAGTTTGTGGTGATGTCATAGAGTAACCTAACGTCAAGTTAATCGTAACCGGCACAGCGGAGTCGGCTTGCCGACGAAGCGGTTTGCAGCGGGGCGTATAATTTGCGGAGCAAATGCCCCGCTGCAAACTGTCCGTGTTAAACTCATGGTTATGTTATTGCCCGAGATCTAAATAGTAAATAGAAAGCATAGATGTACACAGCTAGTGCCAACCAAAAGAAAACGATAGCTTTGAGCAGCGGTGGGTTACCGGCCAGCAATCTAGTTACCGCATCGTAGCTGCTGACGAGCACGAACAGCGTCATTGGAGCCATAAGTACTGTCGTAAAAGCCCGATTGTTTTCCCCAAACTTTGTCGTAGAAACCATTAGCCCCGCCTGGCTCGCCAGCGACAACATCAGACTGAAAATTCCAATACCGAATGTTGATTCACTGGATTCAACTGCCAGGCTGAAACTTATCAGTATAGAGGTCAAAAACAATGAAAAAAATATTGCCGTTATTCGTATGACTATCTTCATGCTAGTAAACATAACGTAATATATAAGACATTTTGTCCAATAATCCCATTGTAATATCGTATAACTGCGGTCAATATTAATTATCGTCATGTATCACGTATGCGATTGGCGCAGTTTGCGAACCAACCTTGGTAAAATCTTCTTCCATGCATTGATCACTGAAAAAAATAGTGCACGAATGATCGATATCGCCTTGGCAAGCGGATTCGAGCTAGTTTACCGGAAAATGCGGCAACTGGTTGAGAGGCTCACATGACTGGAATGGCTTGGGCAATCACGAAGAATTAGAGTAGTTTCTGAGTATGTGCAATGTGCAAGATAGTTATATCTTCGTTATGCATCAACGGCTCCTTAAGCGTAGCGCAAGGAGCCGTTCTGTTCCCGAATGGATATGAACGTTAAAACTTGAAGGTCACCATGGTGTAACCGTAATTGGTGTCCTTCATGCCCGGGCTGAATGGAACCTTATCGAAGTAATCACCCTTGAATAAATGGCTATAACCAAAGTCGAAGCTCATCCGCTTCATGTAACTCCACTGCGGATCCCAGCCTAAACTGACATCGAGCATGTGGCCCAGAAAACCGCCGGCTCCGCCGGTCGCATCTTGCAGGCCGCTGCCGACAAACGCGCCGCGTTTATCCGCTAGCCAGTATGCACGATGCGACATCATCAGGCGCACGGTGGGTGTGGGAACGAGCGTGGCGCGGAAACCGACCGGCGACATCAGATTGGACGGGAAAAACGGCCCGAACATACCGGTCGGACCATACTCGACCCGTCGTTTTGCGTACAAAATGTCAAAGTTCTTATCCGGATCGCGATCTCCCGATGCAAAATCGAATAAATAAAGGGCCCGCAACGGCATCGACGTATTGAAACTATACCCGACCTCGCCGTGATGACGATGGGCGAACACGCTCTTATTCCGGGTATCGCCGAACTGATACATGGATTCAATCTCATAATCCATATTGCCTTTCGCAGGCTTGGCGAACAGCCTGAAACCGGTGGTCGATAAATTCCGCTGCCTGAGATTATCGCTTTCGTTCAACTGCAAGAAATAACCGTCGAAGTTAGCCCAGCGCAGATCGCGGTTGGTGACGTAAGCACCGGAGAAGTAGGTTTCGGGGGTGTTCCAGTTTAATGATGTCGTAACCCGCTGCACCGGTCGGGCGCCAAATACGCGCAGACTCCATTTTTGATCGGTATTACCCATCATAAAGTGCAAACCATCGAACGCGGGCGACAAGGTACCCCAACGGTGTCCCCCTACCAGACGGGCTTCACCCAGATCCATCATGAAACGGCCGACTTCGAATTTCGCCGCATAGCCCGTACCCAAAAAGTTTTTGTCGTGCAGGCCGAGATGCAGTTGGGTAAAGTCAAAATGATCGGCCATAGTCGGGTTATGGTCTTGCCCGAAGTTAGCCAGAGGGGCGCGAATATCGGTCAACTCAAGCGTAAACTTCAGCGGATCGATGATGTTCTTGATTTCAAATAAGAACCGGGTACGTTGATGAATCTGATCATTGAATCCCGGAATATTCTTGGTAAAACCGTGATCGTATACATCGTAACGAGTACGGTGTTCGATCGCCACATTGAGCCAATCGGGCGCCATAGCGGCAAGCGGCGTTTTGTGATCCTCCATCAATTTGGTCAGATTATCGAAGTCAAAGCGCGTACGCCCAGGTGATTCCAGTGCGCTGAAAGGTGCACCATTGGTTCCATTGGCTGGCACGGTTTTGTTTTGAACGACAACCGATGGTTTCGTTGTCTTATCCGCTTCCGCTTTTTCCACTTCCGCTGCAAATGAATTAATACTCCCTAATAAGGACCCAATAATGGTAAAAACCATCCAAAGGGTGAGTTGCGTATTTTTCCAAGTCATTCTTTCCCTCTTCCTATTTAGTTTTGATTAGCGTACAAAAAAATTTATTTCGGTAGGGATATTACTTGTGTATAAAAAATAGCAATATACGGATAAGCGCGTAAGTGCAAACACGTAAGGGTTATCCCTTACATTATAGAAATTAATAGAGAAAAATCAGTTTTTAACGTAATCTTTTCTGTGCCAGGAAACCGAACTATATAGTTGATGCATAATTTGATCGAAACAATTGAGAACTTAAATTTCAGGACATTGTTTGATGCGATAGCGGATGCAATGCTGTTGACAGAGAACGCTGGTCATGTCGTGTTGGCAAACCCGGCCGCACAACAATTATTCGATTTTAAAGAAAACGAACTCGTTGGTTTGGCAATTGAAATGCTAATAGCTCCACGTTACCGGAAGCAGTACCGGTATTATCAAATGCTTTTTTTCAATAAACCAGCCAAACTTCCTATGGGCGTTGGCAATAAATTCATAGCACTCAACCGTTGTGGACAGGAAATGTTGCTGGATGTGAGTTTCAGTCCGCTAGAAATTCAGCAGCAGCTTTACGTCTTAATCACATTCACAGCTTCCAGGCAACACCAGAAAGCTGAAAATGCGCTGCGAGCGAGCGAAGAGCGTTTACGATTGGCCAAGCAGGCAGCTGGTTTTGGCATTTTTGACTATGACTTCAAACGAGGTATCGTTTATTGGGATAGGCAGATGCGCAAATTCTGGGGCGGGCATTTCGGCAGAATCATCAGTTACAAAGAATTTGTAACTGCGATACACCCTGAAGATCGTGCGGATAGACAAGCAGCAATTGATTATGCCATGGATCCTGCCAGTCACGGTGAGTACAAAGCGGAGTATCGCATCGTTGATCCTGATGATAAGACTGAACGTTGGATTTCCGTAGTGGGGCGGGTGTATTTTCAAGCTGGCTGTGCAAATCGGCTGGTGGGCGTTGCCCGGGATGTGACGGAGCAGAAAATTCTCCAGAAAAAACTGGGAATGCAGCGAGACGAAGCAGAAAAAATTCTCAAACAACAAGTGGCTGCACATACAGCCTCAGCTATTGCGCATGAACTTAACCAGCCACTGACCGCGATATCTGCGTATAGTGAAGTAGTACTGCATACATTACACAATGACCTTAATGTGCAGAATCTAAAAAAAGCGCTGGAAGGTTGTGTGGAACAAACGCAGCGCGCTGGCCGCAGCCTGCACGAATTGATTGCTTTTTTACAAAAAGGCGAGTTGTTAACCGAACCGCTAGATTTGAATGATGTAATACGTGAAGCGTTGGATATCGCTTCTAACGACGGATATGAAAGATTTCGTTCGAAGCTGAATTTAGAAAAAGATCTTCCCGCTGTTCAATGCAATCACACACAAGTGCAGAAAGTTCTTGTGAATCTCTTTAGGAATGCTGTAGAAGCTATGCAAACCGTCGATGCACCAATTTTAACGATCACCACCAAAGTGCAAACTTTGAATGAAAAGAACATCGCGTTAGTGATAGTAAAAGATAGCGGGCCCGGTCTTGATCAAACTATGGCAAAGCGCATATTTGAGCCTTTTTTTACCACCAAGCCGTCCGGTATCGGCATGGGGCTTACGATTAGCCGTGCATTGATCGAAGCCAACGGCGGTCAGCTATGGATTGATCTCGACGCGAAACCGGGCGCCAAATTTTATTTTACTCTACCCTTTGTAGCATGATCATGCAGGAACTCACCGCTTTTATTAAAGGGCCCGCAACGGCATCGGCGTATTGAAACTATACCCGACCTCGCCGTGATGGCTATGGGCGAACAGCCTGAAACCAGTGGTCGATAAGTTGCGTTGTCTGAGTTTATCGCTTTCGTTCAACTACAAGAAATAACCGTCGAAGTTAACCCAGCGCGGATCGCGGTTGGTAACATAAGCGCCGGAGAAGTAAATTTCGGGAGTATTCCAGTCCAGTGATGTCGGATCCCGTTGCACTGGCCGAGAGCCGAATACGCGCAAACTCCATTTTGTATCCGTATTGCCCATCATGAAGTGCAAACCGTCGAACGCAGGTGATAAGGTTCCCCAACGGTGTTCCCCTACCAGGCGGGCTTCACCCAAGTCCATCATGAAACGGCCGACTTCGAATGTCAGATTATCGAAGTCAAAGCGCGTATGCCCGAGCGTTTCCAGCACGCTGAAAGGTGCACCATTGGCTCCATTGGCCGACACGGTTTTGTTTTGAACGACAACGAATGGTTTCTTTGTCTTGTCTGCCTTCGCTTTTTCCGCTTCCACCGCAAATAAGTGCGGGCTCCATAAAAAACATCCGATAATGAAAAAAACCATCCAGCAAGTAACCATAACATTTTTCCAGGCCATGTTGTTATACCTCCTCTAGTAGTTTTCTCGAGTAAAACGGCGATTTAATCTATTCAGCTGTTTTGAATACTACGTGAGAACAACAGGTTGAAAAATCTGTGCGAGCACTTAAGCGCAAACCCTTATACGCCTTATGGTTGGGCATTCAGGCGTGATAGCGATGAAACGAAGATCAGCATCCAGCACGGGGCGAATGTACGCAAAGACGTTGCGGACAAGCGCGCTAGCCGGTTTGAAATCTGTCATTCGGCCAGGTGCAGCAGCCGATCGGCACCGCACCTTCGCGATTGATTACGCGGTTTTTTAAAATTACAGAACAAGATTGGAATGAGTGAATGAAGAATCCCGGCTGATCGCAGCCAGGATTCTGTTTGATGCGCAAGGACTAATCGTCCAAGAGGTGATAGTAATCCGGTTAAAATGAAATGGCCGGCCCTATCACCCATTGGCAATCGGAGATCAGGCACATGCCGCCGAAATCTTTTAGTTTCGGTTGAAGCGTCATGATGACCTTCTCTGCTTGGTCCTCTTCACAGGCGAGAACCATCACTGCATTATGTTCTTCCAGCACATAATCATCCGGGTTGCGCTCACCGGTTGAACCCAGCCCTCCTGCCTTTTTGATGACTGTGTAGCCACGCACATCGGCATCCCGAAGCAGCTTCAGCATATCATCCAGTGACTTTTCGTCAATGACGATCTCGATGCGCTTCATCGTCGCTAAAATATCTGGTCTTAACACCATCATTTCTCTCCCAAAATTGTTTATGTCGTTATACTCAGGCTCAGCACATTCCGGATCAGTTCCTGAGGCTATCCCGAGTCATTTCAATCACTGATACATTCCAGCCGGTACTTTTTTTGATTGAAACATTCCGTGCCGTGGAAGGCAGCGACTCATCATCGCATCGCTGCCCCATACCCAATATGCTTTCAATCATGCGTAACCAAACCAGCCGCGGAAATGTCCATCACCACGGATAATAAGTCTCGTGCAAGTACTGGGCAGCCGCATAGTACATAGGAATACCGACCACCACGTTGAATGGGAAAGTCACCCCGAGCGACAGCGTCAGATAAAACGATGGATTCGCCTCCGGAATCGCAAGGCGCATAGCCGGCGGCACCGCGATATAGGAGCAACTGGCTGCGAGTACGGTTACCAGCGTGATACCACCGATTGAGTATCCCAAGAGGAAGTGACCGACGAACAATCCGCATACCGCACCAATCAATGGCATCGCAATACCGAAACAGACCAGAAAAATACCGACGGTTTTAAACTCCGATAGCCTTTTCCCGGCTTCCATCCCCATATCGCACAGGAATATACACAGCGCACCCATAAAAATGAGTTCAAAGAATGGTTCAATTTTCTTGTAGCTCGGATCGGAAACTACCCAGCCGATCGCCATCGAACCGAACAGCAACAGAATACTACCGTTGGTAAAGGCTTCGATGATCAGATGCTTATACATTCCTTTGTCGGCTTTGGTGGCTCCACCCAAAATTTTCCGGGAATAGCCAGCCAGCACTAAACCGATCATGATCGCGGGTGATTCCATGATCGCCAGCATGATCACGGGATAGGCTTCATACGTCACGCCGATGCCCCCCAGGAACGCAACTGCCGTCATATAGGTTCCTGCGCTCACCGAACCATAGTGCGCGGAAATGGCTGCGGCATTGAGCGGATCGATTTTTCCCAGCGCCCGCAAAATAATATAAGCCACAATGGGCAATCCGCAACCAAATGCAAGCGCCGCCCATACGGCAGGAAGCGCGGATCCCATATCAGATCCTGCAAGCGCTTTGCCGCCATGAAGTCCGATACCGATCAGCAAATAAATGACGATCATCTTGTGCATATCGGGCGGAAATTTCAGATCCGATTTGATGAGGCAAGCAAACATACCCAGCGCGAAAAAAAGTATCGCCGGTACGAGAAGACTGGACAGAGACATGGTTACACTCCTCTTATACGAATAATTATTAAACGAGGGAGACTCTACGTGTTACATCGGGGAGTGTCGTATCGGCACTTGTTTTAGCTTTGACCGTACTCTCTTTACAACTCGCCTGCACCTGCCCGGCAGCTAATATTTGGCCAGGCAATAGGGATAGCGTAGCCAGAACAAGTCCGTAAGCTATTATTTTTCTACTCATTTCGTTTCTCCAAACAGTTAAAGGGTTTTAATATCATGTAGTGAAAACAACGCGCCGCTGAACGCGGTTAAGGCCTCCAACAATCCGCACGCTTGAAAAAAGCCCACCAGCAAACTGAAGCGATGCAAACGGAACGAAATGGTGGGCAAACTCGCGTCATATTTCCTACCTGGCAAATCCTACAAGAGAAAAACAGGGGGCAATATTCGTGCTGACACGTAAGGGCAACCCCTTACATATCAATAAATTGATAGAAAATTACAGGTTTTTATCGTAAGCTTTACCGCGGTACGCACTCGAATTCAACAGCAGGAAAACAATGTGAATAGCGCAGTGAAAAGTTTGAATTTCCGGACAGTGTTCGATGCAGCGGCGGATGCGATGCTGTTGACTGAGAACACGGGACATATCGTCCTGGCCAATCCGACAGCACAACAACTGCTGGGTTACAGCGCGGATGAGATGAAAGGATTGGCCATCGAAATGCTGATCGCACCCCGCTATCGCAAACAGTACCGCTACTATCAACGGCTGTTCTTGAACCGGCCGGTAAAGCGCTCCTTGAGCGTTGGCAATGAATTGATCGCATTAAACCGCGATGGCAAAGAAATATTACTGGATATCAGTCTCAGCCCCATAAAAACGGGACAACAACTGTTCATCCTTATCCTATTCACGATCGCTAACCGGCGTCTCGATACCGAAGATGCGCTACGTTCCAGCGAGGAACGCCTGCGTTTAGCCAAGCAAGCAGCCGGCTTGGGCATTTTTGACTACGACTTCAAGCGCAATATCATTTATTGGGACAGGCAGATGCGCAAGCTTTGGGGCAAGCATTCCGAGAAAACCGTCAGTTACGAAGAATTCGTAGCCGCAATACATCCGGAAGATCGCGAGGCGCGGCAAGCGGCTATCGATAAAGCGATGGATCCCAACAGCAATGGCGAATTCAAAGCGCAATACCGCATTATCAATCCCATTAATGGCGTTGAACGCTGGATATCTGCAAGGGGCCGGGTATATTTTGAAGCCGGGTACCCACACCGCCTGATAGGCGTTACCCGCGACGTTACAGAGCAGCGAAATATCCAGAAAAAACTGCAAGTGCACCGCAACGAAACCGAAAATATTCTCAAGCAGCAAGTGGCGGCACGCACGGCTTCCGCAATCGCGCATGAACTCAATCAGCCGCTGGCGGCAATCTCCGCTTATAGCGAGGTAGTACTGCACGCACTGCAAAACGACAGCTTCAGCGCGGACAATTTAAAGCGCGCGTTGGAAGGTTGCGTGGCACAAGCCCAGCGGGCCGGACGCAGCTTGCACGAACTGCTGGCTTTTCTGCAAAAAGGCGAATTGATGACCGAACGGTCGAATCTGACCGATGTCATTCATGGCGCGCTGAGCATTGTATACAATGACGGCTACGGAAGATTTCACCCGATATTGCATTTGCAGCAGAATCTCCCTGCTGTTCAGTGTAATCGCACGCAGATACAAAAAGTTCTGGTCAATCTCTTCAGAAATGCTATCGAAGCAATGCGCAACATAGATTTCCCGATTCTGACGATCACCACCACGGTGCAGACTGTCAATGATAAGGATGTCGCGGTTGTGATCGTGCAGGATAACGGCCCGGGATTTGATCAAGTGGTAGCAAAGCGCATATTTGAGCCTTTTTTTACCACCAAGCCATCCGGCATCGGTATGGGACTTTCGATTAGCCGTGCGTTGATCGAGGACAACGGCGGTCAACTCTGGGTTGATTCCGATGCAAAAACAGGCGCAAAATTCCATTTCACCCTCCCCTTTGGACCATGATCATGCAGGAACCCACCGTTTTTATCGTAGATGACGATGCAGCCGTGCGCGATTCTCTTACGCTGATGATCGAACAAGCCGGTATGCACGTACAATCCTTCGAGAACGCAAAAACCTTTCTGAATGCTTATCAGCCGAATTTTTTCGGCTGCGTCATCATTGACGTGAAAATGCCCGGAATGGACGGTTTGCAACTCCAGGAAGAGCTTGCTTGGCGTAAGATTTTGCTGCCAGTCATTTTTCTTACCGGGCATGGCGACATTCCCATGAGTGTCAGGGCGATCAAAGGCGGTGCGATCGATTTCTTGACCAAACCGGTGATCCGGGAGAAACTCTTGATTTGCGTGCGTGCTGCGTTTACCGAAGCCAAGAAACGATTGAGTGACGCCACGCAAAACCGGGAAATAACCACATGCCTGACAAAGCTCACCCGGCGTGAACGGGAAGTCATGCTCCTCGCGGTGCAAGGACATTCCAATAAAGAAATCGGCTCTTATCTGGGCATCAGCTACCGCACGGTAGAAATCCACAAATCCAAGATCATGCAAAAGACCGGCGCCAATAATTTGCTGGATCTCGCGCGCATTGCACGCGAAAGCGAGTTAAGCGAATAAGCGGCTCGACCGGGCAATAAAAATCCGAGACTTTCCCATTACGGGATTGCAAAAGACGCTAAACTCATGATGCGCGGCTAAATTGCTCACGCAGATTCTCGATGGTGGCGGATTCGCTACGAACCCGGAAAAAAGTGCCTTCATTGTCCGAATGTTCCGTCAGCACCTGGCAATTCGTGTAGATCGCGCCGCGTAGCTGTTGCGCCGACCAAGGCAGAAAAAGTTCGGCTTCAACCAGATTCTGCTGGAAAAACTCAACGATTTTCTGGCGCAATCTCGCAACATCATCGGCACGGCGCGCGCTCATCACGACGCAATCCGGATAACGGGCACTTAAGGTAGTTTCGCATTCGGCTTGCGCCGTTGCATCGCCGACATGGTCGATCTTGTTGAATACGCGGATACGCGGCACGTCATGTGCGCCGATTTCTTCAAGCACGTGCTGGGTAACCGCGAGTTGGCGCTCAAATCCGGGGTCGCTGGCATCGATGACGTGGAGCAGTAAGGATGCATCGAGCGCTTCGTCCAGTGTGGATTTGAACGAAGCGACCAACCCGTGCGGCAGGTTTTTGATGAAGCCGACCGTATCGCTGACGAGCACGCGCGGCACGCTTTCCGGGTAAAGCGCCCGCACCGTGGTATCGAGCGTAGCGAAGAGTTTGTTGGCAACCAGCACCTCGCTGCCGGTGAGTGCCCGCATCAAGGTGGATTTACCGGCATTGGTATAACCAACCAGCGCGACGCTGGCGAGTCCCTGGCGCTCTTGCCGCCGCGCGCGCTGGATCTTGCGTTCGGCTTCCAGCGCGACAATTTCCTGTTGCAATTCGGCGATACGATCACGGATCTTGCGCCGGTCCAATTCGGTGTGCGATTCGCCCGCGCCCCGCCCGCCGGTACCGCTGCGTTGCCGCCCTTGCGGCCCGGCAAGTTTGGCGGCTTCGCGCAGGCGCGGCGCCATGTAACCGAGACGCGCGATTTCCACCTGGGCACGCGCCGCACGGGAGCGGGCATTGCGGTGAAAAATTTCAAGAATGACCATGGTGCGATCCATCACTTCGCAACCGACCTCGTTTTCAAGGTTACGCGCCTGCGACGGTGAGATCTCGTGATCGACCAGGAGAGCGCTGATGTCGTGGTCATCAGGACGGATAGCTATTTCCTCGGGCTCATCCGATCCGGAATCGTTGTTCACGTAGCAGCGGATTTCCTCACGCTTGCCAACGCCCAAGTACGCGGTCGTGTCGAAGCTGGCGCGTTTTTGCACGAACGTGTTGACGACTGTGTAACCCAGCGTCTTTGCAAGTTCGCGCAGCTCGGCCAGCGACGACTCGAACTCGATATCGCTGACATTCGGCAATTGAACCGCCGCCGCGACAGCAAACTTGGGTTTTTCTTTGGTTTCTATGGACATTGGGAAATTGCGCTTCTTGAGCAATGGAAGTGAATAATGTTGTAAAAAACTGTTGCTGCTTGCACCGGAACCGATGCGGATTAGAAGGGCGAAACTAAAATCTTATTTTGCGGGATTTTAGCGGATCTCGACCGGCTTCGGTTTGGTAGCGGGAATTGTACGCTGATTTCTACATTGGGCCTCGCTTCCCATTGTTTGTTGCGGTCCTTCGGTTGCTGCTTACGAATCTCCCGCTGCACGATGCCAGGGATTTTGTGCTGGACGTTAGAGGTTTTGGTATGCCCCCACAGGGGGACTAAACCCGTAGAGACTAACCACATCAGAATTTCCGCATAGTGAATGGATTGATCCTTAAATCAATCAATCCTTAAAAAAAGATCACTTTTTGTCTTGCTCTGGAAAATGTTTCTTTGCTTTTTCGAAAGCTTGTTGCATAGATTTTAGGGATTTTCTGAGTCCGGTTTGAATGTCTTCCCATGCACCTTCTGAGCTGTTTTCAAACTGATCCCATTTTCTTTTCGCTTGGCTTAACTCCAGCTCGAGCTCCTCGAGGTATGGCCGAATATTATCCTGCGCCTCTTTCGCGCCAAGGTGCATTTGTAACTTGACTTCATCGACTAATGACTGCAAGTTTGTCAGCTCAGCTTGCAATTGTTCTTTCACTGTTTTTTCATTCATCACATTTTCCTTTTTTGAATATTATTAGATTGATAGGATCATTCCGGCTTATTTGCGGCTTCGGTAGCATTTCACTCACTTAAAATAATTCGTTGTTTATTTCTCATATGATACAGGAATCATGAAAAACACATCCAGATCACACAGCGAATTATTTGTTTAGGAAGTACTGGATGTTTCAGCGTTTCCTTAGATCTATTACTGTTGATGTCAAGCCGGAATGCAATCAAGTGATTTGCTTTCTGCGAAGCCAAAACCGGCAGCAGTCGACTTATTTGAAGCGGCGAAACGATCCTATGACAACACCGAAAATCTCAAATTGCATATCCGGACGGATATAAATCGGTCTGTAAGCACCCGATGAATTAGCCGGCATAAGCCTGGGCATTTTGTTCGCTCCGTAATCCAAAATTTTGATGGTGAATTCACGATCCACCACTGCCAGCACAATGTCACCCATCCCCGGCGTTCTTGATCTATCCACCACCACCTTATCATCCGGCAACAAACCCACGTCAATCATCGAATCCCCTTTGATCGTTACGAAGAACGTCGATGCTGCATGATCAATCAGAAACTCACTGACATCCAGACGTTTTTCGACATGATCATCCGCCGGACTCGGAAATCCCGCCGCCACTTTGGTGGAAAAAAGCGGCAACAAGGTCGGTTGCGCGCTAATCTCGGGAACAAGCAGCTCATTCTCTTCAATATTGACAACCGAGATATCGCGATCGCCATTCGCTCTTTTGCGCTGGAAAGCTTCCAAGAAACTTTTTATCGTTGCTGTCTGGCTTTCCGGTATGCGCATCGTTGTCGTCGGCTCGCCAAATTTACCCTGGCCGCGCGGCCTGCCTGCATTTTCGCGTTTTCCGCCACGATTTGACATGTTTGACACTCCCGTTGAAATTCGTGGCGATATTCAAACATGCCTTGTATAGTGCTGTCAAATAGTCTCGTGCAAGGATGAACATCAAGCGTAGAATGTTCCGGCCCTGCGCATTCCGGATCAATCAACACTGGAGCTTTTCTTGACTGAAATCACAAAATACCCGGTGCTCGGCTTTCAATGCATTCTGGTAATCATACAGTTCTGACCGGGATTGATATCGCTGGCGATTAGCTTTCACGCTTCATCGCAGCGATGGTATGGATTTTACCTCACCCCAAGGGGTGAGGTAGTTCACTAAACACTTAAATGAAGGGATTCAAGCGTTACGTTGATTGCCTACGAGAAGTATATTGAGATAACAATCAACGCTACTGCGACTGCGCCGATAAAAGTCATATTGTAACCAAGTTTTTTAAATGTAATAGAATCTTCTCTGTCTAACATTTCCATGATTATCTCCGTCGTTTAACAATTAGTGGAGATTGCATTTTCAAGCAAACCGGCACCCCATTTATTGATTCAGATCAAGAAATCCGTTCACGAAGGTCAATTTTCTTGATATAGATCAACAAAATGCAAAATATCGATTCATAAAAGACCAAAACCCAATTTTTATTCCGGTGCCGCTCCCCCGCTTTTCTGATTCTTCCTGATCTTGTTGTTTGCCCCCAGATGAATCAGGTAATCGCTCGCACAGATCACGCGGATAGCTTGATGCGGCAGCAGTAACGGGAATCAAAGCAGGTAATTTTTCACAAAAACCGCAAAAGCATTGTTATTGAATTGGAATCCGGCATTATTGATAATTGCCGTAAAGATTTTTTCACATCTCATTCAAAAATTTGACATCGATCGCATTACATTGATTATCAGGCAACCACTGACCAGGTCAGATTCAGTACATTAACGATTGGATTTAGAAGCCAAAATGAACTCAATATGGCCTGGTCAATATCTGCAAAATCTCGTACGCGACTTTGTACCTCGTTGTGCCTTAGATAGCCCCCAGCCGTGCAAACAACCATGTTTTAATATAGTTTGGTTTTTTCTAAAATTTCTAATAAGGAAAATATCATGCATACTTTATACCGTAGTTTGGTCATAGCCTCGTCGATAGCCGCGGCCCCGCTCGCCAATGCTTCACTTATCGATTTTCAGGGTGAACCGGTAGGTACTTATGCGGGAAATACGACAACTTTGCTTGTTGATGGGACCAGTGTGCGCTTTTCAGGACTAGGCTCGCAAATTCGAGATCTCACTCCTTTTCCATCGGGATCCAGTCGAGTACTCTCCTCGTTACACGATGGGCAAGAAATTACGATGGAGTTATTAGGTGGAGCAACGACCAACAGTCTCACTTTCCACAACTGGATTAGTGGTGTTTATACATCGGAAGTTGATACAATTTTTGTACAAGCATTTGATGTAGCGAATAACCTGCTCGGTTCTGTCACCTCATCCGATGAATTTATCAATCTTAACTTCACCGGCATGGCACGCATTACTTTCGACGATTTCACTGCTGGGGATGGGTATCTGTTGGATGATTTTCAGTACACGGCAACTACTGCAGTGCCTGAACCGGCCACATGGGCGCTGATGCTGTTTGGGCTTGGCAGTCTGGTTTCTATTCACTGCCATAAACGCACAGTACAAGCATAAAAAACGGTGCTTGCCATCGCATTTTGCTGGGTAAAAAACCACAAAACCATCGTTTAACGGAAGAAATTTCAGCTCAGGAGCAAACTCTTACATTTCTTCCGTTAAACACCGTTACCATCGGCTTTGCCAATGGTATTGAGTTACTAACTCCGGCTCGGAAAAATACCCTGCAAAGCAATACAATAATTCACTACGAGATAGGGCTGCATATTGGGATGTGGCGCCCCACCGACATTACCAACCGCTGTGGCAGCCATGGTGGCGCCACCTGTGCTGCTGAACACGACATTGCCGCCGGAATCCTGCGCCCAGAACTTTCCCGCCGGACTGGTCTGAGTTCCAACCACATTGCTGCAGTTTGCCGTATGACTGTGTGGGGGAATCTGAGCGGCTGTGAGCGTCACGTTTTCTTGCCCGGCGCGCTCTCCCTGGGTATGCGCCGGATTCACGTGCATCCCCGCACGGCCGCGTAGATCCGGCAGCGCAAACGTGGTGCGGCCATCCCCCCCGTACATCGTGCCCAATAACGAAAACAGTGCAGTGTTTTGCGCAATCGGCAACAACTGCCCATCGCAACTCGCCCAGCCCTTGGGCGGAAAACCGAATGCAAAGGGCCGAATCTCTCCTAAAAATGGATCGTCCATACTATCCTCTCATTATCTTGTCGAATTTTTACTGCGAAATGTCCTGCTTCAACTTCTAGGCGGAAATACGCCTCGCAACGCAATGCAGAAGTTCAGCACCAGATACGGTTGCAGATTATCGTGCGCTTGTCCACCGCCGGTAGGGGTAATTGTTCCAGCCGCCATCTGCGCCGGTCCGCTGTCGCCGTATTCCTTGCTTCCGCCCAGATCCTGCGCCCAGAAATTTCCTGCAGGATCCGGTTTATTGCCGTTTCCGGCTTGCGCGTTGGCCGGGTGAGTATGCGAAGGAATCTGCTGAATCGTCAACGTCTCCGTCGCCGTGCCGCCGGATTCGCCCAAAACACGGTTAGAGAGACCGCCTCCCTTTCCTGCGCCCATGACAACATTGCCCTGGAGGTTGGGCAGCGCAAAAGTTGTTTTGCCATCACCACCATAGGTTGTACCAAGAATCGAAAATAACGCCGTGTTACTGGCAATGGGCAACAACTGACCATTACACTGCGCCCAGCCTACCGGCGCGAAATTAAATCCGAACGAACGGATTTCTCCAATATACGGATCACTCATGCCAGGATCTCCTTTGTTCAACTATCACCGCGTAGAACTCTCATCCCCTAGCTTCTGGAAGGATAGATACCTTCGAGTGCGATGATGTAATTGATGACTAAATAGGGTTGCACATTGTTGTGCGGTTGCCCGCCGCCGGTATTGCCGATCGCCGTAGCGGCCATGGTGCTGCCAGCAGTCGTGCTGTACGCCCCGGTATTACCACCGGGATCGGTCGACCAGTAACTGTTCACAGGACTGGCGCTATTGGCAGCCGTGTTAGAGCAAACTGCGGTATGGTTGTGAGCCGCCAATTGCCCGGTAGTCAAAGTGACTGTCTCGCTGCCACCCAACTCGCCGATCACTCTTGGACTAAGGCCGGGTCCGGCACCCTGGTGCAACGGAATGCGGCTGGCGAGATTTGGCAAAGCGAAAGTCGATGCACCGTCGCCGCCGTAGGTTGTTCCGATGAGCGAAAACAGTGCTTCATTCTCCGCAATTGGAAGTAACTGACCCTGACATAAAGCCCAGCCGACGGGGGCGAAATTGCCGGCAAAAGTCGTGATTTCACCTATAAATGGATCGGGCATAATTTTCTCCTCGTTCCTAAAAAAACTTCAGTCACAATCACGCCCGCATCAAACCATCTTGCGCCGCGCTGCAACCAATATTGCCGGAAGGCCCATCAACAAAAGAGTGCTCGTCAGTGGTTCCGGAACCGCCGTTGCGATATCCAGCGTGGCAAAATCCAGTGCAGCGCCGTTAAATGCCGTTTCACCAAACAAGCCCAATCCCGGACCCGCCAGCGACAGAGAAACGTTAACCGTACCCGACGCCAGTCCGGCAAAGGTTGATGATGGCAACGTCAACGTATACACGTTATCTTCCCGGCTGGCGCCGCCATGCGATTCGAACAGCGTATTGAGCGCACCGGTAAAATCAGTTCCGTTGATCGTAAAAGACGCCACTTGATTTCCAGTGGCGGCGGATTCATGTTCATAAATTCCGAATTTCAAACTGCCACCGGTAATGACATCCACGATTGCGCCATAGGAAAATGTCCAGCTGGCGGAGAAATTCGAGATAGTATCCGCTCCGCTGAATACACCATTGAACGGCGCAGGTTCACCGCTTCCGGCAGTCAAAAAGTCGCCGGTTGTGGGTGTTGCACCGTCGGCAAAATCCTGATCACCGAGGGTTACGACCGTGTTTGCAAGTGCGAGCTGGGATCCAGCCAACAGTGCAAGCGCTACAATTGTTTTTGCAGGTAAATATTTCTTCATTGGAAAGTTCTCCTTGGGATATGCGAATGTTTTTTGTTAGCAATTACGAGGACGAAGCCAGCGTGATAGCCGTTGGTTTTATAACCGGGATTACTGATACCCGTCCCTTAGTTCAGTTACGTTATACTCTCATATCGTAACCCAGATCAAGGGATTTCTGCATCGGCAATTCATTATATTATTCATGAAAATAACCGCATTCGACCGGCATTTAATGACAGGTAAAACAAAACGCCATGCACCCGCTGTGTAAGAACTATCCGTCAAGGAATCCGATAAAAAATGACGACTGAACACACGATCAAACGCAAACTCAAAATCGCCACCACGTCATTGGCCGGTTGCTTTGGTTGTCACATGTCTTTTCTGGATATGGACGAACGTCTCGCCGTTTTACTTGAACAGGTTGAATTGGATCGTTCACCGTTTACCGACATCAAGCACTGCGGGCCGTGCGATATCGGCTTGATCGAAGGCGGTGTGTGCAACGCGGAAAACGTGCATGTGCTGCGCGAATTCCGCGCCAACTGTGCCATCTTGGTGGCGGTCGGCGCGTGCGCGATCAACGGTGGCGTACCGGCAATGCGCAATTATTTCGACTTGCAGGAGTGTTTGGAGGAAGTGTATTTGAGCGGAACCGGCATCACTCACCCGCAAATCCCCAATGACCCCGAATTACCGTTGTTGCTCGACAAGGTATACCCGGTCAGCGAAGTGGTGCATATCGACTACTATCTACCCGGCTGCCCGCCTTCCGCCGATGCGTTTCTGCAACTGCTCGAACCGCTGCTGACCGGACAAAAGCCAGTCATTTCCAAATCCCAATTGCATTACGATTAAGCGCTATGGAGCCAGACAAACCCGCATCGCCGACAACCCGCCGCATTGCCATCGATCCGGTCACGCGCGTCGAAGGGCACGGCAAAATCACGCTGCTGATCGACGACAATAACCACATCGTCGAAGCGCGCTTCCATATCGTCGAGTTCCGCGGTTTCGAGAAATTCATCCAGGGCCGCCCGTACTGGGAAGTGCCGTTTTTCGTGCAGCGCTTATGCGGTATCTGCCCGGTCAGCCACCAACTGGCGGCAGGGAAAGCGGTGGATCAAATCGCCGGGGTGCGGCAACTCACGCCAACAGCAACCAAGCTGCGCCGCTTGCTGCATTTCGGCCAGATGCTGCAATCGCACGCGCTGCATTTCTTCCACCTGTCGTCGCCCGATTTTCTATTCGGTTTCGGCAGCGATCCGCGACAGCGCAATATTGCCGGGGTGCTGGAGCAATTTCCGGAAATTGCAATGAAAGGCGTCAAACTGCGCAAATTCGGCCAGCAAATCATCGAAGCGATCACTGGCAAACGCATTCACGGCACCGGCACTGTGCCCGGCGGCATGAACAAACCGCTCACGCTGCCTGAGCGCGATGCGTTGCTAACCGGAATTGACGATATTCTGCAATGGAGTCAGGAAGCACTGGCGCTGAACGAAGAAATTCACACCGCGCACCCGGAACATCGTGATTTCGGCACGCTACGCAGCCACTATCTCAGCATGACCGGCAGCAACGGCGAACTGGAGTTCTACCACGGCGGATTGCGCGCACGCGCTGCCGACGGCAGTTCGATTTTCGATCAGTTCGATTACTGCGATTATCAACAAATCCTCAAAGAAGAAGTGCGTTCGTGGAGCTACCTGAAGTTCCCGTATTTTTCCGCATTGGGAACCAGACAAGGCTGGTACCGCGTCGGCCCGCTCGCGCGCATCAACAATTGCGATCGCATCTCAACACCGCTGGCCGAAGCCGCGCGATTGCGCTTCAGAGGCTATGGCAACGGCGGAGCGGTACACGACACGCTGGCATACCACTGGGCACGCATGATCGAACTGTTGCATTGCACCGAATCGATCCACGCTTTGCTGCAAGACCCGGACATCACCGGCACCGATTTATTGGCGGATAAAGGCAACTGGCAACCGCAAGGCATCGGCGTCATCGAAGCCCCGCGCGGCACATTGTTTCACCATTATCAGGTCAACGACGAAGGATTGGTTACGCAAGCCAACCTGATCGTCTCGACCACCAGCAACAACCAAGCCATGAACGAATCGGTACGCGTGGTCGCCAATCAATACCTTGACGGCCACGAAATCACCGAAGCGCTGCTAAACCACCTTGAAGTCGCCGTGCGTGCGTACGATCCCTGCCTTTCCTGCGCGACGCATGCACTAGGTAAAATGCCGCTGCAAGTGACGTTGCAAGACATGACAGGAAAGGTGATTCACCAGTTGACGAAGGGAGTGGATGGAGAAACTAATTGATCTAAATTAAAATAAGATTGGTAATCCTAGTACCACCATTATCTAGCTACCACAAACGGTTAGCTTCGGGAGTTATTAAAAGTGCAACCAGATAAAGAATCATGGGAAGTTATTGCAGCAGCACAGCATTATGTGAAAACTGGAGACCGTTCTAGGCTCAATACATACAGGTTAGAAGCTTTAAAAAAGCTGAATATCAAGTTGGCGCCAAGGACATTAATGAAGGTTGGCGAAGAGCAATTTGAGATTTAATTCATAGTATCGAGAATACACCTGAAATTTTAGAGATTAAGCCTAGTATATTTGGCATGAATCTCAACGTTAACGCACTTTCAAAAACTATCAAACGTTTTTGGAAAAAATGAGGTAACATTTTTGGAAAAATTGCTCGCCCTTCATCGTTACTACATAGGGGCAAACCGATTTAGAGAACATTTCGAAGATAAGTTATCAAGCTTTTCATCAATCATAGACTCTGAGGAGCTATTCATTAGTGATTGTGGTTTATTTCTTTCACATTGGTATGCCGCACTCTATGTAGTTATAGAAGGATGGAAAGAAACTAAGCTTACTGACACTATAATTGACTCATTACTATCTTCAGAAAATGTTGAACTTCTGAAGCGATTCCGGAATGGCATTTACCACTATCAACAACATTACTACGATCCCAGATTTCTTAACCTATTAGAGGCTGAAGACATAGTGCCATGGGTTAGGCAATTGAACCAAGAATTCGGGCGCTACTTTCTTACACATCTAGAAACAACTAATTGAATTTGAATTGTTTTACTTCCGTAACCACCACAGAATCAGCGTCAGCACAATGGAAATGATCAGCCCCGTCATCAGCGGAAAATGAAAGCTGAAGTTCTCGCGTTCGATATGGATATCGCCGGGCAAGCGGCCGAGCGGCAGTTGTGACAGCCAGGGCCATAGCAGGCCGAGCACCAGCAATAGAATTCCAAGTGTAATCAGTAATTGTTGCATCGCGTGAATTCAATCCACATCGCAAGTTTGAGTTAGTCCTGTTTCGGAAAAATCAGTTTGTCCGTCGCAAAACCCAGTTCGCCGGATTTTTGTATAAAACGGTTCAGCACCTCATCGCTGACCGTGGGTGTTCTCGCCAGCAGCCACAGATACGATTTATCGTAGCTGGTGACGAAGGTGTATTGATAGTCTTCCTTATCCAGCTCAAACACGATGTAAGCACCATAAAACGGGCCGAAGAAGGAAACTTTCAAATAGCCTTGCTGCGGATCACTGACAAAATAGGCTTTGCCTTCCGCTTCTTTCCACTTGTTCTCCTCCGTTGAAAAACCCTTGTTAATGACTCTGACACCGCCATCGTCGCGCAGGAAGTATTCCGCCGTCACGTTGTCGAGTCCGCGTTCAAACGAATGGTCGAGCCGGGCAATTTCGTACCATTTCCCCAGATATTTATTGAGCTCAAAGCCGTCAGCCGGCGCAACATTCTGCGGAATTGATAAGCACCCATTGAGTGCAACGCAGAGAAAAATAATGGATAGCAGCCGCATTTTATGTACTCACGAAGTGGTTAATGCCGGGTAATCGATATAGCCTTGTGCATCCCACGTATAAAACGTGGCCGGATTGGGCGGATTGAGCGCTGCGCCGGTTTTGATCCGCGCCGGTAAATCGGGGTTCGCCAGGAAGCTGACGCCGATAGCCACGGCATCGACTTTGCCCGCGGCAATGTCGCGATCCGCCTCTACCGCGGTGTATCCCATATTGCCGATCAAGACACCGTTGTAATGTTCACGGATCGGCATCAGAACATCGCCGCTTTGCTGGCGGTAAACATCGCCGCGAATCACGTGCAAGTATGCCAGATGATAGTCATTGAGCCGTCTGGCCAGCCAAGTAGATAATCCGGCCGGATCGCTGTCGATCATGCTGTTGTAACTGCTGAGCGGCGAAATACGCAGCCCGACCCGTTCGCTGCCCCATACCGCACTAACCGCTTCGAGCACTTCCAAGATCAACCGCGCGCGATTTTCAATCGAACCGCCATAAGGGCCGCTGCGTCTGTTCGAGCCGTCACGCAAAAATTCATCCAGCAGATAACCGTTTGCGCCGTGGATTTCAACGCCGTCAAAACCCGCACTTTTGGCATTCTGCGCGGCTTGTTTGAATCCAGCAACGATGCCGGGCAATTCGTCATCACGCAATTCGCGCGGCACGGCATACGGCTTTTTTCCTTCCGGCGTACGCACTTCATCGGCGATGGCGATGGCACTCGGCGCAACCGGCTGCGCGCCGCGATTGAGCAATGGGTGGCAGGCTCTGCCGCCATGCCAGAGTTGCAGAAAAATTCTGCCACCGGCGGCATGCACCGCATCGGTGACCAATTTCCAACCGATCACTTGTGCTTCGGAATAAACGCCCGGTTCTTTCCAAAACGCTGAGTTGCCCTCGATTACTATCGTCGCTTCGGCAATGATCAATCCGGCGCTTGCCCGTTGCGCGTAATACTGCGCCATCATGGCATTCGGAAGATGCTCGTCGCCTGCGCGGCAGCGCGTTAGCGGCGCCATGAAAATGCGGTTCGGTACAGTCAGTGCGCCCAGTTCGAGCGGTGAAAACAACACATCCATTCACTAAATCTCCCTAAAAATTTATCAGAATCATTTTAGCTTAATTTGGTGAAGTACATTTTTTACTAGATTTTTATATTTTTTTAAAAATAATTTCCTTATCTTTCAGATAGAAAGCCAGAATATGTGAAGTAAATGTGAAATTAGTGTGAACTTTTTGTGAAGATTTCTATCCAATTGCCGTAAACGCTTTTTTCAAACAACCTCAATAAAGTTCAAATAAGGAAATTCTCATGAAAACAGGACATATTTTTATTATTTCAGCATTGGTCATCAGCAGCACATTTTTTGGTGTTTTGTCGATGTTTGATTTGCCGGAATCAGCAACCGAGTGGGTTATCTCCGACATCATCCTTGGTACGATTCTGTACGTAAACTATTTGGTCATCGCCATGGCAGCAAGCTCGACCAAAACTAAAACCCATTACTCGAGCAAAAAAGTTACTGCGTAAGACTTTCACTCTCTCCAAAAACGGGGTTAAGGCTCTCCGCCTTAACCCCATTTTTATTCGGCTGCCAAGACCAGTCTTTTCACAATCAGAGCTGTTTGAAACGCTCCGTCGGTTGATCAAGCCAATGAATCAATCCTTGTGCATTCAGGCGAATGTCCGAGCGCAGAAGCTCATCAATCGCATCCAGCGGCAACTGGCAACCCTGCTGTGTCAGCCGCTTCAACAAGATTTCCCGTAAAGCTTTTGAGATTACCGCTTGACGGTCTTCATCATTTTTTGCGCGTTGCGCAATGTCGACATGCGCATCGAGCAATTCATGCAGGGATTGCGCATGGCGCGTCAGATTACCGATCTGGCTATAGTGAGTCAGGTAAGCGTAACGCGGCTGATAGCGCATAATGCGATCAATCGAAGCGTGCGCTGCGGCAGGATCGAATTGCACTGGCGAAGTGGTCGGGAAAACAAATTCCAAACCGTCGACGTCGAATTCGCGGTACGAAACACCGAATGTATCGCCGGTGAAAAAAGACTGGCTGCGCTCATCGAAGATGCAATTATGGTGGCGCGCATGTCCCGGTGTATCGAGAAACAGTAATGAACGGCCATTCAGATCGATGCGGCTTTCATCGGGTGCCTCGATAATCCGCGCGGCGTCGATCGGATAGATCTCACCGTACACGCGCTTGAATTCAGCCTCGCCATAAACCCCCATGGCGCCAGCGACCAGCCGCGCCGGATTCGCCATATGGCTCGCGCCGCGCGGATGCACGACCAGTTTGGCATTGGGGAAAAGACGCATGCATTCGCTCGCGCCACCGGCATGATCGAGATGGATATGCGTCAAGATGACATAAGCGACATCTTCGATGGCAATACTCTTGTGTTCGAGCGACGCGATGACACCGGGAATGGAAAACGAGGTGCCGGTATCCACCAACGCGGCCACGCCTTTTTCGACAATCAGGTGAATCGCCGCGCGTTTGGGGCGGTGAAACTGCGCATCAATGGCACTGATGCCATGTTCATAATCTATAACAAGCGGTAATGACATATTGTTCCGGTTTTTTCTCGAACCTTAAAAGGTAATGTTGGATGTTATTTGGACGGATATTTTAACTGTTCCAGGATCGCAGGATTTTCCAGCGTGGAAATATCCTGCGTAATTTCCTCGCCTTTGGCGAGCGTGCGCAATAACCGGCGCATAATTTTACCCGACCGGGTTTTGGGCAGATTTTCCCCGAAACGGATTTCGTCGGGCTTGGCAATCGGGCCGATCTCCTTCGCCACCCAGTCACGCAAAGTATCCGTGATTCGCGCCACTTCTTCGCCGTGCGGATATTTGCCTTTTAATACGACAAACGCAATTACCGCTTCGCCTTTGATCTCATGCGGCTTACCAACGACCGCCGCCTCCGCGACCAAAGGATGAGCGACCAATGCCGATTCAATCTCCATCGTGCCCAGGCGATGCCCAGAAACGTTCAACACGTCATCGATACGCCCCATGATCCAGAAGTAACCATCCTTATCGCGGTAAGCGGAGTCGCCCGCCAGATAATATTTTCCATGACCGGTATCTTCCGGAAAATAGGCTTTTTTGAAGCGCTCCGGATCACCCCACAGCGTGCGAATTTGCGAAGGAAAAGGCTTTTTGATCACCAGGAAGCCGCCCTTACCGTTTTCGACCTCGTGACCGGCTTCATCGACAATCGCCGCGAAAATACCCGGCAACGGAAACGTGCAGGAACCGGGCTTAAGTGCAACTGCACCCGGTGTGGGCGCAATCATATGGCAGCCAGTCTCCGTCTGCCACCAGGTATCGACAATGGGGCAACGCGACCGCCCTACTTTTTCATAAAACCACATCCAGGCTTCCGGATTGATCGGCTCCCCGACCGAACCCAGTAAGCGCAACGACGACAGATCGTATTGCGCGGGCAAATCGCCGCCCAGCTTGATCAACGAGCGGATCGCCGTGGGCGCGGTATAAAAGGTTGTCACTTGATGCTTTTGAATAATTTCCCAGAAACGTCCGGCGTGCGGATACGTGGGAATTCCTTCAAAAATCACTTGAGTCGCCCCCATGGCCAAGGGCCCGTACGTGACATAGCTATGACCGGTGATCCAGCCGACATCGGCCGTACACCAAAAAATATCCGTAGGTTTATAGTCAAAAATCCATTGCATGCTGATGATAGCACCCAGCAAATAACCTGCGCTGGAATGCTGAACGCCCTTGGGCTTACCGGTCGATCCGGAGGTATACAGCGTAAACAAAGGATGCTCGGCGCCAACCCATTCCGGCTCACACTCGTTACCGGCGTTCTGTGTAATCTCATGCCACCAGACATCGCGCGGCGGATTAAATGGAATTTCCCCGCCGGTACGTTGATACACCACAATCAATTGAACCGAAGTGGTGTCGCCCATGCGCATGGCTTCGTCAACGGTCGCCTTGAGCGGATGATGTTTGCCGCCGCGCACCTGCTCATCGGCTGTAATAATGGCTACAGCACCGGCATCATGAATACGCTCGTGCAGGCTCTTAGCGGAAAAACCGCCGAACACCACGGAGTGAATCGCACCGATACGGGCGCAGGCTTGCATGGCGACCACTGCTTCAATGCGCATCGGCATATAAATAACAACGCGGTCACCTTTCTTGATATTGCGTGCTTTCAGTGCATTGGCGAGCTGGCAAACCCGTTGATGGAGGTCACGGTAGGTCGACCGTATCACCTCACCGTCGTCGGACTCAAAAATAATGGCGACCTTATCCGCCTGGGTAACCAAGTGCCGGTCGAGGCAATTATACGAAACGTTTAACTCACCGTCGGCGAACCATTTATAAAACGGCGCATTACGATCATCCAGTATCTGTGTGAAAGGCTTATGCCAAAGAATCCGCTCTTTCGCCCGTTTGGCCCAGAAACGCTGGTAATCCTGCTCGGCCTCCGCACACAAAGCTTGATAAGCTTGAAAGCTGGATACATTGGCTTGGCTAGAAAATTCGTCAGAGGGCGGAAAAATACGGGTTTCATTTAAAACTGATTCAATCGTCGACATGCAATATCTCCGGTATTCATTCGTTCAATACACTGAGACAGAATTGTATCATTGGCTCCAGGCACCTTATACTTCTTAATTTCGGATACATTAAAAACTGCGACCTCAAAATATCATTAAACAGGCTATTCAGAGAGTGCTGGTAAAGCACTGAAAATCGCTGAAAATATTACCTTTGGCGAAAGTTTATGTTTCCTATTTCGCAAATATTTGTTAAAATAAAATCAATAAATTCGATGGGCTTTTTCAGCCCATTTTTTATTTGTGGTGGAGCTATGGTATTAGAAGAATTATTGGAATCGACTCTGCAAGGAATGGGTTACGAGTTGGTTGAAGTAGAACGGCTAGCACACAACAAATTATTAAGAATATTCGTGGATAAAGAGGGCGGTATTAACATTGATGATTGTGTAGCAATCAGCAATCATCTCAGTCGGCTGTTTGCAGTTGAGAACATCGATTATGGCCGGTTGGAAGTGTCATCGCCCGGATTAGACAGGCCGTTGCGGAAAGAAGCGGATTTTATCCGTTTCAAAGGAGAAACGGTCAAACTAAAACTGCGCATCCCGGTTCAGGGGCAACGGAATTTTGTGGGAGTTTTGCGGGAAATAAATAATGGCATAATAAAACTGGAAAGCGAAGGAAAGTTGTTTGATCTTGAATTGAGTAATCTTGGAAAAGCGCGTTTGGTTCCAAAATTGTAGGTATATAGATTTGGCTGGAGGACTATGAGCCGCGAAATTTTACTGTTGGTTGATGCATTGGCACGCGAGAAAGCGGTGGAAAAAGAGATTGTTTTCACTGCGCTGGAGCTCGCATTGGCATCCGCTACGAAAAAACGATTTCAAGAGGATATCGAGACTCGGGTTTCTATTGACAGAGCCACAGGAGATCACCAATCCTTCCGCCGCTGGCTGGTTGTCGAAGATGGCGCGGTGGAAGATCCTGCGCGCCAGATCGCTTTGAGTGATGCGGCAGAAACCGATGCGGATATTCAGGTTGGCAATTTTCTGGAAAAACCGCTGGAACCCATTGAGTTCGGACGTATCGGCGCGCAAGCCGCAAAACAAGTCATTTTCCAGAAAATACGCGACGCCGAACGTGAGCAAACATTGAATGATTTCCTGGAACGCGGAGATTATTTAATTACCGGCACGATTAAACGCATGGAACGTGGCAATGCCATTATCGAGTCCGGAAAGATCGAAGCCGAGCTGCCTCGTGACCAAATGATACCGAAAGAAAACTTGCGTGTCGGTGACCGAGTCCGGGCTTATCTGCATAAAGTGGATCGCGCTGCCAGAGGGCCGCAATTAAAGCTCTCGCGTAATTCCCCGGAATTTCTGATGAAATTGTTTGAACTGGAAGTGCCGGAGATTGAGGAAGGTCTGCTGGAAATCAAAGCGGCCGCCCGTGATCCCGGATCGCGCGCCAAAATTGCCGTCAAATCGAACGATCAGCGTGTCGACCCGATCGGTACTTGCGTCGGCATGCGCGGCTCCAGAGTTCAGGCGGTTATCAGTGAACTGGCTGGCGAACGCGTTGATATCGTGCTGTGGTCGGACGATCCCGCGACTTTTATCATCAATGCGCTGGCACCCGCAGAAATCAGCAGCATCATGGTCGATGAAGAAAAGCACAGCATGGACATCGTGGTCGACGATGATAATCTGGCTCAGGCCATCGGCCGCGGCGGACAAAATGTGCGCTTAGCTTCCGAGTTGACCGGCTGGGAACTGAACATCATGACGGTGGAAGAATCCAAAGCCAAGCATGAGCAAGAATCATCGCAAATTTGCCAGCTCTTTATGCAAAAGCTCGATGTCGACGAAGAGATCGCGGAAATTCTTGTGCAAGAAGGCTTCGTTACGCTGGAAGAAGTGGCTTACGTGCCATTGAACGAGATGCTGGAAATCGAATCGTTGGATGAAGAAACCGTCACCGAGATCCGCAATCGTGCGCGTAACGTGCTGCTCACGGATGCTATCGCGAATGAAGAAAAAGTTGAACATGTCGCGGAAGATTTACTTGCCATAGAAGGTATGGATATTAATCTCGTGCGCGAGCTAGCAGCGAAAGGGATTAATACACAAGCCGATTTGGCCGATCTGGCTGCCGATGATCTGGTTGAGATAACCGGTATTGATATTGAACGTGCAAATCAATTAATTATCAAAGCACGTGAACCATGGTTTACTTGATTTAAATACCCGGTTAGTAATAAATTAACCGGGGTGTTGTTTATTTTGGAAGCCTGCTTGTCGTTTTGTTTGTTGAAGGGTTATAAATGGCTCAAATGAGTGTGGAACAATTTGCTAATGAACTGGGTTTGTTACCGGCAGTACTGTTGGAACAACTTAAAGCTGCCGGCGTAAAAAAAGCGCTGGTGGAAGACAGTTTAACTGAGCAAGATAAAGCGCAGTTACTCGATTATCTAAGAAAAACACATGGCACCACTGAGACCCGTAGCAAAGTCACGTTAACACGCCGCCAAACTTCCGAAATACGAAAATCTGACAGCACAGGCCGGGCACGGACGATTCAAGTGGAAGTCAGAAAAAGACGCGTGCTGACAAAACCAGGCATGCCGGCTGAAACTGAAACCGCCCCGGAAGTCCCTAAACCACTTGAGGCCGTCAGTCCGCCGAGCAAAGAACCCGTCTCCATCATCGATGCGGAACAATTGGCTCTGCGCAGCGAAGAAGCGCGCAAGCAAGCAGAATTGATGGCACGTCAGGCTGAAGAAATTAAACAGAAAAGAGAGCGCAAGAAAGCCGAGTCTGCCAGCAATATCAACAAAGTAGAGCCGGAAAAAGCCACTGAGACTGAAGCATCCCCAACAGCAATCAAACCGGGGGCGGCAACACCCGCAGAAGCAGAAATCAACAGTCCGTCAACCACCGCCAAGAAAGCCGAGACCGGACAATCCGCAGAGGACACTCAAGCCGCTTCGACGGATGGAACGCTGCACAAACCGGCGGTAAAACCGGAAGAAAAAGTCGATAAAAAGAAAAAACAAGTCAAACAGCAAGTCGCCTGGAAAGATGAAAACACCAAAAAACGAGGCGTTAAGACCCGTGGCGATCTTACCAACGGTCAACAAGGTTGGCGCACACGCAGAGATAAACATAGCAAACCGGCGCATGCCGAAGAACAGAATATGCACGCCTTTTCCGCACCGACAGAACCGATCGTGCGCGAAATCATGGTTCCCGAAACCATTTCTGTAAGCGCTCTTGCACAAAAAATGTCGGTAAAAGCCGCCGATGTCATCAAAGTATTGATGAAGATGGGCAGCATGGTGACCATCAATCAAATGCTGGATCAGGATACGGCCATGATTGTCGTCGAAGAAATGGGCCATATCGCCAAATATGCCGAGATCGATAATCCCGAGAATTTTCTTGCCGATCACGAATCCACCACCGGTGAAGCTGAATCGCTCCCGCGGGCACCTGTGGTCACGGTCATGGGGCACGTGGATCACGGTAAAACTTCATTGTTGGACTATATTCGCCGCACCCGTGTCGCCGGTGGTGAAGCGGGCGGAATAACCCAGCACATCGGCGCTTATCATGTGGAAACCGATCACGGCATGATCACTTTTCTCGATACTCCGGGACATGAAGCCTTTACGGCCATGCGTGCACGCGGCACCAAGATCACGGACATCGTTATTCTTGTCGTCGCCGCGGATGACGGCGTCATGCCGCAAACCATCGAAGCCGTTCACCATGCCAAAGCAGCCAAAATCCCCATCATTGTGGCCGTCAATAAAATCGACAAACCCGAAGCCAATCCCGAACGGATCCGGCACGAACTGGTTGCGCACGAAGTAGTACCGGAAGATTGGGGCGGCGATACGATGTTCGTCGAGGTATCGGCCAAAACCGGCCAGGGTATTGATAGCCTGCTGGAAAGTATATTATTGCAAGCCGAAGTGCTGGAACTGAAAGCACCGGTCAAAACCGCTGCAAAAGGCGTTGTGATTGAATCACGGCTCGACAAAGGCCGCGGCCCGGTCGCAACCATTCTGGTGCAATCCGGAACGCTGAATCGCGGTGATGTGATATTGGCTGGCGCAGTTTTTGGCAAAGTGCGCGGCATGAACGATGAGAATGGCAAAGCAATTAAACAAGCGGGAACATCCATTCCGGTTGAAATTCAAGGATTATCCGAGGTACCCGAGGCCGGCGAAACCGTGCTGGTTCTCGATGACGAGCGGAAAGCCCGGGAAATCGCATTGTTCCGGCAAGGTAAATACCGTGATGTGAAGCTTGCCAAGCAACAAGCTGCAAAACTTGAGAATGTTTTTGACCAGCAAGAAGACGTCAAAATCCTATCCTTGATCATCAAAGCCGATGTGCAAGGTTCTTGCGAAGCCTTAGCTTACGCGCTGCAGAAAATTTCAACGGACGAAGTCAAAGTCAATATCATCCACAGTGGCGTGGGCGCGATTATCGAGTCCGATGTCAATCTGTCATTGGCATCCAAAGCCGTTATTATTGGTTTTAATGTCCGCGCGGATGCGAGTGCGCGCAAATTGATCGGTTCCAGTGGCGTCGATGTGCGTTACTACAATATCATTTACGAAGCGGTTGATGAAATTAAAGCAGCACTTTCCGGCATGATGTCACCCGATCGCAAGGAAAGCATCATCGGTCTCGTCGATATCCGTGAAATTTATCGCATTCCTAAAGTGGGTGTGGTTGCCGGATGTTATGTACTGGATGGCATCGTCAAAAGAAGCTCGCTCGTCAGAGTGTTGCGGGATGGTCTGGTCATCCACAGCTGTGAACTCGATTCGCTGAAACGCTTCAAAGATGATGCCAAAGAAGTCCGGGAAGGATTTGAATGCGGCTTATCGTTAAAAAATTTCAATGATATTCAGGTCGGCGATCAACTGGAAATTTATGAAATTGTCGAGACCGCGCGGTCTCTGTAATCAGAGTTCTGATTCGCAATAGCCTATATGCCAAGAGATTTTTCCCGTACCCTGCGTGTTGCCGACCAAATACAACGCGAATTGGCCGACTTGGTACAAAACGAAATCAAAGATCCGCGTGTACGGCAAATCACGATCACGGCTGTCGAAGTAACCCGCGATTATAGTAATGCCAAAGTCTTTTACACCACGCTATGCAGTAAAGAAGAAAATGTGCTGGTGGAAAAAGGCTTGGAACATGCCAAAGGTTTTTTGCGTACCCATCTCGCCCACCGGATGAAATTAAGAATCACGCCGCAACTTCACTTTGTTTTTGATGCATCGGTCGAACGCGGCGTACGTCTGTCTAAATTAATCGACGAAGCCATCGCGCAAGACAAGGCAACGCATCATCTCGATCCAGATCCTGAACAAGCTGGCTGATCACCACACTGACAAAACCTTCGCACTCATTTGACTAAACCAGCGAAACGCAATATCAGCGGCGTCCTGTTATTGGATAAACCGCTCAATATTTCATCCAATAAAGCCATCCAGATCGCCAAGCATCTTTTCTCCGCAGCCAAATGCGGACATACCGGCACATTGGATCCCTTGGCAACCGGATTGCTTCCGGTCTGTTTTGGCGAAGCCACCAAGTTCTCATCAGTGCTGCTGGGCGCCAATAAAACTTACGAAACAACCCTGAAACTGGGTTTTATGAGTACCACGGGGGATGCAGAAGGCGAAATCAGTCAAGTGGCGGAGACGGTTCAGAATCCAGCTTTTTCCACATGTGAACAGACCATCCAGGATTTTATCGGCCCCATCATGCAGACCCCGCCCATGTACAGCGCGCTTAAACATCAGGGCAAGCCGTTGTATGCCTATGCCAGAGGGGGCGAAATCATTGAACGGCAGGCGCGCGAAATTATCATTCACGGAATACAAATCCAGTCATTGCTGCACAATGAATTGCAATTGAATATTCACTGCGGTACCGGTACTTACATCCGGACACTGGCGGAAGATATCGGCAAGGCGCTAGGATGCGGTGGCGCATACCTGCTGAGTTTGCGCCGTACCGCTATCGATCGTTTCCAGGTTACTCAAGCACACACGCTATTGGCGCTAGAGGAAATGAACACTGCCGAGAGAGATGCGTGCTTACTACCGGTCGATTGCTTATTACACGCATACCCGGCAGTAACGTTAAACGATCAATCGGCATTACTGCTGCAGCAAGGCCGCACCATCGAATGTCAGCCGGATAGCACCGCAATTCCGGTCGGAGAAGTAATACGCCTATATAACCGGCAACACTTCATGGGACTTGGCGAAATCACCGCTAAACAGGAAATAATGGCAAAGCGTTTACTGTCGAATAGTTATTGGTCTGAAATGACGGTATAAATTTGCAATCGGAACGAACTCTCCCGGAAATTACCGCAACGCTGAATCGCTTCTCATCGCACTCCGATTTGAATTTCTCGCACTGGTTTCCCTAGTCTTCTAAAACACAAACTTCAGTTTCACACCAGCGGCGTCAAGCATGGCTGCACGCAACAGAACAGCAATAAGACTCTAAAATTCCTACAAACATTACTCATTAATTATTCTGAAAAATAAGCATAACCCTTATATCAATGAGTGAAATTTACCCCCAGAATAAACAACACTTTCACTATTACGTATTTGATCATAACAAATAATCAAACATCGAAATAAGGTTATGGGCCATTGGATATCAAGATAATGGTGAAAGCGATTCAAAAATCAGATGTTCGCGAATGCATACATCATTAGTGAACTGCTATGTACCAGAACTATCAAGGAGAAAAAAATGAATAATCAAGCAAAAGTACTCGTAGCTACTTTGTTCTTTGCCGGATCAGTTTCCACTGCATCCGCATCGGCAGATATATCCAATATTACCGCTAGCGGGTTAGGATTGGGAACATTTTCCTGGAATCTTAGCGGCAGTAACCTAACAATAAATAAAACTTTTGATAGCGTGAATCCCATCGACCTCGAATTTACGGTTGTTCACGGCACTGGTGCCCCTGGCATCAACGTTACCGAACTTATAACGAATAATACGGGAGTAGACTGGACTGACTTTCACTTCACTATTAGTGGGCATAGTGGAGTTGTATTCACCGATTTCTCTCATTCAACACTTTCAGGATTTGCACTTGAACACGCACCCATTAGCGGCCCAACTAATCTGAACTACTTAGGAGCATTGGCAAATGGTGGCACTACTGATGGATTATTTAATTTAAGCATGCCTGATCCCGGTGCCGGCAGTAGCTATACTTTTCATCTGACACAAGTTCCAACGATTCCAGAACCTGAAACCTATGCGATGCTGCTGATCGGATTGGGATTACTTGGTACAGCCATCCGCCGCAAAAAGTAAAACTATTGTCGAATCTGACATTGCTTAAAACAATCCCGCTCAGGTAGCGGGATTGTTCTTCATGACACCAAAACAGCGTGGTCTTTTAACTGTTCCGGTCACACTGGCTCAAGCCGAGCCGAGATTGAAATCAAGCATTGCACTACCGTTATATTGCTGCAAGTTACGTTCGGCAATGCGCAATTTATGCAGCAAGATAGTCAGTTGCGAATAAAACTCGTCACTGGCAATCAGTTGTTGCCATTCATCGCCATCCGGATCATCCTCGTCCAGATTACGCCAGAAGAGATTGCAGAAAGTATTGAATGGAACCGGCTGACCGGCGATCAAGTCCGCCTTTGTTTTATGATTAATCCAACGCTGCCGCCTTTTGATCAAATCCTCTGCGCCAGCGCACACAACAACCGACAGATATGCGTATAAATCCGTCGTGCTGCGAATGCTCTGAAGTTCGGGAAATTTTCTTGTGTTGATCGCTCTGGCAATCAATTCCTGCAGCGCCATAGTAGAAACTTTAAGACTTACACCCGTTTGTAATACGTAAATTTTGTCGAGGTACATAGGTCATCAAAAATAAAGTAAGGAGCTGTAACCAATAAATCATTCGATTAAGAATCGGGATTAAGGTTCACTGGTACGTAAATTCTCCGGTAATAAAGCTTTCTATTCGCAACGGATGAGCATTTTCGCCACAGTATCTGGTTCGGTCGAGCAGCACTGCAATTTCAGCAAGCGGCACATCGTCCTCATCTTTTCAAGGATACCGGCGCCCGCCTCACTTGCCAATACAATTGAAGTAATGACGGTTCATACAATTTCAAGTACCGGTGAGCGTGATGTTCTCTCCCTGCTCCACTCGATTCATGCTGTTCTGAATGAGTGCCGGTAAATAGGGACTCACACGGCGGCAAGACACGCAATCACTTCGTCATCGCTCACTTGCGGAAAATCCGTATAAAACTGCCCGACAGCATAAAAATCATCGGGCGTTGACAAACAAACGATGCGATCGGCTTTGCCCCGCAATTTCTTCAGGGTTTCCGGCGGCGCCACCGGAACGGCACAGATCAATTCCGCTGTTTTCTGATTGCGCAAGGCATGTAGTGCGGCAATCATGGTCGAGCCGGTAGCCAGTCCGTCATCAACGACAATCACAATACGCCCCGAGGGATCTATCGGTGCGCGCTCGGGCGTATAGTGCGCGCGCCGTTGCCGGATGGTTTCTAATTGCGCCGATACTTCCTGATCGATGTACGCCTGATCGGCACCGGCCCGTGCAGCATATTCCGTCAAATACACCCAGCCGCTTTCATCGACGGAACCGATTGCATATTCCGGGTTACCGGGAGCGCGGAGCTTACGCACCAGCACCACATCCAGTTCGCCGTTCAGCCGCTGCGCAATCGCCTTGGCCATCGGCACCGCACCACGCGGGATAGCGAGTACCAGTGGATTTTTATCGCGATATCCGGACAATGCGTCCGCCAGCTTCCCGGCTGCTGCCATGCGATCGGCGAAAATCATGCTGTGCTCCTTATCGTCATTAAAATAGAGCGCCAATGCGAAACCGATTGGCGCCTTGAATCTCCAGGGAATCTGGCGATTTCCTCGAAGATGGCGGCACTATCGGACTTGTGTCCGGCATGTAAAGCCCTCTTGCGCTTCATCCACACAGCTTACTCTTTGATCAAGCGCAACGATCGTTCAGATTGATACATTTCTTCCGGCAAAAATACTACAATAAAACTACATTTTTATAAAGTGATTAAAAAATGAGCTCATCGTATTTTGAACACGATGCCGACATCGGGATTATCGGCCGCGGCCTGACCATCGAACAATCGTTTGAGGCGGCAGCGCATGCGGTTTTCGCGATTATCACCAACATTGAAGCGGTACACCCTCAGACAGCGGTGGCACTCGAATTTGAAGAAGCAGACCTTGAACTGGCGCTGGTGATTTGGCTTAATCTCATTTTAGGAAAGGCGCGGGAACTCGGTATGGTGTTCAGCCATTTTCACATCCAACGCCAGAATGATCATTGGCATGCCAAAGCCGCCGGGGAAAAATGGCACGACGGCTTGGAACGCGGTGTGGAAGTCAAAGGTGCAACACTGACCATGCTCGCGGTAAAACCAATTGGCCCAGTCTGGGAATCCCGTTGCGTGGTAGATGTATGAATCTACAACAATTACAACAGCTGCACACTTATCTTTGGACGCTGCCCCAGGCATCCGGCGATAAACGCGCGCAAGTCTTGCTTTATGGCAGCGCGCCGTTGCTCGAAAGCATGGACGACAAAGTGCTGGAACAAATCGCCCATGTCGCCGCACTGCCCGGTCTGGTTGGCGCGGCAATAACCATGCCGGACGCGCATTGGGGTTATGGCTTTCCCATCGGCGGCGTGGCGGCATTCGACGCCGAACAGGGCGGCATCATCTCAGCTGGCGGTGTCGGTTTCGATATTTCCTGCGGCATCCGCTGCCTGCGCAGCAATCTCGATGTGCGCGATGCGGCGCCCTACTTCAATCAACTAGCCGATCGGTTGTTCGCCACGATCCCGACGGGTGTCGGCGAAGAAGGCCATATCAATCTCAACCCGAAACAACTGGATCAAGTACTGCTGGGCGGCGCGCAGTGGGCTGTAAATCAGGGCTACGGCGATCTCGCGGATCTGGAATATGTCGAAGAAAACGGCTGTGTCTCCGGCGCGGTGCCGGGCAACGTATCCGAGCTGGCGAAAAAACGCCAACGCGGTGAAATGGGCACACTGGGTTCAGGCAATCATTATCTGGAAGTGCAAGTCGTGGAACGCATTTACGACAACGTCACTGCGCAGGCTTTCGGTCTGCGCGAAGGCCAATTGGTAATTTCCATCCACTGCGGTTCGCGCGGACTCGGTCATCAGATCGGCACCGATTACCTGATAATGCTGGCTAAGGCGGCCAGCCGTCTCGGCATCCACCTGCCCGACCGGGAATTGGCCTGCGCCCCGATCAAATCGCCGGAAGGGCAGCAATACCTCGGCGCGATGAATGCCGCGATCAATTGCGCGCTGGCCAATCGGCAAATCCTGACGCACCTGACACGTGACACCTTTGCCGAAATCTATCCCCAGGCCTCACTGGAAACGCTGTTCGACATCTCGCACAACACTTGCAAGGAAGAACAGCATGAAGTGGACGGCAAAACCCGCTGGCTGCACGTGCATCGCAAAGGCGCCACGCGCGCTTTCGCACCCGGGCATCCCAAACTGCCAGCGCGATACCGTGACGTAGGGCAACCGGTCATCATCGGCGGCAGCATGGGCACCGGCTCGTACATTCTCGCCGGCACCAGCACCAATCAGACGTTTGCTTCGTGCAGCCACGGCGCAGGCCGCGCCATGAGCCGCAACCAAGCATTGAAACACTGGGATGGCCGGACCTTGATCAATGACCTCGAACGGCAAGGCATCCTGATCCGCACCCGTTCGATGCGCGGTGCAGCGGAAGAAGCGCCGGGCGCTTACAAAGATGTCGATCAGGTGGCTGAGGTCACGGAACAAGCGGGACTGGCGCGTAGAGTCGCTTTTCTGCGCCCCAAAGTATGCATCAAAGGGTAGCTGTTACCAGAAACGTTTAACTCAATTCAACAGGAGGAAAATTTCATGGAAGTCACACTGCAAATCACCACGCGCGATACCCCCCACTCCGAAGCGCTCGAAAGTCACATCCGCGAAAAAGCGGAAAAACTGGAGAAGCTTTATCCGCACATCACCAGCTGCCGGATCGTCGTCGAACTTCCGCACAAACACCACCATCAGGGCCGGATGTTTGACGTGCACATCGACATGACGGTACTCGGCAGCGAAATCGTGGTCAATCGTGTTGCCAATGAAGATGTCTACGTCGCGGTGCGCGATGCTTTCGATGCCGCCAAGCGCCAACTGGAAGATCATGCCCGCAAATAGCGCGGCAATACCATACTCAGTCGCCCGATCATGGCCCTTCTCAACCACCAAGTAGCCTTTGGCCGCCGCATTGGATTGTGCGGATACGCTGGGAAAATACGCCAATGGATCCCATGACGGAAACCCTTGACAAAATTATCAGAGCGCGCAAGATGGAACGGATGTTCAATCTTTCACGAACGCATGGCTGAACGTAAAAAGATAAAAAAATGACTTCTCATTCAAACTGAAACAGTTGCAGTAGAAGGAGGAATTTATCATGAGCACAAAAAATGCACACCCTGGCTTTCATCAAATTACACGGCATGACGGTGTTTTCCAGGAACAAATTCACGATGCTTATCAAATCAAAGACAAGCTTCCCGAACCCACTGTTTGTCCGTTATGTAGCGCGGTATTTCACAAAGGCCGATGGCAATGGCTTGCTGCGCCGGTCAATGCGCATCAGCACAACTGTCCGGCCTGCCAGCGTATTCATGACCAGTATCCGGCTGGATTCCTAACCTTGCACGGTGATTTCTTCCACGCACACCGGGATGAAATCATGCATTTGGTACAGCACGTTGAGAAAAAGGAAAAAACCGAGCACCCGCTAAAGCGGATCATGGCGATGGAGATAAAAGATCACGAAGTGCTGATCACCACAACCGATATTCACCTCGCGCGCGGTATCGGTGAAGCCATCCACGATGCGTACCAGGGTGAGCTGGAGTTTCACTACAACCCAGCGGAAAATCTGTTGCGCGTGCATTGGTCACGTTGAATCATCAATTTAGCCGTTTTTCCATAACAACCAGAAAGGAGAAATCAAATGTCTGCCGGTGAAATTTGCAATCGTGAAGTCATTGTTATCCAAAGGGATGCAACCATTGTGGAAGCTGCCAAACTGATGCGCCAGTTTCATGTCGGCGCGCTCATCGTGGTTGAAAAGCGTGACGGCCGGCAGATTCCGGCCGGCGTTGTCACGGATCGCGATCTGGTGGTAGAAGTTGTGGCAACGGAACTGGACGCAGCCGTCATCACCGTTGGTGACATTATGGCGGCGGAAGTATTTACCATTAAGGAAAGCACCGCATCGCATGAAGCCATCGAATTCATGCGCTGCAAAACTATCCGGCGTTTGCCGGTCGTTGATGAATCGGGGGAATTGACCGGTATCCTGACGCTGGACGATGCGCTGCAATTATTATCGGAAGAGCTGCTCGATCTCGCCAAATTGGTCCGGTACGAGCAAAAGAAAGAAACGCGGCATCGTCCGTGATGTTCTAGTTTTACCGGTAACCGGCACGACAAAGCCGGTTACCTGAAACAAGGCCAGCGGATCTCACTTGAATTCCTGGTTAAGCGCTCAAATATTCCAAGAGAATATTAAATCTACCTTACATTCTGAAGGATGAGCCGCCATGGAACAACCTGTCACAAGCCAACTCGAGTTGCCTGCCGATGTCGTTGCATTGGTGCCGATGCGCAACGTGGTGTTATTTCCGCATGTACTAATGCCCATCACGGTCGGCCGGGTACGATCCATCGCTACCATTGAGCACGCGCTGCAATCCAAAGTGCCGATCGGCATCGTGCTGCAAAAAGATGCCGCCGTCGATAATCCGGGATTGGAAGCACTATGCGGCACCGGGACAATCGCCAATATCGTGCGGCATATGACATCCGACGACAAAACACATCACGTCGTATGCCAGGGTGTTACGCGTTTCCACATTGAGGCGCTGGTCGAAGGATACCCGTTCCTCGCCGCGCGCATAAAGCGTATTGAAGAATCGGCGCCCATCACCACACAAACCGAAGCACTGGCCCTGCAACTGCGCGAACGCGCCATTGAAATTCTTTCATTATTGCCCGGCGTACCGGCGGAGCTTGCGCACGCTTTGCAAGCCACCCGCGCGCCTTCCGATCTGGCCGACATTACCGCCAGTCTGCTCGATACCGAAGTAAGCGAAAAACAAATGCTGCTCGAAACCATCGATACCGAGGAGCGGCTGCAAAAAGTGCTGCACATTCTGTCGCGCCGTATCGAGGTTTTGCGCTTGTCGCAAGAAATCGGCGAGCGTACTAAGGAGCAGATGGAAGATCGCGAGCGTAAATACCTGCTGCGCGAACAGTTGAAAGCAATTCAGAAGGAACTCGGCGAAGACGGCGACAACGATCAAGAAATCACGCAACTGGACGAAGCCATCACCAAAGCTGGCATGCCGGGCGCGTCGAGTGAATTCTCGATGCTACATACTTACCTGGAATGGATGACCGAATTGCCGTGGCGGCTGCCCGAGGAGACGCCAATCGATCTGAATAGCGCACGGCAGATTCTGGAAGCGGACCATTTCGGGCTGGAGCGTATCAAGCAGCGCATCATCGAATTCCTCGCGGTGCAGAAATTGAAACCGCACGGCCGGGCGCCGATTCTGTGTTTTGTCGGACCGCCCGGTGTCGGCAAAACATCGTTAGGCCAAAGCATTGCGCGCGCGTTGCAGCGTTTGTTTGTGCGCGTTTCATTGGGCGGTGTGCATGACGAAGCCGAAATGCGCGGCCACCGCCGCACCTACGTCGGCGCGATGCCAGGCAACATCGTGCAAGGATTACGCAAGGCAGGCGCGCGTAATTGCGTCATGATGCTCGACGAGATCGACAAAATGTCCGCCAGCATGCAAGGCGACCCCTCCGCCGCCCTGCTGGAAATTCTCGATCCGGAGCAAAATTCGACGTTTCGCGATAATTATCTCGGCGTGCCGTTCGACTTAAGCCGGGTGATTTTCATCGCCACCGCGAATGTGATCGACAACGTGCCGCCGCCGGTGCGCGATCGCATGGAAATTATCGATCTCCCCGGCTACACGCAGGAGGAGAAACTGCAAATCGCCTTACGGTATTTAGTGCAGCGTCAAAGTGAAGCGAACGGCTTGCGCGAGGAACAGTGCACGCTCACACCCGAGGCGCTGCAAAGCATCGTGGCCAACTACACCCGTGAAGCCGGTGTGCGCCAGTTCGAGCGGGAAATTGGCCGGGTCATGCGTAACGTAGCCCTGCGCATTGCGGAAGGCAAACAACAGCAAGTGCGAATCGACGTAAGCGATCTGGATGCGATCCTGGGCGCGGAAAAATTTGAACACGAACTCGCGCTGCATACCGACTTACCCGGTGTCGCCACCGGCCTCGCCTGGACTCCGGTGGGCGGGGACATCCTGTTCATCGAAGCCACGCGTATCAATGGCAACGGAAGACTAATTCTGACCGGGCAACTCGGCGATGTGATGAAAGAAAGCGCGCAAGCCGCGCTCACACTGGTCAAAGCGCGCGCCAGCGATCTCAATATTCCGTTAGCGCTGTTTGACGGTGTCGATGTGCATATGCACGTTCCGGCTGGCGCGATTCCCAAAGACGGGCCGAGCGCAGGCGTGGCGATGTTCATCGCGCTCGCTTCGCTTTTTACCAACCGCCCGGTGCGCCACGATGTTGCCATGACCGGTGAAATCAGTTTGCGCGGCTTGGTATTGCCAGTCGGCGGCATCAAGGAAAAAATACTCGCGGCGCAGCGTGCCGGCATTCAAACCGTCTTATTGCCTGCGCGTAACCAGAAAGATCTGCGGGATGTTCCGGAAGCAACGCGCATGGCAATGCAGTTTGTTTTACTGGAAACCGCCGATGACGCCATGCAAGCGGCATTGCATCAAACCGCCAACCCGATGCCAGCGGCGGGATTCAAGCTTGTTTGAACAGAAATTACCAGAACATGGGGAACCATTCGGGATGATAATGCGCATCAAACCATCATCCATGAATTTCTAGGCATTTTGCTTAGAGAAAGATAAGCGATACGCTTATATGTAAGAATTCCTAGCGTTGTTTACAGTATTCAGGAGAATACTGTAGATGAACATACACAAACGCACTCGCTTAACATTATTGGATCGTCAGGAAATCTGGCGGCTTTATCAAACCCGGTTGTGGAAGGTAACGCATTTGGCAGAACACTTCCACG
>NZ_QPHG01000014.1:0-81915 GCF_040240425.1 Nitrosomonas sp. | reverse complement strand
ACATACTTTCTACCTGCACTTGAAAGAAACCGAATTTCGTTTTAATCATCGCCGTGATAATCTCTATCATGAAATTCTTAAATTGTTACGTTTAAACCCGCTTTAACTTCCTAAGACCCTACTTAATTAACTTTATAATAAAAACTGCGAATATAGGGTGAAAGAGCACCATTTGCTTCTCTCGTTTAAGTAACGGGGGCTACAAATATCGAATATAGAGGTTTATCGCCCCGAAGACAATCAGTTAACCCTGTAAGCTGTGCTTTCCAAGCACTCGAATGCAAGGATGGGGTGCGGGCGAGCAGCACTACTGGAAGTTATGCGCGGTTGATATCGAATTATTACTTGCATTGCAGTATTCAAGTTCATTATCGAAACCCAGGACAGCATCAAAATGCCAATTGCAAATTTGCTCAGTAAAATTGAATTTCTCTCGCAGTTCATTACGGGGGGATGCGGGTATGGAATTTTGATTTGCATGGATGCAAAGAATTTATCGTGATTCGGATCACGCGGTTAGAAAAGCGCAAGATTTCGCTATCGGCATTAATTAGTATCTCAATCGCAATATTAAATTCCAATTGGATTACAATCAGACCCATTTCACGGGCGCCGCCGGTGGTGGAGCGAACCGGGCGGAAGAGAAAGTGTTGTTTTCGCGCATGCAAATTGCGTTTTGAGTTGTTTCTTACGGATGCAAATCAACCGGTTTTCACTTTCAGCTTCGGAATGAATGCGCTATAGTGAAATGGTTATGTTCCGGTATCACAGTTTGGTTATGATGCGCGGGCAATTGCATCACATACAAAAAGGAAAACTCATGGCAAATTGGTTTGAAAATAATTCATTATCGATTGGGCGTACCCCGCTGGTGCGGCTCAATCGGGTGACGGATGGTGCGGCAGCGCTGGTGCTGGGGAAAATCGAAGGGCGCAATCCGGCATACTCGGTGAAATGCCGCATCGGCGCGGCGATGATCGATGACGCTGAACGCAGAGGTTTGCTGGGTCCGGGAAAAGAGATTGTCGAACCGACCAGCGGCAATACCGGGATTGCATTGGCGTTTGTCGCAGCGGCACGGGGAATTCCGCTGACTTTGACGATGCCGGAAACGATGAGCGTGGAACGGCGCAAGTTACTGGTTGCGCTCGGCGCCAAACTGGAATTGACCGAAGGTGCGCGTGGCATGAACGGCGCTTTGGCCAAAGCTGAAGAAATCGTCGGTTCTAATCCTGGGCGCTATGTATTGTTGCAACAGTTCAAAAATCCGGCCAATCCGGCCATCCACGAGAAAACCACTGGTCCGGAAATCTGGGACGATACCGATGGCGCTGTCGATATTTTTGTCGCAGGTGTGGGAACGGGCGGCACGATTACCGGTGTTTCGCGTTATCTCAAGCAAACCAAAGGCAAAGCCATTACCTCGGTGGCGGTTGAGCCTACCGCGAGTCCGGTACTGTCGCAAAAGCGTGCAGGCGTGTCGCTGGCACCCGGGCCGCATAAAATTCAGGGGATTGGCGCCGGTTTTGTACCGGATAATCTCGATCTCTCGCTGGTGGACGAAATTGAGCAAGTCAGTAACGAAGAGGCCATACTGTATGCGCGGCGTCTGGCGCGCGAAGAGGGGATTTTGGCGGGTATTTCCTGCGGCGCTGCGGTAGCAGCTGCGGTTCGTCAAGCTAAAAGACCCCAAAATGCAGGTAAAACCATCGTGGTGATATTGCCGGATTCCGCCGAACGTTATCTGAGCAGTATTCTTTTTGAAGGTATGTTTGATGCGCAAGGCTTGGCAACAGAGTGAACAATAGTAAGCAGACAAGAGACCTTTTGCTGCGCAGCACGCAATTGGATGTGGACAGTATCGTAATGGAGCTGCGCGCGCTGCGGCTGGCGTCATTGGAGAGCCGCAACCGGCATGACCGGCCACCCAGATTGCCGTCGCGCAGGATTATGGCCAGTGTTGCGGAAGGCTTGAGCGCGGCTATGTTTCCGAACCGACTGGGTTCGTCGGAGCTGGCGGATGAAGGCATTGATCACTATGTCGGGCATATACTGAATATGACGTTGCGCGAGCTGATGGTGCAAATTCAAAATGAATTGCACTATAACTCGGGATTGGAAATGCTCAGCGATGAAGATCGTGCGCAATCGATTGCCATTACGCAGTCCTTTGCCAAACGGTTACCGCAAATCCGCTCGCTGCTGGAGAGCGATATCAAAGCGGCGTATGAGGGCGATCCGGCGGCGCGCAATGTCGATGAAGTACTGGTTTGTTATCCCGGCATCATGGCGATCATGCACTACCGGCTGGCGCATGTTCTGCATGGACTGGGGGTGCCGTTGATCGCACGTATGATTTCGGAAATCGCGCATTCGGTAACTGGTATCGAAATCCATCCCGGAGCGCAGATCGGAGGCAGTTTCTTTATCGATCACGGTACCGGCGTGGTGATCGGAGAAACCGCGATCATCGGTCAGAATGTCCGGCTGTATCAGGCGGTGACACTGGGTGCCAAACGCTTCCCGGTGGACGAGAACGGCGCCTTGGTGAAAGGGAATCTGCGTCATCCGATTGTCGAGGATGATGTGGTGATTTATGCTGGCGCTACGATATTGGGGCGCATTACCATCGGGCGCGGATCGACCATCGGCGGCAATGTTTGGTTAACGCGTAGCGTGCCGCCGGGCAGCAATATTTCTCAAGCGCAGATGCGGCAGGAAGTGTATGAAAATGGTGCTGGAATTTGATTGGTACGATTTTATTTTAAACAAGGGTAATGATGACGGCTCATAAACTCATACTGACGCTGGATGATGCGAAGAAAATAGCCGCCGGAGCGGAGGCGGAAGCCAAACGGAACGGCTGGCCGGTTGTCATCGCTATTGTCGACGATGGCGGGCATTTATTGCATCTGCAACGCCTTGATGGGACGCAGTACGGTAGTATCCAAGTCGCGATTGAGAAAGCGCGTGCGGCGATTGCATTCCGCCGTCCGACTAAAATTTGGGAAGAAAATATTGCTGAAGGGCATTTGCGCTATTTGAATTTGCCTGGAACACTACCGATCGAAGGCGGCCTGCCGGTTATGGTCGAAAATCAATTTACCGGTGCAGTCGGTGTCAGTGGCGTACGGTCGCATCAGGATGCGCAGATTGCTCAGGCCGGGATTGATGCTCTGTTATCGAATAAGTAAGCCGTAGTATCTGCGGGCTGTTTTTATATCGCACGGAGAAACCGACAGTCATTCAAATCTGCTGTTTATCATCCGCTTGGGTTAGATAAATGAGGATGACGGCAATGATCATTACTAAGCGGAATGCAGCCTGCTGCCCATTGGCTGTTTCCGATTGCCACATTAAAAACCATTCGCCGCCAATCGTCATGAATCCGGTAAACCACAGTAAAAAACCCAGTGTCAGTCCGAGAATTGCCAAACCTTTTGCTTGATTGAAAGCAGCGGGGTCTTGGATGCTCCGGTATAAACGTAAACCGCCCAGCCAGGACAGCGCGGCAATCATGATTTCGGTGCCTATGATGAGGCCGTAAACGGTGTGATGAATAGCCGGAGAATGAATGGCGCGCCATAACCCTTCATTACCGGGAAATGTGGTGTCCATCATCAGCACGTGTGCTACCAGCGTGAAATTCGAGTTGTAATCGGTGAGGTTATTGAATGCCACCAGCGAAGCATATAGTGCGAAAGCCAACACCATGACAAGTTTTGATATTCTCGTAGACATGGCTCTGACTGAAGTGGAAATGCTGAGAATTGATGAGAATTAGAAAAAAGAGATTCTGTTTTTGTTGAAACCCGGCCAGATTATAGTGTCAGAGGCATGTCTGGCCGGGGTTTAATTTACAGTGTTACTTTGCTAAAGAATTACGAAACTTGTTGAATTCCTGACAATAACCAAGTCGCGTTAGGATCTTTCAGATCTTTTTGCACGTGCCAGATTTCATCAAAGGCTTCCGGTTCGCCATTTGGAAGTTCACGCAGCTGGCCGGTGAAGCGCACGCTGGCAATCGCCATATCCTGGGTGGTTTCCACTTCCAGTAAGTTAGCATCGATAAACATGACTTCCGATTTTTGTTGCGTATCGCCTCTTTCCTGCATCTGTTCGCTTAATTTCGCCAGCATTTCTGCAGTTGTGAAATCACGGATTTCATTGATATCGCCACGATCATGCGCGGCCTGTAAGCGGATGAACGAAGCCTTGGCGTTGCGGATAAAAGGCTCTACTTTGAAATCTGCGGGGATATTCGGCTGCTGATATGCGCTTACGCTGTTTTCACCGGATGCAGTTTCTGCCGGTGCAGTGAAAGGTGGCGCATTGAAGCGGTCTTGCGTGTCCGCAGCACCCATGCCGGAATATTGCATTGAAGGAGCGTTCTCCGTCCTCGGTTTTCGCAGCATGCGGATGACGAAGAAAACCACGCCAATTAGTAACGCCATAATCACAAAATCCATCATGTTGATATTTTCAAACGCACCGCCCATGAAGAGCGCAGCCAGTAAGCCGCCTGCTGCCAGACCCGCTAATGCACCGCCCCATTTGCTGCCAGTGGAAGGAGCCGCGGCTGGTGTTGTAGCAGGTGCTGCTTTTTGTGTATTGGGTGCCGGATTGACCGATTGGCGTTGCGTGCCTATGTTTTTACCGCCGCCCATACGTTTTGCTTCCGCATCGAAAGCGAGTAATCCAAAACTAAGAAAAGCCAAAGTCAGAAAGGTGAGTGTCTGCTTCATTGTTTTGTCTCCCAAACTGTTATTAAAAGATTGAGTATAGCATCGTGCTTGTATTGCCAGCTATACAGAATTTTTCGACCTTGGATATCCTGAAAAATTTCAAGTTATTTTGTTACTGCAGGTAATGGATGAAATGCCTTACGCGACTAGCGCAGCAAGACAAGGCGGGGAATTGCGTCACGATCAATCCAGACAATCGCATTTTGGTTAAATTGCTGCCCCAATGATTTTGCGCTGTGTATATCGATTCCGGGAATAAAAAAACTTTTTTCTGCCGGCCATACGCCAGCCGGATCAGTGTGCACACTTTCGATACCTTGATAGGCATGACGCGCCAGGAAATGTCTGAGCGATTCATGCGCTGCTACGTTTTCCTCATCGCTGACTAATTGGCTGTAGGGGTTATAGGCGCTGATGATCGCCGCGCACGATTGATTTAATGTCACCAGGAATTGCACGAGCGGTTCGGAGTATTGATCGATTCTTAGCGTAATGCAGTCAGCCGCGGTGCCGATCCGGTAATCCGCGTGGGTGTAGTTTTCGATCAGTGAACCGGAGATCGTTGAGGAAATCGGATTTTTCCGGTTAATGTTCATGCGCATGGCTATGGTCATGCGCATGATCCTTGGTTGAATGGACGAGCTCATCGTATTGCTCGGGTGTCATATGGCTCATTTTGAGGATGAAGGCCGCCATCGCCCAGATCGAGTCATCGTCGTGACTGAGTCCCCAGGCTGGCATGGCGGTCATTTTCAAACCGTTTTTTATGACCCAGAAATATTTCTTGGCGCGATCCTGTTTTTCGGCTTGATCGATGACCGGTTCGCGCTGATGAAATATCGGCGGCTGGGGGTACAAACCGGCAGAGAGCTCCGTAGGCTTCAAGCCGGGTGCAAGATGGCAGACCGGGCACATGGCATCGTAGTGAACCGCGCCTGTCTGCAGCAGCTTTTCATCATCCAAAGGCGGTACTTCCAGATTCTTGGCGCGTGCTTCAATAGAGCTTTCACGTACCCATTCGATGATTTTTTCAGTAATGGCCCAATGTTTCTCGGTGGCTGCCATATTGTAAGCACCGGAACCAAGAGCGGTTATGATCAGAACGAGTAATGCCAAAAACAAACTCAGAATCTTTTTCATGTTTCACCTCATCAGATGATTGGGCACTAGTTGCTTGGGCCGGATAGCTTTGCGATCATCGTACTTTCAATTCCGGTGAGAATCAACTTGCATTCTCGGGATCGGCGGATTTGCCTCTTTCCAGTTTGCTTTGAATACTGGCGTGATCAAGATGAGGCGCAAACATTTCGATGAAATCAAGAATATAACCACGTATATAGCTATTGCGGCTGATGCCGATGCGTGTGGTGCTGGGTTCAAATAGATGACTGGCATCGATGGATCTGAGGGTTTTATCGCGTTTGGCATCAAAGGCCATGTTGGCAAGAATGCCAACACCCAGTCCCAGCTCCACATAGGTTTTAATCACGTCAGAGTCAATTGCGGTGAGTACTACATTGGGCTCCAATCCGCAGCTTGCGAATGCCTGGTTGATTTTTGAACGGCCGGTAAAAGCCGAATCATAAGTGATGATGGGATAGCGATTGATCGCTTCCAGCGTGAGTTTTTTTAATTTCAGCAACGGATGCTTGGGCGGCACAATGATGCAGCGGTTCCACTGATAGCAGGGCAGCATGACAAGTTCTTTGTATTGTTCAAGCGCTTCGGTGGCGATTCCAATATCCGCTTCACCTGAGGTGACCAAAGCGGCAATCTGTACCGGGCTGCCTTGCCGCAAAATGAGTTTGACCTTAGGGTAACGCGCGGTAAAACGCTTGATTACAGGTGGCAAAGAATAGCGCGCCTGGGTGTGTGTAGTCGCGATGGTTAACGTGCCGCCGGCTTCGTTGGTAAATTCTTGCGCTATTTTCTTCAGGTTGTCAGCATCACGCAGCATTTTGACGGCTGTTTTTATGATCAATTGTCCTGGCGGTGTTATTTTTACAATGCGTTTGCCATTGCGTAGAAAAATATCGACGCCGAGTTCTTCTTCGAGCAATTGAATTTGCTTGCTTATAGCCGGTTGAGAGGTGTGCAGATTTTTTGCCGCCCTAGATAAGTTCATGTCCTGATTGGCGGTTTCGCATAAATAGCGCAGTTGCTGAAGTTTCATAGGTCACGCCTGCTAATAGAAAATGGTGATATATATCTAATATAATATTATTTTGATTTATAAATAGGTATTGATATCATGCCATGCGGTTAAAAGGGAAAAATGCAGTTGCAAGATTTATTCTGTCAGGTTCTCTGGTCAGTTTCATTTATCATACACACTAGAATTGATTGTCGTGACAAGTTACAGGCGATTCCGCTTGGTTTTTTGATAAAATAACAAACTACGCTAAGCTCCAGTAGTAAAAATAATGTGGACAAGAACGGCTAAATACCGGTAACGGCTGATCAATACGATTGCAGTGTGTTCAATTTTAATAGAAGCATAGAAGCTGTTCCGTGCATCAAGCTGACAGATGAGCGGCTGGGGTGGCGGATTGCTGATCCATTGGCAGGTCTCGGCAATTTCCCATTAATGAAACTAGGATTGATTAATGAGTACAAATATTGAGAATAAACCGAAACAAGTAACATGGTTTAATGGTTGTGGCGGACGGATCGGTATCGTGGTGGGTGAAAGCGGTGAGCATGCCTATATCGGCATGGCATTGCGGCATGATGAAGACGATGATGTGGACCATATCATGAAGTATGGCGCCAAATTTCCATTGGATGCGGCCCTATTGCTGCCGGTGTCGAAACGGTATACGCAAGAATCCTAAAGGCATAATCCATTGGGTATCTTTGAATGAATAGGCGGGGAAATTAACGATGTATCGCTATGATGAATATGATCAGCAAATAGTGGATGAACGTGTCAGGCAGTACCGTGATCAGGTGCGCCGCCGTCTTTCCGGTGAATTGACCGAGCAAGAGTTTTTGCCGTTGCGGCTGCAAAACGGTTTGTACATGCAAATACATGGGTACATGTTACGGATTGCGGTGCCCTACGGCCTGATTTCTTCGCAGCAGATGCGTATGTTTGCGCATATTGCGCGTAAGTATGATCGCGATTATGGTCATTTCACCACACGTCAGAACATTCAGTTTAATTGGCTCAAATTGCAGGATACACCCGATATCCTCGCCGATTTGGCGTCGGTGCAAATGCACGGTATTCAAACTTCCGGCAATTGTGTGCGTAACATCACCTCGGATGAATTTGCCGGTGTTGCACAGGACGAAGTGGTGGATCCGCGCCCGTATGCCGAGATTTTGCGCCAATGGAGCACATTTCATCCGGAATTTGCCTATTTGCCGCGCAAATTCAAGATCGCCATCAGCGGAGGTAAAGAAGACCGTGCAGCCATTTATGCGCACGATATTGGATTGGCGGCTATCAAAAATGCGCAAGGCGAAGTTGGTTTCCGGGTTGTGGTGGGTGGCGGATTGGGACGTACACCGATTATTGGCAGTGAGATTTGTGAATTTGTGCCATGGCAGCATATTTTGACGTATGTCGAATCCATTCTGCGGATATATAACCAATATGGCCGCCGCGACAATAAATATAAAGCGCGTATCAAGATTCTGGTCAAGGCGCTGGGGATCGATGAATTCAAACGTCAAGTCGAAGCCGATTGGGCGGATCTGAAGGACGGTCCCGGCACGTTAACCGGCGAGGAAGTCGATCGGGTCGCATCATTCTTTACCGATCCGGTGTATGAAACATTACCCGATCATGATTCGAAGTTGAATGAATTCAAAGCGGACAGCCGCTCGTTCTCGAATTGGCTTTCGCGCAACGTGAAGCCGCACCGGGTTCCCGGTTATGCGATTGTCGTATTGTCATTGAAAAAACCGGGCAATGCCCCCGGCGATGCTACCGCTGAGCAAATGAATTTTGTTGCGGATCTGGCGGATCGCTACAGTTTCGGTGAATTGCGCATCACGCATAAACAGAATCTGGTATTGGCGGACGTCCGGCAAAAGGATTTGATCAGTCTGTGGCAAGAGGCTTCCGCTCAAGAGCTGACGACGCCCAATATCGGTATGCTGACTGATATTATCAGTTGCCCGGGCGCGGAATTCTGCACGCTAGCTAACGCACGCTCGATTCCACTGGCGAAATTGATTGCCGAGCGTTTTGAGAATCTGGATTATTTGTACGATATCGGTGAAATTACGCTGAATATTTCTGGTTGCGTCAATGCCTGCGGGCAGCACCACATCGGCAATATCGGTATCACCGGTGTGGAGAAGAAAGATCACGATGAGTGGTATCAAGTATCAATCGGCGGCGCGGAAGGTAACGATAGCTCGATCAGCAAAATTATCGGTCCTTCCTTTACTTTTCATCAAGTGCCGGAAGTCATTGAACGCTTGATTCATGTCTATTTGCGTGAACGCTTCGAAGACGAAAGTTTTATCAGCACGGTACGCCGCATCGGCCATGCGCCTTTCAAAGAACATGTCTATGCGACCGATTTCGTTGCGCAGGAAGATGAAGCCGCCGGCAAACACGTCGTGCTGCCCGCGCAATATGAGGTGCCTTATTATTCACCTAGGTTTTAATGGATATGATTATCAAAAATAAAGCTATTGTCGCGGATGATTGGACCGTGTTGCGGCTGCAGGAACAAGAAACACCTGAAAATGTTATTGTTGCAGCCGGTAAAGTCATCGTGCCGCTGCAAGTATGGCAAGCGCAGCGCGCAGCATTGCAGGATCGCAAGGAAATCGGCGTATGGCTGGCCAGCGATGAGCGGCCAGAAGAATTGAAAGGCGATATAGAAAAATTTTCCGTGATTGCGGTTGATTTTCCGAAATTCTCGGATGGCCGTGGTTACTCGATCGCCTTTAATCTGCGTGCGCGCTTAGGGTATAGCGGAGAGTTGCGTGCGATTGGCGATGTATTGCGCGATCAGTTGTTTTATTTGCAGCGCGTGGGTTTTGACGCGTTTGCGCCTCGCCCGGACCGGAAAATTGAAGATGTAATAAAAGGTTTGAGTGATTTTTCTGAAGTGTATCAAACTTCGTTTGATCAAAAACTGCCGTTATTCCGGCGTGTACAGCGCAAAGCAAATGAAGCGGCATCCGGTCAATGAGTGATTTGCAACAAAAAATCGAGCAGGTTGTTGCGGTTCTGACCGAAACAATCCGTGACTTTGCGCCGGTGACCTTTGCCAACAGCTTGGGCGCGGAAGATATGGTCTTGACCGATATCATTGACCGCTATCAGCTCGATATCGATATGTTCAGTCTGGATACCGGCCGCTTGCCGCAAGAGACTTATGATTTGATGCAAGTCGTGCGGGAGCGGTACAAAACACCGTTGCGCATCTATTTTCCCAATGTAAAACAGGTTGAGGCCTATGTCGCCGAGCATGGCGTCAATGGGTTTTATGACAGTATCGAGTTGCGCAAGGCATGTTGCCATATCCGTAAAGTCGAGCCACTGCGTCGCGCCTTGCAGGGTAAACGTGCCTGGATCACCGGTATGCGAAGTGAACAAGCATCGACCCGGTCGAATTTGAAAGTATCGGCTTACGACATGGATAATCGCATGCAGAAGGTCAATCCATTACTGGAATGGTCCAATGCGGAAGTTTGGGAATATCTCAAGCACTATGACGTGCCTTATAACAAACTGCATGACAAATTTTATCCCAGTATCGGTTGCGCGCCCTGCACTCGTGCCATTACCCCGGGGGAAGACATCCGTTCCGGGCGCTGGTGGTGGGAAGCACCGGAAAACAAAGAATGCGGATTGCACAGCGGCAAGGTTGTACCCATAAAATAACATCTGCGATTTGTTTGATGTGCCATCGTTGTAAACCGTCTGAGTTCGGCTGGAATCAGCTTGACCGTGTATTGCATGACTCAAAGTCTATTCTTGAAGATCAGTTAGCCTCCATCACCCATACAACACGTAAACGCGGCGGCGAAGGTGTCTTTATCGTTACTGACTGACGGATTGCAGGCCGAACGTGAGTAAGGGATTACCATCGATGGGGCTTACCGCTATTTCGCCACGCCAAACGCAAATTCATCATCGCCGATACACCCGGGCATGAACAATATACTCGTAATATAGTTACCGGCGCGTCGATAGCAAGTCTGGCAATTACGAATAATTGCTGAATGACTGCTGCTGGATCTGAACGAAAATAAAACTGAACTTGTGGTTAATATTGCCGTGTCTTTCCCCTGTAAATTCGGGGGAGATTCATTGCGGCCGTGGTGCGTATTTCCGAGTGATATCAAATCAAGTATGCGATAAATTCGCAGATGCAGGTAGAATATCGACTGGAATCCATCGGGCTGGAAGTGCAAGGAAATATTAAATCAAGCTAACAGTATGAATTTAATAAAAGAACAAGATAAGAGACTGAAAGGATTTACTATCCTGGTGGTGGAAGATAACGAGTTAAACCAGCAAGTTGCAAAAGGCTTGCTGGAATATAATGGCGCGACTGTAGCGATAGCGAATCATGGGAAAGAAGCATTGGAAATGTTAAGTGAATTTCCCTTTGACTGCGTGTTGATGGATATTCAAATGCCTGTGATGGATGGCTTGGAAGCCACGCAATTAATCCGTGCCAACCCGCAGTGTCCGGATACTTTGATCATAGCGGTAACAGCCAATGCAGATCAGCATCACAAAGATTTATGCCAAAACGCGGGCATGAATGATTTTTTGACAAAACCAATTGATCCAGAGCGATTGGTGAATACACTATTAAAGTGGCTGATGCCCAAGCCGGATGTACGGATTTCATGAGCGCTAAGAGATAAAAATGAATGGTTTTTTCTTGCTGAATCGGCGGCATTTGATTGAGTATTAATTTTCTGGATGAATAACGAAAAGCCGATACGTGTGCTGGTGCTCGACGATGACAGATTTATGCTTGAATTTGTCAGTCATTTGCTCAGGGATCTGGGTGTCAGCGAAGTGCTGGTTGCTGAAGATGGCAAGGCTGGTTTATTTGTTATGTCTGCACAAGTCTCTGCGATTGACTTGCTGATTTGTGACATTGAAATGCCGGGTATGGATGGCATTGAGTTTTTGCGCAATATTGCGGATCAGTACTACAGCGGTAAGATTGTGTTATTTTCCGGTGTTAATCCCGATTTGCTCAAAGCAACAGAACGCTTGGCTTCCGTACGCGGATTGAATGTCATTGGCACGCTGGCTAAACCGGTGACGGTCGGTTCGCTGGCAGCCCTTTTGGCGCAACTATCGATACCCATCTCGAGGCGCCCTGATCCTGCCCGGATACGGCAGATTTTCACGGTGGAAGAGATTCAGCAGGCCTTGGCGGCGGATCAGATTGATTTATTTTATCAACCTAAAATCGCCGTTTCCAACCGCCGTGTTACCAGTGTCGAATGCTTGGCACGATGGCGCCATACGCAATACGGATATGTTTCACCGGATAACTTCATACCCGTGATTGAGCAAAGTGGATTGATTAATGACTTTACTCGCGATGTATTAAGAAAATCCGCGCAACAACTAGATTTGTGGCTACAGGAAGGGTTTGATTTAAAAGTTTCTGTCAATGTTTCAATGGAAAATCTGGATCGGTTTAATTTGCCGGAAATTTATGAGGCGGCCGTGCGCGAGTGTTATGTGCCGATTGACCGGATAACATTGGAAATTACCGAAGGCAAGCTGGGAAAGGATTTTGCGCAATCCTTGGATATCCTGACTCGGCTTAGATTGAAAGGGTTTGGATTGTCTATCGATGATTTTGGCATCGGCTATTCATCGATGGAGACGCTCAAACATATGCCCTTTACCGAACTCAAGGTCGATCGGATTTTCGCGCATGGCGCGGCAAAAGATCCGGCGACTCGTGCCATTCTGGAGTCGAGTATAAAATTGGGTAAGGCGCTGGGTTTGAATGTGGTGGTGGAAGGCATTGAAGTCGGAACAGATTGCCAGTTGGCGGTAGAACTCGGATGTGATGAAATTCAAGGATTTTATATTGCAAAACCGATGCCCGGTGGTGAGTTTACCGAATGGCTATCGAAACATGAAAAAACAATCGATGAGCGATTCTAAACCATCAGGGTTTCAGACAATAACCAAATACCGACTGGAAGTACATTCGTATAAAATTAAGCAATAAGAGACTAATTGATTAAGAATATGACAAAAATGGATGCAACGTTGCACACTCAAACAGAAACAATTGCTGATACTTCAAATTTTAGTTTTGGTTTTACTATTGCCGATTTCTACCGGCGTAGCGGCTTGGTAAAGCTGGATCAAGTATTTCTGGATTTTCTTCGCACCGGCGATGAAGCCCTGTATAAACAATTAGAGATTGCGCGCGCACATCCCGATGATTTGCTGCCTAAAGATGAGTCCGCCTTATTGATCGAGATTGCGCCTTGGCTGGAAGATTTCATTGCCCGGTTGTTCAACATTGAGACCGAAGTGCAACAATTGGCGGCGCGGCATCATGAATTGGCGCCGCTGTATTTTTGTAAGCGGCAATTTGTTCAGCGCCGCGCCAAAGGTAAAGTGAGTGATGAAGAGTTGGCAGGCATTGATGGCTTGGCACTGGAAAAAGAGTTGGCGGTGGAATTCGGTGAGGCTTTCTCAGAGCTGGCTTTTGCGACCAAAGTAACGCAGTGGATGGACGCGGAAGCAGAAAACGAGGCGCGCTTGAACAAGGCGTTGCACTATGCCGCTTGGGCGCTACGCACACCGGCGGGCCAGCAGCATACGCATCAGGGTATTTTGTTCAAATCTCCTGCAAAACTGGATTTTCAGCATCTGTTGTCGCTGCAAACGGACGACTCGGCCGGTTATACGATGCACCGGCTCGGGCATTTGCGTGAACGCAACGGTTTTGCATTGACCGATGACGGCACCGATCTGATGGGCGCGCTTGATGAGACCAATTACTGCATCTGGTGCCATGAACAAGGCAAGGACTCGTGCTCCAAGGGGTTGATACAAAAATCCAAGTCTCCGGATGAGCCATCCGCATTCAAACGTAGCGAACTGGGCGCATTGCTGGCGGGTTGTCCGCTGGAAGAGCGTATTTCGGAGTTTCATAAACTCAAATCGCAGGGTGTCGCCGTGGGCAGTTTGGCCATGATTACGCTGGATAATCCGATGTGTGCCGGAACTGGCCACCGTATCTGCAACGATTGCATGAAATCCTGCATCTATCAGAAGCAAGAGCCGGTTGATATTCCGCAAGCCGAGACCCGTACGTTGAAGGACGTATTGGCGCTGCCGTGGGGATTTGAGATTTATAGTCTGCTGACGCGCTGGAATCCTTTGAACCTGCACCGTCCGGTACCGAAACCGGCATCCGGACGCAAGGTTCTGGTGGTGGGCATGGGGCCCGCTGGTTACACGCTGGCGCATCATTTAATGAATGAAGGGCACACCGTCGTCGGTATTGACGGGCTTAAGATCGAACCTCTGCCGGGAAACATCTCAGGTGTTAACCAGAAGGGTGAACGTGTGCCATTTCAAGCGATCCGCCTTGCCAGTACGCTGGAAGAAAATCTGGATCAACGTATGCCGGGCGGTTTTGGCGGGGTGGCGGAATACGGCATTACCGTGCGCTGGAATAAAAACTTTCTGAAACTGATCCGCTTGTTACTGGAGCGCCGGGAAGAATTCGCATTGTTCGGCGGTGTACGTTTTGGCGGCACATTGACGACCGATGATGCTTTTGCCATGGGGTTCGACCATGTAGCCTTGGCTGCGGGTGCCGGGCGTCCGACTGTGCTGGACTTGCCGAATGGATTGGCGCGCGGTGTACGGGCGGCATCGGATTTTCTGATGGGGCTGCAACTGACAGGAGCTGCGCAGAGCGATTCTATTGCCAATATGCAGTTACGCTTGCCGGTGGTGGTGATTGGCGGCGGTTTGACCGCAATCGATACCGCAACGGAAGCACTGGCATATTATCCGGTACAGGTGGAAAAATTCTTGCAGCGCTATGAAATTCTAACGGCGGTGCAGGGGGAAGCGGCAATCCGTGCAGTATGGGATGAGGAAGAACAGCAAATTGCCGATGAATTTCTCGCGCATGCCCGCGCCATTCGCGCCGAACGCGCGGCGGCTGAACAGGAAAAACGCACGCCGCGTATCATCCCTCTGCTGCAATCCTGGGGTGGCGCAACCATCGCCTACCGCAAGCGATTGATCGACAGCCCCTCTTACACGCTGAACCATGAAGAAGTGGAGAAAGCGCTGGAAGAAGGAATCTGGTTTGCCGAGGGAATGACGCCAACGCGGGTCAATATTGATGCTTGGGGGCATACTCAGTCGGTGCAGTTTGCTGTACAGAAACGTGATGAGACAGGGCAATGGCAGGATAGCGGCAAGGTTGAGTTACCGGCGCGCGCTTTGCTCGTTGCTGCGGGCACCCAACCCAATACGGTACTGGCACGTGAAGATGAAAAAATTTATCAACTCGATGGCCGCTACTTCAATGCTTGCGATGAAGAAGGTAACCCCATCAAGCCGACGTATGCCAATCCCAAACCGGATTATCCATCGGTATTGCTGAGCCGCTACAAGGATGCGCAAGATGGCCGTTTCATCAGTTTCTTCGGCGATTTGCACCCTTCTTATTCGGGCAACGTTGTGAAAGCGATGTCCAGCGCCAAACAAGGTTATCCGGTGGTAAGCCGAGTACTGGAGAGGATCAAACCGTCGCTGGATCAACCCGCCGGGCAATTCTTCGCAAACTTGAACAACCGGTTGCGGGCAATAGTTCACAAAGTGGAGAGGCTTGCGCCGAATATTATCGAAGTGGTTGTTCATGCGCCGATGGCGGCAGAGCATTTTCAGCCGGGTCAGTTCTACCGCTTCCAGAATTTTGCCACGCTGGCGACACAGGCCGAAAATACCCGGCTGGCGATGGAAGGTCTTGCATTGACGGGAGCTTCGGTGGACATTGAACGCGGACTGGTTTCGCTCATTGTTCTGGAAATGGGCGGATCTTCCGATCTGTGCATGATGTTGAAACCGGGTGAGCCGGTTGTGCTGATGGGGCCAACGGGAACACCGACAGAAATTCCATCCAATGAAACCGTGGTGTTGGTGGGTGGCGGTTTAGGCAATGCGGTGCTGTTTTCCATTGGCGCGGCGGCACGTGCAGCCGGATCGAAAGTGCTGTATTTCGCCGGCTACAAAAAGCTGGTCGACCGCTACAAAGTGGCGGAAATTGAGGCTGCAGCTGACATCGTGGTATGGTGCTGCGATGAAGCGCCGGGTTTTACGGCGACGCGCCCGCAAGATAAAAGTTATGTTGGGAATATTGTCCAGGCCATGGTGGCTTATGCCAGTGGTGAACTGGGTGAGCAACCGGTGGCCTTGTCCGATGCGGATCATATTATTGCGATCGGCTCGGATCGTATGATGGCGGCGGTCGGGGTTGCGCGTCATCATCAGTTGAAGCCTTACTTGAAAGCAGATCATTTTGCGATCGGTTCGATCAACTCGCCGATGCAGTGCATGATGAAGGAAATCTGCGCGCAGTGCCTACAACCGCATGAAGATCCTGAGACCGGAAAAATTACGTATGTATTCTCCTGCTTCAATCAGGATCAGCCATTGGATCAGGTCGATTTCCCTGGGCTTGCAACGCGCTTGCGTCAGAATACGGTGCAAGAGAAACTGACCAGCCGCTGGATTGATCGTTGTTTAAAAACTGGAGTATGACGGGAAGTGATAAAACAAGTCGAAGCAGGGCCGGATCCGGAGTCGCCGTTGCCGGTTGATATTTCAGTGATGAGTCAGATGTTTCATAACAACCCAGCGTTGGTACGTAAATTCGGCCTCAAATTTATCGAAGTGGCCAATGTACGTTAGTGGAAATGAAAGCCGCGCAAGCTGAAAAAGATTTGCTTGCGCTTGGCCGCTTAGGACATAAATTGAAATCTTCGGCCAGAACAATCGGTGCTGCGAGTTTTGCCGATTTATGCGAAGCCCTAGAGGCAGCGGGTGTCAGTAATGACTGGTCCGGTGCGGAATCGTTACTAACGAAGATCCCACCCCTGCTGGAGCGGATTACGCAACAATTGGAAAACGAATTTAGCAAAATGGATGAGTGACTGCGCGGTAAAAATCGCATGTTTTGCTAGCAGCTTAAGAAAAATGCATTGAGGTGAGTGTCGGAGCAGCCGGTTTCATCCGCTGCTCTGTACGCTTCATGTGTTGTCATTATCACTACAATAAACTGGGTGAGTCATCAAAGAATCCAGTCATATCAAGTTTTTCCTGATCCAATTAATGGCATTGCGCGCAAATTGATTTATAATCCGCAATTCATTAAAAAATTAAGCACAATTTTAGTTTTTATTTGCAAGCAGGTTGGCAAGAAAAGGGAGATTATCAATGCATATAGGCATACCAGCAGAAATTCGCGGCGGAGAAACGCGTGTAGCAGCTACACCGGAGACCGTGAAAAAATATACTGCCAAGGGTGTTCATAAGGTTTCAGTACAATCAGGCGCTGGGGCTGGAGCCAGTATACCGGATTCGGCCTATCAAGAGGCCGGTGCGACGATTGTCGCTGACGCGGCTGAGTTGTATGCGCAAGCGCAAATTGTACTCAAAGTGCGTGGCCCGGAATCCGCCGAGCTGGCTATGATGCGCAAGGATGCGGTATTGCTGGGGTTATTGACGCCGCATCATAAGGAAAGTGTCGATGCGCTGACGCAGCATGGGTTGACTGCATTTGCGATGGAAAAATTGCCGCGTATTTCGCGCGCCCAGAATATGGATGTTTTGTCATCGCAAGCAAACATCGCAGGCTATAAAGCGGTGATCATGGCGGCCAATGTGTATCAAAAATTCTTTCCCATGTTGATGACCGCGGCGGGTACTGTCAAAGCAGCGCGGGTATTGATTTTGGGTGCGGGTGTTGCTGGTTTGCAAGCGATTGCTACGGCGAAAAGATTAGGGGCTGTGGTTGAAGCTTTTGATGTGCGTCCGGCGGTGAAAGAACAAGTGGAAAGTTTGGGCGCCAAGTTTGTGGAAGTGCCGCTCAGCGATGAAGAAAAAGCCAAGGCCGAGACAGCAGGCGGTTATGCAACCGAGATGTCGGATGATTACAAACGGCGCCAGGGTGAATTAGTGCATGAACGTGCGATCGCGGCAGATATTATTATCACCACCGCGCTAATTCCAGGACGACCAGCGCCTGTTCTGATCAAGGAAGAAACCGTTCAGGCGATGAAACCGGGTTCGGTGATCGTCGATATGGCGGTGGAAGCTGGCGGTAATTGCCCGTTATCGGAATTAAATCGAACTGTAGTCAAACATGGCGTGCATCTGATTGGTATTGCGAATCTGCCCGGTTTGGTGGCAGCGGATGCCAGCACTCTGTATGCGCGCAACCTGATGAATTTTCTGAATCTGATGCTTGATCCGGCAAGCGGTGAATTAAAAATAGATCGTACGGATGAGATCATTGCGGGAACATTACTGTGCGGCGGCGGAGAGATCGCCGCTACGTCATAATTTAAAGGAGTAATCATGATTGGTGAAGTCGATCCGGTGATTGTCAATTTAACGGTCTTTGTGCTGGCTATTTTTGTCGGCTACCATGTGGTGTGGAACGTCACACCCGCACTGCATACCCCGCTCATGTCGGTAACCAACGCCGTTTCCGGTATTATCTTGGTTGGTGCCATGCTGGCGGCCGGTCCTGCGGAAACCGACTGGGGTGTCTGGCTGGGCGCCGCAGCGGTTACGTTGGCTGCGATTAATGTATTCGGCGGGTTTCTGGTAAGTCAGCGCATGCTGGAAATGTTCAAGAAAAAAGATAAAAAAGGAAACGCCTAAATGTCAGCAAATCTGGTTGCACTTGCATATTTAGTAGCTTCGGTATTCTTCATACTGGCGTTAAAGGGGCTGAGCTCGCCCGAGTCTGCGCGCCGCGGCAATCTTTTTGGCATGATTGGCATGGCCATTGCTGTTGCCACAACACTGACGCTGACGCAAAACTGGATTTTGATTTTAGGTTGTATCGCCGTGGGCGGTCTAATCGGTGCAATCGTGGCGCAACGCGTGCAAATGACTGCAATGCCTGAGCTGGTTGCATTTATGCATTCGCTGGTTGGTTTGGCGGCAGTTTTTATCGCGATTGCAGCAGTCAATAATCCGGTTTCGTTCGGTTTGCCCGCGGTATTGCCTGCGGGTAGTAAGCTGGAACTATTTTTGGGCACGTTTATCGGCGCCATGACATGGTCAGGCTCCGTCATTGCATTCTTAAAACTGTCGGGGCGCATGAGTGGCACGCCGATCGTATTTAGCGGTCAGCATGCGGTCAATTTGCTGTTGGCGCTCGCGATGGTTGGTTGCGGTTTATGGTTCTTCTTCAGTGAAACGACCAATTGGACCGCATTTATTGCCATGACCGCAATCGCGTTTGTGCTGGGATTCTTGATTATCATCCCAATCGGTGGCGCGGATATGCCGGTGGTGATTTCCATGCTGAATTCCTACTCAGGCTGGGCTGCGGCAGGTATCGGCTTCTCGTTGGGTAATCCAATGCTGATCATTGCCGGATCGTTAGTGGGTAGTTCGGGTGCGATTCTCTCGTATATCATGTGTAAAGCGATGAATCGTCCATTCTTGTCCGTTATTCTGGGCGGGTTTGGCAGCGATGGCGGTACTGCGGCAGTGGATAGCGGCGAGCAAAAAACCCACCGTAGCGGTAGTGCCGACGACGCAGCTTTCCTGATGGGGAATGCCGATAGCGTGATTATCGTGCCGGGTTACGGTTTAGCCGTTGCCAGAGCGCAGCATGCGGTGAAAGAACTGGCCGAAAAATTGCATGAAAAAGGCGTCAATGTGCGCTTTGCCATACATCCGGTAGCCGGACGTATGCCAGGTCATATGAACGTGTTGCTGGCGGAAGCTGAGATTCCTTACGAACAAGTACAGGAAATGGAAGAAATCAACAGTGATTTCTCGAATACCGATGTGGTTTTGGTATTGGGCGCGAATGACGTGGTGAATCCTGCGGCTTATGTTTCCGGCAGCCCGATTTATGGCATGCCGATATTGGATGCGCATAAAGCGCGCACCGTTATGGTGGTTAAGCGCAGTATGGCGGTCGGTTACGCTGGACTTGATAATGACCTGTTCTATATGGATAAAACCATGATGATTTTTGGTGATGCCAAGAAAGTTGTGGAGAGTATGGTCAAAGCTCTATGATGTAACGGATTTTAGAATCTAAAAACAAAAGGCGCAATTATGGTTAATTGCGCCTTTTGTTTTTATCAATACTTAAAAAGCGCTAAGCAACTGACTCAAGATCATTGAATGGATGCGGCTTAGCAATACCAAATCCTTGTGCATAGTCCACGCCAATTTCCCGCAGCTTTGCTGTGATGTCATCCGTTTCAACGAGCTCAGCGATTGTTTGAGTGCCGGCCTTAGTGGCAAATTGGTTAATGCTTATTATTTTTGCTAAGTCATCCTCATCGCGCAGTATGTTGCAAACAATGCTTCCATCAATTTTCAGATAATCGGTTTTGATCTTATCGAGCAGGCTGAATGATTCCGGGGTTTCATTGAAGCTGCATAGTGACACTAGGCACCCTAACTCACGAATTTTATTGATAAACGTGCAAGTGTCATTAGTAAGCGTTTCCGCATCGGAAATTTCAACTTCAAAACAAAGGCTGGCAGCAGGAACTCCTGTTCTCTTTAATAAATCTTGAATGAAACCGGGGAAGGCCTGATCGCTCAAGGAATCTTTGGCTACATTCAAATAAAATACTGAATTGGCATTAGGGTGATCCGACAGCCAATGGATAATATGATTAATGATCCACCGATCCAGCTTGGGCATCATCTTGAATTGATCGACAAGCGGTAGGAACGAGCCCGGGGGCATAAGATTATTCTCTTCTTCGTGCATACGGATCAGAATTTCGTAATGGGAAGACAAAGAAACTGAGGGTTTGATGGGAATTATTTTTTGGCAATATAAATTAAATTCCCCGCCGTCAATGGCCTGAGCGATACGCGCCGCGGTTATGCCTTGCTGTTTAGATGTCTGTGTGCTTGACTGAAAGCTTGCTTCGTTCTTAATAGGTACTGAATCGGATTTCTTGGGTTCCGCTTTTGCTGCGTTTTCTTCTTTGGTATTTTTGGGTAAAACACGGGTTTTTTCTTGTGCCCGAGGTGTGTGCAATGTATAGAAGCCAATTGTTTTGCCTTTATTATCAAGATGCGGGAGGTACTGCTCCGTGAAAATGTAAGGAAAACCCTTGGTGGATTTAAGAACACGTTCGTTATGTATGGTTTTCCCGGTTAAGATTTCTTCAATACGATTTTGAATATCGGAGAAAAATTCTTCATTCGAAAATTCCTTCAGATACCGACCATCAATCTGATCGGGTTTTAGTCCAAACCAGCGGCGGAAAATGCGGTTATGGTAACGGCAACGCATATCGCTATTAAAATAAGCCAGCATGACTGGAATGTTTTCATCGATAAACTGCGATTTTACTTTATTCTCGGAAGCGGTTTTTTCCGCCCACAACCGGTGCTTGATCTCATTACCTAACCTTTCCTTGCTTACAATAAGTTGATCGGAAAGATTCCGGGTATTTTTCTCTGTGCGTGCTATCTGAATGATTGTAATCAATATTATGAAGATTAATGAAAACCATAATGCAGTTTGCCAGTGCGGCGCGATTTCGGCGATCAAGTATGGACCAGCTGCTAGAGTGACTGCCAGCGCGAATGCAGTGCTGATGGCCAAATAAGGCTTAACAATATTAAATAAAGAAGTTTTTTGCACGGTAATTCCTTATTCCTGTTAGCTGAAATTCTTGGTAAAGAGATTGGCTGTAAAGATATCGCAAGAATGTTTGTTCATAATCCGGCTAGTGTTTTTTACTGTGGATGGAAAGCGGTTTGATTATGCGCCAAAATTTCCATAGGTCGGAGCTTGTCAACGAAAAGTTTCGCGATGAAGTCTCATTTAGCGTCGTGATGGTCAATTGATCGATTTTTCCTGCCTTTAATGCTGCATTTAAAGGAGAGAACCAGCTTTGCTCCATATCCTTAAGTGTTTCACGCCAGCCATAAGCATTCCTGTATTGGGCTTTCCCTCGCAATGAATCCAATACTACAAGATGATCACCGTTTGGTTGCGTCATGAGCCATTCATCGGCATCGGCCGGTAACTTTGAATGGCTTGTACCATGGGCGAGTGCTAATGCGCGAGGAAAATCATCGTTACTCCACATATGCGTATAAGGTGATCGGGCAAATTGCGGCATGCTGCCGCCACCCCATAGCCAGATGCTATTTATGGTTAATTCACCACGCGATTCACGCGTTTGATTGACCGAGTGTTCATGCAACAGCATTTGAATTTCATTGAAAATTTTATGCCATAGGATGCTGTCGGCACCGGATGGCAAAAAATTATTGATGTTTTTACAAGTGACCAGGCTAAGCATATGCGTTTGCATGTCTGCTATTGCAGGTAAGCGGATGTACCACCGGTCCGGTTGTAATGACAAAAAAGTGAACCCATCGGGACTGAAATTGTGATTGATATCTTGTATCAATTCATTGGCTTCTTCTTCGGTGATTTGGAAAGCTTGACTATCAGCGAGCATGATATGATTTTGTTCAATGCGAAGGTGAACAGGATCGGCACGCATCCAGAAATCTTTACTGGCTTTTGCTAGATCAGGAGCGTCGGTGTGTAACATGATTGGTGCAATAGGCCAGTTATTTTGTTGTCGTGCGATATTAAACTGTTGGCACAGCCAAGCTTCCATTGTGTGAATTGGATTTGTCGAGGAGATGCTTTTTGATAACAGTGTTTCCAAGTGACGCATCGATAATTCATCATAAATGTTTTGCTGCAATGCATCAGGCCAGAATAGATCGGGTATGAGAAGATTTAAATTCATTATAGTGAATAAATCACACGAGGTGATTTTTTTAATTTGTTGATTTTGCTGAATTGAGTTTGAATGCTGATTTGAATAGTCAGCATTAATAAAGGTTATTGCTGATATTGTCTGTCATGGAAAGGCATCCTCTTTATAACGTATAATGCTCAACGAGTTTAAGTCCATTCCAGTGTAAGAGTGAGAATTTTTCTTGCGGTGCGGTTGGGAAAGGGCAGCCATATAGTTTTGCATAAAAACCCCCGATAATTGGCTCATTATAAATTGTATTTGAATACTTGGAGATGCTATGTATCAGCATGTAAAGATACCCAGTGATGGAGAAAAAATTCGGATTAGTACCGATGGTTTGTTGACAGTGCCTGATAATCCAATCGTTCCTTTTATTGAAGGTGATGGGATTGGTATTGATATTACTCCAGTAATGAAAAAGGTTGTTGATTCGGCAGTTGAAAAGGCCTATGGCGGGAAACGCAAGATTTCATGGGTGGAAATCTTTGCAGGTGAGAAAGCTACGAAAGTGTATGGGGCGGATGTGTGGTTACCGGATGAAACCTTACAGGCTGCAAAAGAGTTTGTGGTATCGATTAAAGGTCCGCTTACAACTCCGGTGGGCGGGGGTATCCGTTCGATTAATGTTGCGTTGCGTCAGCAGCTCGATTTGTATATCTGTTTGCGGCCTGTACGCTATTTTAGCGGCGTACCCAGTCCTGTGAAAAGTCCGGAAAAAACGGATATGGTCATTTTCCGGGAAAATTCCGAGGATATTTATGCCGGCATTGAATGGGAAGCGGAATCTGAGTCTGCTAAGAAAGTAATTGATTTCTTAGTCAAAGATATGGGGGTGACGAGTATACGTTTTCCTCAAACCTCTGGTATCGGTATCAAACCCGTCTCAAGAGAAGGTACCGAGCGTTTTGTGCGCAAAGCCATTCAGTATGCCATTGACAATCAGCGCAAATCGGTAACGCTGGTGCATAAAGGCAATATCATGAAGTTTACTGAAGGCGCATTTAAGAAATGGAGTTATGCAGTGGCAGCCAATGAATTCGGAGCAGAGTTGCTGGATGGCGGTCCATGGATGAAATTACCGCAGGAAAAGGGCGGAATTATCATTAAAGATGTGATCGCGGATGCTTTTTTGCAGCAAATCTTATTGCGCCCGGAAGAATATGATGTGGTGGCTACTTTAAATCTGAACGGTGATTATATTTCTGATGCATTGGCTGCGCAGGTTGGTGGGATTGGTATTGCACCGGGAGCTAATTTGAGTGATTCAGTTGCGATCTTTGAAGCAACGCATGGCACTGCCCCTAAATATGCCGGGAAAGATCAGGTAAATCCTGGTTCGATTATATTATCTGCGGAGATGATGCTGCGTCATATGGGCTGGGTGGAAGCGGCCGATATGATTATCAGAGCGATGGAAGCAACTATTCAGCATAAGATCGTTACATATGACTTTGCGCGATTAATGCCGGGCGCTCAGCAGGTTTCGTGCTCTGCTTTTGGGAATGCGATGATTAAATATCTAGCTTAATAAAGATAGGATTTGAAAAGGAAGGTAAAAAAATGCCTCTTCCTGTAACAGGAAGAGGCATTTTACTATCAGGCTAAAACTTTATTATTGTCAATAAGTCCTAAACCAGTATTTTATAAAAGTTAAGCGGATTGGATGTTAGAGGCTTGTTTTCCTTTAGGTCCTTGAGTGACATCAAAACTCACTTTCTGGCCTTCTTTAAGGGTTTTAAATCCGGACATGTTGATTGCTGAGAAGTGCGCGAATAAATCTTCACTGCCATCATCTGGAGTAATAAAACCAAAACCTTTGGAATCGTTGAACCATTTTACTGTACCTGTTGCCATTTCTACTTCCTATATAAAAACTGGGCCGGAAACCCTAATACTATTTGAATTTCAAGACCATTGACGGATAAAACCAGTACCGCTGAAAACTTGAAGTCAAACGCCATTTGCTGTTTTACGCAAATCAAGGGTTAAAGTCAAGAGGTTACGGGATATTTATGTTTGCGGATTTGGTAATTATCTTAAGAGACTTGAAAATTTTGTCGTAATCGTCAAATATGTCATTACTGGAAGGAAGTATTTTTATGCTAATTATATTTATAATTGGAGTCAGATAGGGAAAGCGTGATGACGGAAAGCAACACAGAAGCCGTTAAACTTGCAGAGGATAAGGTAAAGCATGAACCGCCCCCACTGTATAAGATACTATTATTGAATGATGATTTTACACCGATGGAGTTTGTGATTGAGGTGTTGAAGCTATTTTTTTCTATGAATCAAGAGCAAGCGACGCGAATAATGTTAAAGGTGCATACGGAGGGAGTTGGAGTGTGTGGCATTTACCCGAGTGATATCGCAAGTACAAAGGTTAAGCAAGTGGTTGAATTTGCCAGGAAGAATCAGCATCCACTGAGATGTGTAATGGAGGAAAACTGAAATGATCGCGCCAGATTTGGAAGTCAGTTTGCACATGGCGTTTGTGGAGTCCAGGCAAAAACGCTATGAATTCATTACGGTGGAGCATTTGTTGTTGGCAATGCTGGATAACGCAAGCGCCGCTGAAGTATTGAATGCTTGTCTAGTCGACATTGAAGAGTTGCGGTTGGTATTGCTGGATCATATTTCACGGCATACTCCGGTCATTAAAGGCAGTGAAGAAGTTGACACGCAACCGACCTTGGGTTTTCAGCGGGTGATACAACGCGCCATATTGCATGTTCAGTCATCGGGAAAAAAAGAAGTGACCGGTGCTAATGTACTGGTGTCAATATTCGGCGAAAAAGATTCACACGCGGTTTATTTCTTGCATCAAAGAGGTGTGACACGTTTGGATGTGGTCAATTACATTTCTCATAATATCCGCAAAGTACCGCAAGAGAATGATGCTAAAACCGGGAGTGAAGGAGAGACAGAGCACGAGTCGAATGCCGGTGGATTGCTCGAAAGTTATACAGTGAATCTCAATCACTTGGCGCTAATCAATAAAGTTGATCCATTAATTGGGCGTGAAAAGGAAATCGAGCGTGTTATTCAAACGTTATGCAGGCGCCGTAAGAATAACCCATTGCTGGTTGGTGAAGCGGGTGTCGGAAAAACGGCAATTGCAGAAGGCTTGGCAAAACGTATTGTCGAAGAAGATGTGCCTGATCTTCTGCTAAAGCATCAGATTTATGCACTGGATATGGGAGCATTGTTGGCCGGCACCAAATATCGCGGTGATTTTGAGCAGCGCTTAAAAACATTGCTAAAACAACTCACTGATAATCCAAGTGCAATTCTATTCATTGATGAAATTCATACACTCATTGGTGCGGGTGCTGCATCCGGTGGAGTTCTGGATGCATCGAACCTGCTGAAACCGGTTTTAAGTTCGGGGCAATTACGATGTATTGGCGCAACCACTTTCAATGAGTATCGAGGTATCTTCGAGAAGGACCATGCATTATCAAGACGTTTCCAGCAAATAGAAGTAAATGAACCCAGTGTTGATGAGACAGTGGCTATTTTACGCGGGCTGAAATCACGCTATGAGCAGCACCACAAGGTTAAATATACTGCGGGTGCATTAGTTTCTGCAGCCGAACTATCGGAACGCTATATCAACGATAGGCATTTGCCGGACAAGGCCATCGACGTGCTCGATGAAGCGGGGGCTGCGCAACGATTATTACCGAAATCGAAGAAACGTAAAGTTATCGGCAAAAGTGAAATTGAAAGTGTAGTTGCGAAAATTGCACGAATTCCGCCGCAGAATATCTCGACCAATGATCGCAATAAGTTGAGAACACTGGGGCGTGATATGAAAGCGGTTGTTTTTGGGCAGGATAATGCAATCAATGCATTAACATCCGCGATCAAGATGGCCAGAAGCGGACTTGGTAATCCACGGAAACCGGTAGGCTCTTTCCTTTTTTCGGGTCCAACTGGGGTGGGAAAAACAGAAGTCGCTAGGCAACTGGCCTATGCATTAGGCATTCATTTGCATCGCTTTGACATGTCTGAATACATGGAACGTCATGCAGTGTCGCGCTTGATCGGCGCACCGCCCGGGTATGTCGGATATGATCAAGGCGGTTTGTTGACTGAGGCGATGATTAAACACCCCTATTCGGTTCTATTATTTGATGAGATCGAAAAAGCGCATACGGATGTTTTCAATATTTTATTGCAAGTCATGGATTATGGGACGTTGACGGACAACAATGGCCGCAAAGCTGATTTTCGCAACGTCATTATCATTATGACTACCAATGCAGGCGCCGAGTCTTTGACTAAATCCTCGATCGGATTTACGCAATCGAAGTCTGCGGGTGATGAATTGGTCGATATTAAGAAGCTTTTTACACCTGAATTCCGCAATCGGCTTGATGCCATTATTTCGTTTGCGCCGCTAAATCAGGAAATTATTCTGCAGGTAACCGATAAATTCTTGATTCAGCTTGAAACTCAATTGCATGAGAAGAAAGTGGAGGCCACATTTACGGATAAATTGCGGAATCATCTTGCAAAACATGGCTTCGATCCGCTCATGGGAGCTCGTCCGATGGAACGGCTGATACAAGACACCATTCGCAGCGCGTTAGCCGACGAGTTGTTGTTTGGGCGTTTAGTCAGCGGTGGTAAAGTGACGGTTGACATCGATGGCAACGATAAGGTGGTGCTGCTATTTGAGGAAGAAGCCGCAATTATTTGAATCTATTTGAGTTCCGTTGCAACTAAATAAAAGCGTGATATTGATATTTTACGGAGAATAAATGAAATACTGTTACGCGCTTTTATTTTTGTTCCATCCTTATTACCGCTAATTCAGACGGCGTTTGTGTAGATTTATCAGTGATGATTGGCGTGTATTGGCTGGAAGGCGCGCTAATGTTGCATATCGAAGCAAGGGTTTTGATAGAAATTGCTGAGAAAATCTGGTTGCAAGGCAAGTTTCTGAGAGTTAAAAGCAATTTCCAGGAAAAGCCAAAGAATGATCTAAAATCATAGATGCGCACTATCGGTAATTAAGATAGATTAAACTTTGCATAAAGAATTTCCTTTCTTTTTTGTGCCGCTGCCATGAGATCAGCTATCAGCGTTTCGACAGGTAGTGGTAATATACAAATTTTCTCGGTTCCAAAAAATTTCAAAGGATTGGTATCACCATGTTTTCGCAGAAACACACAATAGAAAATGTCGACCCGGAATTATGGCAAGCGATTCAAGGGGAGATACAGCGTCAAGAAGAATATATCGAATTAATTGCTTCTGAAAATTATGCAAGTCCCGCAGTTATGCAGGCCCAAGGCTCTGTTTTAACGAATAAATATGCCGAAGGTTATCCTGCAAAACGCTATTATGGCGGCTGTATGTATGCGGACCAGGTGGAGCAATTAGCGATTGATCGCTTAAAAGCGCTGTTCGGCGCCGAATATGTCAATGTGCAACCGCACTCAGGATCTCAAGCCAATGCAGCGGTTTATCTATCCGTGCTGAAGCCTGGCGATACCCTGCTGGGCATGTCGCTCGCGCATGGAGGTCATTTAACACACGGTTCCAGCGTGAGCATGAGTGGAAAGATTTTTAATTCGATTTCATATGGTTTGCATCCGGATACCGAGCTACTGGATTATGACGAGGTTGAACGGCTGGCTCATGAGCATAAACCGAAAATGATCGTTGCGGGTGCTTCTTCATACGCTCGAGTCATTGATTGGGAGCGTTTTCGCAAAATTGCTGATGCCGCAGGCGCCTACTTGTTCGTTGATATGGCGCATTATGCCGGACTGGTTGCTGCCGGTTTTTATCCTAATCCCGTTGGCATCGCGGATTTCGTGACGAGTACCACGCATAAAACCCTGCGCGGCCCGCGTGGCGGCATTATCATGGCTAAGCCGGAACATGAGAAAGCACTGAATTCCGCTATTTTTCCGCAAACTCAAGGCGGCCCCTTGATGCATGTGATTGCTGCCAAAGCAGTGGCATTTAAGGAAGCGGCCAGCAAGGAATTCAAGGATTATCAAGAACAGGTGATCGAGAATGCGCGAGTCATGGCGAAAGTGCTGACCAATCGCGGTTTGCGCATTGTGTCCGGGCAGACTGATTGTCATATGTTTTTAGTTGATCTGCGGGCGATGAATCTGACCGGAAAACAGGCGGAAGCATCGTTGGAACATGCGCATATCACCGTTAATAAAAACGCTATCCCTAACGATCCGCAGAAACCTTTCGTGACCAGCGGTATTCGTGTCGGTTCACCGGCGATAACCACTAGAGGTTTTAAAGAACTGGAAGCGGAACAATTGGCCAATCTGATCGCCGATGTATTAGCGGCTCCGGAAGATGCAGTGGTTTTGTCGCGAGTGGCTACTGAAGCAAAAAAATTGTGCGCAAAATTTCCGGTTTATGGATAAGCCTCATCAACCTGGACGGAAGTGAATAATCCTCTGTTCAGGTTGTTATTGCTGGTTTAACTGCGTATGAAATGTCCTTTTTGTAATGCCGATGACACCAACGTCATTGATTCCAGGGTCAGCGAGGATGGTCACAAGATTCGCCGCCGCCGCCGCTGCCCTGCCTGCGATAAGCGTTTCACCACATACGAGACTGTCGAGCTCCGTTTGCCGCAAGTGGTCAAGCACGATGGCAGCCGGACGGAATTTGACCGAAACAAATTGCTTACGGGTTTTAAGCGGGCGCTGCATAAACGCCCGGTTCCTACCAGTTATGTAGACGCTGCGATTGATCGCATTGTGCAGAAGTTTTTAGCGATGGGGGAACGCGAAGTTTCCTCGCGCAGCATTGGCGAAAGTGTGATGGAAGAGCTGTATAAACTCGATGAGGTTGCCTATATCCGCTTTGCATCGGTTTATAAAAGCTTCCAAGATGTGGATGACTTTCGTGATGCAATCAAGGAAGTACAAAAACCGCATCAGCCGTCACCAACCAAGAAAGTATCCTGAATCAATAGAATGGCTCTGGACGTTCTATTGCCAGCACAGCCCATTACTCCACAGCAATAACAGTGCCGATGTTTTCTGCCGCAGATTATGCTTTCATGTCGCATGCCTTGCGCTTAGCCGAGCGGGGGTTGTATAGCACCACGCCCAATCCGCGTGTCGGTTGTGTGGTTGTGCGCGATGGGCGGATTGCGGGCAGCGGCTGGCATGAAAAAGCCGGGCAGCCGCATGCGGAAATTAATGCTTTGACTGCTGCGGGTGCTGCGGCGCGTGGTGCGACCGCCTATGTGACGTTGGAGCCTTGCAGTCATCACGGCCGAACGCCGCCTTGTGCCGATGCCTTGATTGCAGCAGGCATCACACGGGTTGTTATGGCGATGGAAGACCCCAATCCATTGGTATCCGGGCGTGGACAGGCTTTATTGCAGCAGGCTGGAGTTATCGTGCAGATGGGATTGCTGCAAGCCGAGGCGCATGCATTGAATGCCGGTTTTGTTTCTCGCATGACGCAAAAGAAGCCTTGGGTACGTCTAAAAACGGCGGCTAGCTTGGATGGTAAGACTGCATTGAATAATGGTGTCAGTCAGTGGATCACCGGTGAAGCGGCGCGACGCGATGGGCATCGGTGGCGGGCTCGTTCGTGCGCTATCATGACGGGCATTGGCACCGTCAAATACGATGATCCGCAGTTGTCCGTCCGGCATATCAAAACAGACCGTCAGCCCTGGAAAGTTGTAGTCGACAGCCATTTGGCGATACCTTTGGAGGCCCGCCTGCTGCAAGACCGGGAAGAAACATTCATTTTTACCGCCCATGTAGAGAATCTGGAAAAAAAAGCTGTACTGAGTCACATGAATGCACGAGTTATTGTTTTACCGGACGCTAAAGGCGCGGTTGATCTGCAAAAAATGATGACGGTGCTGGCTGAGTCCGGAATTAATGAAGTGCTGGTGGAAGCCGGCAGCGGGCTCAATGGCGCTCTGGTTGAAGCTGGATTAGTGGATGAGTTAATTATTTATTTTGCTCCGCACTTAATCGGTAGCGATGCGCAAGGTATGATTGCATTACCTGAACTGACCAATCTTGAACAAAAAAGAAAGCTTAAGATTCAGGATGTACGCATGATCGGTCAAGATATCCGGATAATTGCAGGGTTTCTATAAGGTTTTTTTGTTATTCACGCAGTGGCCGTTTGGCGAGCTTGCGCTGCAATGTACGGCGATGCATGTTTAAAATTCTGGCGGTGACTGAGATATTGTTGTCGTTCTCAGTCAGGATGCGTTGAATGTATTCCCATTCCAACCGGCCTACGGATAAAGGATGCGCGCTGATCGGAATATTTGCCTCCCCGACCGTGCGTTCAAAAGCCGCCATGATTTCGTTTGCATCGACCGGCTTGGCGAGATAATGCGTGGCGCCGAGCTTAATCGCTTCTACCGCAGTGGCGATGCTGGCATATCCCGTCAACATGACGATGCGGGTGCCCGGATCCAGGTTTCTCAATTTTTCAACTAAGACCAAGCCCGATTCACTGGATAATTTCAGATCGACAATTGCATATTCCGGTGTGGACGTTTCAGCCAGATTCAACGCGTCATCGATCGTGTGCGCGCAGGTGATGCTAAAGCCTCGTTTTGTGAGCGCTTTGGACAATACATCGCAAAAAACTTCATCGTCGTCGACGATCAGTAAACTCGGATATTCGCTATTATCCGTCAATGAGGGTTCAATCATGCTATTCATCCTATTAGCGGTAAAACAACCTGTGTGCAGGCTCCGCCGCCTTCGAGATTAAACAAGCGGACACTGCCGCCAAATCGTTCAATATTGGCATTAGCGAGGAACAAGCCAATGCCAAAGCCTTGCCCCGGTGCCTTGGTGGAAAAGAAAGCTTCGCCGGCACGTTGCATTACTTCCGCAGATAAACCTTTGCCGTCATCGTTAATTTCCAGTTTAAGCTCCAGGTTACTGTCCCAATGACTTTTAATTTCAATGCATTCGGACGATGCATCCGCCGCGTTGTTCAGCAGATTGAGCAGCGATTGGCTTAATAATTGATTGTCCATGATCTTGGGAGCTGGCAGATCACCTGTGCTTTGATAAGTGAACTTAACCGAGGGGCGTATCAGCTTCCATTTATCGAGAATCTGATTAAGAAAGACGTCAACGGGTAATTCGCTGCCATGTTCGGCTCTGGCTTGGCCTGCTTTCGCCAATAACTGCGTTAAAGTTTGTTTGCAGTGCGCGATCTGATCGCGAAGAATATGGATGTTATTCTGGAATTCAGCGTCCTGCGTGTATTCCTGCTGTAACTCTCCCGCTACGACGGCCATGGTCGAGAGTGGCGTGCCGAGTTCATGCGCGGCGCCGGCGGCCAATGTGCCTAGCGCGATGATTTGCTCATTGCGCAATGCATGCTCTCGAGCCTTGGCGAGATCCTGATCCCGTTCGCGAATGGAGGAACTCATTTTTACGACGAACCATGCAATGATAACGGTACTTAACACAAAAGCTAGCCACATCCCCGATACATGCAACGCAAATTCAATCAGATGCTTGTTGTGATCGTGCGGTAACGGTACGTAATTGAACAGCAACAAGGTATAGCAGGCGATTGTAATGATCGCCATGGTCCAGGTGTAACGCCACGGCAGTGTGGCGGCGGCTATCGTCATGGGTAACAAAAAGAATGAGATAAACGGATTTGTTGAGCCGCCGCTGAAATACAGCAATGTGCTGAGTGCCATAACATCGATCAGCAGTTGTAAAAAAAATTCCAGATGAGATACCGGCCAATTGCGATGCAAGCGGATCCATGTCAGTAGATTTAGCAAGGCGAGCAATGTGACCACGGCGATCATTTGCGTCCAGGGAATGACGATATCGATGGTCCAATACACTAAAGCAAAGGTTAGGCACTGTGCGGCAATGGCGATGTTTCGTAGCAGAAACAAACGTTGCAAATTTTTACTGAGGGGCGATTGACTGAGATCACTGAACATTTAGGATGGTGCAGCTTTAATTGCCTAGGAAACTTATAACATTAGCTTAAATTACTCTGTATGGCTATGCGACAAATTGTCTCAGGTATAATTCGATAAAATTAAAATAGCAAATCAGCGGTGCATCATGCTGTACTGCAAACGGCATTGTGAAAGGTATGACGGTACGAACATTTGCCGGAATCGTGGTAAGAGGCGGTTTTTTCGGTTAGAATCGTGGGCTGGTTTTATGGTGGACCGGGAGCTGGCGTTATCTTATTGAAATTATTTTATGATTCTAATCCTTGTTCCCAATACCCGGCCTGATAGCGCGGAATATAAACAGTTGATGGCACACCTGGCCAAATTCCTGGGAATATCGACACGTATTCATACTGAAGCAGGTGTCGAACAAACGCTGACAGAAATCTACCTGATTGGTAATAAACAAAGTGTTGTCCGCTGAGGAAGTCAGTAGTCTGCTTTGTGTTGACAGGATGGTCAGGATTTTCGAGGGAAATCGTGTTTTTGGGCGGCACAAAAGCACAAAGTATCGTACAGGTGCCCTATGGTTGCTGATTGATGGTTAGCAATCAAGCAGCGTAAAAAATAATAGTGCCAAATTTTAATGCCTGATGTTTTTATCAGAGAATGAGTATAGGCAAGCTATCCATTGTTGGAGGATAAATAGATGATCAAAGTACTACTTTCAAACCCGAGGGGTTTTTGTGCCGGTGTTGACCGAGCGATAGAAATTGTGGAGCGCGCATTAACGATGCACGGAGCACCCATTTATGTGCGGCATGAAGTCGTTCACAATCGTTTCGTGGTCGAAAACCTCGAGAAGAAAGGTGCCGTATTTGTTGAAAATCTGGATGAAGTGCCGCAAGACAGCATTCTGATTTTCAGTGCGCACGGGGTATCGCACGCGGTACGGCGAGAAGCGGCGGATCGGAAACTGAAGGTATTTGACGCAACTTGCCCGCTGGTCACCAAAGTGCATGTGGAAGTAGCCAAAATGCGCAAAGAGGGCAAGGAAATTATCATGATCGGCCATCAAGGGCATCCGGAAGTTGAAGGTACGATGGGGCAGATTGACGGCGACGATAAAGGGATGTATCTGGTAGAAACCGAAGCGGATGTTGATACTTTAAAGGTTAAGGACGAAACGAATTTGGCGTATGTAACGCAGACGACACTGTCGGTCGATGATGCTGCACGCATTGTGGATGCCTTAAAAAAACGATTTCCAATGATCACCGGGCCTAAAAAAGACGATATTTGCTATGCCACCCAGAACCGTCAGGATGCCGTTAAGAAAATGGTAAATCAATGCGATCTGGTCATCGTGGTCGGTTCTCCCAATAGTTCAAATTCTAACCGGTTATGTGAAGTCGCGCGGAATGCCAATGTAGAGTCGTATATGGTGGATCGTGCCGAGCAATTACAAGAAGCCTGGTTTGTCGGGAAGAAAATTATCGGTATTACGGCCGGAGCTTCTGCGCCGGAGATTTTGGTACAACAAGTGATTTCTCGGCTTAAGCAAATCGGAGCCGAACAAATCGGTGAAGATGTGACGATCGAAGAATTGAGTGGCGTGGTGGAATCGGTGGTGTTTCCATTGCCGAAGGCTTAGTAACGTTAATTAATACCCCATCCGCTTTGGTATGGCGTGGTATCAAGTGGTTGTGCTGAGCCTGTCAATTGATTTGCAAGGATTTCCGCACTGGCAGGGGCCATCGTGACACCATAGCGGAAGTGGCCGCTATTAATCAGAAGATTGCGAATGACCGGATGTCTTCCAATGATGGGAATATTCTCTAACGAAGCCGGACGTAATCCTGACCAGTGTTGCTTGATGGGCATTTTCTCAAGTGACGGCAGAATGGCCTGAGCCTGCTCAAGCAGGGAATCGCGCGCGGCTATTGTCGTTTGCTTGTCAAATCCAACATCCTCCAAGGTGCTGCCAATGAGCAAATGACCATCGCGGCGAGGGATAAGATACAAGTCATTCTGCACGATAATGGCTGGTATAGGAGGCGTATCAAATTTAAATAGTAGCATTTGCCCCTTTACCGGTTTGATATCCAATTTGAGTGCATGAGTTCCCAAGATTTCTTTACTCCAAGCACCTGCGCACATAATATAGTTATCTGCTGTAAATTCTCCACACAATGTAGCAACGGATTGTATGTGCTGGTCTGTTATTTTTAGATGATTGACCGCGCAGTTCTCAATGATATTCCCACCCAATAGTTCAACTCGGCTTCGCAACGCACGTAAAAGTCTTGGGTTACGGACTTGAGCAACATCCGGCAGGAATAAAGCACAATTCTGAGCTTTCTTTATCTGATCAGTGGTAACGGTATGGGTTGAATGAATATCACAAGCCGTACGCTGCTCTAGTTTGATTCCTCTTATGGAACACCACCGTCGTGCAATTTCTTCATCATAGGGCGGCAAAATCAACATACCGGATATTTCGTACTCCGGGTCAATTCCAGAAGTTTCACGCAATACGGAAACCCAATCTGGAAACTGCAACGCACTGTAGCTGGTAAGACTTGTAACCGCATCGGAATAGCTCCAAGGAAAAAGTGGCGACAAAATACCGCCACCTGCCCAGGATGATTCTTGACCGGCTTTGTTGCGCTCAAGAATCGTAACTTTGGCGCCTTGAACTAAAAGGCGTTCTGCCGTTGCAAGCCCTATGATTCCCGCGCCGATGACGATGACATCTTGTTTCATAATGGCTTGAGGGTTTGTTTTTGCTGAAAAGTAGCAGTCTTGGTAAGGCAAATTCTATTCCCTGCCGATAGTTGGAAAATGCTTTGCACTGAATTCATAGGCTGTGATGGATACTGGATTGTGCTAGAAAAGCTAAAGTTTGTCTAAATTATGGCCGCTAAAATCTAGCCGGTAGATAGCACTGAGTGAGTCTACAGAGATAAAAGAAAAAGTATGGAATATGCAAATGGGAAAGATAAAGTTAGCTAACCGGTTGTACCAAGATGGTTTTACTTTGACTGAGCTGCTGGTCACCTTAAGTGTGGCCAGTATTCTGTTAACCGTTGCCGTACCTAACTATCGCACCTTTGTACAAAACAATCTGCAGTCGACACAGAGCAATAATTTTTACTCCACGCTGGCTTTGGCAAAAAGTGAAGCTATTCGGCGCAGTAGCCCTGTCACGGTTTGCCCTAGCACAAACGGTACAAGCTGCACTGGAGGGGTGATCTGGTCGAATGGCTGGTTGGTTTTTGCTGATACTAATAGCAATGGCGTAGTTGAAGCTGGTGATGAGATTTTGCAGGTTGGGGTAGCTTTTTCGGGCGGAAATACCTTTTCGGGAACCAGGACACGAGTCACTTTCACAGCCAATGGCTTCTCAATGGCATCCAACGATACTTTTACCTTGTGTGACAACCGGGGAGCAGCATATTCCAAAGCTATTATTCTAAATAATCAAGGACGTTTTCGTACTGAGACTGGCACTGGAACATGTGGATGAATAGAGAATCCTTAATGCAACGACAAATTCAAGCTAACGGTTTTAGTTTGATAGAAGTGCTCATTACGATTCTGATTGTGTCTTTTGGGTTATTGAGTATGGCGGCATTGGTTATGTCAGGTGCGCGAGGAAACAATGTCGCATACTACCGTTCGATAGCCAGTAAACAAACAGAGGATATCGCCGATCGCATGCGTGCCAACATAGCCGGTGTAACTGCCGGTGCATATGATGCGCTCACAGCAACTATTCCAAGCAGTCTGGATTGCGTCACAAATACCTGTAGTTCAACACAAATGGCAACTTATGATCACGCTCAATGGAATACGGCAAATGCCAGGTTGCTGCCAGGCGGAGCTGGAGCTGTGAATGGAAGTTTAACCGCAGGGTATACAGTTATCTTGATGTGGACAGAGAAAGAAATGAACGGCGACCCAGATCGTAATTGTCCTGGGGGCGAGGTCAATACTCGATGTTTTGTTACGAGGTTTGCTCCATGATAATTATTTCAACAATCCAGCAAGATAATTTCAAAATTGAACGACGGAATACAGTGCCGAATGTTCAGCATGGCTTTACTCTGGTTGAGCTGATGATCGGAATGACAATCGGCTTGGTATTACTGCTCGTTATTGGTAGCGTTTTTGTCAGTAGCCGCCAAGTGTTTCGTGAACAGGAGGATAACGCCCGTGTACAGGAGAGCGGGCGTTTTGCATTGGAGATTATTGGCCGCAGTATCAAACAAGCTGGGCATGTGGAAATGCCATTTTCTGGACTCAAAGTTGAATTCACAGGTACCGCCATTAGCGGCACCAATGGCGGTACTGGTGTGGCTGATACTCTGACTGTTCAATATGAAGGCACAACCGGAGATAGTGATTGCGAAGGAAAAGGAGTTACTGTAACGGGAAGGATTATTCAGAATTATTTTAATATTGATGCTGCCAATGCTGAATTACAGTGTGATGGTCAGATTTCCGATACCCCAACGGTGCCAGGAGCGGCACCGTTGGGTAAAGTACTGCTAAGTGATGTAGAAGATTTACAAGTTCTCTATGGTGTGGATACCAATGGTGATCAATCCGTCGACCGGTATGTGGAGTCACCTCTGGATTGGGAACAAGTGGTTACTGCTCGCGTGTGTGTTTTGGTTCGTTCTGAAAAAACAAATGTAGTGTCTGCGGGAAATTACCTGAATTGCAGTGGAACATCAATCGCAATTCCAGCCGACAGACGGCTAAGAAGAGCTTTTACAGCAACCTTTAATTTACGAAATCGTATTAATGGTACGCCATGAATATAAATTCATATCTTCATCAGCGGCAGAGTGGGGCTGTATTTGTGACGGGCTTAATTTTTTTGCTGGTTTTGTCTCTGCTGGGTATAACAGCCGCAAAGATGGCAACGATAGAAGAACGAATGTCTGCCAACATACGGGATCGTATGCTCGCAACGCAAGCTGCTGAAATGGCTTTGCGTTATGCCGAACAGCACATTCGTGATAATGATCCATCCACGAACTCACCTAAATCAATTGAAGGGATGAGTGAATTTGATACGAACTGCACCGATGGATTTTGTTATTACGGCTCGGGTGTGGATGCGCCGGCTGTGTCGTCATGGACCACGTATTGCACTCCTGCTTGCCCTATCAGCTACGTTACGGGCAATATTTTTAGAGTTAACGGTGTTGCATATACAGCACCTAATTTGCCTGCTGGGGTGCCAGCGCCGACTTATTTGGTTGAAGGAATTCAGAAGACCCCGCCAGGTAATTTTCTAAGATATTACTACCGCATCACCGTTCGAGCTCAAGGAGCCAAGCAAGGCACTGTAGTGTGGTTACAAGAGGTTTTTAGGCCATAGGTTTACGAGAAACTGTCAGGGATATCAGATCATGAAGAGAATATTTATTGCAGTGAAAAGTGTGATTGGCTTCTTGTTGGCTATCTTGACGGGTAGTGTCCTGGCGCTACCTCCCCTTTCAAATACCCCTCTTTTTCTAGGCGGCAACATTTCTCCCAATGTTATGTTCACACTTGACGATTCCGGATCTATGCATTTCGAGATCATGCCGGAAGATTTGATTCTTCAAGATGTGCGTTATATGTTTCCTCGTGCTTCAGGGGTTTATGGCGCAGCAGATTACAGCAGCTATGTCGTCGATTTTGACCCAACGAACAAATATACCGCTTCATTACGTTCCAGTTATGTCAACAAAATATATTATGACCCAACAGTAAGATATTTGCCTTGGAGTAACTCTGACGGGTCGTTGATGAGTAATGCCACTCCTACCTGCGCTTACCATAATCCGTTCAATACTGCAGCAGGCTGCCGTAATCTTACGGCCAACAATACACAAACTGCTCGTTGGCTTAAAGATGATGGAACTCGCTCATCCAGTTTGTCAAAGACATTCTACCCTGCGGTATATTACAAATATAACAGTGGTAGTATCAATAATGTCAGCAGTTATACAGAAGTCGAAATAAAATCCTCCACTGCGACTTATACCGGCGGGCCGAATCGTCTAGATTGTGCTGCTGCACCTACTTGCACTTATGCTGAGGAAATACAGAATTTTGCCAATTGGTATACGTACTATCGTTCTCGCATTTTATTGGCTCGCGCGGGCATAGGCCGGGCATTTGCTGCACAAGGTAACACTATGCGTGTTGGATTTGCAGCCATCAATAAAAGCTCTACAACGGTCGATGGCGTGGCAACAACGGTGGTGAAAAGTGGTGTGAGACAATTTACCGGCACTGACAGGACGAATTTCTTTACCAACCTTTATGATCATGATATTCCTGCATTGGGTACGCCGTTGCGGGAAGCGGTGTTAGCAGTGGGTGAATATTTCAAGAGAACTGATGATAAAGGTCCATGGGGTGAGACACCGGGTACTACCGGAGGCACACAACACGTTTGCCGTCAAAATTATAATATATTGATGACGGATGGCTATTGGACTGAAGGTTCTGTGTCGGGTCTAGACAATTCTGATAATTTGTCTGGTTCGGCCATCACAAATCATTCTTCGCCAGCAACTCCAGCAACTTATACATATGCTCCGGCGCTTCCTTATTCGGATGCATATAGCGACACACTCGCGGATGCAGCGATGCAGTACTGGAAAAATGATTTGCGTACGGATTTATCCAATAAGGTACCTGTCAATCCCCATGACCCGGCATTTTGGCAGCACTTGGTGACTTTCACCGTCGGTTTGGGGGTAACAGGTACACTAAGCGCATTACCTTCCGGAGCGCAAACTTGGCCTGATCCAACAACGGGTGATGCAGTAAAAATAGATGATTTGTGGCATGCGGCTGTAAATGGAAGGGGGGAATTTTTTAGTGCTGCTGATCCTACAGCATTTACCAATGCGTTAACTAGCGCACTTAAAACGATCGTGGCACGGACCGGCTCAGCATCTGCAGTGGCAGCCAATTCAAACTCATTGACGACAAATGGGCGTGTCTATCAAGCAAAATTCAACAGCGGTGATTGGAGTGGGCAATTATTGTCAATTCCAATTAGTTCTTCTGGCGTATTGGGTACTCCTGAATGGAATGCGGGGGATGTATCGCTTGCATCAAGAACGATTACTCCAACTTCTCGAGTTATTATTACAAAGGGCAGTAGTGACGGGGTTTCATTTGAATATAGTAATCTCACTACGGCACAGAAAACTGCACTCAACAAAAATGCTTCCGGTACTACCGATAATTGCGGTCCCGAAAGAGTGTCATTTTTGAGAGGAGATTCGGCACGTGAAAGCGCAAGTGGGACATTCACATGCGCTAGCTCCACATCTGTCAATAATTTTCGGGTTCGTCCTACCAGTAAGCTGGGTGATATTGTCAACTCCGGTCCGCTCTATGTAGGAAAACCTATCGCGGGTTATTCCGATGTGGATCATCCCGGTTATGCTACATTCAGAAATAGTTATAAGGATCGGACTCCAATGATATACGTTGGCGCCAATGACGGGATGCTGCACGGATTTAATGCTTGCATTGCTGGGGTGACGGCAGGATGTGCAGCTGGTGATTCGGGTAAAGAGCTGTTAGTTTATGTTCCAAGTACGGTTTATGACAATTTAAGTCGATTGACAGACAAGGATTATGTTGCTAACCACCGCTATTTCGTGGATGGATCTCCAATGACGGGGGATGTTTATTCGAGTGCAACTTCAAGCTGGAGAAGTATACTTGTTGGTGGGTTGAATGGCGGCGGTCAAGGCTACTATGCCTTGGATATTACTAATCCAGCGGATGCATCGAAAGCAGCGCCAACTTTTACTGCTGCGAATGCTGCAAATTTACTGTTGTGGGAGTTTACCAATGCTGATGATAGCGATATGGGGTATAGCCACAATCTGCCGCAAGTTAACTCATTCACCGGTCAAGCGACGCAAATTGTAAAGATGGAGAACAATCAATGGGCTGTGATAATTGGTAATGGTTATAACAGCGCAGGTGGTAAGGCGGTTCTTTATATCCTATTTATTTCTGGGGGTGAAGATGGCACCTGGACAGTTGGCACGGATTACATTAAGTTGATCGCCGATGCAGGTACGGGAAATGGTCTTTCGACACCAACACCATTTGATACCAATGGTAATGGCAAGGCCGATGTGATATACGCGGGTGATATCAAAGGAAATTTGTGGAAATTCGATGTGAGCTCTGCTACACCTTCGAGCTGGAATGTGGCTATTAGTCGAACACCTTTATTTGTATCCGGTACGTCAAAACCTATAATTTCTCCGCCTTCTGTGAGTTTCCATCCTAAAGGTGGTCAGCTTGTTTTATTTGGAACGGGGAAATACCTGGAAACAGCTGATACAACAAATACAAGTGCGCAGACTATCTATGGGGTATGGGATAATAATACAGCAGTAACGGTAACGTCGGATGCGCTTGTTCAGCAAGTGAAAACAGATGGAGCAGTTAGAATCGTGACACAAAATGCGGTGTCCTACTCAACCACAGTTAAGGGCTGGTATGTAAATCTGCCCGTTAGTGGTGAAAGACTTACAGGTGTGCCTAGTTTGGAAGATGGGATTTTTGTATTCACGAGTATCGTGCCATCCGCATCACCTTGTGATTTCGGAGGTAGAGGATTCGTAAATGCAGTTGATTTCTTGACTGGCGGGATGCTTTCTTCGCCTGCGTTTGATACCAATAGAAATAGAGTTCTTGCGCTGGACGATGGTTTGTCTGCAGGCATAGAAATTGGATTTTCTGTAGGTGGTGTCACACGTATCAGAGGTCATGCGGATGATGATAGGCTGGTGTATTCAAAAGCTGATGGCACGATAGATCAGACAACAACGGCAAAAGGTGCTGCCGGATTACGCGGCCGAGTTACGTGGCGAGAGCTAATGCATTGATACTAAATCAATGAATATGATAAAAATTAGATTCTAGGAGATTAAAAAGATTATGGATTCAACACCCCGTTTATTTAGAGTGATGGGTTTTACTTTGATTGAGCTCATGATTACAGTCGCAATTCTGGGTATTCTTGCTTCAATTGCTGTGCCGTCTTATCAGAACTATGTGAGGCAATCTAACCGGGCTGTTGCAAAATCACTGCTTTATGAAAACGCTCAATTCATGGAGCGATTTTATTCTCAGAATAATCAGTATGATGCAACAGTGGGGGCGGATGGTATAGCAAATGCTGGTGGAGATGATGTGGCTGTTACTTTACCTATTACGCAATCGCCGAGAAATGGCACACCGCAGTATAATATCTCGCTTCAAGCGGTGGCAAACAATACTTTCATGCTTCAAGCAGTTCCGGTAGGTTCTATGGCAGGCGATGTATGTGGCACACTTACTTTGAGTAATACTGGAGCTCAAGGTGCAGGCGGGGCTGTTGCAGACTGTTGGAATCGATAATTCACATTCCGCTAACCTAGTGAGAAAGCCATTATAAATAGTCTGTTAAAGAAAATGAGGCGGCAGCTTATTCCCTGATTTCCTGTTCGATCTGGTCGGCTGTTACGTGACGAACATCTTTACCTTTGACCATATAAACAACGTATTCAGACATATTTTTTGCATGATCGCCAATGCGCTCGATGGCTTTGGCGACAAATACTATCTCCAGGCAAGTTGAAATTTTCCTGGGATCTTCCATCATAAAAGTAATCAATTGACGCAAGATGGAGCGGAATTCTTCATCGACGAATTCATCCTGCCGCACGATTTGCGCAGCGGCATTCAAATCCAAGCGGGCGAAAGAATCAAGCGCCTTGTGCAGCATATCCATGGCAATACTGGCAACATGCTTAACTTCATTAAAACGCGGAATGTGCATACGATCCGTTGAGTAAATCAATTTTGCCATCCGGGCGATTTTTGCAGCCTCGTCGCCGATGCGCTCCAAATCCGTAATAGTCTTGATTACCATCATGATCATGCGCAAATCGCTTGCAGTCGGTTGTCTGCGCGCAATAATCTGATTGCAGATTTCATCAATCGAAACTTCCATTGCGTTGACACGGTGATCACGGGTAATCACCAGATCAATCAGCTCTTCATTGCCACTGGTCAGCGCATCGATCGCATTTTCGATTTGTTCTTCAACAAAGCCCCCCATTTGCAAAACGCGCGTGCGCACTTCTTCAAGGTCAGCGTCGAACTGCTTGGAAATATGTTCTTTAGTTGCCATGGTCTGCCTTTTGAAGATTTGAAGTATGTGATGCTTTACGGTCTTAATTATCCATGCTTAATACTAATCAGACAGTAATGGTGCGTACACCTTTATCTGTTCCCAATAATAACGTATCTGCCGGACGCCGGGCAAAAAGGCCGTTGGTTACAACACCGGTAATCTGATTGAGCGTTACTTCCAATTCCACCGGATTCATAATTTGCAAACCATGCACATCCAGGATGACATTGCCATTATCCGTGACGAAACCTTGACGTAAGGCCGGATGCCCGCCAAGGTGCACAATCTCACGCGCCACATAGCTGCGTGCCATTGGTATGACTTCAACGGGCAGCGGGAAGTTGCCAAGAATATTCACTAATTTGCTTTGATCGGTAATACAGATAAATTTCCGGGCAACCGCCGCGACAATTTTCTCCCTCGTCAACGCACCGCCGCCGCCTTTGATCATATGTAAATGTTCGGTGATCTCATCCGCGCCATCGACATACACGGGAAGATCGATAACATTATTCAGATCCAGTACTTCGATACCATGCCCTTTGAGGCGTTGTGCCGTTACATCTGAACTGGCAACTGCGCCTTCGATCTTATTTTTAATTTTGGCTAATTCATCAATAAAGTAATTAGCAGTGGAGCCTGTGCCTACCCCAACAATACAACCCACGGGAATATGCTGAATTGCAGCTGCTGCAACCGCTCGTTTTTGTTCGTCTTGTGTCATTTATGGCCCTATCCAGACAAAAATTGATATAGCCCGTCAGGATATCGTTATCTGCGAATTTAGACAATGCTTCTAACGATCCGTGTTATCAATCAGGCTCGGGAAAATCGCCGGGTTTGTAGACGGCAATATGCCTGATCAATCCTTCCGGTGTGAAGTATATGCGTTCCAATCCTTGCCGTTTTACCTGCTCTCCGGAAGAAGCCTCCATACCGGTCATTGTAAACGCGAATTCCACGCCATTATTTTCAATGCCGCGATATCCGGTAGCTTCCCAATGGGCATCAGGAAAGCGATCAAAGAAGCTGACCATCATGGCATGAATGGCCGAGCTGCCTTTGTATTCACCGAAGTAAGCAGAATAATAAGTGGCATCGGCAGCAAATAGGCGCTCGATCTGCACCAGGTCGTGATTGTTGGATAAAGTGACGTAGTTTCTTGCCAGTTCGATGGATTGCCCGGTGTTCATTGATTCTGCTCACATAAATACTTGCTGAAAGTCATGCTGTTTGTGATTCCGCGCGGGTAAAGATCCATTCATCTTTGCTACTATCTTCTTGACTGAAGCGGTAACCCGCCACATCGAAGTTTTTAATGGCCTCGGGGTTTGTGAGTTTGTTTTGGATAATGTAGCGGCTCATCATGCCGCGGGCTTTCTTGGCGAAGAAGCTGATTATTTTGTAAACACCGTTTTTCTGATCCTTGAAAACCGGAGTGATAATCCGTGCGTTGAGTTTGCCGGGCTGGACGGATTGGAAATATTCATTGGAAGCGAGATTGATGAGGATGTCATCTTTTTGTTTGGCCAGATCCTGGTTGAGCGCTTGGGTGATTTTATCGTCCCAGAATTCGTACAAATTATTGCCGCGCGGATTCTTGAACTGAGTGCCCATTTCTAGCCGGTAAGGCTGCATCAGGTCCAGCGGACGCAACACGCCGTACAGTCCCGACAAAATACGCAAATGATCCTGCGCGAACGCCAGTTCGTTTCCGGTCATCGTGTCGGCATCCAAGCCGGTATAGACATCGCCTTTGAACGCGAGGATCGCTTGCTTGGCGTTTCTCAGCGTAAACGGGCGATTCCAAGCGAAGTAGCGGTTGGAGTTCAGCGTGGCCAATTTAGAGCTGATCGACATCATCGCACCGATTTGGCTGGGCTCCAGTTTTCTCAGTTCATCGATCAGCATCGCCGAATCGTCGAGAAAATCCGGTTGTGTATGCGCTTGCGTCAAGGGGGGTGTTTCAAAATCCAGTGTTTTCGCCGGTGAAATAACAATAATCATGTGTTTTCATCCTGAAATAAAAAATACTATCAGATTTAATCACAGCACGAAGGTTACTTGTAATTTGTATCCTCAACCCCAAACTATTGCTGGTCTAATCTATCAAATATTTTTTTGCTGATCGGAGGAGCAAATCATGCTTGGATATCGTAATTTTATTTTGCTATTGACGCTGGCGCTGCTGATGCCGGTTGATTTATTGGCGCAGCAGGGCAATGGCGTAGAAAGTCTGCGCCAAACCAGCAAGGCATTTGCGGAAGTGGCGCGCAAGGTTTCACCATCGGTGGTGTTGATTCAGGTTGAACGGGAAACCGAGGTGGCGCAAATATCGCCGTTTGGCGATGATCTGTTTAAGCGTTTTTTTGGTGACCGCTTTCCGGATATGCCGCGTTTCAACGCACCGGGAGGCAAGCAGCAGGGAAGACAGCGTGCTGTGGTCGGACAAGGTTCCGGCTTCGTTTTTGCCGCCAATAATAACAAAACCTACATTTTGACTAATAATCATGTGATCGAAGGGAACGACAAAATCAGTGTCAAGTTTCTCGATGGCCGTGAGTTTGAAGCAAAAATCAAAGGCACCGACCCCAAGTCCGATATCGCCGTGATCGAAATCGAAGCCAGCGATCTGCCCGTTGTGCAAATCGGCGATTATTCCCAGCTGGAAGTGGGTGAATGGGTGGTTGCCATCGGCAATCCCTTCGGGCTGAGTCATACGCTGACGGTTGGTGTGGTCAGCGCGAAAGGCAGGACTTCCCTGGGTATTAACGATTACGAAGATTTCATTCAAACCGACGCTGCGATCAATCCCGGCAACTCCGGCGGGCCGCTGGTCAATCTGGACGGTGAGGTGATCGGTATGAATACCGCGATTTTCAGCCGCAGCGGCGGTTACATGGGCATCGGTTTCGCCATTCCGATCAACCTGGCCGCGCGTATCGCCAATCAATTGATCGAGAAAGGTGAAGTGGAACGCGGCTATCTCGGCATTATGATCCAGCCGCTGACGGCCGATCTGGCCAGATCCTTCGATTTGAAGAACGACAAGGGCATTTTGATTGCGCAAGTGACAAAGAATTCGCCCGCTGACAAAGCAGGACTCAAAGCCGGCGATGTGATCGTGAACTATCAGGGACGGCCGATGAGCGATACCGGTGACTTCCGCAATCAAGTCGCATTGGCGCAACCGGGCAGTAAAGTGGAATTCGATATCATTCGCGACGGCAAGCAACGCAACATTTCGGTCAAAGTCGACAAACTTAGCGATCACAAACAGGCCGCGCAAGAATCATCGCAAGCCAGCGAGAAATTGGGCATCGTGGTACAAACGATTACCGCCGATCTAGCCAAACAACTGGGTATCAAAGCCGGGAAAGGCGTGATCGTGATCGAAGTGGCGCCGGGATCGGTCGCTACGATGGCGGGTATCGGCCGCGGCAGCGTAATCCTCGAAGTCAATCGTAAAGCCGTCAATACCGCTGCCGAGTTCGATCAGGCGATAAAAAACAGCGTTAATAATAAAGTGCTGTTATTGGTGCGGGATGATGAGGTGTCGCGCTATGTGGTGCTGAGCTGGCGTTGATCCGCGTAAGTTACCGTAAGTTCTTTGGCCGGTGCATGTATGCTATGGCCAAAGAATGACTACAAATCTCTCTTAATTAACTATGAACATTGCCCCGGAAATTCAAGCATTACAGGCCGAAATGCAACGTTGGCGCAGATACATTCACCAACACCCGGAAACGGCGTTTGAAGAAGCCGCAACGGCCCAATTGATTGCCGATCTTCTGCAACAAGCCGGGATCGAAGTGCATCAAGGGCTGGCGAAAACCGGCATCGTCGGCGTACTGCGCCGTGGCAACAGCCGTAACAGCATTGCGCTGCGCGCCGATATGGATGCGCTTTATATCCAGGAACAAAACCGCTTCGATCATGCGTCATGTCACAATGGCAAGATGCACGCCTGCGGCCACGACGGGCACTGTGCCATGCTGCTCGGTGCCGCTCATTACCTGGCCAAGCATGGCCGCTTCGACGGCACGGTATATTTCATTTTCCAACCGGCGGAAGAATGCCGTGCCGGGGCTTTGCAAATGATCGACGAAGGCTTGTTCGAGCAATTCCCGGCGCAGCGGGTGTTCGGCATGCATAACTTCCCGGATGTGCCCGCTGGTCATTTCGCCGTCAAAACCGGTCCGATGATGGCGTCGTTCGACTGCTTTGAAATCAACTTAAAAGGCCAAGCCACCCACGCCGCCATGCCGCATCTCGGTAATGATGTGCTGGTCGCAGCGGCGCACTTGGTCACGCAATTGCAGACCATCGTCAGCCGCCGGATCGATCCCGCCGATTCCGCGGTGGTCAGCGTTACGCAAATACACGGCGGCAATACCTGGAATGCGCTACCGGATGCCGCTGTCATTCGCGGTACCTTCCGCAGCTTCAAGAATGCCGTGCGCGATCAACTCGAACAAGGCATCCGTCAACTGGCGCAAAGCGTCGCGCAGGGTTTTGGGATTCACGCCGACATCCTGTTCAACCCCGAAAACCCCGGTTATCCGGTGACCATCAACAGCCCGGAAGAAACCACCAGCGCCATCCGCGCCGCCATCGCCGTTGCCGGTGAGCAATGCGTCAACACGACACCAACCCCCAGCATGGGCGCCGAAGACTTCGCCTTCATGCTGCAACAAAAACCCGGTTGCTACATCTGGATCGGCAACGGCAGCTCGCAAGGTAATTGCCTGCTGCACAATCCGAACTACGATTTTAACGATGAGATTTTGCCGCTCGGCGCGGCGTATTGGGTCAAGCTGGTAGAGAATGAGCTGCCGGAGTAGGGTAGAAGGTCAATACGGTGTTGGTTGAAAATCCTTCGTGTGACTGAAAACCAGAAAGAGTTATGGCGATAGATTTTGCATTCGATAGAGTTTAATGCCAAGGATTTGGCTCAGCATCAGGAAGTGCTTGTCGAGTGAAAATACTTCGCAGGAATTTTCTGCTGCATTTTGTGCAATGATGAGATCGGGAGTGCCGATGCCGTTTGATCCCGATTTTAAGCACAACCATTGCGATTCGATAATATCGTCCCAATCAATTTTCAACGGGATTCGTTTAATTTCGCTCAATAGTTGGATTACTTTTACTTGGTGCTTCAGTTTCAAGAAAGGAATCAATTCGGCCAGAATCAAATCATTGGTTACGATAATGTCTAGATCGATTAGAACATCCAATTCGGCTGATTGATGACCGGATCGAAAATAATCGATCCAAACCGAGGTATCGACCAGCACCAACATTACCGGCGTGCGCGAATGTTATCGAGATCGATATCCAGCTCGATCTTCCCTTTGAATTGCTTCAACTCGGCAATTTTTGCTTTCCGCACCAATTCCTCCAAGGCCAGCACAATCACCGCTGTTTTGGTTTCAGCTTGAGTGACGCGCATTGCTTCGCTCAACAACTGCTCAGGTAAATCTAATGTGGTTCTCATGATGTTTTCTCCTGCAATGCATAAGAGTGTAGGGAATTATGCATATCGGATCAAGACTGATTATTTGATTTGACTGTTTGTGAAGAGTGAGAATCATCAGCTGATTGATGCGCCTTCTTGCAGTCGGCACATCCTACCGGGCTATCGAGAATGCACGGCAAACCGTGATGATTGAACTAATCGATGCTTCGAACCCCCATTGGGTGCAATACTCGCAAGGGTCTGCGCTTTTTTCCGATTGATTGATGCGCCTCCTTGTGATCGGCACATCCTACCGTGCTTGACTTCATGAGACGTTTTGTTGGAAACTTTGGTCATGCTCGTCATAAGGCGGCAAACAGGCAACTCCTATACCTTCCCCATCAGTGGAAGGTGACGGTCGAGGACCTACCCTCTGAGGTAACTCAGAGGGTGGATAGGTTTTTTTATATCCTCTAATTGCTAGACTTTTTGATTTTTTGCACTTTGAGCCATCTGTTTTCGAAGCGAACCGATTTCTTTGATCGCTTTGCTTGCATGTGGGTAGTTTGTGACTTTGAAGCTGCCGTTTTTCCCTTCAAGATTCTGACGAATTTTTGCAGTAATAACGGTGTTGAGTAGAAGCAATAATTCGTCATCTTTCGATTCGAGTGCAAGGCGACCGTAGTAATCAAGCAGGCGCATGCATTGATCACATCCGGGCGACTTGATATCCCACTGCGTAATCAGATTGATACCTTCCAGAAAAAACTGACGAGTCATTGTCTTTGATGTGTCTTTTTGCTGCTCGAGGAAGAACACTCGTTGTTGTTTCGCCTGATGAAAGGTGAAAAACACGACAATGACAAGCGATATTGAGCTGGCGAATGCGGATATATGGCCACCAAAGAAATCACCAAACTGACCAAGCTCTTCTAAAGTTAGGCCAGATGGTATACCAACACTCAGATTCTCGTGCCCGCTGACGATTAGGCTTGCAATTGGAATGAGTGTAAACAATACAACCATCAAGAACAAGATGATCATCCAACCTGGAGTTTCTCTAAGGTAGTCGTAATGCATATTTATGTGTAGCTGACTAGAATTAGATGTCCGAAATGACGCAATATAATGTGTCAGGAATGAAATTTATTTCAGAATCCAATATGTTACTCCATTCTATGAAAATGCATCACTTTGATTTTTAACATAACGCACACCACTGAAATAATAAGCCGATGTAAGAATCGCCTTCATACATTCTTCCCCAACTTCTGCATCAACTCCTTAATCCTAATTACCCGCTTATTAACATCCTCGATCTGCACCAGAACTTTCAACCTGTCCTGACCGGATAGCGAGTATTCGCGGCTGCTTTGGATCAGTTGGATGATTTTGAGCGGGTCGATCGGTGGATTCGGAATGAATTGCACTTGGATGCTGTCGGCGCTGGCGTCGATGCGGGTGATGCCGAGCGGCTTGGCGGCGATGCGCAGGCGGTGGCAGTCGAGCAGGGCGCGGGCAGGGTTGGGCAGCAGGCCGAAGCGGTCGATCAGTTCGCGTTGCATGTCGTCGAGCTGGTCGTTGTCGGCGCAGTTGGCCATGCGTTTGTACAGCACCAGGCGTTCGTGGATGTCATGGCAGTAATCCTCTGGCAGCAGCGCGGGTACGTGCAGGTTGATTTCGGTGGCAACACCGAGCGGGTGCTGCATGTCGGGTTCCTTGCCTTGCTTGAGCGATTGGATCGCGGTGTCGAGCATGGTGCTGTACAGGCTGAAACCGATTTCCTGCATTTCACCGCTTTGCGATTCGGAGAGTACCGCACCGGCGCCGCGGATTTCCAGGTCGTGCATCGCCAGGTAAAACCCGGAGCCGAGTTCTTCCATCGCTTGAATCGCTTCCAGGCGTTTTTTCGCTTGTGCGCCGAGTGCTTCTTCCGGCGGCGTCAGCAAATACGCGTAAGCCTGATGGTGCGAACGGCCGACGCGGCCGCGCAGTTGATGCAGTTGCGCCAGGCCGAATTTGTGCGCTTCGTTGATGATGATGGTGTTGGCGCTCGGAATATCGATACCGGTTTCGATGATGGTGGTGCACAGCAGGATGTTGAAGCGCTGCTGGTAGAAATCGCGCATAACATGTTCCAGTTCGCGCTCCGGCATTTGCCCGTGCGCAATGTTGATGCGCGCCTCCGGCAGCAGGCCGCTGAGTTTCTCGTACATCAATTGAATACTGCTGACTTCGTTGTGCAGGAAATAAATTTGCCCGCCGCGTTTCAGTTCGCGCAAGCACGCTTCGCGGATGATGCCCATCGAAAAGCTGGTGACGAAGGTGCGGATCGCCAGGCGGCGCTGCGGCGCGGTGGCGATGATGGAAAAATCGCGCAAGCCTTCCAGCGACATTGCCAAGGTGCGCGGGATCGGTGTCGCGGTCAGCGTCAGCACGTCGACTTCGGCGCGCAGTTTTTTCAATTGTTCCTTCTGCCGCACGCCGAAGCGATGTTCCTCGTCGATGATCACCAGCCCAAGATTCTTGAAATGAACGTCTTTCTGGATCAGTTTGTGCGTGCCGATGATGATGTCGATTTCGCCTTTGGCCAGACCGGCAATCGCTTGCGTTTGCTCTTTGGCGGAGCGAAAGCGCGACAATTCGGCGATCCGCACCGGCCATTGATCGGCGATTAGACCGAAGCGGTCGGAGAAATTCTGGAAGTGCTGCTCGGCGAGCAGCGTGGTCGGTACCAGCACCGCGACTTGCTTGCCATCGGCGACGGCGATGAATGCCGCGCGCAACGCCACCTCGGTTTTGCCGAATCCGACATCACCGCAAATCAGCCGATCCATCGGTTTGCCGGAGGTCAAATCCGCGATCACCGCTTTGATTGCGGCGGCCTGATCTGGTGTTTCCTCGAAACCAAAACCTTCGGCGAACGCTTCGTAATCATGCTGCTGCAATTTAAACTGATGGCCTTCACGCGCCGCGCGCTGCGCATACAGATTCAACAATTCTGCGGCGGTGTCGCGTACTTGCTGCATTGCCTTGCGCTTGGCTTTGTCCCATTGGCTGCTGCCCAGCTTGTGCAACGGCGCGGATTCCGGCGCGCCGCCGCTGTAGCGTCCGATCAAATACAGTTGCGACACCGGCACGTACAGTTTGTCGCCGCCGTCGTATTCCAGCGCCAGAAACTCGCTCATTTCTCCCGGTCCGCCTTCGCCGACATCCATGCTGACCAGGCCGAGATAGCGGCCAATACCGTGCTGTTCGTGTACCACCGGGTCACCGGGTTTGATTTCCGACAAGTCGCGCAAGAGGTTGTCAGTCGATGTCGACGATTTGCGCGAATCCCGCTCGCGGCGGCCATGCACGTGCGTGGCGTACAGTTCGCTTTCGGTGATGAACGCAGTGTTCGCGGCTTGATCGACAAAGCCGGTATGCAGCGGCGCGACGCCGAGCATGAACGGTTCCTGGCTGCCCAGAAATGCGGCGAAATCCTGGCAAACCACTGGATGCAGGTCGTACTGCTGCAAATATTCGGCGACCAACTCGCGCCGCCCCATACTTTCTGCCAGCAGCAGCACGCGCCCGCCGGTCATCTTGAATTGCGCGGTGAACACCGCCAGTTTTTCCAGCGGATTTTCCGCGTGGCGGTTGACCTGCACCGAAGGCAGCGGCGTGGTGGTTCTGGGCGCGGCCAGTTTGTAATCCTGCGCATCCGCCAGAATCTCAATGCGCGCGTACGGTTTTAATTGACCGAAGAAGCTATCGCTAGATAAAAATAATTCCTGCGGCGGCAGCAACGGACGGTCGCTATCGCCGCGCAGTAATTGATAGCGCGATTGCGTGTCGCGCCAGAATTCGTCGAGCACCGGACGGACATCCTGATGCAGGCAAAGCAGCGTGTTTTCCGGTAAATAATCGAATAGCGTCGCCGTTTGCGTAAAAAACAGCGGCAGATAATACTCGATTCCGGCGGGCGTCAAGCCTTTGCTGATGTCCTTATAGATTTGTTTTTTAGACGGATCGCCTTCGAATTTCTCGCGAAAATTGCCGCGAAAGCAGGTGCGTCCAGCTTCGTCGAGCGGAAATTCACGCGCCGGCAGCAGGCGGATTTCGTTGACCGGATAAATGCTGCGCTGCGTATCGACATCGAAGGTGCGGATCGTGTCGATTTCGTTGTCCAGCAAATCGATGCGGTACGGCAGCGGGCTGCCCATCGGAAACAGGTCGATCAAGCCGCCGCGCACACTGTATTCACCCGGCGAGAAAACCTGCGTGACATGCGAGTAACCCGCCAACGTCAATTGGCTGCGCAGCGCGGCGACATCCAGCGTTTCGCCCTGCTTGAGAAAAAACGTATGCGCGGCCAGGTATTCGCGTGGCAGCATGCGGTACAACGCGGTGGTGAGCGGTGCGATTAGCACATCGCAAGCGCCGCTCATCACTTGATACAGCGTTGCCAGCCGTTCGGACACGAGATCGTGATGCGGCGAGAACGTGTCGTACGGCAGTGTTTCCCAGTCCGGTAATAAATGTGTCTTGAGTTCGGGAGCAAAATAGGGCATCTCTTCCAGCAGCCGCTGCGCATCCAGCGCATTCGCCGTGATGATGGTGACCGGTTTGGCCTGTCGCGCCAGTTGTGCGAGAAACAGCGCGTCACTGGAGCCATCAAAGTGAGCATAACGTAAAACGGTGCCGGGTGCGGGTAGGGTGTGCTTTTGTTGCATAGTGAATGTGCCAGTTGCCATGCCGGAAAATGGAGCGCGCGCAGAAACCGGCATGAAATCGAAAGCGTCATATTATATGCCAGTTTCAAGATGCCTTTCTTTTAGGAACAAGTTGCGGTGGCAGATTGATTATAAAAGTGCAAATTGTTGTGTTATTTGTCATTTGAAATTGCTTTGGATAGCGCTATTCTTAATACGCCGGTCATAAATGGCTGGTATTTATCGTAGAATGATTGTTAATCAAGAAAATAGCTTAGTTGGCGGAAAGAATATGAGCGCTTTCATGAAACTGAATATGTGGCGATTGGAACAAAAAATAATGCTGTTTACGTACAGGATGATTGCGGTGGCGTGTTTGACGGCACCGGCTTTTGCGCAAAATGTTTCCGCCACGGCATTAACCACCGAAAATCAACAGAAAATTGAATTGGCCGTATGGAAGTACGCCATCGATACCCCCTTATTGTTGAATACCATTGACTGGTTTCGCGACCTGACGCGCAATTCACGCGAATCGGCCGCCGTTGCCGAACTTTCCCGCCTGGAATTTATGCGCGCGCAGCTCGAGCTGGATAAAAACCGCCGCATTCAATTGTTTGAGAACTGCGTTGCGATTGCTAACCAGTCACTGGCGCTGAACGCGAATGACGTGCGCGGACTTTTCTGGAAAGCCGCCGCGATGGGAAAAATGGCCGAGGACAGCGGTATTGTGAATGCGTTGAGAATGATCGGGCCGATGGAAAATTTGCTGCTTAAAGTGGTCTCATTGGACGAGAAATACGAGAACGCCGGGGCGCACCGCGCGCTGGGCCGTATTTATCACAAACTGCCGGGATTTCCCATCAGCTTCGGCAGTAACCAAAAAGCCCTGATGCACATGAAACGGGCGCATGAACTGTTTCCCCGCGATGTCATCACACGCGCTTTTTACGCCGAACTGCTGTACGACGTCGATAGGAAGGAAGAAGCTCGCAAACATGCCGATTTTGTGCTGGCAACGCCGATTGCCGATGAGGATGCGTTGGAATTCGCCGAATATGTCGACATCGCGATGGGTGTGATCAAGAAAACTGGCGGCTCTGAATTCAACAAAGTAGGCAATTACTAGTTTCCACCCGAACACGGATTATCGATCCACTGCGGCGCTACACCCGGTTTTCTTTTTTGATCGAACTCACTTCTCCACTGAGCAAATCAGCTACACTACTGCATCTCTCTAATATCCTGGCAAAGTTTTATGACAGAAACAGTGATCGATTTGATCCGCCACGGGCAGCCTGCTGGCGGACGCCGTTATCGCGGCCACGGTGTGGACGATCCGCTCAGTGAAAAGGGGTGGTCGCAAATGTGGCATGCCGTCGGAAACTATAATGATTGGAACCACATCATCACTTCCCCGCTGCAACGCTGCCAGGCGTTTGCATTCGCGCTCGGAGAACGTCACGGCATCAACGTCACGGTTGAATCGCGTTTCAAGGAGGTCGGATTCGGCGAATGGGAAGGACTCAGCCACGATGAAATCAAAATTGGCCGCGTTACTGAATACCAAGCTTTCCTGCGTGATCCGGTCAACTGCCGTCCGCTCGGCGCAGAACCGCTCGATGATTTTATTCAGCGCGTCAGCTCCGCCTATGAAGAAGCGATCGGCCGCTGCCACCACAGCCATTTTCTGATCGTCGCGCATGCCGGTGTGATGCGCGCGATCATTGCCAAAACCGTGCATGCCTCACCGGCCGGACTGTATCGAATCAAAATCAGCAACGGCGGGATAACGCGCATTCGCCAAACCGAAACCGGCGGCGTACTGGAGCTGTTGAACGGGAAACTGCCAATCTGACGAATTGCTATTGATTCAAGACCGGCAGATTCCTTTTTATTGATTCTTCTCGGATTGACAAAGATTAAATCAAGGTGCGCAGTTCTTGTTGTTATAAAGTGTAGTCATGGCGCTTCTTCTGTCATTGACTAATCGAGTGGCCTCGCCAGCGTCATAATAGGTATAGGCCAAACCTGGCAGCCAAAAAAGCGCGCCGGCAACATTGGTTCCTGTAACCCCTTTTTTTGACTCGATATCCGCTTCCGCCTTATCAAGCTTTGCCAATTCTGCTTTGATGGCATCGCAAGAAAGATTATGATCACCGGGCTGTACTACTTGTATTTTTTGCGATGTTGCACAACCCAACAACAATCCGCTCGTGATAGCAATCAGAACTGCACTTTTTAACGGTAGTGACATTGTTATACTCCATTTGGCCGCCGAAGGTGCGCATTCGTAGTCGAGGCGGAATCCAACTACGCGCAAGAATGATTTTGCTACCAATTGCTATTTTTATAGTCTATAAAGCTTTGCATAAGCGCAGAGAAAGAATCAGGCCGATACCACCCAAAATTACTTTCATCGACGTAAACAAAGTCGTAACTGACCATCTGCTGGACATGATTCATATCGTCACACCACAGTTTCAGCCGTTGCATTTTTAATGGTACATCCAAATCGGCCTGCCCCTTGGTTTCTACGATCACAATTTCATCGCCGTTCTTTTTAACGATAAAGTTCGGGTAATAGTTAGATATATCGCCATTCGCATTGACATAATCAAGCTTGAAATGCACTGCCAGATAGTTCTTTGCGGAGGACATGGCGTCACTGCAAGTTTCTCGGCGTGCGGCTCGTTGTCAGTTAATTTCACAGTCGATTATCCGGTTAGAGCAGAAACAACAATCCAAAGCCAAGCCCGATGGCGGTCGCTAGCAGGCCGGAAACGCATTGCCGCGCCAGTAATTTGCTGCCGATAAAAAAAATCAGGCCGAGTTTGGAGCCGATGTTGGAAATGAATGCCAGCGAGATGGCGGTGATCGCTTGAACCGCTTCCAATTTGCCCAGTTCGTACAGGCGCAGGCTGGAGAGCGTAATGGCGTCGACATCGGTTAAACCTGAGACGAGTGCGACGGCGTACAGCCCGCTGCTGCCGGCAATGTCGGAAAGCCAGGTGGAAAAAAACAGCACGCTGCCGTAGATCAACCCGAAAGCTGCCGCGACGCCGATTTCGGTGGGGTTTTTGATTTCCGGTATCGGTACTTCTTGTTGCTGATTCAGCTGAAACCACCAGTACGCCGCGATGCCTGTCCCAAGCAGGAAGCCACTGCCCAACACGGGTAGCAGCTGAGGCAGAATGGCGGGTGAGGCAACCGCGCTGATGATGGATAATCGTAGCAGTACCGTCAAATTGGCGATCAGAATAACGACCACGGCGAGTTGTGTGAAGTTCTGGTTTTCCGCGGTACGGCGTGCGTATACCAGTGTCGTGGCGGTACTGGATACCAGTCCGCCGAATAAACCCAGTATCACGCCATGCCGCTGGCCGATCAGTTGCAGCGCGACATAACCTGCCAAACTGACGCCGGAGATGAGAACCACCATCAACCAGATTTGGTGCGGATTGATCGCTTCATACGGGCCGTAATTGTGGTTCGGCAGGATCGGCAGAATGATAAACGTCAACACGGCGAACTGCAGCATCGAAATTAAATCGCGCCGGGTGAGCTTTTTCGTAATGCCGTGCAATTCCGTTTTGAAGTACAGCAATACCGTAGTGATAATCGCCAGCATGATTGCCAATGTATCGTTGTCGTACCACACCGATGCGCCCAGACCATAGCAGACAAGAATGGCGGCGATTGTGGTGGTGCCCGGGTCGGCGTTGTCGTCTTTGACACGCGAATACGCAGCCACCATCATCAAGCCGACGACCAATAAACCGCCGAGCAATAGCCAGGGCGTGGCTTTTTCCGACAGCATTGCAGCCAGCGTGCCGAACATCGCGACCAAGGCGAATGTTCTGAGCCCGGCGCGCGATCCCGGGTTGCGTTCGCGTTCCAGTCCGATCAATAAGCCAATCGCAAGGCTGGTCAGGAAATGCGGTAAAGCGGCCAATTCGCCATTCAACGTGAATTCAGTGTGCATCGCCGGTCACCGGGTTATCTGCATGGAACCAATGTTCCAGCAGGAATTGTAAGGATGATTTGCCATTATATTCATTGATCTGCAATCGATAAACCGCATCGATTACATCCGGCAGCGGATCGCTGTGGAAAAACAGAATGCCGTCGTAGGTTTCAGCGGATTTCCGTGCGGCTTGCGCTGCGTCACCGGCGCCTGCGGCGTGCAGTTTTTTTAGCTTCAATTTCAAATGTTTTTCCCCGACGATGCGTTGGCTTTCGACATAAAAGCGCGCATTAAACGACGGCTGCGGAAAACCTTGCCCCCACACCTGGCGTTCGAGTATTTCCGCCAGTTCCAGCTTGATTTCGGAAAGCTCCAGATCACCGTCGGTTTCAATCACGCGGGTTAAGTCGGCGGGTGTCAGCAGCGTTTGCGCAACCTGCTCGAACGCTGCGCGGAATGCTTCAAAAGCATCACTGTGAATGGTTAACCCGGCAGCGGCTGCATGGCCGCCGAATTTGCGGATTAATTCCGGATGATGTTTGGATACCAGATCGAGCGCGTCGCGCAAATGGAAACCGTTGATCGATCGCCCCGAACCTTTGATTTCGCCGTCGTTGCCGGGTGCGAAAATGATTACCGGGCGGTGATATTTATCCTTGATGCGCGACGCGAGGATGCCAATGACGCCTTGGTGCCAATCGGCATCGAACAGGCAAATGCTGTATGCGCTCTGGATGTCCGGCTGGCACGCATTGAGCGTATCTTCCAGCTTGGCGAGCGCGCTTTCTTGCATGGCCGATTCGATTTCGCGCCGTTGCCGGTTCAATTCGTCCAGTTGCTTGGCGATGTCAGCCGCATACGCTTCGTCGTCAGTGATCAGGCACTCGATGCCCAGTGACATATCGTCCAGCCGCCCGGCGGCATTCAACCGCGGCCCCAGCATGAAGCCCAGGTCATAAGTGGAAATTTGCCGGGCATCGCGCCGCGAGACCTGCATGAGCGCATTGATACCAGCGCATGCCTTGCCCTTACGGATGCGCTGCAAGCCTTGCTGCACCAGGATGCGATTGTTGCTGTCGAGCTTGACCACATCGGCCACGGTTCCCAGCGCCACCAGATCCAGAAAACTGGCAAGATTGGGTTCCTGGCCTGCCGCGAAAGCGCCGCGCTGGCGCAACTCGGCGCGCAGCGCGAGCATCAGGTAGAAAATGACGCCTACCCCGGCGATATTTTTGCTGGGAAACGGACAGCCGGGTTGATTGGGGTTGACGATCGTCAGCGCATCGGGCAATTGGTCGCCAGGCAGATGATGATCGGTGATCACCACCGGCATGCCGAGCCGGTTGGCTTCTGCGACCCCGTCGACGCTGGCGATGCCGTTGTCGACGGTGATCAGAATGTCCGGTCGTTTGGTTTCGTACGCCAATCGCACGATTTCCGGCGTCAGGCCGTAGCCGTATTCAAACCGGTTTGGCACCAGATAATCGACGTTAGCGCCGAACTTGCGCAAGATGCGCATGCCGGTGGCACACGCCGTTGCACCATCGGAATCGTAATCGGCAATGATCAGCAGGCGTTTTTTTGCCGCGATGGCATCGGCCAGCAAGGCTGCCGTTGCGGTGATATTTTTCAGTTGACCGAACGGGATCAGGCGCGTCAGTTCGGTTTCGAGCTGGCCGGAATCCTCGATGCCGCGCGCGGCGTAAATGCGCGCCAGTACCGGGGGTAATCCGCTACCGCTGAGTGTTTGGAAACTGTGCGGATCATACGGACGGATGGAGATTTTGGGCATGCGCCTGACTGTAAGAAAAAATTTCGAATGGTATTCTGTAAAAATTCAAAGTTCTAAAAAAGCAAGGCGCGAGTGAAAAATGCCGACGCAGCCTATAAAGGATAGGTGAGGAAGCATTTTTTGCGCGCAACGCAGCATGGTGACGAAATTTGAATTTTTATTCTGCTGGAGTTTCCACGGTTGCCTCAAGCTTTTCCACCTTGAGCACATGCAAGCGGCGGCTATCGGCGCGCTGTACGGTGAATTTAAATGGGCCGATGATGGCCGATTCGTTACGCACCGGTAAACGGCCGAACTTGCTGAGTACCAGGCCGCCAATCGTGTCGAAGTCTTCGTTGCTGAAGTTTGCGCCCAGCACTTCATTGAAATTATCGATCTCGGTAATCGCCTTGACGCGATAGCGTCCGTCGGCTTCCATGACGATATTGTCCTCTTCTTCATTGAAATCGTATTCGTCCTCGATTTCTCCGACGATCTGCTCGAGCACATCCTCGATCGTCACCAGTCCGGCCACACCGCCGTATTCATTGACGACAATCGCCATGTGATTGCGGTTGCTGCGGAAATCCTTGAGCAGCACGTTCAGCCGTTTCGATTCCGGGATGAATACCGCCGGGCGCAGCATGTCACGGATATTGAATTCTTCCGGGTCGGCATAATACCGCAGCAGGTCTTTCGCCAGCAGAACGCCGATGATTTCATCCTCGGAACCTTCGATGACGGGAAAACGGGAATGTGCGGTTTCAATGACGAACGGAATGAATGTTTCCGGTTTCTTGCTGATGTCGACGACATCCATTTGCGAACGCGGCACCATGATATCGCGGGCCTGCATTTCGGAAACTTGCATGACGCCTTCGATCATGCTCAATGCGTCCGAGTCGAGCAGGTTGCGCTCAAAGGCGGAGTGTAACAGGGTAATCAGTTGTTCGCGGTCTTCCGGTTTGCGGATCAGCATGGCGCCTAATCGCTCTAACCAGCCGCTTTTAGGTGAAGGGTCATCCATAGTATTTAAGAAGTTGAATGGGTAAAAATAAAAAAAGGGGATACATGATTATTGTGCTGCAACGGCAGCGGCTGCTTCACTGTAAGGATCCGCGTAGCCCAGCACCGCCAGTATGCGGGTTTCCAGTTGCTCCATTTCCGCCGCATCCGCGTCTTCAATATGATCGTAACCTTGTAAATGCAAAACGCCGTGCACGGTCAAATGCGCGTAATGCGCCAGTAGGTCTTTATGCTGTTGCTGCGCTTCTTGGCTGACAACCGGCGCGCACAGCACGATGTCGCCGGTCAGTGGTTGCATTTCGTCATAAACAAAGGTCAATACGTTGGTCGCGTAATCCTTGCCGCGGAATTGCTGGTTTAGCTCTCGCCCTTCGGCTTCGTCCACCAGCCGCAATACGATCTCGGCTTCTTGCATCAGCGCGGCTTTGACCCAACGGCGGAATTGTGGCCGGGTGGGTACAGTGGAGTTGCCGGTTGCATATTGCACCATCAGTTTGAACGGTTTCTTTGTCTGCAAAGCGAATCAGGGTTCCTGCTTGTGTTTGTCGTGTTTCTCATAAGCATTGACAATGCGTTGCACTAAAGGATGCCGCACCACGTCTTCGGATAGAAAACGGGTAAAAGCGATGCCGCGTATGTCCTTGAGCACCTGTTGCGCTTCCACCAATCCGCTTTTCTGATGTTTCGGCAGATCGACTTGCGTCACGTCGCCGGTAATGACCGCTTTCGAGCCTAAGCCCATGCGCGTCAAAAACATTTTCATCTGCTCCGGCGTGGTGTTTTGCGCTTCATCCAGAATGATGAACGACTGGTTCAAGGTGCGTCCGCGCATGAAAGCCAGCGGTGCGATTTCAATGGTATTGCGTTCAAATTGTTTGGCGGTTTTATCGAAACCCATTAAATCATATAACGCGTCATAGAGAGGGCGTAAATAAGGGTCGACTTTCTGGGTCATATCGCCGGGTAGAAAGCCCAGACGCTCTCCCGCTTCCACTGCCGGGCGCACCAGAATCAAGCGCGACACCAGGCCGCGTTCCAGCGCATCGACCGCGCTGGCGACCGCCAGATAAGTTTTGCCGGTACCGGCTGGGCCGATGGCGAACGTAATATCGTGTTCCTGGATTTGTTGCAGGTATTGTGACTGACGCGGAGTGCGACCATGCAAATTGCTGCGGCGGGTTAACAAGGTGAGCGCGGCAGGTTGTTTGGTGCTGGCGCCGTCGTCGTGGCCGCTGATTCGATCCGGTGTATCGTGCGGATTCAAAACTTCAATCAAGCCGAGCTGGATTTGCTCCAGACTGATATGGTGTTGCGACTGATTATAAAAATTGCGCAGCGCCTGTGCCGCCAGTTGGGTTTGTCCGGACTTTCCCGATACGCTGAAATGTTCGCCGCGCCGGGAGATGGTGACATCCAATGCGGTTTCAACTTGCTTGAGATTCTCATCCAGTGCGCCGCACAAATTGGCGAGACGCTGGTTGTCGGCGGGTGTGAAAGAAATTTCCAGGGGTGTCGGTTTCAAAGTCGGCTGTTGCAGTTACGATAATGCGATTCTCTCAGCGGGCGCGATTCTTTGCAAGTGCAGAACCTTGCCGCGGATGTGTTTTTATCCATGCACAATTTCGCCGCGTAGCGTATGCGAACGTGCTTCGGTGATGCGCACGTTGACAAAACTGCCCACCAGCGCGGGATCGCTGGCCAGATTGACGACGCGGTTGTTATCGGTGCGCCCGAAAAACTCACCGGCATTTTTTTTGGATACACCTTCCAATAACACACGCTGTATCGATCCGACCATCCCCAGACTGATTTTGCGGGCTTGCTGGTTAATTTGCGCTTGCAAGCGTTGCAGCCGTTCCAGCTTCACTTCCGCTGGCGTATCGTCGGGCAGATCGGCGGCGGGTGTGCCGGGGCGCGGGCTGTAGACAAAGCTGTACGATTCGTCGAAATTCATGTCTTCGATCAGTTTCATCGTCGCGTTGAAATCCGCTTCGGTTTCTCCGGGGAAACCAATGATGAAGTCGGAGGACAACGAAATATCCGGGCGGATCGCGCGCACCTTGCGGATGATCGACTTGTATTCCAGCACGCTGTAGCCGCGTTTCATTGCCGCCAGAACCCGGTCGGAACCGGATTGCACCGGCAAGTGCAAGTGGTTGACCAATTTAGGCAGCTGGCTGTAAGCCTGAATCAAACGCGCGGTGAATTCCTTCGGATGGGATGTGGTGTAACGGATGCGTTCAATCCCCGGAATTTCGTGCAGATATTCCAACAGCAAAGCGAAATCCGCAATCTCGCCGTCGTCCATGGTGCCCAGGTAGGCGTTGACATTCTGCCCCAGCAAGGTGATTTCCTTGATGCCTTGATCCGCGAGAATGGCGATTTCGGTCAGCACATCGTTCAACGGGCGCGACACTTCTTCGCCGCGCGTATACGGCACCACGCAGAAACTGCAATATTTGCTGCATCCTTCCATGATCGAAACGAACGCCGTAACCCCTTCGGTGCGGGCAGGCGGCAAATGATCGAATTTTTCGATTTCAGGGAAAGAAATGTCCACTTGCGAACGGCCGGTGGCTTTGCGCGTTTCAATCAGTTGCGGCAGGCGGTGCAATGTCTGCGGCCCGAATACCACGTCGACGTACGGCGCGCGGCTGACAATTGCCTTGCCTTCCTGGCTGGCGACACAACCGCCGACACCGATCAATAAATTGGGATTGTTCTCCTTCAGATGACGCACTCGTCCCAGATCATGAAACACTTTTTCCTGCGCCTTCTCGCGCACCGAACAGGTGTTGAACAGAATGATATCGGCCTGCGCCGGATCGTCGGTGGATTCCATGCCATACGCGGCGTGCAGGACATCAGCCATCTTCTCCGAGTCATACTCGTTCATCTGGCAACCGAAGGTTTTGATATAAAGCTTGTTACTCACGAATGATTTAGCGCTGTGTTAAAAAAAGAAAAAACGTTTTTTCGGTTTCGGTATCTGTTGCCCTTCACTTTCCGCTTCCTTGACTTCATCCGGCGTCAAAATCCAGACCCGGTGCAGATTGCCCATTGTATCCAATTGGAAGCGGATCAAACCGATATAGTTCGCCGTAGACGGCAGAATAATCATATTATCGATCCCGCGGATCTGCCCGCCCGCGCCCATCGTCATTTGCTGCCCGTTGATGGTGAAGTGCGGAAAAGCCACTGCCGTCAGGCTGCCCAATTGACTATTGGGAGGAAATTTCCGGGTTTGCTGGCTAAAAGCGGGGTGCGATAGCATGCTCAATACAAAAATCAATAGCAAGGATATCGCCTGCGATTCTTTCATAGTTTTACTGAATGGCAACAGGATAAAAACAAACGATAAACGGTACGAAACAGAGGGGTGAATCTTGACCGGCGCCTGATGTTTCCGAGGGTCTTATGATACGCTAAAGAGAAATTCCGTATCAACGAATTTGTAGCTTTCGCATTCATTGAAATCAATTATGGGCAATCTCCAGCGAATCTATCAATTGCATCGCATACGCACCCTGCCGGTGTCGCACCAAACGCTCGAACAACTGCTGGAATGTTCCCGCGCCACGGTCAACCGCACCATCGAATCGTTGCGGCTGTATTTCAATGCCCCGATTCTCTATGACCGGGAACGCAACGGCTATTACTACGAATCGCGCGATGCCGGTCTATTTGAATTGCCCGGTGTTTGGTTTGATGCGCAGGAATTGCACGCGCTGCTGACCATGCAGCAACTGCTGGAACAAATTCAGCCGGGCTTGCTTGCCCTGCAACTCAAACCGATGCAGGAGCGGTTGAAAAAGATACTGGCAACTCAGCAACTGAACGATCCGGATGCGGTCAAGCGCATCCGCATTTTGACCATGTTGAGCAGGCAACCGGCCTTGCAGCATTTTCAGTCTGCCGCCAGCGCGGTGTTGCAACGCAAGCAACTCGACATCGTCTACCACAGCCGTGGCCGCGATCAGCAAACCGAACGCATCGTTTCGCCGCAACGGCTCACGCATTACCGCGACAACTGGTATCTCGACGCTTGGTGCCACAAGCGAGAAGCGCTGCGCAGTTTTGCCGTGGAACGCATCGCCGCGTGCCAGATGCTCGATCATGCGGCGCGCGACATTGCCGATAATGAGCTCAACAGCCATTTTGCTTCCAGCTATGGTATTTTTGCCGGTCAGGCAAAACATACCGCGGTCTTGCGCTTCACTGCCGAACGTGCCCGTTGGGTCGCGGATGAACAATGGCATCCGCACCAGCAAGGCCAATTTCTCCTCGATGGCAGCTACGAATTGCGGATCCCTTACGCCAACGAAATCGAACTGGTAATGGACATCCTCAAGCACGGCGCGGCAGTCGAAGTTATCGCACCGGAAGCGTTACGCCAGACTATCGTGCAAAACTTACAGCAAGTGCAGAAGAATTATTTACCCGAAAGGAAGGAAAAATGAAACCCGGACGAAACGACCCTTGTCCTTGCGGCAGCGGAAAAAAATACAAACAGTGTTGTTTGCGGACGGAAGGAGCGCAGCAAGCCGAGGATTTATTGTGGCATCAAATCAGCCGTGCCATTAAAGGATTGCCGGATAAGTTGCTGACATTCGAGCAAAACCGGCGGGGACCGGAAACCTTGCTGGAAGCTTGGGATGATTTCACCCTGTGGGGTGACGAAAAATTCGATCCGGACTTGCCGCAGATGCAGTTATTCATGCCCTGGTTTCTTCATAACTGGCACCCGGATGCTACGCTCAATGGCAGTGACGCCCCGGATACGCGCACAACAGGACAAGCATTTCTCGATCACTACGGCAAGCAACTGGAACCGTTGCTGAAGCGTTACCTCGAGCAATGCAGCGTGACTCCGTTCAGTTTTTACGAGATTGTCACCGTGCGGCCCGGCGATGGATTTGTGCTGCATGATATTTTGCTGGATGAAGAATGCTATGTCACCGAGCGTTCCGGATCGGCTCAGGCACAAGCCGGGCAAATCATTTTCGGCAAGCTGGTTAAGGTGGATCATGTTGCAATACTGGAAGCTTGCGCGCCGATTTTCTTCCCGCCCGCTGAAAAAATTGCCATAGTGGATTTCCGGCAACAGCTTTATAAACTGGAAAACCTGTTAACACCAGCCCTGCTCAGGGAGCATGATGATGAGATGCTCGTGATTTATCATCAAATCAGCAACCGGCTGCTTCATCTACGCATGCCAGAGTTACGCAATACCGACGGCGAGCCGGTGGTCATGCAGAAACTCATCTATGACATTCCGTCCGCGCAAATGGCATTCGCGGCGCTGAAGGCGCTTTGTATCGATAGTATGGAAGATGAACTCCTGGCGGGCGCCAAGTTTACCGCAGCGGGCGAATTACACCATATCGAGTTTTCCTGGCTGAAAAAAGGCAACGCGCAACACAAATCCTGGGACAACACAGTGCTCGGTAACATCAATATCAAGGGACATCAGCTCGCTACCGAAGTCAATTCGGACGAGCGGGCGCAACAATTCCAGAAACTGATCAAAAAATTACTACCGGAAGCCCGCTATAAAACCAGTGTCATCGAATCCCCGCAAGCCATGCTGGCGCACATGCAAGACGAAGGCCAAGACGCCCAAACCAGGCAACGGCGGGAAAAGCAGGAAGAGCTAAACAACCGCCCGGAAGTGCGGGAAACAATCATGGAATTCATGCGCGAGCATTATCGCCAATGGCTGCATGAAAAACTGCCCGCACTAAACGGCAAGACGCCGTTGCAAGCCGTCAAAACTAAAAATGGCCGGGAAAAAGTCGAAGCGCTGTTGCGGGACTTTGAGTTAAGAAAAACAGACGCCAATTTACCGTTTGATCAATCCATTTTCGACGAATTGCGCGAGCGATTGGGTTTAAAAAATCTCGAAAAATAACTTCACAGGCTCAGGTTTTGAGCCTGCTGCTTGGGATAATGCAAAGGTGTCATTTTCAATGGAGAAACACCATGTCCCGGCGCGTATTCCTGCAATCACTCACCGCACTGCTCGGAGGATTTGCCTTTCCTGCGATGCTGCAATCCAAACCGGCATCAAGCCAATGGAAAATCTTGCAAATCTCTCCCGTGGCGGGATTTCAGTACCACCACGGCGAAACCCTCTGGCCGCAACTCGCTACTGGACAATCGCTCACGCTGATTCGCGAACCCGGCAACCGCTTCGACCAACGCGCCGTTCGCATCGACTGGCAAGGTGAGAAACTCGGCTACATTCCCGCAAAAGACAATGCCGCCGTTTCGCAACTGCTGGACCGTGGCGAAACAATGTCGGCTTTGATCGTAGGGTTGAAAAAAAGCAATAATCCGTGGGAACGGATAGAAGTGGAGGTGAGATGGCGGGTGTAATAATGCTTTTTTCTTCGAATCAACCGGATTGCCAGGCGATTCCCAAGCTTTGCGCTACGGCTGATAAGCGGTTATCCCGTGTCCAAATGCGTGCACCTGGTGTGAGCACAGTAGCAGTCAGAAGATGCACGTCGACAAATCCGATACCACGGCCCATTAGCTGCTTATTGTCCATGAACGTCATTGCTTCATCGTGGGTGGCCTCGGAAACATGGGGCAGATGCTGCAATAAAGTCAGGATCTGCAACCGATGATGCAAATGACCGCAAGCCAGTTCACCCCTGATCATCGAATGCATCAGTACCCGGTGCTTGTTAAGCAAAGCAACCAGAAGATCGTCACTCCCGCGAAGGTGGTCTATCCAGACGGAAGTATCCACCAATACGTGGCTCATTCTTTTGCCATGATGGACTGTCTGCGCGATATCGGCATCAAATCCGGTTCTGAACCGCCCAGTAATGCCAAACGCTTGGCGCTTTCCCGCTCAATCAAGGCATGCAAACTTTCACGCACCAGCGCGGTTTTTTCATGCACCCCGGTCAACTCAACCGCTTGCGCGTATAAATCATCGTCAATATTCAGTGTGGTTCTCATGTTTAGTTCTCTCACGCATCAGATTAAGCATCATTATATGGCAATCCCAATGCTTAACAAGTTTCTTGCGATGCATGAGATAAGCAATAATTCGTGGAGGTGAGATGATGGGTATGAATCAACAAAAGGAAACGCAAATCGCACTTGCGCATGTTCGTCAAGATCAAGAAGGTAAATGGATAGAACATGCACTGGAAGAACATCTGCTCGAAGTTGCCCGTCGAGCCGGAGAATTGGCTAAGGCATTCGGTAGCGAAGATTGGGCGCATCTTGCCGGGTTATGGCATGACCTGGGTAAATACCGCGAGAAATTTCAGCAATACATCAAATCGGTGAGCGGTTACGATGCGGAAGCACATATCGAAGGAGCGCCTGGGCGGGTTGATCATTCCACAGCGGGTGCCATTCATGCCATCGAGAAACTCGGATTGCAAGGGCGTATTCTGGCTTATTTGATTGCCGGGCATCATGCCGGTTTGCCTGATTGGAACAATGCGGAAGGTGGCCAATCGGTGCTACTTCAGCGTATACAAAACGGTAAAGGCTATTTGCAAGAGGCACTTGATGCTATGCCACCGGCTGAAATTCTCAATCAATCCCCTCCTGGATCGCTACCGCCTAATGGATCACTGGCATTGTGGCTCAGAATGCTGTTTTCTTGTTTGGTGGATGCGGATTTTCTGGATACGGAAGCTTTCATGGATGATAAAAGGAGCGGCTTGCGCTCCGGGTATCCTTCGATAGTAGAACTGAAAAAAGCATTCGATCAGCACATGGCCGATAAAGCCGCCAATGCTAAAGATAGCGATGTCAATCGCATTCGTGCAGACGTATTGCAGCAGTGCCGGGAGAAAGCAGAATTACCTTCCGGCTTGTTTTCATTGACCGTGCCGACAGGGGGAGGAAAAACACTATCGAGCATGGCTTTTGCACTCGACCATGCTTTCCGTCATGGCAAGAATCATGTGATCTATGTGATTCCCTACACCAGCATTCTGGAACAGACAGCGGAAATCTTTCGGGATATTTTCGGTGTAGAGAATGTGATCGAACATCACAGCAATCTCGATCCGGATCGTGAAGATTCACGCGCCCGGTTAGCAACGGAAAATTGGGATGCACCGATCATTGTCACCACTAATGTGCAATTTTTCGAGTCGCTCTACGGGGCAAAAACCAGCCGCTGCCGTAAGCTGCACAATATCGTCAATAGCGTGGTGGTGTTGGACGAAGCACAATTGCTGCCGCCGGAATTTCTTGCGCCGATTCTGCATGTGATGCAGGATTTGGCAAATGGCTACAAAGTCAGCTTCGTGCTGTCCACGGCAACGCAACCGGCTTTCTCTCCACGTTCAAAATTTACCGGATTAAAGAATGTATGCGAATTGATGGATGACCCGGAGCGGCTTTATGCCGATCTGAAGCGGGTAAAAACCGAATTGCCAGATGATTTTGCCAGTCCCCGCACTTGGGAGTCCATCGCCGGAGAATTGCAGCAATATGAGTCAGTGCTTTGCATTGTCAATTCACGCAAGGATTGCCGTGAATTGCATGGATTGATGCCGAAGGGCACGATTCATTTATCGGCGCTGATGTGTGGACAGCATCGCAGTCAAGTCATCGCCGAAATCAAGCAACGATTGAAAGATGGCATACCAACGCGCGTGATCAGTACGCAATTAGTAGAAGCCGGGGTCGATATGGATTTTCCAGTGGTTTATCGCGCCTTGGCAGGGCTGGATGCCGTCGCGCAAGCGGCTGGGCGTTGCAATCGCGAAGGGATGCTGACACAACTGGGTAAGGTCGTGGTGTTTGTTCCACCTAAACCTGCCGCGCCGGGATTGCTGCGCAAAGCACAGCAAAGTGGGCAAGAAATTATGCGATTATCTAAAGGTGCCCCGCTCACTCGCGAACGTTTTGAAGCCTACTTCCGGCACTATTATGAGAGTCTGAACAGCCTGGATAAAGCAAACATCGTCGGTTTGTTGGATTTACATAACCAAGCCGAAGCAAGAAAAGCAGAGTTTAACTTCCGTACCGCCGCCAGCAATTTCCGCCTGATCGATGAAGAAGGACAAACGGCTGTCATCGTACGCTATGGCGAAAGTACAAGGCTGATTGATGCGCTCGAGAAAAGTCAAAATATGCAACCGCATGAACGCCGGGGTATATTACGCAAATTGCAACGTTATACAGTCAATATTCGCGAGCATGAGTGTAGGAAACTGTTGGAAAATCGAGAAATTCAGGAAATTCCCCCCGGGATATACATGCAAAACACAGATTTACTTTACCATTCGCAGCTAGGATTACTGATGAGCAAAGATGTTGTTTTTGATCCGGCACAAAGCGTGGTTTAAATAGGAGGATGAATGAAAACATATTGCCTCGAAGTCAGCGGCGATTTCGCTTGTTTCACGCGACCGGAAATGAAGGTCGAACGTGTGAGCTACGATGTGATGACGCCGTCATCGGCTCGCGCGGTGTTTGAATCCATCTTGTGGAAACCCGCCATTCGTTGGCATATCGACAAGATCGAGGTGCTCAAGCCGATCCGTTGGGTTTCTGTCCGGCGCAATGAAGTGGGTGTGGTCATTTCAGTGCGCAACGCCCAGGAAGCCATGAACAAGGGCACAGGCTCCCTCGGGTTAAATATCGAAGATGAACGCCAGCAGCGCGCCGGGTTGTTTTTGCGCGACGTGGCTTATCGCATCCATGCGCATTTCGAGTTGCAACCGGATGCCGGAGAAAACAATATGCCAGCCAAATTTCTGGATATGTTCGAACGCCGTGCTGAGAAGGGACAATGCGTCAATCAACCCTACCTTGGTTGCCGGGAGTTTGCTTGCGATTTCCGGCTGATTGATCTAGTGCAGGAACAATTGAATCCTGTTAAGGAAACGCGTGACTTGGGTTGGATGCTGTACGACATGGACTACAGCAATGCAGCCGATCCGCAACCGCGATTTTTCCGTGCCACACTGGAGAACGGCATACTCAATATTCCGGCCTGGAATAGCGAGGAGGTACGAGGATGATTTTGCAAGCGCTTAACGAGTATTATCAGCGCAAAACCCGGTTGCCGGATAGCAACCTGGCGCCGCCCGGTTTCGAGCATAAACCAATCCCCTTTCTTGTCGTGCTGACAGCGGATGGTCACTTTGCTGGCTTGGATGACACGCGGGAAGGTGAGGGCAAGAAAAAAATCGCAAAATCCTATCTCGTACCGCAGACTGTCAAGCGATCTTCGGGGGTCGCGGCCAATTTGTTATGGGATCACTCCGGTTATGTTTTTGGAGTCGACGACAAAGGAAAACCGGAACGTGCTCGTGAACAGCATCTGGCATTCGTTGAAGCCATTCGCTCCCGCTTCGCCGCTTCAAATGATGCAGGTATTCAGGCGGTACTGTCTTTTCTTGAGCGTGGCAGCTTTGAAAAAGTTTTCTTACATTCTTCATGGCCGGAGATTCTGGAAACCGGAGCCAATCTGACATTCCGGCTGGAAGGTGATTCCGGGCCAATATGCGAACGTCCGGCAGTGGCGGCTGCGCTATCGACGAAGGACGATGTCGACTCTGATAAAACCTCACTTTGTTTGGTTTCAGGCGATGAAGATGTCATTGAGCGATTGCATCCTTCCGTCAAAGGCGTATGGGGCGCGCAAAGTTCCGGTGCAAATATTGTTTCGTTCAATCTGGATGCTTTCAGCTCGTATGGCAAATCACAGGGTGAGAATGCGCCGGTCGGAAAACGCGCTGTTTTTTCCTACACCACTGCACTCAATCATTTATTGGCAAAAGATTCGAGACAACGTATCCAAGTGGGCGATGCATCAACGGTTTTCTGGGCAGCAACCCCGGGGCACCCGATGGAGGAAGTGTTTCCCGGATTGTTTAGTGAACCACCCAAAGACAATCCTGATCTCGGCACCGCAGCAGTTGCTGCTTTGTTGAGTGCGCCCAAAACCGGTGCGGGCAGCTTTGAAGCCGATGACACCCGGTTTTATGTGCTGGGTCTTGCGCCTAATGCTGCCCGTATCGCTGTACGCTTTTGGCATGTTAAAACCGTGGGCGAGCTGGCTGTTAATATTCGCCGTCATTTCGATGATCTGCGCATTGTTCATGCACCGCACGAATCGGAAACACTGTCGCTGTTCCGCCTGCTGGTCGCAACAGCGATGCTGGGCAAATCGGAAAACATTCCGCCCAATCTCGGCGGCGATGTCATGCGTAGTGTGATTGAAGGGTTGCCTTATCCGCAAACGCTGCTCTCCGGCGCAATTCGCCGGATTCGAGCTGAACATGAAGTCACTTACCCGCGCGCTTCGATCATCAAAGCGTGCCTTAATCGTCAATCAGGCAAGGAGGAACTCAAAGTGTCACTGGACGAAAACAACACGAATACCGCTTACCGGCTTGGCCGGTTGTTTGCCGTGCTGGAGCGTATTCAGGAACGGGCAAATCCTGGCATTAATGCAACGATCCGTGATCGCTATTACGGAGCGGCTTCAGGTACTCCAGTCACTGTTTTGCCAACGCTGCTTAAGCTTAAGAATCACCATCTAGCTAAACTGGATAATAAAGGTGAAGTCATCAATTATGAAAGAGCGCTAGGACAGATCATGAATGGTATTACCGATTTTCCGGCACAGCTCAATTTGCAAGACCAAGGCCGTTTTGCCATTGGCTATTATCATCAACGGCAAGCCTTTTTCACCAAATCCGAATCCACAATCAAGGGAGAATAATCACATGGCACTCAACAACCGGTACGACTTCGTTTTGTTATTTGACGTAAGAGATGGTAATCCCAATGGTGATCCTGATGCAGGTAATTTACCGCGCGTGGATGCGGAAACCGGTCGTGGTCTGGTGACTGACGTGAGCTTGAAGCGCAAGGTGCGTAACTTTGTCGGCTTGATTAAGGGGGAGCAGCCGCCATTCGAAATCTATGTTAAAGAAAAAGCAATCCTTAATAATCAGAATAAACGAGCTTATATAGGTATCGGCAAAGCGGAGCTTCTCGAAGGTGATGATAAGAAGCGCAAGGGTGGTGATGCCGTTGATGAAGCGAGGCAGTGGATGTGCAAAAATTTCTTCGATGTACGCACCTTTGGTGCAGTCATGTCGACCGGTATCAACTGCGGACAAGTCCGCGGTCCCGTTCAGCTAACCTTTGCACGATCCATCGACCCGATTGTGGCGCAAGAACACTCCATTACCCGCATGGCGGTTGCTACCGAAGCGGAAGCAGAGAAACAAGGTGGCGACAACCGCACGATGGGGCGTAAATTCACCGTGCCATACGGCCTCTATGTTGCACACGGTTTCGTTTCAGCACATCTTGCCAGTCAGACCGGATTCAACGAAGATGATCTGGAATTACTCTGGCAATCGTTGGTGAATATGTTCGAACATGACCGCTCTGCTGCACGGGGTGAGATGGCTACACGCGGCTTGTATGTTTTTAAGCATGACAGTCAATTGGGCAATGCACCAGCCTACAGTCTCTTTGAACGTATCCAGCCAAAACTTAAGAATGATGTAGTCGTACCCCGCTCGTTCGATGATTATCAGGTTGACGTCAATGACACCGGCTTACCATCTGGCGTAACTCTGGAAAGAAAGGCATAACGATAAATAACTTAAATGAATTTGATGACAAAAGAACATCAAAATGACCTCTCCAATCGAAACCCCTGATGAAAAAATTCTATTGCAGCAGATGGTCGACACCATCGTTCGCGAGGTTTCTCCGGAAGCTATCATTCTGTTTGGCTCGCGGGCAAGGGGTGATGCTCGGGCGGATTCCGATGTCGACTTGCTAATTGTAGAAACCGAACCGTTCTCACCGCAGCGCAGCCGCAGGAAAGAAGCGGCGCGTTTGTATATCGCTTTGAAGGGATTGAATATTTCCAAGGATATTTTGCTCTACAGCCGGGATGAATTCGAGCAGTGGAAGAATTCAACGAATCATGTGATTGGCCGGGCGATTCGCGAAGGGAAAGTGCTGCATGGCCGACCTTGATCGGGCGCGCGCGATGTTGCGCATGGCGCATAAAGACTTCAACGCACTGATTGGCATGCAAGACAATCCGCTTTTTGCAGATGAGATTTTCGGATTTCATATCCAGCAAGCGGTGGAGAAAGCATTGAAAGCATGGCTATGCATTCATACCGACACTTATCCCATGACGCATGAATTGGCGAGATTGCTGGCTTTGCTGGAATTGCAAGGCATTGAGGTAAACGCATATTGGCCATTGGTTCAATACACAATATTTGCCGTTCAAGCGCGCTACGAAGAAGGCATTACCGAACTCGACGAACTGATTGATCGCAAGGTGGAAATCCTTAATGTACATACGTTGTTGACTCACGTTGAACACGCCATCGCCGTACATGAATAAACGCTTGGATAACGACGACCCCATCATGCTCTCCGCGTTGCAGCACTATAGTTATTGTCCGCGTCAGTGTGCGTTGATTCATGTCGAGCAGGCATTTGACGAAAACGTGCATACCATGCGCGGTAATGCCGTGCATCAGCGTGTCGATGAGCCGGGTTTTGAGTCATTTGAAGGCGTGCGCAGCGAGAAAGCTCTACCGGTTTGGTCGGAGCGCTTAGGTTTGATCGGTAAATGCGATGTCGTCGAATTTTATCCGGATGGGCGGATTTATCCGGTGGAATACAAGCACGGTAAAAAACGTGCAAAAGCGCATGACGATATCCAACTGGCGGCGCAAGCGATCTGCCTGGAAGAAATGACCGGTAAACCGGTGACGCATGGCGCGATTTATCATCACACTTCCCGTCGCCGCCGTGAAGTGACGATCACCGATTCGCTGCGCCGGCAAGTCGAGGAAACCGTAGCGGCGGTTCGTGCCTTGCTGGCATCCGGGACATTACCGCCACCGGTCAACGATGCGCGTTGCAAGGAGTGTTCTTTGAAGGAAATTTGCCAGCCGCAAGCATTGGCGGATAAAACGCATCAGCATGAATTGCTAGATGGATTGTTTAGCGTGGATGAATAGCGTAATGAAACATGCCGCATACCCCCAGAAAAGCGCGCTCAACGGAAATCATTTCCTCTTCGCCGAGTGTCGCCAAAGGCCCTTCTCCGAATCGGGCGCGATCCAAGGTTCGCGGTTGATCGACAACGATCTGACAATCCTTCAGCAGGCGGTGGCGAGCGGTGACGGTGATGCGCCATTGTTTGAAAGCGGGATAAATCTGCGTTGTCAGTGGCAGGATGATGACCATCGGTGTTCCGATCGCAGTCAGTGCATTGTCCTGAAAAACCAAAACCGGACGGATCTTGCCGATTTCCTTCCCGCGCGGCGGATTCAGGTTGGCGGTCCAAATCTCGCCACGGCGGATTACTTCCACCATTTTCCGGAAGATTCCGTCTGCGGTAAATCGCCGGATATACGGCCCTCAACATTCTCCAGCACTTCATTTTCAATCGGTAGAAATTCCTCGGCAATGGCTCGCGCTTCTTGCCGGATACTTTCGTTTGAGTACGCTGTGCGGGCTTCTTCCAGGAGTTGATCCATGAAACGTTTTTTCTCGATCTCCAATAAATACCAGTTCAATGCATCGCGAGCGATTTCGGAACGGGTTTTATTTTCGCGTTCCGCTTCTTCCGAAAGCCGTTGTTCAATTTGCTCGGTCAGCCGGATATTGAGTGTGGTCATGCTGTATTCCTCGGCATGTTATAAAATGCTACACAGATTGTAATACAAAATGTATCAAATCCTCAACACGCTCTACATTATGACGCCCAATGCCTACGCGCATTTGGAAAACGATACCGTGCGCATCGATGTGGAACGGCAAAAGAAACTTCAGGTGCCGCTGCATCATCTGGGCACGCTCGTTTGCTTTGGCAACATCATGATTTCTCCGGCACTGATGCACCGCTGCGCCGACGATGGCATCGGCTTGGTATTGCTCGATGGCAACGGGCGATTCAAGGCCCGGCTGGAAGGCGCGGTCAGCGGCAATATTCTGTTGCGCCAGGCGCAGCATCGCAAAGCAGCAGAGGAACCGTTCGTACTGACATTAGCCAAAGCCGTGATCGCCGGAAAACTGCGTAATTCCCGCCAGGTTTTGCAGCGCGGCGCGCGTGAAACGACAGACGAACAAGATCAGAAAATACTCACCCAAGCATCGGAAGCATTGGCCGGTTCCATACGCAATCTGGCGGTGGCGGCGGATCTGGACGTGGTGCGCGGCATTGAAGGCGATGCCGCCAAAGTATATTTCTCAGCGCTGTCGAGTTTGGTGCGGCGTAATGTCCGTGAGTATTTCACCATGGACGGGCGCACGCGCAGGCCGCCGCGCGACCGTTTCAACGCGCTGCTTTCGTTTCTCTATGCGATGGTGATGAACGATTGCCGTTCGGCGATTGAAAGCGTCGGACTTGATCCGCAACTGGGTTTCTTGCACAGTGTGCGTCCCGGCAGAGCGGCGTTGGCGCTGGATTTGATGGAAGAGTTCCGGTCGATTCTGGCGGACCGGCTGGTGCTCACGCTGGTTAATCGTGGTCAGATTACCGAAAGGGATATGCAGCTACGCGAAGGCGGTGCGGTGTATCTCGAAAATGATGCGCGGAAAATCGTTGTAGCCGCTTATCAAGAACGCAAGCAGGAAGAAATCACCCATCCGCTACTAGATGCCAAAGTGCCATTCGGATTATTGCCGCAACTGCAAGCGCGTTTCATGGCGCGCACCATCCGTGGCGACATGGAAGCGTATATTCCCTTTCTGGTGAAATAACCATGCTGATTATCGTAACCTACGATGTTTCAACCGAAACCAAGGAAGGCCGCAGAAGATTGCGGCGCGTTGCCAAAATTTGCGAAGGAATCGGACAGCGCGTGCAAAAATCGGTATTCGAGTGCAAAGTCAGTTTGATGCAATATGAAGATTTGGAACGCAGATTATTGGCCGAGATAGACGAAAAGGAAGACAACCTGCGGCTATATCGTTTGACCGAGCCCGTCGATCTGCACGTCAAAGAATATGGAAAATTCAAAGCCATCGATTTCGATGGATCGCTCATCGTCTAACACCCGCGAATCGCAAGCAACGGCAAAACATCGGTTGGTTCGCGGAAAGAACAACCTCATGAAAAATAAAAACTTCCTGAAAGCCCCATTCGCAATCACATCCCAAAATCATTTCCCAAATCGCCAGTTCGCGCGTGAACAAAAAATTTCTTTGTTGTATGATCGGGTTGCAGTTGTACTGTAGCGCCCGGCTCCAAAGCCGGGCGAGGATTGAAACATTTTTAAACACGATCATTTTGCTTCTCCTTTAGGTAGCGCCCGGCTCCAAAGCCGGGCGAGGATTGAAACCCGCGCAACCGGCCAAGCGGCCAGCCGCAACCGGGTAGCGCCCGGCTCCAAAGCCGGGCGAGGATTGAAACTCTATTTTGGAAATAGGCACGCCCTGTTCGATACCGTAGCGCCCGGCTCCAAAGCCGGGCGAGGATTGAAACTTTAACGGCCAAACATGGAAGACATTGGAAAGCGCGTAGCGCCCGGCTCCAAAGCCGGGCGAGGATTGAAACACCTTGGGCTGACCGCCAGCAAGGCCGGGTGTTTTGTAGCGCCCGGCTCCAAAGCCGGGCGAGGATTGAAACGCGCTTCCTGTAGTTTTATAAATTCCTTAATCGTGTAGCGCCCGGCTCCAAAGCCGGGCGAGGATTGAAACACCTTATCCTCTTGCACCACCTTGTTCAAGGCTAGTAGCGCCCGGCTCCAAAGCCGGGCGAGGATTGAAACCTTGGTACGCTACTGCTGTGGTCTCGTCTACTGCTGTAGCGCCCGGCTCCAAAGCCGGGCGAGGATTGAAACTTACTGCCGTTGTGCCGGACGGGCCAACGGATACTGTAGCGCCCGGCTCCAAAGCCGGGCGAGGATTGAAACCATTAGTTGCCCCTTCAGCACTTGCATTTCATGTTGTAGCGCCCGGCTCCAAAGCCGGGCGAGGATTGAAACCTTAATCTGCCCAAGGATAGAATCCTCGACATTGGTAGCGCCCGGCTCCAAAGCCGGGCGAGGATTGAAACAAGGAGCTTGAGATATCGATACGCTCAATAACCAGTAGCGCCCGGCTCCAAAGCCGGGCGAGGATTGAAACCGTTGCCTTGATTCGCAGTGCGATTTGTGCCATTGGTAGCGCCCGGCTCCAAAGCCGGGCGAGGATTGAAACACAACGGGGCCGATGCCGGGAGGTACGTTGTCCTGTAGCGCCCGGCTCCAAAGCCGGGCGAGGATTGAAACTTTCGTGGGCTGTGGCGCAAGGGACACTATATTTTGGTAGCGCCCGGCTCCAAAGCCGGGCGAGGATTGAAACTCAATTGAAGACGGCCCTTCGCACTATCTACCCATGTAGCGCCCGGCTCCAAAGCCGGGCGAGGATTGAAACCCGAAAGGCAAACGGGAAGACAAGAAAGGTAGAAGTGTAGCGCCCGGCTCCAAAGCCGGGCGAGGATTGAAACACCCAACTTCGAAACATGATTGCTAATGTGTCGATGTAGCGCCCGGCTCCAAAGCCGGGCGAGGATTGAAACTTGTTAGTGAATGCACGATTAAGCTGACGTGCAGGTAGCGCCCGGCTCCAAAGCCGGGCGAGGATTGAAACACGACACCCATCCCGCAATTGGATGGCCCCGCGGCTGTAGCGCCCGGCTCCAAAGCCGGGCGAGGATTGAAACCCAGAAAGTCCGTTCATCATTACTGGTACCACTACGTAGCGCCCGGCTCCAAAGCCGGGCGAGGATTGAAACGTCCTCGGCCTGTGCAAGGATATCCTCTCCTATTGTAGCGCCCGGCTCCAAAGCCGGGCGAGGATTGAAACTGTGAGCCTCTGGTGGTTCTTCAGGTTGTAGGTAGTAGCGCCCGGCTCCAAAGCCGGGCGAGGATTGAAACAGTTCAGGTACCTCCGCACTAGCCTTCCGTGACGGTAGCGCCCGGCTCCAAAGCCGGGCGAGGATTGAAACAAACATAAATGGCAGACTCTTTCCGCTATCCTTGCGTAGCGCCCGGCTCCAAAGCCGGGCGAGGATTGAAACAGGCCAAGCAGAAAGGTGTTATCCAGGGATTGCCCGTAGCGCCCGGCTCCAAAGCCGGGCGAGGATTGAAACAGCGGTGTTACGCGCTACAACGTGTTGGCAGGGCGGTAGCGCCCGGCTCCAAAGCCGGGCGAGGATTGAAACTCCAATCGACTGCATAGCCGATTTGCCGTGCGCGGTAGCGCCCGGCTCCAAAGCCGGGCGAGGATTGAAACGCGCAAAAATGCAGTTTCGCGGGCTGCGGCTTCGGCGGTAGCGCCCGGCTCCAAAGCCGGGCGAGGATTGAAACAATCGCATGGAAGCGGCATTGCACCAGCCAACACCGGTAGCGCCCGGCTCCAAAGCCGGGCGAGGATTGAAACCAGTGTTGTTACTGTCCATGCCGACACCCGCCCAGGTAGCGCCCGGCTCCAAAGCCGGGCGAGGATTGAAACGATCCTGCATGTTGCACAAACGAAGAAAAGATGGTAGCGCCCGGCTCCAAAGCCGGGCGAGGATTGAAACCCGCACTGATCGTTCCAGCGAATGCCGCATTGCCGTAGCGCCCGGCTCCAAAGCCGGGCGAGGATTGAAACACCATGCAGTCTGCCATCAAAGAGCATATCTTGAAGTAGCGCCCGGCTCCAAAGCCGGGCGAGGATTGAAACAGTATACGTCCCTGCCGCAGATACCACGGACAGAACGAGTAGCGCCCGGCTCCAAAGCCGGGCGAGGATTGAAACATGTCCCCCTGATATCGATATCGCAACGTCGAGAGTAGCGCCCGGCTCCAAAGCCGGGCGAGGATTGAAACTGCGCACTGATATCTTTTTAATGATCTGGTTGAGGTAGCGCCCGGCTCCAAAGCCGGGCGAGGATTGAAACACGAAGCCTCTCGCCTTCCGAGAGGGAGTAGGAGTAGCGCCCGGCTCCAAAGCCGGGCGAGGATTGAAACTAACGTAACTGTATATTCCTCCTTTGCAATTAAAGTAGCGCCCGGCTCCAAAGCCGGGCGAGGATTGAAACTCTTTCGGGGTATAAATTGCCTTGTGAACTGTGCTGTAGCGCCCGGCTCCAAAGCCGGGCGAGGATTGAAACGCAAACATGACCGGGGGAGCAACACATGGTGTTGGTAGCGCCCGGCTCCAAAGCCGGGCGAGGATTGAAACCCAGTCAACAGCATCGGAAAGCATGGACAACGATGTAGCGCCCGGCTCCAAAGCCGGGCGAGGATTGAAACCTATGAATGGCCGGAATACTGCGTGAATCCGATCGTAGCGCCCGGCTCCAAAGCCGGGCGAGGATTGAAACAAGAAAGATAAAGACAGAATGCGGCAGCAAGCTATGTAGCGCCCGGCTCCAAAGCCGGACGAGGATTAAAACCTTACGCTTGCAGCATAGTTAATTGTTTATCGTTAAGCCCGCTTTCTTCCACTGCCCTATTTAGATATCAGGTTCTAAGCTTTCAAGCGATGCCGGCGCAATTGTACTTATTCCTCAATGCACTCTACATCATGACCTTAAATGGCCAGGGGCGGTGAAAAACAAAAAGGGAGTGGTCTTGATCAAAAGATCGGATTTATATAAGTGCTGCTGATTTTTTGAGGCGGTGTGGAGCTTTGGGGTGGTGGCGAATCAGGGATTTGAACCCCGGACCAACGGATTATGATTCCGCTGCTCTAACCACTGAGCTAATTCGCCATGTGCTAAAACGCAAGGGACGCATTTTGCCTTTGAGGGGGTGGCTTGTCAAGATCAAAAATGTGACTTGACAAGGGTTTATGCGTGTTTTCAGGGGATTCGGCGTTGTTTTCCAATTATTTAACGTGAGCTGGCCATCAGCCGCGTCGTGCTGAAAATGTGCAGCTGCCGGATGAATCAGATAGTCAACCGGTTTCGGCTTTCGATGAAGATGCAGTTTGTATTACCTATCCGCAACAAAGCGACTGTATAATCAATTCCATGAAATTCGATATGATAGTGATCGGTGGCGGACTGGTAGGTGCAAGCCTGGTGGCGGCGCTGAAGGGTAGCGGCTTGAAGATGGCGCTGATAGAGCCGCATGAAACGCCGCCCTTGCCGCAGAATGACAGCTGGGATAGCCGGGTGTATGCAATCAGTCCGGGTAGCGCGGCGTTCCTGCAGGAGTTGGGCGTGTGGCAGTTGATGGGGGCCGAACGCGTGGCGCCGGTATATGAGATGGCGGTGTTTGGCGATGACAATACTGCGCATATTAACTTCAGTGCGTACGAGATCGGTATACCGGAGCTGGCATTTATCGCTGAGAACCGCCAACTGCAAACGGCGGTCTGGGAAGTGCTCAAATCCTCGAATGAAAATCTGCACATTTTTTGTCCGGCGAAATGCACTGCGATAACCTGGCAGGAATCGCATGTCGAGGTGCAACTGGACGACGGCAGCCAGCTTGAGGCCGCTTTGGTGGTGGGCGCGGATGGTGTGAATTCCTGGGTGCGCAAGCAAGCGGAGATTGACGTGTCGCGCCATGCGTACAACCAGATCGGTGTGGTCGCCAATTTCAGCACGGAACGGCCGCATCGGCAGATTGCTCACCAATGGTTCAGGAGGGACGGCGTGCTGGCGCTGTTGCCGCTGCCCGATAAGCGGGTGTCGATGGTGTGGTCGACGACTGAAGATCACGCGGATTTTCTGCGCAATTTACCTGCGGATGAACTTTGCCATCGCGTCGAGGAAGCAGCTTCGCATACGTTGGGTAAATTGCAGTTGATCACGCCGCCCATGGGTTTCCCATTGAATTTTGTGCACGTCGAAAAACTGATCAAACCACGCTTGGTGCTGATCGGCGATGCAGCGCACGGCATTCATCCGTTGGCCGGGCAGGGCGTCAATCTGGGATTGCGCGATACCCGCGAGCTTGCGGCGATTCTCAATGCGCGCGGGATGCGGACGGATTGCGGCGATTTTATGTTGCTGCGGCGTTACGAACTGGCGCGCAAGGAAGATATTCTGGCGCTGGAACTGGCCACCGATGGATTGCAGAAACTGTTCAACAATTCCAACCCGACGTTGGCGCGCTTGCGCAATCTCGGGCTTGAAATCACCAACCGCTTGCCGCTGATCAAGAATCGCTTGATGCAGCACGCATTGAATTAAATTTTATTTTCTAACACTGGAGTCATTATGGCCACGCGCTTAAAGCTTTTCATCTCAATTCTGGTAATCAGTTTTTTCTCCGGACTCGCCTGGGCCGATGAAGAAGCGTTAAGGAAAGCCATTCAACCGCATTTTGCCGGGAGCACTATTGATAGCTTGAAAAAAACACCGTACTTGGGTTTGTATGAAGTGGTTGTCGGTGACGAAGTATTTTATACCGATGATAAAGCGGATTTTTTCTTCTTCGGCCATGTCATCAATACCAAAACCCGGGTAAGCATGACCAACGAGCGCATTCAGGAGATCAAAGCGGCGCGGCGCGTGCCATTGGAATCACTGCCGTTGCAGCACGCCATCAAAATCGTCAAAGGCGACGGTTCGCGCAAGGTGGCCGTTTTCACCGACCCTAATTGCCCGTATTGCAAGCAATTGGAAAAAGAGTTGGTGAACATCAACAATGTGACAATTTATACGCTGCTTTATCCGGTATTGAAAGGCTCGATGGAATTGTCGAAAAAAATCTGGTGTTCCAAGGATCAAATCAAAGCCTGGGATGATTTTATGTTGAAGGGTGTTGCGCCGTCGGGTAAAGATTGCGAAACGCCGTTGGATGCATTGGTAAAATCAGGTCATGAGAATAAAGTGTCGGGCACGCCGACGCTGGTTTTTGCCGATGGCTCGATTGTTGGCGGGATGATTCCCGCTGCGACCATCGAGGAAAAGTTGGAAAGCGCGAGCAAAAGCAAATAAATTCCAAGCAAACGGTTTAAAAAAGCTTGCCGGGGAAATCCGGCAAGCTTTTTTATTGCCGTGAAAGTGCGGGTGGCTTAGGGAAGCGCTGAACAATTAGTGATTTCCAGATTTCCCGGTAATCCTGCCATTTTTTTGAACACGAATTCCCGGCAATTCATTTTTCAGTGGTGTTTTGTAGCCGGATT
>NZ_QPHG01000013.1:0-83333 GCF_040240425.1 Nitrosomonas sp. | reverse complement strand
CTGCGCCGATCGACGCATTCAGCTTCTCCGTTTCATTAACTTCTACAATACCGTTAAGCCTCATAAGAGTTTGAATAATGCCACCCCTTATGAAATACTCAACGCTTATTTCAATCAACCTCTCTGTAAACAACCCTGAGGTTTCTTACAGTTTAATCGTGATAAGTCCGTGAGTTTTCGCACAGAACAATATTAATCATGGCCTTATACTGAATTCATGGTCAAAATGATGGAGGACGCATGGATAAGTATATTGCTTTTGTACTGGTTATTTTGTTATCTCCGGTTGATATTCAAGCATCGTATTTCAATACCGATCGGCCTCAAAAAATCATTGGATCATTTCTGAATGAGGTCGAGCACATCGATGAAATAGCAAAATTCAGTAATGCGTTTGCATTCTCACCGAAAAATATCGATGACATTACACGCTATCTTGATGCCAATGTGTACAAGATGCTTCCGGTGATTTCGATTGGCACGCTTCTGTTTGATCCGGAAACAGGCCTGTACCGGAATGATCCGTATGGGATTATTGATGCAATTGAGATGTCTGTCGTGCGTCATCGCGAGATTTTATTTTTACTCGATGAACCCTTGTGGACGATACGAAAGGCGTGTAACGAAGGAAAACCCAAGGCATGCCAGGATATCGAAAATCGCTATGCAGACACTTTGTCCACATTGAGATCGGTGGGGCGATTGCTCAGACAGCAATTTCCGGGGGCTGGTGTGATGCATATTGAGGCTTGGGCTGAGTTAGTCTTGCAAAAACAGGCTTACCCCGATGAACTCGCGATTATGCTTGATGATGCCGAGTACTTGGGTTTTGATTGTTATGGTAATTTTTATTTCTGCGGCTCGCCGGAACTTGGCTATTACTCGCAAATAGAGTATGGATCAGGGGTGTGGGATACCATGCAGGCGCTCGAATCAGCGAATCCGATAGGCCGTAAATTATTTTTAGTCCCCGGAGGATTCTTGGCGGACAAACTCTTTGATGATGTCGAAACACTATTGGATCAACTGTACCAATATGCCTATCTATTGAGTCAACGCAAGGAAATTGGCGGGCTGGGGATGTTCTTATGGGGCGATATGATCGAAGAGGGCCGGTTTTTTGTTGGTGCGCGGAATATTCAACCGATCGTTGACCTTATGACCCTGATCGCACAATTTTTTGGTGTGGGAAATAAAATATCGCCTTAAGCGCTTGCGGAACATCTTTTGCGATTCGGAGAACCGGGCGTGCTGGAACGCAATCCCGCAAAATTCACAGAATCTCGCCATCCACATAAAACCACAACCCTCCTTCTCGCACAAAGTTACTGATTTCGTGCAAGCGGTTCGCCCGGCCGTTGATTTTGTAACGTGCGGCGAATTCCACTATCGCTCGATCCGCAGCAGTTTGTTCATGCCGTTTGACGGTTAATCCCAGCCATTGCTGCGCTGGTTGCCCGATCAAGTCCAGTGATGCAGGGCGTGTACTGGAATGCCAGGTGGCCAGCAGATAGTCTTCGCGCTTTAGCGTATACGCGGTGTAGCGTGAGCGCATCAGGTTTTCCGCCGTGGCGGCGGTTTCGTTTTGATCCAGATAACGGCCGCAACAGCTGCTGTATGGTTTGCCGCTGCCACACGGACAGGATGATTCTTTTGTGTTCTTCACGCTGCTGTTCAAGATTTTGAGTATGCGGAAATTAATTCCAGCTTTTGGCTGCGGGATAGGGATTTTATCGATAGCTCTCTTTTTGTCGCTTCTGCGCGGTTTTTGTGGAATTCTTGGTGTACTAGCTGGAATGGCCCGCGGCCTTGGGTATATCGCGCGCCTTTACCTGCGTCGTGGGCTTTGACCCGGCGTGTCAGATTCGTTGTGATCCCGGTATACAGACTTCCATCGGCGCATCGTAGGATATAGACTGTCCAATGCATATTGTTTTTCTTTGTGGATCGTTCAATTCTGAATAATAAAAGTAAAAGGATGATTGCCAAAGAAGTGGCCACACTCATTGATATTGGTTTTATGGTGTAATTTATCACAATCCTCATTTTGCTATCGTGTAAACAATGAATACCCCGAAACGCCGCATCGCGCATCTGGATATGGATGCTTTTTACGCATCGGTCGAATTGCTGCGTTATCCCGAGTTGCGTGGCTTGCCGGTTGTGATCGGCGGGCGGGACGAGCACCAGCCGGTGTTGCAAGCGGATGGCAAGCGGCATTTTTACCGTCTGCGCGATTATGCCGGGCGCGGTGTCATTACGACCGCTACGTATGAAGCGCGTGCACTGGGTGTTCATTCCGCCATGGGAGTGATGAAAGCCGCGCAGCTGGCACCGGATGCGATTCTGCTGCCGGTTGATTTTCCCATTTACCGGCATTATTCGCGTTTGTTCAAAAGTGCGGTTGCCGGTGTTGCCGCGCAGATTGAAGATTCCGGCATTGATGAAATCTATATCGATTTGACTGGTCTGCCGGAAGATACGCTGCCGCTGGCGAGACGAATTAAACAAGCGGTGAAAGACGCGACCGGGTTGTCGTGTTCGATTGGCATCACGCCGAATAAACTGTTGGCAAAAATTTGCTCTGATTTGGAGAAGCCCGATGGTTTGACCATCCTGGCGTTTGATGACATCGCGGAGCGGATTTGGCCGTTGCCGGTGCGGAAAATCAACGGTATCGGCCCCAAAGCGGCGAATAAGCTCGCGTCACTGGGTATTACGACGATTGCCGAATTGGCGCGCGCCGAATTGAGTTTGCTTCAGATGCACTTCGGGCGCAGTTACTCGGCTTGGCTGTATGAGGTGTCGCGCGGTATCGATCAGCGTCCGGTGATTACGAATGCAGAGCCCAAATCCATCAGCCGGGAAACAACGTTTGAGCGCGACCTGCATCCGCGCCAGGATCGTCCTGGTTTATCCGAGGCATTTACCGCATTGTGCGTGCAGGTTGCCGCTGATTTGAAACGCAAGGGCTATGCTGGGCGTACCATCAGTATCAAGCTGCGTTTCGAGGATTTTCGCACTATCACGCGCGATTTTTCTCTACCGGCCTATACCAACGATCCAGCCCGGATACGCCGTGCTGCCGGGGAGTGTTTACGCAGGGTACCGTTGCAGAAGAAGATCCGGTTATTAGGCGTGAAAGTCAGCGCGCTGTGCGCCGAGACTGCTGTGCCGGCGGTGGAGGCTTCCCGGCAACAGGAATTGCCGCTGGTGTTGTGATTTCATTGCGACGCGGCTAACCTTAATGTTCGATAAAGCACAGGTAACTGGTTTTTATTGCTATTTTGATTTTTGCTCGCTCTTATACACTGGCTGGGATGAGATCCATGGATTGAATACCCGCTGTTATTGTTCGTCGCCCATCACAGAAATTTAATAAGGAATTGATCAATGATTGATCGCACGAATCTGTACCGGATTGCGCCTTTTGCCGCCTATGTTTTTTTCATGATATTGGAAGATTTGTTGTTGAAGTTTGGCTGGCAAGCCGATGAATTGCGTTTGCTTTATGCGGTGAAAATCGCGGTCGTGGCCGGTTTGTTGTGGGCGATGCGCAGCGCGTACAGCGAATTGCGCTGGCCGGATGGTGCGGGCTTCCGGATTTGGGGGGCCGCGCTGGTCGCCGGTATCGTGGTCTTTATCGCGTGGATTAATCTGACCGCGGATTGGATGGTGATGGGTGACGCGGTGGGGTTTGATCCGCGTGATAACGGTGAAATTGACTGGTTTCTTGTGACAGTTAGAATCATCGGCGCGGCGCTGGTGGTTCCGGTGATGGAAGAACTTTTCTGGCGTTCGTTCCTGATGCGCTGGATTGAGCATCCCAATTTTCTGACCGTCAATCCGGCACAAGTGGGAATTAAAGCCTTCGGCATCGCAGCCGCCTTATTTGCGCTAGCGCACAGCTTATGGCTGGCCGGGTTATTTGCCGGTATTATTTATGGTCTGTTATACACGCGCAGCAGAACACTGTGGTTGCCGATTCTCGCGCATGGGGTAACCAATGCGGTATTGGGTATATGGATTGTGGTGACGGGTAATTGGAGTTTCTGGTAGACGGGAAACGATGGTGAGAAGAGTCCTCACCATCGTTTAAATCACATTTTCCGGATGCTCGACTATTTCCTGATAAATCAAGTGACGTAGCGCGAATACTTGATCCGGTTTGATGCCGGTATATTCAACACCCGTGCAGATTATTTTCTGATTTTTCTTCGCGCTTTGCTTGGCGGATCTGATGGTCGCTTTAATGGATAAGGGTATTTCCCTGTCATGTAAGGCGATAGCAAAAGATAGCGTGACTTCCGAACCTAATGTTCCCAATGGCAGGCTTGAAGTGATTCCGGCACCGCAGATGCTGAGATCCGTGATGCTGATCGGGATTGGTTTTTCAGCAACCGTTGCAGGGAAATTGCATTTGATTCGGCGTGACTTCCGGATACTTTGACCCTGTATCTCTTTGGGGAAAGATAAGTGTAAGTATTTAAAAGGCACTCTAATAATCTTGTCGACAAAAGCGGTAAATTTATACGCATATTGCCCGGTGATTAATCGCACGTGAATTTGATCGCCTTCAATAAAAGGTTCGCCGATTAATTGATCGGATGCAGGCATGGAAACAATTAAAGTGCTGTCTGGCACATAGCCGATCATGGAGACCGCGCATGAGTTGTTTTCGCTGGCATTTTTTGAATACGTGGCTAAAGTAAGATGCATTTTATGGCCTACTTTCAGATGCATATCTTCAAAGCCGGTTTTTTCCGGTGAATGAGCAACCGGTTCTGCTTGTTCCGGATCTTGTTTTTCCATGCGGAAGACCGGTAATTCTTCCAGTTGCTTTAACTCATCTTCCGTCTTGAAGATGTAACCGCGTTTTTGTATGGGTTGACGACCCTGATCGAATAAATCCCACGGCAGCGGTTGGCCAACCATCAAGTCTGTTGTTTGTATGGGTATCAAATCCATAATTGTTTACTTAAAGTTAATCGTAAAAATTTGCTCAATGGACTAGTCAATTGGGTCATGGGGCGCTAACCTGTATTTAACTGTCAGTATCGGATTTGCTTTTAACGGAGCGGCAGTTTCAAAACTTTAACAGCAGTGGGTGTATTACAGCGTTAAGATATAGGATAAATATAAGGATATTGCCTACGGATTGTAGGAAAATTAAATATTAAGCGTGTGTTCCCGCTAATACTTTGGTGTCGGATCAAGTATCAGTAACGTAAGTACGCAACACAATCTTTCCATATTGTATTTTTTCTGATCAGTCAAATATCCCAAAGGTTTGCGTTGACCCTTCAAGCAATTCGGTGTTAGAGTTCAATCCATGTGCTAGTTATGGTTTTTGGCTCTGTTATTTGTTTATTTTTTATAGTCTTTTTTAAAGGGGGGGAAGAATGGCGTATAAAGCGATCGTCAAAAAACAGATGACGCATGCTGTGGCAGGAGGGTTGTTGCTGCTTGGTATGAGTTCATCTGGTGTTCATGCAAACAGCGTGATGAGTATCGACAGTTTAAATAATAATCCTTTTGCCAAAGCAATTAAAAATAGCGGTATTGAATTTGGTGGCTGGGTGCAAGGCGGTGCAACGTTTAATCCAAGTCAGACACACGGTTTCATGGGGCCGGTTACTTTCGCGGATCAAGCGAACCGGTTTCAGTTAAATCAATTAAATTTCTTCATACAACGCGGGGTAAAAACAGAAGGGAAAGGTTGGGATTTTGGTTTCCGGGCTGATTTCCTGTTCGGTACCGATGCTATTTTCACCCAAGCTTACGGTAATCCCGCTTTCGATGTGAATAACGGCAGGCCGTTGGCGGATAGAGGTAATTGGGATCTGGAGATATGCTGTAATTCCAGCCGCACGTACGGTATTGCAATTCCGCAAGCCTTTGCCGAGATATATGCGCCAGTTGGTAATGGTTTGAATATTAAAGTGGGCCATTTCTATACACCAATCGGGTATGAATCGGTTCCAGCACCCAATAACTTCTTCTATACCCATGCCTATACGATGCAGTACGGTGAACCTTTCACGCATACCGGTGTATTGGGTAACTACAACGTGAATAAAAACATCGTGGCGATGTTTGGGACCATCGGTGGTAGCGGAACAGGCGGCTGGGATGGTAATTTTGACAAACAAATGGAAAATTGGGGCGGGATCGGTGGTGTCACCTGGAGCAGTGATGATTACAACACTTCTCTCAATGTCAGTGGTACCGGCAGTACGACTTCAACGCGCAACAGCAGTTTTTGGGGAATGTACAGCATCGTCCTGAAACATAAATTCACGGACAAAACGCACTTGATTTTGCAACATGATCACGGTTTTGCAGATAACGTCATGTTATTTAATAACATATATTCCGGTGTTGTTAAAGATGCGGAATGGTATGGCGTTAATTCTCACTTTTACTACGACGTGACGCCGGATGTATCGGTCGGTGTGCGGGCTGAATGGTTTCGTGACCGTGACGGCTTCCGTGTGTTTGCACCGGGCAGGGTGACTGCGGCAACCGATTATACGGGAAGAAGTTTTGCGAGTAACATCGGCTTGCTGGGTACCAGTACACCCGCCGATTATTATGCAGTGACCCTCGGCGCGAACTGGAAAGCAGCTAAAACATTAAAAATCGGCTGGCAAGGACTGAAACACTTGAATGTACGTCCTAATATCCGTTATGACCGGGTGGATGCATTGCACGAATCGCTGCAAGCTTCGGCTTACCGGCCTTTTGGCGGCAACAAGGATCAGATCGTATTTTCACTGGATGCGATTTTGCCTTTCTAAGTTAATAGTTTGATACATGTGACGAGAGTTATGAGATATGAAACAAAAAAATGCGCCCTTGGGCGCATTTTTTTATTCTGCAATATCCGGCTGGTTGTATTGCCGCACTGTGTGCAATAGATTATTCATATCGGCCGGTATATCGGCCTCCCATGCCAGCATTTGTTGTGTTTGCGGATGCGTGAGCGCCAGTTTCTGAGCGTGCAGTGCCTGCCGGGGGAAATCAGCTAATCGTTGTCCGATGGCTTGTTGGATATTCTTGGGATTGCCGCCGTAAACAGGATCGCCCGCCAGCGGGTGTCCGATGGAATGCATATGCACCCGTATTTGATGTGTGCGGCCTGTTTCAAGACTGCATTGCAGTAAAGTGCAACCGGAAAAATTCTCGAGCACCTGATAATGCGTAACTGCCGGTTTACCTGTGCGGGTTATCGCCATTTTCGTGCGGTGAACGGGGTGGCGTCCGACGGGTGCATCGACACTGCCCGCTTGTGTAATTTCACCTAAAACCAGCGCCAGATAATCGCGTTTCACCGTACGCTGCTGCAACTGGCGCACCAAGTTTGTTTGTGCCTCGAGCGTTTTGGCTACGGCTAATAATCCGCTGGTGTCTTTGTCCAAGCGATGAACGATACCGGCCCGCGGCACGCTTTCCAATTGCGGCGCGTGGTACAGTAAGGCGTTCAGCAAAGTGCCCTGCCAGTTGCCATTGCCCGGATGGGTAACGAGACCGGCGGGTTTGTTGACGACGATGAGCGCTTCATCTTCGTACACGATGGTCAGGCTGATCGCTTCCGCCGTGTACACGGATTCCGCAGCACTGTCCTGAGGCAAAATCCGGATATGTTCATTTCCCCACACTTTCTGTTTTACACTGGTTTTCACCCCGTCCAGCGTGACCCTGTCTTCACCAATCCAAGTTTGCAACCGGCTGCGCGACCAATCGGGAAACAACTTCGCCAACGCTTGATCAAGACGTAAGCCGGCATAATCTGCGGGAATCGTTAATTCAATGACAAGCGCTGCAAGTTCATTGCGTGCTTGCGCTGGCGGCTTTACGCTATAATCCCCGGCTGCATCTTTGTTTTTTATGGAATTCGTCATGTTACGTAGTTTAGCTTTTATTCTGTTGTTAACGTTATCCGCGTGCAAATTATTGCAGGATCGAACGGAAGATCAGCAGGATTGGTCGGCCAATAAGTTTTATTCGGAAGCGAAAGAAAAACTTAATGAGGGCAATTATACTGCGGCTATCAAGCTGTATGAATCATTGGAGGCACGCTATCCCTATGGCCGGATTGCGCAGCAGGCGCAGCTTGAAATTGCTTATGCGCATTATAAAAACGAAGAGCATGCTTCCGCGATCGCGGCAACAGACCGGTTTATCAAATTGCATCCGAATCATCAGAATGTAGATTATGCTTATTATATTAAAGCATTAGCGAACTTTAATGATAACTGGGGCATGATGGGATTCTTGCTGAGAGGCCCGCTGAAGCAGGACATGAGCGAGCGCGACTCAAAAGCTTCATACGAGTCGTTTGAGAATTTCAAGGAACTGGTGACACGTTACCCGGAGAGCAAATATGCGGCCGATTCCAGACAGCGGATGGCTTATTTGCTGAATTCCATCGCCATGAGCGATATTCACGTCGCGCGTTACTATATGAAGCGCAAAGCCTATGTCGCCGCGGCCAACCGGGCGCAAAACGTGGTGAAGGAATATCCCCGCACACCGGCTACCGAAGAAGCCTTGTATATTATGATCAAAGCCTATGAAGCGCTGGGGATGCACGATTTGCGCGAGGATGCGGAACGCGTGATGCGAATCAATTTTCCGCAAAGTTACTTTTTGACCGAATTGCCCGAAGTGGGCGGAAAAAAGTGGTGGCAATTCTGGAGAAGCTGACGCTACCCGATCACACCAGTGTGATTTCCTGACGCGCTACAGGTGAACGGCAAGCACGTCGCATTGCGCGTGATAGAGAATGCCTGACGCCGTCGAACCCATCAGTACCGCCAATCCGTGCCGCCCATGAGAACCGGCGATAATCAAGTCGATCCGTTCTTGCGCGGCGAGCCGGATAATTTCCTGTTGCGGTTCGCCCCAGATCAGCCAGCGCCGTTCCGCCGCAATACCGAGTTGATCGCTCATCCGTATGAATTTGTTTTTTTCCGCTTCCAATAAATCGTCCGAGGAGTCTTCATCGAGTGAAATCACAGTGCCATAAGGTGTATCAGGCATGGGAATATTATCCAGCACATGAATGATGTGAAGCTGCGCATTAAACTGCTTTGCCAGCGATTGCGCTTTTTGTGCGACAGCCTGGCCATGATCGGAGAAATCGACAGCGAGCAAAATATTCTGATAATGATTCATGTTGAGCTCTTTTTGTTGAGTGGATACAAAAGCGGAAATACGCATTCTAAAACAGGCAAGCACTTTATCATAGCTGTGCTCGTGAGAGCCGCAATGATGCTGTGTTATCCGTCATCATGCGGGCGCAGATAATAGGACAGAAAATCACTGATGCGCTGCTCGTATTCTCTGCCAGCATAGCTGTGCATATTGAAATGCTGCGCGCCGGGGACAATCCATAATTCCTTGGGAAATCTTGCCGCGGCGTACAGGCGTTCGGTTTCCGGTTGCGTTGTGTGCACATCATGCGTACCGGAAATGAACAATACGGGCGCGTTGAGGTTATTGATCCGCGTGATCGGACTTAGCGCATCCAGGGAAACATCCAGGTAAAACGATAATTGCCACAGCATGAGCGGCAACAGGATTGAACCATGATCGCCAAAATGCAGTTTTAACCGGTTATCAACCGCTTCTTCGAGGGTGGGGTGAAGCGATTCCAGAATGACGGCATCCAGCTTCAGATTCTGCTGCGCGAGCACAATTGCGGCTGCACCCAGAGAAGCGCCGATCGCGCCCATTCGCTCGGACGGAAAGGTCTTGCGCAGAAAAGCGACGGATGCTTCGACATTTTCCGCTTCGCGCAAACCGAACGTAATGTGATCTCCGGCAGTTTCCCCATGCGCTTGCAGGTCGATAAACAGCACACTGTATCCCTGATCCTTCAGGAATCGCGCCCGGCTCAGCATTTCCATCCGGTTGTTACGCATCGAATGTACCAGCAGCAAAACACCATCACCGGGTTTTCCGCGAGCTAGCCAGCCATGCACGGTGACTCCTTGTTGTGAAGGAATTTCCACGGATTCGACCGGAAAATCTGCTGACAGCGTACTCACCGCTGTGGGTGCCGGAGCGGTCAGAAGCGGGCCAAGGGCAAACACTATGAATGTGGTGGCGATGACGATGGTGACGAGTAGGATCCAGAAGCGTGTTGTGTGTTGCATAATTGCAAATGAGTGATAAGCGTTGTTGGGGAAATGTTTATTTATCTTCTAATCTGGCCAATACTGCTGAATAGGGCGTAATACATAGCGCGCAGGGAATTGGGTAAAAACGGTGACGAGTGCATTTAACCGATAATAAAAAAGCCCGGATAGAGATGATTTTGACATTTCACTTTCAGTTCTCTATATGATGCTAATGAAATTTAAAAGTAAATTAATTTAGTGATCGACTTTTAGGGGTTAGATTGTGAGATTGAATTTCCTTTTTTTGAATACACTGGCTGCAAAAGATATACAGATCGTAAGAAACGTTAACCCGCAATGGATGCTTTTGCTCTGACTGCCGCGGCACGGCAGGTTTTATCACAGAGACATAAATCCTATGCATTAAACTGCAAAGAGTAGGCAGGATTGGATACCTTATCATGATTACTAAAGAGCACAAAGAATTTCAGGAGAGGATGCGTTTGGTGTTGGCTGCATTTGCGCAAGAGCTGCCGCACCGGATCAGTGAAATTGAATCTCTATGGCAAAAGCTGCGATCGGAATGGGATAGCAAAGCTTTGCAGGAAATGCATCGTTCCGTGCACCATTTGGTTAGCAATGGTAAAACGTTCGGTTACCCGGAGCTGAGTACGGAAGCACGTGCGCTGGAAAAAATCCTGAAAAGCCTATTGCAGGTTACGACCCCGTTAGACGATTCGCAATCGAGCCGGATTTTGCAGCAGATCGATGCCTTGAAGCGGATTTCTATCGAGCAGGAATCCAAACAAACACAGGAAGCCGCTTCATCAGCCCATGACGAAAGCGCATTGTTGCCACATGGGCAGGCATCCAGCCTGATATATGTCGTGGAAGCGGATACCGAAGCCGCTCAGGAACTTGCATTGCAACTGCGCTATTACGGTTACGAAGTGGAAGTATTCAACCATCTGGATAAATTCCGCACTGCCGTGCAGCTTAGGCCCGATGCCATCATTCTGATGGATGTTGAGTTTCCGGAAGATGAAATGGGTGGGATTCTGATCATGGAACAGATTCAGAAAGAGCTGGCGCAACCGGCTCGGGTGATCTTTATCTCAACGCACGACGCTATGGCGTACCGGCTCGGTGCCGTGCGTGCCGGCGGCGTGGCGTATTTCCCCAAACCGATCAACTCCACTGAATTGATCGATCAGCTCGATTTGATTACTGCATCGCAAATTCAGGAGCCGTTCCGGGTTTTGATTGTGGACGATAGCCAAACCATATTGGCGTACCATGCCGCAATACTGGAACAAGCCGGGATGCTGGTGAAAACCGTGGTCGAGCCGCTGAAGCTGCTGGGCGCATTGAATGATTTCAATCCCGACCTGATTCTGATGGACTTGTATATGCCGGGGTGTAATGGTGTTGAACTGGCGCGGGTCATCCGGCAAATCGATGGTTTTCTGAGCACTCCGATCGTCTATCTTTCTTCGGAAAATGATTTCAATACGCAAGCGGAAGCCATGAGTTTGTGCGGTGATGATTTTCTGGTCAAACCGATCGGGGCCGGGCATTTGGTTTCGGCCGTGACGACACGGGCGACGCGCGCGCGCTTTTTGCGTTCGCTGATGATTCATGACGGTTTAACCGGCTTGCTCAATCACACCGCGATCAAGGAAGAATTGGCGCGCGAAGTGATACGATCCAGCCGCCTGAATTCGCCGCTCTCACTGGCGATGGTGGATATCGACTTCTTCAAGAAAGTGAACGATACCTACGGACATGCCGCAGGCGATCGTGTGCTCAAGAGTCTGGCGCGGTTGCTGAAACAGCGCTTGCGCGAAACGGATATAGTCGGGCGTTATGGCGGCGAGGAATTCGCCGTGATCATGAACGATACCGATGCGGCATCGGCGGCCAAAGTGATCGATGAGATACGCACAGTTTTCTCGCGTTTGCTGCATCTGAGCCACGATGAAGAATTCTCAGTCAATTTCAGCTGCGGGATTGCCGATCTCGCGCATTTTTCCGATGCTGTGAGCCTGAGCGAAGCAGCCGATAAAGCGCTTTATCAGGCGAAACAAAGAGGGCGCAACAAGGTGATTGTGAATGCCGGGGATTGAGTCCGCGTAGTTACCGGTCATCGCTGCGGGTACGCAGCAAGCGGGGTGGATGGATATCCGCATCGAAGGCGAATTGCCGCTTACTAAAAGCGGCGCGGGATTGCGGATCGGGATCGATGGTTTTGATCGCCTCGATGACTGCAACACGCGGCGCTAGACCGGTGCGATTAGCCACCTGAATGGCAAGCCCGGGGCGGGCGTTGAGCTCGATGATCATCGGCCCTTGATCCCTATCCAACACCAAGTCCGCACCCAAATAGCCCAAACCGGTCATCTCATAACAAGCAGCAGCCAATTGCAATAGCTTGTCCCAATGCGGCACGGTCAATTCGGAAAAAGTCTTGCGCGTATCCGGATGGTGCGTGACCGATTCGCCGTACTGCACCGCGTGTAATGCGCGGCCTGTTCCGATATCGATGCCAACGCCAACCGCGCCCTGATGCAGATTCGCCTTGCCATCGGAAGTGTGAGTGGTCAGGCGTAACATCGACATGATGGGATAACCGCGCAACACGATGATGCGGATATCAGGAATACCTTCATAGCTGTAGTCGGAGAAAACCGGGTCAAGCTGGATCAGCGATTCGATCATCACGGTATCGGGTTTGCCGCCCAGGCTATGCAAACCGCTCAGAATATTCGATACATGCCGCTCGATATCGGCCAGCTGCATTGCATCGCCGCTGGGTTTGAAGTAGAGATTATGGTCATGTTCGGTAATCACCAGAATACCTTTACCGCCGCTGCCCTTGACCGGTTTGATGACGAACTGGCTGTACGGATGCAGTATTTCCTTCAGCGATTTCACATCATGCTGATACTGCACGGTACCGAGCAATTTGGGCACGGTGATCCCCGCTTCTTGTGCCAGCAGCTTGGTTTTTAACTTGTCATCGACCAGCGGATATAAGTGGCGCGGGTTATAGCGCGAGATCAAACCAAAATTTCTTTGGTTCATGCCGATGATGCCGAAACTTCTGAGTTTCTTAGCGCTTGCCAGCAACATTGCGTCGTTCCAAGGCATGGAAACGGTACAACTCGGATAACCGGTAACCGGTATATTGTCCGAGAATCAGGATCAGTGCCAGATTGACCAGCATCAGCTCGGGAAAATTGAAGGTTAAGTATTCAATCGTCCGGTTGGTCATGAATAGATAAGCAATAACCGCAGTCAACAAACTGCCACCGCCTTGGATGAAAACCTCCCGGGGGCCGTCTTCCTCCCACAGCACCGACATGCGCTCAATGGTCCATGCCAAAATGATCATCGGGAAGAAAGTCACGGTCATGGCCTGATCGAGCCCGAGTTTGTTACTGAGGATGCTGATGCTCGCCATAATGGCGATGACGACGATGATTACCGCTGAGATTCGCGCAACAAACAATAAATTCAAGCGTGACAAGTAAGACCGGATCAGCAATCCCGTGCCGACCACAGTGAGAAAAATGATGATGCCGGTGAGCAACGTGGTTTGTATCAGCGCCAGTGCAATCAGGATCGGCATGAACGTGCCGGACGTGCGGAGACCGACCAGCAAACGCATGATCACCACAATCAATGCACCGATCGGCAACAGCAAAATCATTTTGAACGCGTTCTGTTGCTCGATCGGCAAGCTGTAAATGGAAAAGTCGATGATACCGGCCTGCTTGTTCATGCTGTCGCGTACTACCAGATCCCGGGTGGAATGAACATTGCGGATGATGGAAAAGGATATCTGCGAGTTTTTGCCGCCGACCACATCCAGCAGGGATTGGTCGCCGCGTTGCCAAACCAGAAATTTTTTCGGTTTTCCGCTTTTTCCCGAGTTTTGGTTGAATAACAGCCATTCGTTGCCAATATACACTTCCACAAAATTGGTCAGCGACTGTCTGCGGCGGCCATCTTCCAAGTACAGGCCGCGCACAATGCGCGCACTGATACCTTCCAATGCCAGCAAGTTGATGATCAAGTGCGTTTTGTAATCTTCGCTGGATTGTTCATTGATCAGCAGACTCAGGTTCTGGCTGGGCGCTTTGGAATTTAATGTGGTGATTAGTTCTCGGGTAAAAATTTCGGTGTTGGCGGATTTGCTGCGTACCTGATCCAGTAATGTAGTGGCCGCAGTTTTCAGCACCTCGTCAAATTCGGGCTTCTCCGGTTCGGACGGAAGGTCCGCCGCCATAGCCGGATGAGCGATCTGTCCGGTTTCGTACATGCTCAGGCGATAATAAGCCGTCTGCAAGCCGGATGCCACCCGCTTGCTCCACTGTGCACGCCGTCCGGATGGCGAAGTCAATTCGCTGAAGCCGTAATCGGATGAAGCGAAATCCTCTTCCATGAAAACAACATCCGGTGTTTCCGGCGGCAGTGCGAAGGAAACGATCACGGGATCGCCGCGTGCAACAAAATCGATTCTGGCTTCGATGGTCCAAACCGATTTTTTGTCATCCGGCGATAACGGAAACCCCAAAGCGAAATGCTTGTACAAGGTCAAGCCGATCCCAAATCCCAGGAGCAGGATGACTACAATATAGAGTCTTAATTTTGCATACATTATTTTGTCGTGGCGTCTGCGGAATTATCGGCTGTAACGGAATCGGGTTTCTTGCTGACATCGACAATGGCCAGATCTTGCAGCAAGTTGCGTCCGATCAGCACCTGGTGTTTAAACCGGCTGCGATTTTCCAAGGTGAAATTGATTTGCTCATCAATATCGGCCAGTATCACGCGCATTCTGACCACCGGACGCCGCTGCGATTCTTGGCTTCTCAGCTCCTTGACGCGCGCGTAACGGCGCAGACGCCGGGTGAGTTCTATTTTCTCCCCAGTTTGGGGGTGAATTAAATTGAATTTTACAAAGGGTTTTCCATCCCGTTCGAATTCGACAATATCCAGCGCATTTAACGACGATGTTTGCGCGCCGGTATCGATACGTGCGCTGAATTCAAGGCCCGGCGGATCAAGATGAACCATTTCTATGCCGCCCAGCACGGTTTTTGCGTCGATTTTTCCGGTGTCTTTCAGAACAGAGGATGCTTCCGTATTCTCGCAAACGCAGCCATCCGCATTGGGGGCGCGAGGATTGTTTTCGCCAACGGAATGTTTGTCCGGTTGATCTTTTTCCAGCGATTTTTTCAGCTCGACCAGTTCGGCGAACAATGTGACCAGTTCGGATTCGCGCGCATTGACGCGGGCTTCGCGTTCCGATAATTGATCGGTCTGCGGATTGCAAGCGGATAGCATGAAGCACGCGAGCAGTATGATTAAGCAATGACCGGAAATTTGAGTGAAGTTGTATAAATGAGCGATTCTCATGACCGTGTTTTTCTAATTCTTCGAGAGTATGGCATTACTGCTGAATAAATGGTACCCGCAAAGCGGGCCGGTTGTGCCAGATGCCTCATTGCAATGTCCGCCAATAAAGCGATACAGCGGTTCGTCCGGCAAGATAATTGTGTGCTCTGTTATTGTAGATGGATAGATAAGATCTGGTTTTTGTACGTGCAGGCGTAGCGGTGAATTTCCAGGCAGTGTGATGTCACGGTAAATTGATAGTTCCCTGCTTTTTCGTTGCGGGTATCGAATTTGAATTCAAACAGCCCGTTTTGATCGCTCGGATAGGACTGATCTGCAGCTACCGATCCGTCAGCGCGGGTTAATTTAAAGTTGAGCAAAACATCGGGTGCCGGTTGTTCGTTGTAGTCCACCCTGCCGTGCAGAATGACGGTTTCACCGGCGGCGTACTGCGTCTTGGGATCGATCAGAATGGGCTGGGATATATGCGTTGCCCATGCCTGACCGATGAATCCGGTTAAGACCATCAGCCATGCGGATAAAAGCAGAAAGGTTTTTTTTGAAATCATGATCAATGCGGTAACAAGTAAGAATTCATTATTGGATCGGAACGGGAAGTCAATGCCGGTGCAGAAGGCTATTTCTTGGGTAGGAAAAGGTCGGTAATAGTTCCTTCCGCCATCTCCGCAGCAAACAGCACGGTTTCCGATAGCGTCGGATGCGGATGGATGGTCAGGCTGAGATCCTGCATGTCCGCGCCCATCTCCAGCGCCAGTACGGTTTCGGCAATCAATTCACCGGCGTTGATGCCGGTCATGCCAGCGCCGAGTATCCGGCGCGTGGTTTTATCCAGCAGCAGTTGCGTCAACCCTTCTTCCCGTGCCATCGAAATGGCGCGCCCGCTGGCGGCCCACGGGAAAACGGCTTTTTCGAAATCGATACCTTGTTTGATCGCCTCTTTCTCGGTCAATCCCATCCAGGCGATTTCCGGATCGGTATAGGCGACTGACGGGATGGTGCGTGCGTCGAAGGCTACTTTATGTCCGGCGATTACTTCGGCAGCCAGCTTGCCTTCGTACGTGGCTTTGTGTGCCAGCATCGGTTCACCGGCGATATCGCCGATGGCGAAGATATGCGGCAGATTGGTACGCATCTGCTGATCCACCGGGATAAATCCGCGCTCGTTGATCTGAATACCGATTGCTTCGGCGCCAATTTCGCGCCCATTGGGACGGCGACCAACCGCCAGCAGAATGCGATCATACGTTTGCGGCTGCGGTGCTTTGTCGCCCTCGAAAGTAACGGTTAGCCCGGCTTCGACGGCTTCTATTTGGGTGACTTTGGTTTTTAGATAAATTGCTTCGTAGCGTTTGCCGATACGGCGGTGCAGCGGCTTGACCAGATCCGGATCGGCGCCCGGAATCAACTGATCCATCCATTCCACCACGCTGATTTTGCTGCCCAGCGCGGAATAAACCGTGGCCATTTCCAGGCCGATGATGCCGCCGCCGATAATCAGCATGCGCTGCGGCACATCGCTCAGCGCCAGCGCGCCGGTGGAATCGATCAGGCGCGGATCGTCATAAGGAAAACCGGGAATACGCGTGACGCTGGAACCGGCGGCGATGATGCAGTGCTCGAAAGAAATTGTTTTCGATCCTTCTGCTGTTTCCACCTGAATGCTGTGGTCTGTGACAAACTTTCCGTTGCCGTGCACAACCTCGACTTTGCGCTGCTTGGCGAGCGCTTTCAGTCCCTTGGTCAGCTTGGTGATGACCGATTCTTTCCAGCCACGCAGCTTGTCGAGATCGACTTGCGCTTTGCTGAACACGATACCGTGCGCTGCCGCTTCGTCCGCATCGGTGATGACTTTTGCCGCGTGCAGCAATGCTTTCGACGGAATGCAGCCGACATTCAGGCACACGCCGCCGAGTGTTGGATAACGTTCGATCAAAATGACTTTCTTGCCCAGATCGGCTGCGCGGAAAGCGGCGGTATAACCGCCCGGTCCCGCGCCGAGCACCACGACATCGGCGTGCATGTCGCTTGGTCCGACGGGTTGCGTGGGTGCGGCAGGTGTTGCGGCAACGGGTGCGGATGGCGCATTTTTTTCCGCCGCTGCGCTTGTTGTCGTCTGGGTATGCGCCGTTTGCGTGGATTGCTCTGTGGCTGCCAACGTCAGGATGACAGTTCCTTCCGATACCTTATCGCCGACTTTGACCTTAATGTCTTGCACCACCCCGGCTTGCGGCGAGGGCACTTCCAGCGAAGCTTTTTCGGTTTCCAGCGTGATGAGCGAAGTTTCCTTCTCAACTTTGTCACCGGGTGCAACGAGCACTTCGATGACCGGAACATCCTTGAAATCGCCGATATCGGGAATTTTTATTTCAACAACTTGCGTCATGACATCCTTTGGCTGCAATGAGCATTGGTTTACGCATTATCAAACCGGCTGGCAGCGGGTTACTGCCGCAGCTGGCCGTCGCCCAGCACGATAAATTTCTGGCTGGTCAATCCTTCCAGACCGACTGGGCCGCGTGCGTGGATTTTGTCGGTTGAAATGCCGATTTCAGCACCTAGACCATATTCAAATCCATCGGCAAAGCGCGTGGTGGTATTCACCATCACCGAGCTGGAATCGACTTCGCGCAGAAAACGGCGTGCGCGCGTGTAATTTTCCGTGACGATCGCGTCGGTGTGCTGCGAACCGTACTTGGTGATGTGATCGATCGCCTGATCTAATCCGTCGACAACGCGGATGCTGAGAATCGGCGCGAGATATTCCTCGTACCAATCCTGTTCCGTGGCTTCCTTGATTTGAGCAACGATGCCGCGCGCCGCCGTGTCGCCGCGCAATTCAACGCCTTTGTCGAAATAAATCTTGCTCAACGCGGGCAGGATTTTCTCTGCGATGCCTTCGTGGATCAGCAATGTTTCCATCGTGTTGCATGTGCCGTAGCGCTGCGTTTTGGCGTTGTCGGCGATGCGGATCGCTTTGTCGAGATCCGCCTGATCGTCGATGTAGACATGGCAAACGCCGTCCAAGTGCTTGATCACCGGGATGCGCGCTTCGTTGGCGATGCGTTCGATCAGGCCCTTGCCGCCGCGCGGTACGATGACATCGACGAAATCCTTCATGGTAATCAGCTCACCCACCGCCGCGCGGTCGGTGGTTTCGATCACTTGCACCGCGCTTTCCGGCAAACCGGCTGAACGCAAACCCTCCTTGACGCACGCGGCAATCGCCTGATTGCTGTGAATCGCCTCTGAGCCACCGCGCAAAATCGCCGCATTGCCTGCTTTTAGGCATAACCCTGCGGCATCGGCGGTAACGTTCGGACGTGCTTCGTAAATGATGCCAATGACACCCAGCGGCACACGCATTTTCCCCACCTGAATGCCGGACGGGCGGTAATTTAATCCGCTGATCTCGCCCACCGGATCGGCCAGCGCGGCAATCTGCAACAAACCCTCCGCCATCGTCACCACGCCTTTGGCCGACAACGTCAGACGGTCGATCATCGACGCCTCCAAGCCCTTGGCGCGCGCATTGTCTAAATCCTTAGCATTGGCCGCCAGCAACAGCGCTTCGTCGCGCCGGATAGCATCGGCCATCGCCGTCAGCGCGCGATTCTTCGCCGCCGTATCCGCTTTCGCAACCAGACGTGACGCGGCGCGCGCTTCCTGTCCGACGGCTTGCATGTAACTTTTGATGTCTGTGGTGTTCATGGCTTTCGTTTGATAAGGATATGAATTTCCGGGTAGTGGGGCATTATAGTACAAGATAGGGGTTTTATCGCATGCTGCGGCAAGTAGGGCGAATGACAACTTTTTACTTTCTTCGCCATTCAGTCTCGATTCAGACAATTCACACTACAGTGATCTCATCGGCAATTCGTGCGGAAAGTACGACTGAAAGGAGAAGCAAAATGAGCATTGCAAGAATCGAGCCATTCCTTTGCAAGCTAGGCGCACCGGGTGTGCACATTCAAACTTGGTTGTTTCTTGTGTTAGCCGTTCTGCTGCTTTTCGGTTGTAAAACTGTACCGATTCAGGATAGGAATTTTGCGGAAAGTAGCGGTTTCTGGGAGCAAGACGAGAATATGGGAGTTCGCTTTCATCGCAACGCCGGTGCAAGCGATGCCGTCATCGGAACGCTCTATGCATCGGGTAAAAATGTGCTGCTGAATGGCGATCAAGTAAAAGTTTCCGCGCCGGTAAAGAATAACGCGTTCATAAGCTCGGGAATGCAAAGCGGCGCGCGCATTGAATTCAAAGCATCGGACTCAACCTGCTCGATACGCATCGACAGGTTCAATGCCGGCAAAGCGTACGCGGACACATCGAGTTGTCTGCACGACATCGAGACACTGCATGCCAGGATACAAGCCCAAAACGCAGTCCTGCAAATCAACGTGTCGCAACAGCAAACCAGCATTATGGTGCTCAGCGGCACGATTGAAGTGATGACGCGGGAGGATACCGGGCAATTCGTGGTTGTCCGGGCGGATCAAAAAATTACCGTCACGCCGGATGCCATCGGCCAACCCCACGCACTGGCCACGGATGAAATCTGGCAACGCATGCGCTGGCGCGAGGATTTTCAGCTCTATAAAACCGTTGTTGACTGGAGAAAAGTAGTCGCCGGTGTTGCTATCGTTGCGCTTGTCGCCGTTGCGATATTATTCGGTAAGGGGCGTGGCGGTGGGGGGCATAGCCATGGCTTTCCTCGGCATCGGTAGATGTTGTGTTCTTATTGGCTTTGAAAAGGTTGTATAGCGATATTTGATCAGATGATTGTTTTACATATCACTGCGATTTCACAAGAACTCGTTTGACAACGTCAGCAACCGATCTCGAGGTAATGTTTTTGTTCTGGCAGTAGGGCGATGTAATCCAGTCAGCCAGCAGCTTCGTTCCTTTGCTTGCATTGCAGGAAACGCAACAAAGAGCAATGTTTTCTCTTGTCACAATCCGTGCATCGTTAATGATGTGTTCCCATGAAGCTTTTGATTTTCTGGTGCCGCACGATCCGAACTGAACGCCGCAATAAACACAGCATTCATCTCTTGCAATGACTTCCTTTTCCAACCAGTCGGGGATATTCCATCGGTTCATGGTGAATCGGTATACGAAAATCTTGTTTAGCGTCGAGTTAGGTGTCAGGTTCTCATAGTTGTTTAAGCGTGGATTCAAACCTATATGATTGCAAGGCGGGAAGATTCTTCATTGACATATTGATTCCCCATTCTGGAGCACTCTTCTGTCCCGGCTTATTATAGTCACGACTTACAAAGATCTCATTTGGTTGAAGCCAGACCGTAGACGGAATGAGATAGGACTCAGGTTCTCTGCCTTCATGCAAGAGACCTAACGCAACATAGAGTGAAGCTCGCGGATCGAAGTGGTCTTTTCGCATGAAGACGTAGTTGTAGGTTCGAATCGCCTTGGCTTGGATTTCGATGAATGAACCTGGGCTTCGTCTTGCAATGAAATCGATCCCTCTGTCGTCGACTTCAGTGGTAAAGACTTCAAAGCCAAACATCGTGAGTTCCATCTTTACAAAGTACTCGAAGTACGTGCCAACTTGCTGTTTATTAAGCATAGACCAGTTGTATCTAGGCATGGTGGTTTGGGTTTAATTAAAGTTAGCTTTCTAAAATGACACAATTTATTACATCAAAAATATGATCCATTCTTCAGTTTTTCATGACTTCTTTTTATTGAGGGAAATATTTCTTCAGCTTTCATCCTAGCAATTTTCACGTAGCCAATTATCAACCAAACCCTCAAAACACCATCACATGATCCACTAAATACTGGCCATCCCGATACACCAGCACCATTTCCGCGACAAACTCGCCGGGTGCTTTCGTGAAGTGTTGTTTCCACAGAATCGCCGCCGAGTCCGGACGGCGCAGGATGGCGATGGGAGTGCGGGTGGCGAAGTAGCCTTTTTCCGCTTGGTATTGCTGGCAGACGCATGCCAAGTAATCCGGCGTGACGATGGCTTTCAGCCGGTCAGTGAAGTCGCGGACATGCCGGGCGTGATCGTGCTGCGTTGAGGCTTCCATCAAGTTATCCATGATTGGATCGGCGATCGCCAGAATCTGCTGTTCGGTCATTGTTTCAAAATTCAGAGTCATGTCCTTCAACGCTAAAACCGGATTTTATTCCGCGATGCTGATACCCGAGCCGCCCATTTCCTTCGGAACGTCTTTCATCTTGGGTAATCCGTCTGCGATGCGCAACACGGATTCCTGGTAATGCACGTGAATGGCCGGTTGGAACGAAAAATTCTGCAGGATGGGGGCAAATATATCGATGAGATTCCAGCCGGGATGCTCGGAATAAATGTGGCCGCCGCATGTTTTGCACCATTTGCGGGCACTTTGCGGTGTTTTGTTGTAGATGCCGATGTTTTCTGCGCCGCGCGTGATTTGCATTGCTGCGGGCTGCCATAGCGTAAAAGCATTGACCGGACCGGCAGACCAGTGCCGGCAGGATTCGCAGTGACAATAGCCCATCGCATCCGGCTCACCGGTTACGGTGAACTCAACCGCGCCGCAAAAACAATTGCCCTTGTATACCTTTTGATCCATGGGAATCTCCTTGAAGGTTTCGTCTATGAACAGGAAGTGTCCGGCTACCGGATCGTTACTTTCCTGGCGTGTTTTCCAGATCGGACTGTTTCTTATAAGTTTCATAAGAAGCGCCTGCATTGGCCATGCAGCGTTCGCGTTCCTGCTGATCCACCAGCCGGGTGCATTGGTTGCGTTGCCACGCTTGGCCGGTGGAGTAGAGTTGCTGAGTAGCGCAGCCGGTTGCAACTGTCAGAGCGGCAGTAGTGACGGCTGCGGCCAAGATGCGGGAATTCATGCGGCGTGTTCGTCGCCGACGACGTTGATCATCCAGGCGATACCGAAGCGGTCGGTGAGCATGCCAAAGCGCGGCGACCAGAAAGTTTTGGTCAGCGGCATTTGCACCTGGCCGCCGTCGGACAGCGCGGTAAAATAATGATCCGCTTCGGCTTCGGTGGCGACCGAGATCGACAGCGAAAAGCCTTTGAATTGCGCTCCGACTTCGCAGCCGTCCGAAGCCATCAGTACATTACCGGCGATGCGGAAACTGGCGTGCATGACCTTGTTTTCAAAACCTGGCGGCAGCATGCCGGGCGGCGTGGGATCGGGGCTTTCGCTGAAGCGCATCAGCATGTCGACCTGCGCGTCGAGTGCGCTGCGGTAGAATTCGAGCGCTTCTTCGCAGCGCCCGCCGAACATCAAATATGGTTGAATTAAAGGGCTGGCCATGATGATTCCTCCTTTTGCTGAGCGTTACAAAGTTTTTAAATACTCAATGATCGCAAACGCGCCGTCCTTGTCGCCGGACCAGTTGAGGCGGTAGGTTTTCTTGCCTTCCACGATATCCTTGTCGTGACCTTTGTTGCTCAGCGCGAGAACCGCGTTGGTCTGGAACATATAGCCTTCTTCTTTACCGCTTGTCTGTTGCGAGTTCCAGGAGAAACCGAGCAGTTTTTGGTCGTAATCGAGGCGGCTTTTGATAAAACTGGCTGGGCGTTCGTCCGGTACCAGCAGATGGTAAACCGTCGGCACCGTGCCGTTGTGCAAATACGGCGCTTGCGCCCACACACCGCTCAACGGCCGCGCATTGTAGCCGTGGTGTTCGCTGTTGGGCGACATCAGCAAGTCTTTTTTACCGGCCAGCGAGACGCCGTCAAACTCGGCGCAAGGCTTGATGTCTTTGTTGTACAGCCGGATGGTGGTATCCGGGGAGCAGTTGTCGTACAACCCCTTGCGCGCAGCGTAGTTTAGCACTGCACCGACCACGTAAGCCCGTTTCATGCTGGTGCCGAGGTTGTCGTAGACCTTGCCGTTTTTCGGCTGATGGCAATCGGCGCAGTGTTCGGCGAATAAATCCTGTCCCTTTTTAGCTAATGCAACATCGACTGCAAAAGGATAAGGGCTGGCGGGCAGGCCGTCGAGCAATTCCTCGGCGAATGCGGCGACGCGCACGTCGGTTTGTTCCAAGCCCAGCGTCAGCATGGCGACCAGGTTGCGGTAAATTGGCATCGGTATATTGCCGTTCCATTGCCCGCCGCCGTTGATCAGCCGTTTATGGCTTTCATCCCAGCTGGCGAGGCGTTTGTCTTGCTCCCAGACCGACATGAAATCGGTAATGCCCGGCTCCGGCGGCAGGACGATACCGGCAAACCATTTCAGTATCGGTGTGCTGCGCAAACCGATATAGCCATTGATCGCGCTCAAGCCAGTGGCGTCGGCCATGCCGGGGAAACCAGCGATCATCGCGGATTCAAGGCCGGGGTAGTTTTTAGCGACTAGAGCACCAAAGCCTTCGTATTCGGCTTCGACGCGCTGCGCATATTTTTTCACCGTTTCCCCGGCGGTTTTCTTGAACAGCGCGACCTGCGCCGCTTCGTAATTCGCGTCAAAGTTTCTGCCCGCGGACTGGTAATTGTTGTAAAAGTAATTCGGGTTTTGCTGGTGCGTGGTATCCAATGCCTCCAGCAGCTTCTGCGTTAACACGGCGTAGCGGTCATCACCGGTTTTGCCTCCGTAGGCTTTTTGCAGGGTTTGGTATGCCTTGACGCGGAACTGCACAATGTTGAACGAAGCATTCACCCCGCCGTCGAGGTAATCCATTTGCCCGTTTTCCAGCCGTACGCGACCAATGTGGCAGGCGCCGCAAGTGAACGAAGCGTAGTCGATGTTGCCTTGCGCTTCAGCCCGCGATAAGCCGCTAAAACCGATACCACGCGCGGCCGGGAAAGTTTTTTGCCGTTCGTCGATGAACAAGCCGACCGCATCGAGAAAATTCTCTTCGCTGCCCCATAGTTCCGGCGCGAGTTTCGGTAATAGCTTCAAGACCAGATAGGGAATGCCGTCGGCTTCACTGAAAGCAAAATTGCCAAACCAGTCGTAAGCGACCTGATGCGACTCGAGATAGTCCGCCTTTTTCTGCACTATTTTGGCTTGCGCCTGCGGCCAGTTATCCGGCACCGGGCTGACATAGGCCGGAGGCGATGGAGCTTCCAGCGGATGCGAACTACAAGCTGCGAGGGTGATGGCGGATAGGGCAAACAGAACAGCGATCCGGTTTTTCATGGACATTCCTTATCGTGAGGTTGTATAGAAGGCTCCAGGCTGTGCGGCATTTCTCAGCGCGGGCCGATCTGCCGCATAGCTTTGATACGGTGTGTTGGGAGTGGATTAACCGGTTTTTGTGATTCTGTCCCGTGTTTATCTGCGTTACAGCACAGATGCGATTCAGGGATGATTGTAATGTAACTTTCGGGCAGTGGAATAAGTAATTCACGCTCGGGTTGCAACTATCCGGTTGCGGCTGAAAAGTTTTCAGGAGAAATTCCTGATTTCAATTATTTTCTCAGGGAGAAAAAACATGTAACTCCATAAATATCGAACAAGGTAAATGACACGCGCAAAGCTGAACAAGATGGGCGAATCGCGGTAGACTGACGGACTTTGTGTATTGGAATCCGCGCTGCGTGATAAGGGAGTGACCGTACTGTGAATATTAAGAATTCGATCGAAACCAAACTGCAATCACTGCAACCGCAGTTTCTGGAAGTGGTTAATGAAAGCCACCGGCACAATGTACCGGCAGGATCCGAATCCCATTTCAAGGTGACGGTCGTTTCCGATGCATTTCAGGGAAAAATGCTTTTAGCGCGTCACCGGATGGTGAATAAAATTCTGGCTGATGAGCTGGCGCAATCGATCCATGCGCTTGTTCTGCACACTATGACGATGGACGAATGGTTTGAAAAGAGTGGAACACGTAATGATTCGCCGCCATGCCTGGGGGGTTCCAAATCCCAATAGCCCGGGATGCGCACAATGCTTCGTCAGATCCGGGAAATCAAGACATGGGAACACCGGAATCCTGGAATCAGGATAACAACGACAAATAGATTTCCCGGTAAGCCGTTGCGCTGGTATGCCAGCTGAAGTCTTTTGCCATGCCGTTTTTCTGCAAGCGATGCCAGATTTTTTTGTCATGATAAGCCGCTGCCGCGCGTTTGATAGTGGCAAATAGATGCTCCGCGCTCATCGTGTCGAATACAAATCCGCTGGCACTGCCATTGGCCAGGGCTTGCGGTGTGCAGTCGACTACGGTGTCGAGCAGGCCGCCGGTTGCATGTACTACAGGCGGCGTGCCGTAACGCTGGCTGTACATTTGATTCAGGCCGCACGGTTCAAAGCGTGACGGCATCAGGAAGCAATCCGCGCCGGCTCCGATCAAATGCGATAGCGCCTCGTTAAAGCCGATGCGCACGGCGATGGCGCCGGGATGAGCCTGCGCCAGCATCGACAGCTGATGTTCCAATTGTGCTTGGTCGCTGCCGAGCACGATCAGTTGCGCGGGGATTTTTACCAGTTGCGGCGCTATCTCGATCAGCACATCGATTCCTTTCTGGTGGCTCAAGCGGCTGATCACACCGAATAGCGGGATCTCGGCATTTACCGTCAGTTCCATCTGCTGTTGCAATGCGCTCTTGTTGAGCGCTTTATCCGCGAGTTTTTTACTGCTGTAGTTTTTGACCAGATACCGGTCGGCCGCGGGATCCCACTCGTTGACGTCAATGCCATTCACGATTCCGGTCAAATGGCTGCGGCGCGCGGCCAGTAATCCTTGCAAGCCGAATCCCAACGTTTGCGCTTGGATTTCCTCTGCGTAGTTTGGGCTGACCGTGGTGATGTGATTGGCATAAAAAAGCCCTGCTTTGAGAAACGATAGATTGCCGTAATATTCCACGCCGTTGATAGCGAAACTGTGCGGCGGCAATCCCAGTTGCACCACGCTGCCGGGCGGGAAAACACCCTGGAATGCGAGGTTATGGATTGTCATCAACGTGGCGGCTTTTTTACCGGGGTGAAAATGCAGGTAAGCGGGCGTGAGACCGCTTTGCCAGTCGTTGCAGTGCGCAATGTGCGGGCGCCAGGCGATCGGACTGGCATCGCTGGCCAAAATAGCGCCGATTCTCGACAGTAAGCCGAAACGCAGCGCATTGTCCGGCCAGTCGCGTCCGAATTCATCCATGTAAGGCCCGCCATCGCGGTTATACAATCCAGGGCAATCGATGACAAAAACCGGAATGTGCTCGGCTTTGCTTAGCGAAAGCCGTGCCGACAGCAAGGTGGCGGGAGGGAATTGCGGCAGTGCCGTGAACTCGGCGACTTTGGATTTGTATTTAACTCCAGCGAGCACTTGCGGGTAACCCGGCAGCAGCAGCCGCACATCGGTATGCAACGCGCGTAACGCGGCGGGCAATGCCGCGCTGACATCGCCTAAGCCGCCGGTTTTGCAGAGTGGAAAAACTTCCGGCGTGATGAATAGAACACGCAGTTCTTGCGGTGAAGGCATGAGGATTGTCTACTGATTGGCCTTGAAGTAACCGATCAAGCCGTTGGTGGATGCGTCATGCGAAGTCACGGCACCGTCTTGTTGCAGTTCGGCCAGGATTTTTCCGGCCAGCTGCTTGCCCAGTTCCACGCCCCATTGGTCGAATGGATTGATATTCCAGATCACGCTTTGCACGAACACTTTATGTTCATACAGGGCAATCAATGCTCCCAGCGTTTCAGGATCGAGTTTTTTGAACAGAATTGACGTGGTCGGGCGGTTGCCGGGAAAAATTTTGTGCGGCAGCAATTGTTCCAAGGCATCCGCGTTCATGCCCAGTGCGGCGAGCTCGGCGCGGACTTCCTGCGCATTCTTGCCGGTCATCAGGGCTTCCGTTTGGGCAAAGAAATTCGCCAACAGCATGCGATGGTGATCGCCCACCGGATAATGACTCTGGCAAGGCGCCAGAAAATCGGCGGAAACGGTTTGCGTGCCCTGATGCAATAATTGATAGAACGCATGCTGGCCATTGGTGCCAGGTTCACCCCAGACGACCGCGCCAGTGGCGTAATCGACCGCCTCACCGTCACGGGTGATGCGCTTGCCGTTGCTTTCCATTTCCAGTTGCTGCAAATAAGCGGAAAAGCGATGCAGCGATTGATCGTACGGCAATACTGCATGGGATGATGTGGCGAAAAAATTGATTTGCCAGATACCGATCAGACCGAGCATCACGGGCAGGTTTTTTTCCAGCGGCGCCGTGGCGAAGTGTTGATCCATCGCGCGCGCACCGGCGAGCAACGCATAAAAGTTGTCCATGCCCGCGGCGAGTGCAATCGGCAAGCCGATCGCCGACCACAACGAATAACGCCCGCCGACCCAATCCCAGAATTCAAACATGTTATCCGGATCGATACCGAATTTTTCCACGGCGGTGCGATTGGTCGATACCGCGACAAAGTGCTGTGCGATGTCCTGCTCGCCGCCGCCATGCGCCAGAAACCAGGTACGCGCGGCGTGCGCATTGGTGAGCGTTTCCTGCGTGGTAAAGGTTTTCGAGGCGATGATGAACAAAGTTGTTTCAGGATTGAGATGGCACAACGTGGCGGATAATTGCGCGCCATCGATATTGGAAATGAAATGCGGTGTGATGCTGCTGAGCTGGTGAGGCTTGAGCGCTTCGGTCACCATCACCGGGCCGAGATCCGAGCCGCCGATGCCAATGTTGACGATATCGGTGAACATTTTGCCGGTGTAGCCTCTACGCGCGCCGCTGTGCACCGCGATGGTGAAGCGCTCCATTTGTTTCAACACGCGTTTGACTTCCGGCAACACGTCGATGCCATCCACATGAACCGGCTGCTCGCTGCGTAAGGCGATATGCAATGCGGCGCGCTGTTCGGTCGAGTTGATTTTTTCTCCCGCAAACATGCGCCCGATCCAATCGTTCAGTTTTTGCTGCCGCGCCAGTGCCAGCAGCAGATTGACCGTTTCCTGATTGACCGGCTGCTTTGAGTAATCGAGCAAAATATCGTTGAACAGCAGCGAGAATTTCTCAAAACGCTGCGGATCTTGCTGGAATAAACTGCGCAAATGCTGTTGCGCCATGACGGATTGATGTGCCTGTAAAGCAAGCCAAGCGGGTGATTGCGTAAGGGATGGCATGATGTTTTAGTTGCTGAGAATGATGGGTTGTGCAGATTGCCGATTCATTGATTACGGTTTGCGTGTATTAATTTGCAACGTGACGATCAATTCCGGTGCCGTGACTGGCCATTCCAGGATAAGCGTCGTTGCCTGCATGATTTTTTCAAAGCCGCTCTCGGATTGCGACACCGAGAAATGCGGGTGTGCACGTAATGTAACCGGATGAGATGTCGTCAGTGTGACACTGCCGTCCAAAGTGTCATCATCCAGGGTGAGTTCGGATAAGCCGGTCAGTTCGAGCCACTGGCCAAAGCCGCCGGGAATTTTACCCTGATAAATATAGCGTCCGCCGACACCGTCGCAGCTCGGCATGGCCAGATTGATTTCAGTGCTGAAGCTGTGCGCCAGCTTGGCGGTGAAATGATAAGTGACTTGTAGCCGGTTGTTGTCCAGCATAATCAGTTTATGTACCGGATACGCGGTGTTTTCCGACTGGAAGTGGTTGTTTTCAAGTGCTGAAGCCAAAGACCGGTAGGTGATGAACATCCCGTCCAGGCGATCGACGAATAGATTGCGCGGATGATCGTCCGGCACAATGTCTTCGGCGCTGATTTCATGTTTATAGCTGATTCTGTCATGCGCGGAGGCGATGCCGCTGGCGGTGAGGCTGGATGGAGCACCCGCGCCCGGTTGAATTTTCTGATAATAATGTTCGACCTGGCAGCGCAGGGTATCACCAAAGTTATGCCGGAGCGGATAGGCATCCAGCTCGCAAATGCTGGCGAAGCAATCGAGTTTCAGCACGGCTTGCAGAATGCCATTGTGCAAATAAGTTTCTTCCACGCCATCCAGATCGGTGTCTTCGGTGAAATAGGCTGCGCGCGGCGCGCAGGCATCGAGCAATGCTTCCAATTCAACCAGTGCGTTGTAGACGGCGCGGCGCAGATGCGGCAGGTACAGCCCGCCGAATAGACCGTGCCAGTAAGCATCGTTGGCCTGCGATTCATAAAGCTTTTGTTGCATCAGCGCGCTGCGATGCTTTTCCGGCAGTGCATTCAATCGCGCGGATAGACTCAGCATGCGCTTATGCATCCAGTTGGATTCCGGGTAGCGCGAGAAGAAGTTTTTCCAGATACCACCGCGTAAGAACGCTTTTTTGTGTTCGTACCAGCCGCTGGTTTTGGCTTGCTGTACTAGATCCGCGTAGGTATTGGCGGATTGCGCGGGCAAAGTCCATTCGTTCATTTCAATGTACGAAACCGTGGGCAGATAAACGATGCCACGGGTTTTTTCGCTGGCGTGATATTCGCTGTAGTGCTGCGTGCTGATTTTGTTTGAAGCGAGCACGCCCTGAATGAAACGTTCAAGCCAGCCTTTTTCGTATACCCACTGGTAAGTTTCCGGCCAGATGCCGAATTTTTCGATGTCATCAAAATAAATCGCCGCCGCGCGGGTGTTTTGCGAATGCTGATCGGCGAGTGATTCCAGATAAGCGATGGTTTCCTCGACCGGGGAAAACGGAATTTTGTAGCGCAGCGATTCGGAAATCGGGAATAAATCGAGCTTATGGGAATCTTCTTCGGTGGTGAAGTAACCGTTCAATTCCTCCGGTGTTTTGCCAGCACAGAGAAAATGGTAGTCATCCACGGTGACATAACGGATGCCGCAATCCGCCAGCGAAGGAACAACGGTGGATTCCCACACGCGTTCGGTGAGCCATGCGCCTTGCGGGCGTTGACCGAATTTTGCCGCCAGTTTATTGGAGAAGGCGTCAATCTGCCCGGTGCGGTCGCGATTGGGAATGACTGCCAGCACCGGTTCGGTGTCACCCGCGCCGAATAACTCCACTTGCCGCCGCGCGACCATTTCGTGCAGTAATACCATATCATCGGGAAAACGCTGCAACAGGTAATCGAGCAGCCAGCCGGAAAAGTGCACGGAAAAACGGAAATCCGGATAGCGGTAAAGTACTTGCAGAAACGGTTTGTAACAGCGCAGATGCGCGTCTTCGAGCACTTCGGGGAAATTACCGACGGGCTGGTGCGCATGCACACCGAAAAGTAGCGATACACGTTGTGACATTCAATGATCCTGGTAGTCGTTTTTAAAAACCAGCGCGGCCGCACACCCGATTCGACAACTGCGCGAAGCAGTTGGAGCTGATCGGATGCTACGAAGACCGCCGCATGGCGCTGCTTGCTTCGTTTTGCTCATTGCCTTTGCTAATCGATTCCTGTAATGCCGGTGGTACCGGCAGTTTAAGTAAGCGATACAGATTCATCAGGTTCAACCGGAACAGATGATCGAAACTGGCGACCGAGTGCGCCGGGTTGTAATCGCCAAACCACCAGAACCAGTCGGAGCTTTCGCAGGAGGCCAATTGCCGACTGGCTTCGATTTTCTTTTCTTCGCTTAAACGATCGCTTTGCATGACCAAGTCAAAACTCTGTTTTGCGGCGCAGAGCATATCCCAGGCATGATTCTTTTCCTTGTCGCCGATCCAGGTTGAGAAGGTGCCATACACCCAGCTACCGGCCGCCAGGGTTGGCAATATTCTAATTATATTGGTTTTCTCCGGATCGGCGATATAGTTCCGGTACGTCGTGGTACGGATGAACGGATGGTTCTCGAGCAAACCATAGAGATCATCGAGAAAATAAAAGCCATTGTAGGGATACGACTCCCAAGCGTTTTCTCCATCCAGAATCACGCTGACCACCGGATTCTCGCCAGCGGGGGTGCCATGGTAGATCCGTTCCAATGATTGGATAAAATTTTCCGCCGCATCGCGTCCAAACCATTTGGCATATTCGAAGCCGATCAAGTCGGATAACTGGTCGTCGCGGAAAAAGCAGGTGACTTGCCCGGATTCTCCATCGACTTGGTAAGGGCGGTACAGATACTCAGTGCGGTCCGGCAATGGCGCGTCCGGATAAGAAGCCTGCAGGCTATTGGCCAGTACGCCTTCGCCACTGGCGCTCCATTGGCAATTTTGCTCGGCAAAGATTTTCAGTAGCGCTGACGACAAAGCGCCCTCGGCCGGCCATATACCGGTGGGTTTTTCATTGAAACGCTGGGTGTGGCTGGAGATGGCCGAAGCAAGATGAAACGCAACGCGGCTGCGGCCACCCGGATACAGCTGATGTTCCGGTAACGCCACGCCGGGTTGACTGTCCCGGGCGGAAGTGAAATCGATCAGCAGCGGTGCGAGCGGATGATAGTGCGGCGTGGTGGATAACTCGATCTGGCCGGATTCGGCGAGTTTGCGGTAGCGCGGAATCAGTTCCCGGATCAGTTCACCGATCAGATTGAACAGTTGCAAGCGGTTTTCGTAGCTGAATCCCTGGCTTTGCGCCATCAATTTCATCACGAACTCGTTGTTGCGGCGCACGCTTTCACCCATCCACGCCAAGTGATACCACACCAGCAGATCGGCTAAATATTGCCCGGAAAAATAAGTCAGCTCGCTTTCGCTGCGTTTATTGAACATCTGGTACAGCTCGTGCAAACGTTTATAGGCCGGATACGGCTGTAGCATGGTGGTGTGATTGCTGAGAAAACAGCTGTCGAACACGTATAGGCGATCCTGGATGGAGATGTGCTCCAGGTCGGGCGTTGCTAACAGACGGAGCAAAGGGCTGCGGATTTCCCCGGTGGAGAATTGCGTGGAGAAATCCTCCAGCTGATCCAACAACACCGGCACAAAATTGATCACCGCTTTGGTGCGCGGGTGCATTTCCAGATGATACGCCATGTCGGTATAGTCCTTGATGGCATGGAGATATACCCACGGCAGCACGAACTCGTTGGTGACATAATCCCGGTAGTCCGGCTGATGCATGTGCCACAGTAAAACTAGATTTAATTGTTTCATTTAAGAATGACGTACCTGCTTAATGATTGTGATTGGAGAGGCGTCACATAGGTAACGTTCAAGATCATTTGATCAGTATGCCTTATGTATTTCCTGCCCCAGCATTTCGGGTGTGATCAAAGTAATGCCTTTTTCGGATACATAGAACCGCTTACGATCCTCATCGGGATCGTATCCCACGACCAGCCCTTCGGGAATGGAACATCTTTTTTCCACGACCACACGGCGCAGGCGCGCATGCCGGCCGACCACCACATCGGGCAGTATGACCGAGTCCTCCACGCTGCTGAAACTATTCACTTTGACATTGGAGAACAGCAGGGAACGGCGCACAGTCGCGCCACTGATAATGCAACCGCCCGATACCGAAGAATCCAAGGCTTGACCGCGCCGGTTGTCGTCGTCGAAAACGAACTTGGCGGGCGGTAATTGTTCCTGATGCGTCCAGATTGGCCAGTCGGCATCGTACAAATTCAATTCCGGCGTGACACCGACCAGATCTACATTGGCTTCCCAATACGCGTCGATCGTTCCCACGTCACGCCAATAAGGTATTGTGTCGTAGGCCATATTGACGCAGCTATGCTGAAACCGGTGGGCGAAGACACGATTGCGAGGCACTAGGTAGGGAATGATGTCTTTGCCGAAATCATGCGCTGAGTCATGGGTTTTATGATCGCGTATCAATTGTTCATAAAGAAATGCGGCATTGAATACATAAATTCCCATGCTCACCAGCGCTTTCCCCGGTTGACCCGGTATTGATGCCGGGTGAGCCGGTTTTTCGGTGAAACTGGTAACTTGCCATGCCGTATCGACGCCCATCACGCCGAAAGCACTGGCTTCCTCTACCGGAACTTCAAGGCAGGCCACCGTCATATCGGCTGCTTTTTCGATATGTTCGGCCAGCAATTTTCTGTAATCCATTTTATAAATGTGATCGCCGCCGAGAATCATCACGTATTTGGCTGTGTGGCGCTGCATGATGTCGATATTCTGAAAAACCGCATCGGCCGTACCTTGATACCAGGTTTCATCGGCCGTGCGCTGCTGCGCGGGTAGCAATTCGATAAATTCCTTGAAGCGGCCATCGAGAAAACTCCAGCCGTGCTGAATATGGCGGATCAAACTCTGCGCTTTGTATTGTGTCACCACACCAATACGCCGGAAGCCTGAGTTGACGCAGTTGGAAAGCGGGAAGTCGATGATGCGGAATTTACCGCCAAAGGGAACCGCCGGTTTGGCACGCCAATCCGTCAGTTGATGCAAGCGGCTGCCGCGTCCTCCGGCCAGTATCAGTGCCAGTGTATCGTGCGAGATGTTGCTGTGGAAGTGACTGCCGGTATTGTGCTGCGCCGGGGATTCACTGGCATAGTGTGGTTCATTATGATTGTCCATCGCGATGTCCCTTTCTAATGCATGTCGATATAGTATCGTATTATGGCACTTTCTCACATTAAGCTTTCAGTTCAATTGTCTTAAGTCAAAGAGCAGACACGCTATAATTCCCAAGATATCAGCCAACCGGTCAAATAATGTGATTACAGTCAGAAAAACCAATGTCATGCAAAATGCGCTGCTCGATGCGCGCCTGCACGATCCCTATGCCTACCTCGGGCTGCATCGTGAGCAGGGTCAAACGCTGGTGCGGGTGTTCCGTCCCTATGACGTACAGGTGTGGATCAGGACGGCAACCGGTTTTGAGCCGATGCAGCGTATTCATCCGGATGGAATTTTCGAGTGGCGCGGAGATACTTCGCCTGCTATGCCTTACCGTTTGCGCATCGAGAAAAAAGGGGAGCGGCATATCGTTTATGAGTTATTCGATCCGTATGCTTTTGCGCCGCAAATTTCCGATCACGATTTGTACTTATTCAACGAAGGCAAGCTATGGCAGACGTATCGTACGCTCGGCGCACATTCTGTCAGCAATGCCGGAGTGAACGGCATGCGTTTCGCGGTGTGGGCGCCGAATGCGGAGCGCGTCAGTGTCGTCGGTGATTTCAACCGCTGGGATGGCCGCATGCATCCCATGCATGTGCACCACGCCAGCGGAGTCTGGGAACTGTTCATTCCGGAATTGCCGCCCGGTTCATTGTACAAATTAGAGATTCGCAACCGCGCCAGCGGTGAAATTCTGGTCAAAACAGACCCTTATGCCCAGCGCTTTGAACTGCGCCCTCAGACGGCGGCATTGGCGCCTGCGGATAGCGGTTTTGACTGGCAAGATGCGGCATGGATGACTCATCGCGAGAACTGGGATTGGCTGCACGCGCCGCTGAATATCTTTGAGATTCACGCCGGTTCGTGGAAGCGCCATCCGGATGGGCGTTTTTATAGCTACCGTGAGTTGGCCGAGCACCTGCTGCCGTATGTGCTGGAAATGGGCTATACGCATATCGAATTGATGCCAGTCTCGGAACATCCGCTGGATGAATCGTGGGGTTACCAAACCACCGGCTATTTTGCCGTCACCAGCCGCTATGGCTCAGCCGATGATTTCCGCTTTTTTGTCGATGCTTGTCATCAGGCGGGTGTCGGTGTGATTCTCGACTGGGTGCCCGCGCATTTTCCGCAGGATACTTTTGCGCTGGCGCGCTTTGACGGCACAGCTTTGTATGAACATGAAGATCCGCGCCTGGGATTTCATCAGGACTGGGGCACGTACATTTTCAATTTCGGCCGCAACGAAGTGAAGTCGTTTCTACTGTCCAGCGCGCATTACTGGTTGTCCGAATTTCATCTGGACGGATTGCGCGTCGATGCGGTTGCTTCGATGCTGTACCTCGATTACTCGCGCAAGGAAGGCGAGTGGCTGCCGAACAAATACGGCGGCCGGGAAAACCTGGAAGCCATCGATTTCCTGCGCGAACTGAACGTCATGGTGCACGGCGAATTTCCCGGCGCGCTGACACTCGCCGAAGAATCCACCGCTTGGCCTGCGGTTTCGCGCCCGACTTACGTCGGCGGCCTGGGATTTTCGATGAAATGGAATATGGGCTGGATGCACGATAGCCTCTCGTATATGCAGCAAGATCCGGTCTACCGGCGCTATCACCACGACCTGCTCACATTCAGCCAGCTTTATGCGTATAGCGAAAACTTTGTACTGCCGTTCTCGCACGACGAAGTAGTGCACGGCAAAGGTTCGCTATTCAACAAAATGCCCGGCGACGACTGGCAAAAGTTCGCCAACGTGCGTCTGCTGCTGACTTACCAAATGACCTGGCCGGGCAAGAAGCTCAACTTCATGGGCAACGAATTCGCGCAACAGCGCGAATGGCGCGTGAATGCCGAACTCGACTGGGGTTTGCTGCAACAACCGCCACACGTCGGGGTGCAAGCATTGCAGCGCGATTTGAATCACTGCTACAAAAATATCCCGGCGCTGCACCAGCTTGACTTCGCCGCCGAAGGCTTCCACTGGATCGGCTGCCAGGACGCCGAGCAATCCATCATCAGCTACCTGCGCCGCGCCAAGGACGGCAGCTTCGTGCTAATCGTCCTCAACTTCACCCCGGTGCCGCGCATCGGCTACCGCATCGGCGTTCCCGCCGGGGGCATGTACCGCGAAATCTTCAACAGCGATTCCGCGTATTACGGCGGCAGTAACATGGGCAACCTCGGCAACATCGCCAGCGTGCAAATGCCCTGGATGGGATTTTCCGACTCGATCGCGATTACGTTACCGCCGCTGGCGGGGGGTATTTTTTCGTTAAATGATACTAGTGCGCCTGATGGTGTCGGTGGTTTAGCAGGCTATTAAAATGAGCAGCCTCATGGAAGTGGTTCATTTTTTTAAACTATATGGCTAATTTTAGTTAGCTTAGAAAAGAGATTCAGATATGGAACGTCCGTCGTTAGAGAGAAGCGAGATAGGGATTGGCAGTGTCCGCACACTGCTCACGGAGTTGGAGTCTCTTACACAAGACCCAGACTATGAATACTATTATCGAGGTCACTCCAATAAGAAATACGAACTGGTTCCCTCTGTCTACCGGAATTCTGGTTGGATCGCCAATGAGCACAGAATGTTCAGAGAGTTAATCTTGCGTTGTCCAGATGATTTTCATGAACTAGAAACTACATTTCAAAAGCTCGTGAAAATGCAGCATTACGCTCTACCCACTCGTTTACTGGATATTACCGGCAATCCTTTAATAGCTCTTCTTTTTGCGTGCAAGGATGAAAAATATAAAGACGACGAAAAGACCAAAGAAAAATCTGCAGACGGTGAGGTAATTATCTTTCGACTGCCAAAGAAAGAAATCAAATACTTTGATAGTGACACGGTGAGCGTAATTTCTAATGTCAGTAAGCAGCTTTTTGAGTTCGAATTCGTTGTAAAGCCAGACGAAACTCCAGAAAAATTTTCAGAGCAAGAGTCGATCAAATTATTGATTCATGACATACGCCAGGAAAGGTCGTCATTTGAACCAAAGATCAAGTCAGAACATCTCCGATCAGTAATCTGCGTCAAACCTTTACTGAATAACCCGAGAATCATTAGGCAGGATGGTGCATTCTTCTTGTTTGGCATCAGTGACAGAAAGTCAGAATCTTCGCGAATTCCGGTTTCTTACATTTATAAGCCAAATGAACTTAGATTAGTCGTGAAAGCCGGAGATAAAAAGAAAATGCGAGAGCAACTAGAAGCTTTGGGAATTAACGGAGGAAAGATTTACCCTGAAATTGATTCAGTAGCCTCGCATGTCAAGAGTTTATTTGAAGTAAAAGCTAATGCTTAATTTCTGGTACTGGATTCTTGATTCACTCTGATATTTGAATTGTTTTTGACGGTATATCCGTTTGTCAGAGCGATCACAAATTTGACTGTTGAATTCGGGAGGGATCGAGAAGCGGTTGAAGTGTGTTGCTTGAAGCCGGTACTCAGGGGATTCACGGACAGTAAGTACAAGAGAATATTGGTATCCAGAAATACCTTATCGTTAATGTGTTTCGATACGGTCAAATTTGAAATCTGCCGGTAATTTTCCCCGGTATTTTCTTAAGCGGGCGAGAATCTCGCGTGCTTCGGGTGTTTTGCTGATCTCCAGGTTGCGAGATCCGGTGACATGAATTTCAATATCGTCGCCTTCCTTGAGATCCAATACTTCGACCACGGCGGCGGGTAATCTGACTGCTAAGCTATCGCCTCATTTGGAAACTTGCATTTTTTATCCTTAGTTGGTGATATACGTTGGTTGGTAGTATATCTTGGACTCTTAAACGAGGGATATTTTTGATTTTCGTTGTTTGTCCGTCAGACTTCATCGCACCGCCACAACTGTGCAGCCCCTCTAACACCGGAGCTGTCGCCGTGGATATTTTTCAAGATTGGCGTGATGAATTGGTCATTAAATACATAGCGTGCAACATTCTCGCGGCCTTCGCTGTAGAGCCGGTCGACATTCGATAACCCGCCGCCGAGCACGATCGCATCCGGGTCGAGGATGTTGATGACGGTTGCCAGGGCGCGGCCGAAGCGGTCGAGGAAGCGCTGCATTGCGGCTTCTGCCAAGAGTTCGCCTTGCGCCGCCAGTGCGACAATGTCATTGGCTTGCAAGGCGCGATTGCCGCCGTGGCGGTGGTAATCGGCGGCTAGGCCGGGGCCGGAGATCAGGGTTTCGACGCAGCCCTTCTGCCCGCAGTAGCAATCCGGCCCGTTTCGTTCCAGGATGTTGTGACCCCACTCGCCGCCGATGTGTTGACGGCCTTGATGTAATTGTCCGTTGAACACGATGCCGCCACCGACGCCGGTGCCCATGATGACGCCGAACACCACGCTATAACCTTTGCCCGCGCCGTCCAGCGCTTCGCTCAAGGCAAAACAATTAGCATCATTAGCGATGCGCAACGGCCGGTTCAATAGTCCTTGCAAATCTTCGAGCAGCGGTTGTCCGTTCAGGCAGACGGTATTGGAATTCTTCATTTTGCCGCTGACCGCCGAGATCGCGCCCGGCGTGCCGATGCCCACCGGGCATTGCTGGCCGGTTTCCGCTTCCAGCTGCCGGGCGAGTTGCACGATGGTGTGCAAAATCGCCCAATAGCCAGCCGATTGCTGCGTATCCACGCGCTTTCGAACCCGCTCTTTACCGTCAGTGTCCAGCACCACACCTTCTATTTTTGTACCGCCGAGATCAATACCGATGCGCATGGTCGAGCCTCGAACGGTTACGCCGCGATGCGCGCGCCGCGTATGAATAACAGCGCGCCGCGATCGGAGGAAATTGGACGGGATTCCGAGCCTGTGGGTGCGAGTTGCCAGTCGCCACTGCATAGCAGCGTGTCGCCGAAAAAGGCGTCGCCTTCGAGCAACAGGCATTCTTCATCGTGCGCGAGCGATGCTTGCTGCGATGACCAATGGGTTCCGGCATCGATGCGCAGCAATGACGAACGGGTTTGGCCGTCGTCGTACAGCGGCTTGCTGGAGACACCGGGCGCCAGTTCCGACCAGTCGCCTTCGTTGGCGCGGATGGTGATCAACTCGCGGCCTTCGCCGGGCAGGTATGCGGTCAGCAGATCGCGCGCGACTTCGGCGATGTGGCCCACCGGTATACCGCGCAGGTACAGCAACGCGCCGCTTTCCGACGATATTTTGCCGTGACGGCTGCCCGCGCGCGCCATATGGTAATCGCCGCTGTTCACCTTGAGGTCACCGAGGCTGGCTGAGCCGCGCAACACCACGCACTCCTCGTCTTCGTGGTGGCGGTGCATCGGCAGGCTGGCGCCGGGTTCGATATCGAGCAGGAAAGCGCGATTATGTTGATCGAGTGTTTTGGCGCGCACACCGGGGAGAATCTTGCGCCATTGGCCTTGATCGCTGCGGATCGTGACGCGTGGCGCTTCCGCAGCGGCGCTGGCATGGATACGTTGGAAAAGCTGGGCGCGGATTTTTGCACGCTGTTGATCGCTTGGCTGTGCTGGTTTCAATCCCTCCAGCAGCGCCGCTTCAACTTTGTCGGCGTGCTGCGGATTGTCCGGGTCTAATGAGTAGCGTTTTTTCATCGTTCAAAACCTTTGACTAAATCGTCCTCGAGCACATCGTGCAACTGCTTGAGCGCGCGGCGGATATGCGATTTGACCGTGCCCAAGGCCATATCGCTGAAAACGGCGATTTCTTCGTGCGTCAAGCCGCGGAAGAAAGCCATCGCAACCAATTGGCGCTGTACTGGTTCGAGCTGTTGCAACGCCTGATTCAATTTGGCGTTATTTTGCGCTGCCGCCAGCAAGTCTTGCGGATCGCCGTCGTGCGAAGGTTCGTTGGTTAATAGTAGCTCCGGTTCTTCACAAAGTTCGGCATCGTCCGCCTTACGCAAATAATCCAGTGCCCGGCTGCGCGCGATCGTCAGCAGCCAGGCGATGACATTGCCACGTTGTGCGTCGAAGCGCGGCGCTTCGCGCCAGACCTGCCAGTAAACATCCTCACTGACTTCTTCCGCTGCTTGCGGGTTACGTGTGATCCGCAGCGCGATGCCGTAAACGCGCGCCAGTGTCGCTTCGTATAGTTCCGCCAATGCTTGTTCGTCATGCCTGGCAATAGCGGTGACCCACGCATGCATATGCGCATCGCCGGCATTGCAGTCACTGCGATGGGTATCGCTGGTTGCCACGGCTGATCAAACCCTAATCATTAAGATTAACCTTGTTCATTGTCTGTTCTGAAATATATCATCAGATACGTTTGCGTATCACTTTTCCTCGCTTCTTCGTTAAAGCAGTAAAAAACTGTCAGTCCAGTAAGGTGTATTTCTGGATGCCTGGCGCTTGGGCCAACAGGGGCGCTATTTCTGTCAGCGCTTGCTGGATATGCGGCGTGGCGAAGTGTGCGGCGATGGCATTTTCGTCTGTCCATTCTTCGATAACCAGAAACTCGACCGGATGACTGTGATTGCTGAATAACTGGTAGCTCAGGCATCCTGCTTCCTGGCGTGTTGGCGCGATGATTCCGTGCAGAATCGTTTGCACTTCTGGAATTTTGTCTGTGCGCGCGATGACGTGCGCAACGACTTTGATAGTTTGCTTCGACATGAAATTTTTCCTCCTCCGGTTGATGAGTTATTTCAAGCGATATGCAGTGGATCGCTTCTACAAACCTATACGAAGGAATCTGCTGTTTGGATGCAACGGATTATTACTGTGTGATTGAGTGAACTGGGATTTCTTGCGGATACGATTTAAATGTCTGTATATAGATTGAATATATGGGAAATTTAAAAATCTTGTGTTTGTTTGCATCCAAATTTCAAGTAGCTGCGTATTGAGCAGTGGAGGTACTCAAAAAATATATGCAGGGGAATCCACTGACTTCCAGTGAAAGCAGATAGCGCTCACTGGGCACAATAACTTGGAATTAATGAACAGGAGAGGAAATCATGATGTTTGCACAATCAAGACCAGTTTCACCGGAATGGGTTAAATATTTCGCGATCGCTCTGATTTGCGCGCTCGTTGCCATCGACGGCATCGGTTCGGTGATGGCGGATCAAGTCAAGACCAACGTTCAGCAAACGGATGCCAGCGACAGTGCGGATGAACCGCGTCTCGTGATCAGAAGCGATTCGGTTGCGGCCAGATTGGGCGGGTATTATGGCATTTTGGCGTTTCTGGAGCACTATGCATTGCCTGCTTTATTGTCCGATCGTGAAATTGCATCGTTCTTTGGTAATTTGACGGAAACCCCCGCGGATATTTCGCAGTGCCTGGCCATGATGCTGGATCATGACTTGGGCGGTTCCTCGCGGCATGACGGCACTCTGCTCGATACCGGCCATAAATGCCGCGGTTCGATGCCTAAAATTCACAAGGGGCGAAACATTCCGGATAGAACAATTACAAAATTCATTCAAATCATCGGTCAACAAGCCGAGTTAGCCGGTATAAGCGAGTCTGATATCAAAGCCGTTGCCAAGGTGCTCGAACAAAAGCGTGCCGGGGTGCGTAACAAATAATTCAATTCCGGGCGGTTTGATGCCCCGCTCCGTGTAGCGGGGTTTTTATTGCGGTTGAAAGCAGAAAGGGCTATTGCATTGAATGCAAACCGATCATGTTGCCTTCGGTGTCCCGGATCAAAGCGATAAAGCCATAGGGGCCGATGGACATTTTTTCGCGGATCAATTGTCCTCTCGCAGAGGCTGCGCGAGCAGCCTCAACAGCACAATCCGCACAGGAAAAATAGACCAGCACGGCATTTCCGCCGGACGGCCCACCCGCCATTTTGACCAGCGCGCCGGATGCACCCATTTGACCCTTCATCATGGGAAAGCTCCAAAGCTCAACCGGCATGCCTGCGGGACTATCCAGTCGCTCCAGCTTTGTTTGGAACACCGATTCATAAAAACGCTTGGCGCGCTCCATGTCCTGCATGTAAATTTCAAACCAGCCTACGGGATTATTGTTCATGTAAATTTCTCCTGTGCGTGCTTAAGTTTCGAATGGATTGTTATCTTAACCAAGGTTTGAATATCCTCGATTTCGATTCTCTATTGAGCATCGAAATGTCCAATTAACTGGGCTGGCATTGAGCAAGATTGTCTCTTGACCATCTAAACGCAGAACATTTACTTGTTGCGTTATTTTAGTGTTTTTCATGCTATTTTTCCCTCCTGAACTATTCCCGAGTAAAAAAGTCAGATATTTTGTTGGCTTTCATTTTTGATTATGATAAACTTTGTTTTCCATGACTAAAAGGTCTTATATTTCATGACCTTGAATGGATTGTGGTTAATGGTGGCTACAATGGAAACTGTGGTTGTGATTGGTGAAGCGCACTATTTTCCTTACCAAAAAACTATAGTTTTTTTCTGATTAACAAATTTAACGGAGGAGAGAAATATGATCACAAGTGTCGTGATTTTTTCAACAAATGCCCGAGCGCGGAGGGTTTCTATGATGTCAAGTGCAATGGCATTGCAGTCATACACAAAAGTTTTTCCAACCTACACTGAACCTTGGAGGAGTTAAAATGACATTATTGATATATGATTCGAAAAAATCGATCGAAAAAGCACTAAAAGTATTTTCACTATTCTTAACAATTTCCATTTTATCCGCTTGCGCACAAATGAGTTCCGTCGCTGCGCCAGTTGGAATTTCCAATAATGATCATGATGCTCTAGTCAAGTATTATGAGGATATAGGGAGAGAAACCAAAGCAAGGTTGCGGGAGAATAAAAAAATTCTCAAGGAGTATGAAGCGCATCCTTATTACTTTGGTAGACAAGGCCTAGAAGCTCAATCGCATGCAACAGCAAACGTTCGTGAATACGAAAAGACTTTGCGGGAAATTCAGATACATGCTGATTTCCATAGAAAAATGGCGTTAGAGCAAAAAGGCAAAGTAATAAATAAAGCGAAAGCTAATCAAGATCGTGAACTCACTTCAAAGAGTCCAGAGAGTTCTGTGAACAATGGCCTTTGAGTAAGTAACGAACAACCACCGAATTTTTCGGTGGTTGGTCTTTAAGACCTGCAACAAAAAACCTGCAACATCGATTTCCAGTCACAACGCTGATTTAAAACTGTTCCTTAGAAGGGAAGCACAAAATCCAGCGAGAACAAAATTTGATCCTTATGGCCAGCAAACGGTTTGTACGCAACAGTACGATAGGCATCGACACTGTCATAGCGAATATTCGGCCGAATGGTGAGCTTCTTCAGATGATCCCAGCGAAGTTTTAACGTCTTGGCCGCTTTCCAGTTCATTCCCACCGTTGCCGCGTAATAATCCGCAGGTGCAACCGTAACGTTGTTGATATTTCCCGCATAGCTTACCGGTACGCCATTGACGATATTGGTTGCCGCCGCGACCCGGAATGGCGAAGGATTGCGAAATCCGTCTCTGTCGCGGAACCATTCGCCACGAAGCCCAATCGATAAATTTTCGGTCAGATCATAATATAGATGCGTGACCAACCCCATCCACTGGGTATCTTTGACTACATTGGCGTATTTCAGATTATTTAATAGAATGCCGTCCGCGAACCCATGCACATGATGCAAGACCAATAAGGTTCTGGGATTGATTTTGTGTTGCAGCACGAGATTAAACATTCCCCACGATTCACTGCTGTGTGTTGAAGTTTCGCCGTAAGTGCCGGTGGCATTGAACGATGTGGCCTGATTATCACTTTTCCAGGTGAAACCGGCAATTCCGCTCCAGTTGCCAAGCTGTTTGTCCCAGCCGCCATCCCAGCCCCCGGTGGCGCTGCCGGTCACAGCGCCACCCAGAACAGACCAATTTTTATTGATGATATAACTGGCTTGTAAACCGGTATGTGTGAAAGGCTCGCCTGCATTAAAAGAATAAGCGCGCGTGTAAAAGAAATTGTCGGGTGCTGGAATTGTTTCAAAACCGGTGGGAGAGTAAAAATGACCGGCTCTGATATTAATTCCTTTTGTGCCAATGGGCACATGGGCTTCCAAATAAGCTTGCGGCAGCGCGATGCCGTAGGTTTTGGTAGAGGCGCAACACAACCCGAGATCCCAGCTGCTGCGCTTTAGCGCTTCACCGGTGTTGACGTCAAAAGCCGGTACGCCAAAGGCTTCAGTAAAAATGGCATCGGTTCCGAACAGAAAATCGAACCGCCCGCCAAAATCCCATTTGTGGGTTTCGGAAACCACTTGACGTTGAATAAACGTATTGAATTGATTCAACTGAAAACGATTGGCTTGATCGGCGAAAGCAACCGGTCCATTGAAGCCATCTGATTGGCTTGGATTAAAGGTTGCGCCGCCATTAACCCATCCGCCGACTTCCACCCGGCTGTCTTTAATAAAATTCTTTAGATTGCTTAAGTTGCTGGCATAGAGTGGAGCCGGGGAAGCTATAAATTGAAACATACTGCTTGTCGCAGCAAGCAACAGCCATTTTGAATATTTCATCTTGCACTAGCGATAATAGTGATTCATTAATGAGTTACGACGGCCTGGAAATACTGCGCGGATGATAACTGATTTTACCAGTTCATGGTGAATAGATGCCGCGAACGAAGCCACACGCTGCATTACGGGAAGCTACTCCGGAGCAACCGGAGTAGCGGTTATCGTATTCACCAGATAATTCCTGAGATCCTCATTTCAGCCGGTTACAACCACACCATCAATCCCATCTCCAATGGATGCGTCAGCAGCGGGTGATACGGATAAATGCGGATGAAATATTCCTGCTTGCCACATAATTCCGGGGTCAGGTTGAGCTCAAACAGATGTTCGCCGGAATCTTGGATGCCGGTAAAGGTGAACTTGAAATGATTGAAATTGCACAGTCGTGTGGTCTTGAACTGGCGGCAAATCAATAATTCAATGACGATATCTTCGGGTGCCAGGTTATTCAGTTTGGCGGCGATCTTGAAATTCAGCGCTTCGTTATAATGAATGCGTTCGCAAGGCGTATCTAAACGGCGTAGCGTGACGCCGTGCCATGCTTGTTTTATTCTGGCCTTCCATGCGGCGATGTTTTTTGCGCCGGCAAAATCATTTTCAGCATAAAGGGTGCCTTTGCCGCTGGCCGGACGATAAAATTTAGTGACATATTCATCGACCATGCGGGTCGCGTTATAGCTAGGCAGCAGTGATATCATCGAGTGCTTGGCCATTTTCACCCAGCCGGGCGAGTAGCCGAGCTTGCCATGGTTGTAATACAACGGAACCACCTGGTCTTGCAGGATTTCATACAATGCGCGGCTCTCTTCCTGGTCGCGCACGGTACCTTCCATATCCTCCGGGCCGGGTTTGATCGCCCAGCCGTTTTTACCGTCGTAGCCTTCTCCCCACCAGCCATCCAGCACGCTGAGATTGATCGCGCCGTTGATGCCCGCTTTCATGCCGGAGGTGCCGCTGGCTTCCAGCGGATAAATCGGATTGTTCAGCCAGACATCGACACCGGCGACCAGCCGCCGGGCGAGACGCAAGTCGTAACCTTCGACTAACAGCAGACGCCCTTCAAATTCGGGAAAACTGGCGACTTGACTGATGCGCCGGATTAAATCTTGCCCCGGTACATCCGCCGGATGCGCCTTACCGGCAAAAATCAACAATACCGGGCGTTCCTGATCCAGGATAATTTTGCGCAGCCAGTCGAGGTTTTCAAATAACAACGTGGCGCGTTTGTAGGTAGCGAAGCGGCGTGCGAAACCCAGTGTCAGAACATTCGGATTGATCGGATCGACAAACTTCAGCAGCCGGTCAAGATGCGCTTCGGAACCGCGATTCCGGGTGTTTTGCTCGGTGATGCGCGAGCGGATGCCGTAAAACATCTGTGATTTCAACGATTGCCGCACACTCCAGAACAGATGATCCGGTATCGCATCGATCCGCGACCAATATTCGGTGTCGCACATTTTGTTGCGCCATTCGTGACCGAGATAGCGGTCGAACAGATCGGACCATTCCTGCGCTAGAAAGGTTGGCACATGAATACCGTTGGTGACGTAGGAAATCGGATTTTCTTCCGGCTCGATCTGCGGCCACAAATCGCGGCAGATACTGGCGGATACGCCGCCGTGTATCTTGCTGACGCCATTGTGCGTGCGTGAGCCGTGAATCGCGAGCGCCGTCATATTGAAGTCCGGACTTCCGGATGCATGACCGAGCGCCATGAATTCTTCACGCGTAATGTTCAAGCTGCGGTAGAAGGCGTCAAAATAGGTTTGCATCATCTCCGTGTTGAAGTGGTCATGCCCGGCAGGCACCGCGGTATGCGTGGTAAAAACGGTATTTACCGCGACGCTTTCCAGTGCGCTGGCGAAATCAAGTCCTTGCTGCACCAGATCGTGAATGCGCTCAAGAATCATGAAGGCGGCGTGTCCTTCATTGATGTGCCATATCGTCGGTTTGATGCCGAGCGCATGCAATGCGCGCACGCCGCCCATGCCCAGAATGATTTCCTGTTCAATCCGCATGATTCTGTCGCCGCCGTATAGATTGTGCGTGATGTAGCGGTCTTGCGGCGAGTTTTCGGGCAAATCGGTATCGAGCAGATAAAGCGTGACGTGGCCGATTTTTGCTTGCCATATTTTGGCCGTGACTTGGCGGTGCAGCAAAGGCACTTCAATTTGCAAGCCCGAGCCATCCGGGCGTAGTACCGGTGTGACGGGAAGGTCGTCGAAATCGGAAATGGTATAGGTGACTTGCTGGTTGCCTTTGCTATCGATGGTTTGAAAGAAATACCCTTGGCGATACAACAAGCCGATGGCGACGAAAGGCAAATGTAAATCGCTCGCCGCTTTGCAGTGATCACCGGCGAGAATGCCCAAACCGCCGGAATAAATCGGCAGGCTTTCGTGAAAACCGAATTCAAAGCAGAAATAAGCGACTTGGTCTTGTGAACTCAGCCCTCCGTTGTTCTGTAGCGCCGATGCGTCATGGTAGGAGTCATACGTCGACAGAATGCTATTGTAGGTGGCGAGAAAAACCCGGTCTTCGGTCGCTTTCAGTAACGCCGATTCGTCCACGCGCTTCAGGAATGCCTTCGGGTTATGGCCTACCGCTTCCCATAAATACGGATCGAGCCGTGAAAACAGCGTGCGGGTGGCGCGATCCCAGCTGTACCAGAGGTTATTGGCTAACTCTTCCAGACGTTTCAGGCGTGGTGGTATTTTAGGATTAACGGTGATGGTGAAGGCGGTTCGCGGAAACATGCAGGCTCTCCTTGCTGAGAATGATCGTTGCTATGATACACCCAGCACCGGCTAATTGATTGGATTTGAAGACGGGAATCCACTAGCGAGGTACGTTGGATGCGGATTTTAGGGAATTTACGGGCCGTTATTGAATAACCGGAAGGCTTCCTGGCGAGCGCCCAGCAAGCCGATTGCGGGGTTGGTGACGATATGCACCGGAATTTCGCGCATGAGTGTGGAAAACCGTCCTTTCGCGTGAAACGCATGCATAAAGCCGCCCGCGCTGAGTGTATCGATAATTTTCGGCGCGATGCCACCCGCGATATAAACACCGCCGCGGCATAATCCAGCCAGCGCCAAATTGCCCGCATAAGCGCCGTAAATCTCGGCAAATAATTCCAACGCTCGGATCGCAACCGGATGCTTTTGCGTTTGCGCCAATGCCGCGATGACAGCGCCGCTATCTTCTTCAAGCTGGAGTAGCGGTAAGTCTGAAGATGCCGCTGCGTTCTGTTGCAGAAATTTAAAAATGTTCGTCAGGCCGGAGCCGGACAACAAGCGTTCCACCGACACATGGCCGAAGCGTTGTTGCAACCATTCGAGCAAACCGGCTTGCAGCGGAGTGACCGGCGCGAAATCAATATGCCCCGCTTCGGTTGGCCATGCAAAGTAGCGATTGTTGACCGGTGTGAGCCACGCTACGCCCATTCCCGTGCCTGCGCCCAATACCACACGCATCGCCTGCGCATGCGGTTGTCCGGATTGCAGTGTGATCAAGTCACTGCCCGGTAGATTTTCAATGGCCAGCGCAACGGCTTCAAAGTCGTTGATCAGTTTGACCGATGGAATAGAGAAGGCATCGGCAATGTGCGCACTGCTGATCTGCCAAGGTAAATTGGTTAATCTAGCCTGTTGATCGGCAATGGGTCCGGCTACGGCAAAACAAGCCGCTGCGGGTGGGTTGGGTGCGGCGGTTTGCTTGAGGAATGCTTCGAGAATGCCGGAAAAAGTTGCAAAAGCTGTGCTGTCGTAGCGTTGTGTGCAGCGCTTATGTATCCGGCCATCCGCTATTTCAGCCAATTGCAGGATGGTTTTGGTGCCGCCGATATCGCCGTAGATAAGCTGTTTGTTCACGTGCCGGTTAATCCCCGAAAGCGGTTTGCAAGGTCAGCGAGTAACGTTCACTAACTTGGTGGATAGTATACAGCTACGCGCATGTTTTGATTGCCTTTGCGATGGTTTGTCTTACAATCACGGATTCAGTACATTTTTGCGCAATGCTAGAACTTCTATGACCGATCCACTGATTATCGCTACAACAAATAAATCGGATTTGGCGCTTTTGCCCGCGATGGCAACGCGTCACGGTTGCATTACCGGTGCGACCGGCACCGGCAAGACGGTGACGCTGCAAAAACTAGCAGAGAGCTTTTCCAATATCGGCGTGCCGGTATTCATGGCCGACATCAAGGGCGATCTGACCGGGATTTGCAAAGCGGGAACGCTGTCCGGGAAAATGCAAGCGCGTTTGGATACGTTGCAACTGGATGTGCCGCAATGGGAAGGCTTTCCGGTGACGTTGTGGGATGTGTTGCAGGAGAACGGCCATCCGCTGCGGGCGACGATTTCCGATATGGGGCCGCTGCTGCTGGCGCGTTTGCTGAATCTGAATGAAACGCAGGAAGGTGTGCTTACGTTGGTGTTTAAAGTCGCCGACGATCACGGTCTATTGTTGCTCGATCTGAAGGATTTGCGCGCGTTGCTGCAATTTGTCGGCGACAATGCGGATCAATTCAAAACGCAGTACGGCAACGTGTCACCGGCTTCGATCGGCGCGATTCAGCGCGGTTTGCTGCAAATCGAAAAGCAGGGCGGCGGCAAGTTCTTTGGCGAGCCGATGCTGAACATCGAAGACTTGATGCAGACCATCGACGGCAAAGGCGTGGTCAATATTCTGGCCGCCGATAAATTGCTAAACTCGCCGCGCTTGTATAGCTCCTTTTTGTTGTGGATGCTGTCCGAGCTGTACGAGAATCTGCCGGAAACCGGTGACCGCGAGAAACCCAAACTGGTGTTCTTTTTTGACGAAGCGCATTTGTTGTTCAGCATGGCATCGCCCGCGTTGCTGGAGAAAATCGAGCAAGTCGTGCGGCTGATCCGCTCCAAAGGGGTGGGGATTTATTTCGTGACGCAGAATCCTTTCGATATTCCGGAGAAAGTCCTGAGTCAACTGGGCAACCGCGTGCAGCATGCGTTGCGCGCGTTCACGCCGCGCGACCAGAAAGCCGTGAATGCCATTGCCGAAACCATGCGCCCCAATCCGAAGTTGAACGTCAAACAAGCGATCCTCGAACTTTCCGTCGGCGAAGCGCTGGTTTCTTTCCTCGATGAAAACGGCTCACCCGGCGTGACCGAACGCGCATTCATATTGCCCCCGGTCAGTCAGATCGGCCCGATCACGGCGGACGAGCGTAAAGAATTGATGCAGTCGTCGATTGTGGCCGGTGTGTACGAGCAGGAAATCGACCGCGAAAGCGCTTTTGAGCTGCTGCAAGCGCGCAGCGGCGCGGAGAAACCGCACGGCAATTCAGCGCAAACCACGGCACCCGGAAGCTTGCGCAAACCGGCGGACGAGGGGATTCTGGCCGGTCTGGGCGATTTGCTGCTGGGTTCGTCCGGCAAGCGCGGCGGACGCCGCGAAAGCGTGCTCGATGCCTTTGCAAAAAGCGCCGCACGTTCGGTCGGCTCGTCGATTGCGCGCGAAATTACTCGTGGGGTGCTCGGGTCGATCCTAGGGCAAAAGCGCCGCTAGGGAAATTCTGAAAAACGACTGCGCTCGTTCAAGCTGCGCTGAAATCAGGGTCAAAATGCTCATTTACTCAATGTAAACTGCGCTTTCTCACCTGATTTCGACTTGCCTGATCATCGCTCGCTACCTTTTTCAGAACTTCCGTAGCCAGAACTCGGCTCTGTTTTTATATTGAGGAGAAAAGACAATGAAAAAAATCATCGGTGCCTTGCTTTTGTGCCTGCCTGCCGGACTGGTTCACTCTGCCGGGACTTACGACGGTATCTGGACGATAGACGATTTGCCGGAAGCGGGTTATTTAATGATCTCGGAAAATAACGGCCGGTTGATCTTTGCCGGTCTCAATCCGCCCGATTTCGATGGCAATCGGCGCTGGGGCGCATCGTGGGGCGACATCAAGGACGGCACGGTGCGGCTGACGCGCTTAATCAACGACAATATCGATGCCGTCACCGATGTCGTCTTTACTTCAGCGACGACATTAACGTTGACCCAGAAATCATGCCGTCCGATCAATCCCAATTATGTTTGCTCACTGCCGAACGGTGTGGCTTTTGCAGCCACTAAGATTTGGTAAAAACGGATCACTTCACATTCCTATGCACACCATCATGAAATCACTACTCATCGTACCCATCCTGCTGCTGGCCGGTTGCGCTTCATACTCGATCTACGGCGGCGACCCTGCGCAGCGGCAATTGCGCAACCAATGGTCAGCCAACTACGAGTTATGCGAGCGGCTAACCGTCGCGACACTAGCGCCTGAGAAAATCCGCGAAGAATGGACCAATGAAATTACCAGCAGAAGCGTGGATTGCAACTTGTATGCGGCAACCACGCATACCGCCGTGAACCGGGATATGCCGGTTATGCGCTGGAGCACGCAATGGACTGCGCCGAAAATGACTTCAACGATACCTGCGCCGAGTCAATTGATTCATGCGCGGTGAGTTTTGGTTTCGATGAAGTGAATAATGATGAATTCCGGTGAATAACAGATTTTATTCTTCATCTTCACATTAAATTACTTTATCTCTGGAAAACCCGGAGTGATTCAACCTTCAACGAACGCTACACGGCTTTATCGCGTAGCGTCCGGTGGAATGGTGGGTTAGCCACGGCACAGATCGCATCCTTGCTCTGTAGCGTAGTCGGTTTCGCATGTTTTACATCTTGACACTGATACAAATGTCTTGCATCGGCAGCATTTTCCATCAAGCTTTTCATTGCACTCAATATTCAACAGATCAAAAGCAAGAGACCGCGTTGCCTTGCACACGGGGCAGTCGATCAACCCCATTGCGTCAGTGTCGACTTGAAATCCACACACAAAGCACAGATAGTCGTCAGCATCTGTTATTACTAACGTTTCATTCCCACATTCAAAGCAATATGTAACACTGTCTGGATAAAGTTCATAAGCGCGATCTATAGATTCGTTCACATAGCACGTATTGGTTACAAGTTTTTTGAATAATTTGGTGCCTATGACGTGCATAAGGCTATTTGAAAGGTATTGTTGGTGAATAGGCAAGTATTCCTTCCAGTCGAGCTGTTGAACAATCCTGACGAGAAACCAGATCGCCTCATTCAGAATCTCGTGTGATGGGCTCGTAAGACCAAGATGCATTATTTGATTCCGTCGATTCTGGAAGTTATCCAGCAGTTGAAGATCGTCATCATTCAGATAAAGAGTTTCGGCTGCTAACTCTCGACTTTTCCAGAATGGAATAGTCTTAATCGTACCAGTAGAAATTGCGGCGAGAAGCTCAGATTCTTTTTGAGAATGAAACTTTGGGTCGATCACGAATTTCCAGCCTTCTCGGCGCAATACATATAACTTGCTAAGGAGTTCAAGAGAGGCTTGTAAATTTACGATCGTCTGGATAACATCATTTTCTGTTGGTTCCTTAGTCAGAGCATGTTCGAGCGCATGTACTAATAACTGTCTGGAAGTCGCCTGTAATCGCTTCTTAAGTTCGGTGCTGATGTCGTCCATATTCACCTGGATAGTGGCTAACGTAATATATAAGACATTTTTTCCAGCAATTTCATATTCAATGTCGTATAGCTGTGATCAATATTAATTGTCATCAAGTATTTCAAAATAAGCATGAAAGTGAACGCGGCAAATTATGGACTGAACACGAAATTCATTTTACCAAAGACCGGTCCCAATAAGGCATGTCGCCGACATGTTCCGCTAGGAAATTAATGAAAGCGCGTATTTTTATGGGCAAATGCCGGCTGGGGAGATAGCAGGCGTAAATATGACGCTCTACGGATAAGTAGTCCGGCAGCGCCATCTGCAACCGCCCTTTTTGTAATTCCATGCCAATCGTATACGTGGGCAGCAAAGCAATGCCTAATCCATACAGCACGGCTTGTGCGAGCGCATCGTTATCGTTGATCCGCAGGGTTCCGGAGATCGGAACCTTGATCTTGCCTTCCGGCCCGTCGAAACGCCAATAACCTTGTTCGGGTGAAAGCGCGCAATCGAGACAGTTATGCTTTACAAGTTCCGCCGGAGTTTGGGGTGTGCCCCATTGCTGAAAATACTGCGGGGTTGCGCACAATATGCGGCGGACAGGCGCAATCTTGCGTGCTACCAGATTAGGGTCAGGCTCGTTGGTCACGCGGATTTGCACGTCATATCCTTCTTCAATCAAATCGCCTGCATGATCCGTAATGGTTAAGTCAACTTTGATCTCAGGATAGCGCGCGAGAAAGCAAGGCAGCGCCGGAGCGATATGGCGCGTTCCGAATGAGCTTGGCGTACTCACTTTCAGGGTTCCGCGCGGTTCGTCATGAAGGCTATTGATGGCCCGCTCGGCGTGTTCGGCTTCTTCCAGAATGCGTTTCACATGTTCCGAAAGCGCGATACCTGCTTCCGTCAGACTAAGGTGCCGCGTGCTGCGGAGCAGTAAGCGGGTGCTGAGATCCTTCTCAAGCTTTGCAACGGCTTTGCTCACCGCTGAGCGCGAGATGTCCATGCGCCGCGCCGCTTCGGCAAAACTGCCAGTTTCTACCACCCGCGCAAATATGACGAAAAGATTAAGATCTTGCATCGTGTCATTGTATCTAATTCGGAAACAAAATGTTTCGCTTTATTGGACTTATCACCAAGACATTCAATCTATATGATCTATCCCAAGGTGAGATATTTAATTTGTACCTTTAATTTTGTACCTTTAATTAATAGGGTTTTTTTCATTTCATTTAAATGACTATTATATATCGATCCTTATTTTGTTTGTTCTTTGGTCACTGCAGTTGAGGGTGATTGGTTGATAGGCCAGTAGTTTTATTGTCAACCTGAAAGAACGTATTATTAACCTGGATATTTATTCGAACCGGCGATGCGTTTTTTGCCGGTTGGTATGAATAGCCGGTAAACATCCTAAAAGAGGAGTAATAAATGGAAACTAAAGAGTTATTTAAAGCACCGCAGCTGGTTGTAGTTTATGCAATCACGATTCTTTACACGATTACGTTTTACTTGGCCGCTTTTACAGAGCCGTCTGCGACGAAGAAACACTACAGGATTTATCAGGTTGCCCAGGTGGAAACAGGTCGTCCTGTTCATCTTGAAGCTGTAAGAGATAACAGCTCGGGTTAACGGAGTGTGGATTGCGCCCCCGTGCTTGTGCCTGGAAAATCATTGAAATATGCCCACGGGGGCGTCCGGATTGGTTAGTAATCATTAATTGAAGTTTGGGAGAGGAATCAATGGATAATTCGATAGTAATGAAAAGATTCGAAATCGTAATTGGAGCGGAGTATGTCGATCAGTTGACGGAATTGCTGGAAAGAACCGAAGTCAGCGGATATACCTTTTTCAAGAATGTCGGCGGTATCGGATCGCGGGGTATCCGCAATCCCGATGATGTTCTGATAACCGATGAAAACATTGTGATCATTCTCGCTTGCAAAGAAGACAGGGCGCAGAAAGTGCTGAATGAACTCGGCGTGGCCATGAAAGGCTTTGGCGGTATGTGCCTGATTTCAAATTGTCATGCCCAAATGCCAGGATGAGATGGATGGATGAAGCCCTGTTTTTAATGCCAGCTGGATAGCTGGCATCAGCTGCTATGTTTCGTTAGTCCGCTTAAACACCGACTCTCCCACTCCAGCTCATAGCCGCACGCAGTAAGGGATTGGATCAAAATGTCTTGTTTTCTTGTGTTGATTGGATCACACTGGAATAGAGTTTTGATTGATCAATTCTGTTGTTGGCGGATCATCAAACTCTTTCTTAGTGCATTCATTTCTCATGAAAAAGTAGCTTTATTTTTTCTATCCACGGGAGGCACATCATGGCAAGAGATTCTGCATTAATCAGCAAAATTAAATCCGGTATTGTCAGTAATCTGTCTTGGAGAGCTGCGCGCAATACCAATCTCCATATCGAAAACCAAGTGCTCAAAAAGGGTGAAGCTGTGCTGGCATATAAGCAGCGCATCGTCATGGAGCGCAATTCCATCATGGTGTTTGCGGATGACGCGCCGCAGTTCAACTGGTCACATCCGTGCCGCTATTTGTTGCACGATGCGGAAACCGGAGATTTGTACAATGAGGTGAGTGCTCAGTTTCCACCTTATATGACGGCCGATGTTCCCAACACCTTTCAAGCGTTTCATACTCCCATCAAGATCGCTGAACCTGAAATTTATTACCCCGTTTTGCCGTGGTTACGCTGTCCGATCCGCTGGACAAAAGGCCAGCGTTACGCGGTGTTGTTCTCGGGTGCTTCAAACAACCGGCATACCAACGATCTGGAGTTTCTCTACCGTACTTTGCGCGATATTTACGGCTTTCCCGCCGCGAATATCTTCGTGCTGAACTACGACGGCACGATTAACTACAGCGGCAATCCACACCCGGTGGTGAGCTGGCCGGGGGACAGTTCCGCCTATCGGATGCCGGTCAACGGCAAGGGAACGAAAGCCGATCTGGATACGGTTTTCAATACACTCAAGGCAAAATTGAAACCGGACGATCTGTTGTTGATTCATACCAACAATCACGGCGGTCACAATGGGACACAGTCCTACCTCTGTACGTACAGCGGGGCGGATTATCTAGCCTCGGATTTTGCCGATACGCTGGCGACTCTACCCAAACACTACTGCATGATGGTGATGATGGAGCAGTGCCATGCCGGCGGTTTTAACGCGCCGATCCTGGCGAAATCAACCGCAGCCTACACCAGCGTTTCGTCCGCCTGTCTGGAAGCGAACAATTCCATCGGTGGCGCGCAATTCGATCCGTTTGCACGCGACTGGATTGCTGCGATGGCAGGGCATACGCCGTATGGAGGCGCGTTGGCATCCAATCCCGATACGGATGGATCCGGTAAGGTTTCCGCGCGTGAGGCGCATGACTATGCTGATTCGGTGCATGATCCCTATGACACGCCGGTGTTCAGCCGATCCTCGGCAGCGGCGGGTAACTGTTTCCTCGGGCAGCGCTACTGGCATGTCTGGCCGATTTACTGCCGTTTGCTGGTGGAAGTTTTGCAGCCGTATTACCTGCGCAAACCGATCCCCGAGTTTTACGATATGGTCCATGCCAAGCTGGTGCCGCAGTTGAGAGAAATTGAAAGCAAGCTGGAAAATGCTTCCGCGGCACAAGAGAAAGAGCTGCGGGCAACGCTGGGCGATGTAGTGAAAAAGACGCTGGATAGATGAGAGAATCCGATCAGGGCATTTTCGAGCGTGTCAGTGCGGTCTTTGACGATGAGACGTTATCCAACGCGATCGTCTATCTGAGCCGCGAGATTGCGCATGCCGGAGCCAGAGTTCACGCCGGAGATGTGCTGATTGATATTCCCTGGGAAGCGCGCATTGTGTTTGTCGATCTTGAGCCTAGGGCCAATTGGGGGCATTGCTGTGCCTACATCATCTTACAGTGTGAGGGCAGCGGGTGTATCCGCAAAGATGCGCAAATGCCCCCCTTTCTCAAACCCGGTGGAATGCCGTTCCGCTTGCTGTCGAAGGGTGCTGAAGTTCCGGAATGGACGGTTGCAACGCTGTAAACAGGGCGGAATGCCGGATCGGTGCGCGTTTGACAGTGCAACGGGGTTCCAGTACATTCGCGCATGAAAGCGGGGGTGTTTTGTATATGCCTTCAGCAAGTTGATTCGTTCAGTAACAGCTCGCCTTATTCACCCATAACTAGGTTTATCGATTATCCATTATGATCAACGTGGCCGTGCAACTCCTTGCGACACAGCTGAATCAGTATTTGCGCCGTACTTACAATCTGGGTGAAGATGTAGTGGTGGTTTCCAATTTATTGGAGATCGACGGTACGGTGGCGGTCAATGTGAATAATAAGCTGGTCGTTTTTTTGGTGAATATCGAGAAAGATAGCGTGCCGTTCCGGCAAGTCAGCCTGCATGAAGTCGGGCAACGGGAGGTACAGAGCAGTGTGCCGCTCTATTTTAATTTGCACCTGATGATGGCGGCGAATTTTACCGGCAACAATTATCCCGAAGCGCTGAAATTTTTATCCAGCACGATCATTTTTTTTCAGAAGAATCATGTGATCAATCATCAAACAGCACCTGAGATGGATGATCGCATCGAGAAACTGATCCTGGACATCGAGAATCTTTCCATCCAGGATCTCAGTAACTTATGGGGTTCTTTAGGGGGTAAATATTTGCCATCCATTCTGTACAAGGTGCGCATGGTGGCCTTCGATACCGAGGATGTAGTTGGCCGTATCCCCGTTGCGGGCGAGCCGAAGTCGATGGTGCAATAGTGTTTCAGGAATGGTTTTGGGTTGAGTTGATCTGGAAAATAACCATAGATTGAGCGGAATATGGGTGCTTATCGTTTACTCGTCAATGTAACTGTCGAACATGCCTATTTCTCCGGCCAACATTGCAAAACCCTGGAATTCATTCCCAGCGAATCTTGTGCGGTGTTATTGAGAAGAGCGGGATTACTGCTCAAGTCATCGGAAAGCGGAATTGCCGTTTATTTCGACGAAGAAAAAATCAATATCCTGCGTCTTCATGCGGAAGACGATTTGGTTCTGACTTTTAAAGTTTTTTCCAAGGACAATAACTTCTTCCGCTATACCGCGCCTGGCGCGCCGCCCGATGACTCGATTCTTTTTTTCGATACGCAACAAGTCACCCGGGATGCGGCGGATAAACAACTGCTGCATCCGGATGCGTATGCCGCCGCGGATGCTTGGCTGAAGCTCACGGCCGATCCCTTGCCCGACATACTGGAACGCAAGGATTATCTCGTCAAGCCGGTGTTTATTGTGCGGGTATGCATTACTGCCGGAGCGGAAGGATTGTGTTCGGACAAGCTGGATGCCGCCGCGCGCAAGTTCTATATCCGTTTCAACACCAATCAGACCTACTGGAAATACTACATTCTCGGCGATTTATCGAAACGCAATGTGTTCATTACGGATCTGGACAATGCCCTGCAATTCGAGAATCTGGGAAATGTGACCTTGCCCGGAAATCGCACTGCGATTCAATTGCTGTCTTCAAAGGCGATCCCGCTGCATGAGCTGCCCGATCAACGCTTGCAGTTGAAAGAATCTACCGGCACGGGCGATAGAGTGCTGGTCAAACGCTTGCCGAATGCCAGCGTGGAGCAGGTACATGCGGAAATGATCAGTGACAAAATAGCGAGTGTTTCCGAGATTTATATTAATTGATAGATAAAATGGCGCGCAGTGGCAGAGTTGCTTGCGTACTATCTCTTCCTGATTTGTTTCTGACTGGATTCGATAGACTAACGCGAGATGGCTCATACCTGTCAGTTGATTCTGACGGCAGCTAAAACCCTGTTGACAACATCAATGTTGTTGAATAAAAATCATGATCTTATAGTGCACGCATAGATACCTGATACTTGCTGGTCATCTTCTAACAATATGAGATCTTCATGTCTGAAATTCCACCTTACCAGCAGCTATTTGAAGTAAGCCCGCATCCTTATTTGCTCCTCCGGGCGGATTCCGCTTTTACCATTGCCGCCGTAAACAACAAGTATGCAGAGATGACGCGTACCGAACGTGGCGCGATTGTCGGACATGGTCTGTTTGAGATTTTTCCCGATAACCCGGAAGATCCGGCTTGCGCCAGTGTAAGAGATTTACGTACTTCGCTGAATCATGTGCTCAGTAAAAAACGCGCGGATGTCATGAACGTGCAAAAGTACGATATTCCATTGCGCGATGGCAGTGGAGGCTTCGAAGTCAAATACTGGAGTCCGGTCAATACGCCGGTATTGGATGAAGCGGGCCGGGTTGCCTATATTTTGCATCATGCGGAAGATGTGACTGAGTACATCGTCAGTCATAACCATAAAGCGCAACCTGGCAAGGTGAAAGCGCGCGCACAGCGCATGGAAGCGGAGATCGTGCAGCGTGCGGCTGAAGTGAATCAAGCTAATCGCGCTTTGAAAGCGGCGCTGGAAGAATTGGAGCAGATGAATCAGCGTCTGACTGAGCTGGATCAACTTAAATCACAGTTTTTTGCCAATATCAGCCATGAATTACGCACACCGCTGACGCTGATCATCGCTCCTTTGGAGAACCGCATGCGGTGGCTCACCGGCAGCAACGCTTCCGCGGAAGAACGTCATGAAACCGGATTGATGCTGCGTAACGCGCGCATTCTTTACCGCCACGTTACCGATTTGCTGGATGCGGCTAAGCTTGAGGCGGGGCGCATGCCGGTTTTTTGGGCGCGGTTCGATTTGGCGGAGCTGGTGCGAGTCACGGCAAGTTACTTTGAATTGCTGGCGCAGGGGCGCGATATCGCATTACAGGTTATCGTTCCGGAAGTCTGTGCGATCGAAAGTGATAGCGAGAAGCTGCAACGCATCCTGCTCAATCTGCTGTCCAACGCATTCAAGTTCACGCAGGATAAAGGTTGTATTTTCGTTCGGCTTGTTACCACCGAAGCGCGCGCGCAGATCGAAGTTCAGGACAATGGCCCCGGCATACCGGCGGAAATGCGTGAGCACGTGTTTGAACGCTTTATGCAGGTGGAGAGCAGCGTAACCCGGCAGCATGACGGCACCGGCTTAGGGATGGCGATCGTCAAGGATTTTGCCGATTTATTGCATGGCAAGCTCGAACTCGAAGAATCACCCGGGGGTGGCGCGCTATTCAGGATCACGCTGCCGCGCACCGCGCCAGCCGGTTCGGTATTACGGGATGCGCCGGTTTCCCTGGACGAGATCATTGTGCATGAAGTCATGGATGAACTTCAGAGCCGTGCGGAAAGAACCCCGCCGCTCCCGGTGGCCGCCACCCATTTGCCCTTGGTTTTGGTTGTTGAAGACAATGCGGATATGAATCGCTTCATTGCCGGCATGTTGCAGCCTCGCTACCGCGTAGCCAGCGCTTTCAACGGCCGTGAAGGATTGGAGCAAGCGCTGAAGCTGGCACCCGATTTGATTCTTTCCGACGTGATGATGCCGGTAATGAATGGTGAACAAATGGTGTGGCAAATACGCCAGCATGCGGAACTGGATGGCGTGCCCATCATCATGCTTACCGCCAAGGCCGATGACGATCTCTGTGTCAAATTGCTGAAATCCGGCGTGCAGGATTATCTGAACAAGCCTTTTGCCGTGGATGAACTTCTGGTGCGCGTTGATAAACTGGTGTTCGAGAGACAACTTGTCAGAGAACAGCTGCGGCAAAGCGAAGCACGATTTCAGGCTACTTTTGAGCAAGCCGCCGTCGGGATTTCGATTATTTCACTGGAAGGATATTGGTTGCGTGTCAATCACAAGCTTTGCGCTATCCTGGGATACAGTCAGGATGAATTGATGGCGCTTACATTTCAGGATGTCACTTATCCCGATGATCTGGAAGCAGACATCAATAACGTAAAGCGCATGTTGAACGGTGAAATCACTGCGTATGCAATGGAGAAACGCTATATTCGTAAGGATGGCCGCGTGATATGGATCAATCTTCACGCTTCCCTGGTGCGTAAGCCCGATAACGCGCCGGATTATTTCATCGCCGTGGTTGAAGATATCCAAAGCCGCAAGGAGATTGCGGCAAACTTCAAAGAAGCCAGACGCATCGCCAACCTCGGGCATTGGACCTGGAACGGCGCGGATAAACAAACTTGGTCCGAGGAGCTTTACCTGATTTATGGCCGTGATACCGCTTTGCCACCTGCGGATTATCAGGAAATGGAGAGTTTTTACACCGTGGATAGCTGGAACAAGCTGGCTGCCGCAGTGCAAAAGTGTTGGCATGACGGCGCTGCATTTGAGTGCGATGCGGAAGTAGTGCGGCCGGATGGCGCGCATCGCTGGACGATCTCACGCGGAGAAGCAGTACCCGATTTTGACGGCCATATCATTGCTATGCGCGGAACTGTGCAGGATATCACCGAGCGCAAGCTGGGCGAGATGGCGCTGCAGGAAAGCAAGGAGCGGCTTAAATTGCTCATTGAATATGCACCGGCTGCATTGGCCATGGTTGATCGGGAAATGCGCTATCTTGCTTACAGTCAACGCTGGCGTAACGATTACAACTTGGGCGATCGCGATTTATTAGGGGTATGTCATTACGATGCTTTTCCTGAGATCGACGAAGAATGGAAAGCGATTCATCGCCGCTGCCTGACTGGTGAAATCATCCGCGCCGATGAGGATCGTTTTGAACGGGCCGATGGCAGCATGCAATGGTTACGCTGGGAGGTGCGGCCTTGGTATCAGGCCGATGGGGGTATCGGCGGCATTGCCATGTTTACCGAGGATATCACTTACCGGAAACAAGCCGAAGCGGCATTACAGCAACTGAATGCCGATCTGGAAAAACGGGTTGCGGAGCGTACCGCCGAATTAAAGATGCTCAACCAATCACTGGAAAGCTTTGTGTATTCCGTTTCGCATGATTTGAAGGCGCCACTGCGCGGTGTCGAAGGTTATAGCCGGTTGCTGGAAGAGGGCTATTCCGATCGATTGGATGACGAAGGACGTTTATTCATCGCCAACCTGCGCGCGGGTGTCACGCGCATGAATGAGTTGATCGATGATTTGCTGGCTTATTCACGCATGGAGCGGCGTAAATTGGAATCCCATGCGCTGGACCTGACGGCATTGACTCAACGGGTGATTGCGGAGTGTGGTGAGGAGATTGCCGCGCGTCAGATCGAAGTCATTTGCGATTTACCGGTGTTGATGGTCAATGGTGATCGCGACGGTCTGGCTATGGTGCTGCGCAATCTGCTGGAGAATGCGATCAAGTTCAGCCAGCATGCGGCTCATCCGCGCATAGAGTTTGGCGCTGACCGGGATGATCGGCATGTGATCTTGTGGGTCCGTGATAATGGTATCGGTTTTGACATGAAGTATAATCAGCGCATCTTTGAGATTTTTGAACGTCTCCATCGGCTGGAAGATTACCCGGGTACCGGGATCGGTCTGGCTTTAGTCAAGAAGGCTATGCAACGCATGGGAGGACGGGTGTGGGCGCAAAGCACGCCGGGTGAAGGCGCGACCTTCTATCTGGAATTGACCGCGATGGCGGAAAACCTGAAATAGTGACGGAGTCAATAACGATGAGACTATGCCCACCGATTCTCCTGGTCGAAGACAATCCTCTCGATGTGGATCTGACGCTACGCGCTTTTCAGCGCCGCAAGCTGATTAATCCGGTATTGGTCGCGCGGGATGGCGAGGAAGCCTTGGCGTGGTTGCCGCGCTGGGAAGCGGGCGAGATTCAGCCGGCCGTCATTCTGCTGGATTTGAATTTGCCGCGCATTGACGGTCTGACGGTGTTACGGACATTGAAACAACACGCGGTGCTTTGCCGCATTCCGGTTGTTGTTCTCACCACTTCAAAAGAAGATCGCGATATCCAGGCGGCCTACGATTTAGGCGCCAATTCCTATATTGTAAAACCGGTGGGGTTTGATAACTTCATGGACGTGGCGCAGCATATCGAACTGTATTGGTGCGTTCTCAACGAGCATCCCCAATAATCATGATGCGCGTTCTGTATATCGAAGATTCCGCCAGCGATGCCGATCTGGCCCTGCGCACCCTGCGCCGGATTGCACCGGATATCGAATTGGATGTGGTGAATACCCTGGCTGAAGGATTCAAACGGCTGGCCGAGCCGGATTGTTATGACCTGCTGCTGGTTGATCTGTCCCTCCCCGATGGCTCTGGTTTGGATGTACTGGCACATGTGCGGGAGCAACGACTGCCCATCGCGGTAGTCATTCTTACCGGGTCGGGCGATCAGGATTCCGCTGTGGCCGCACTCAAGGCCGGCGCGGATGATTATCTGATCAAACGGGATGATTATCTGGAACGGCTACCGCGGGTATTGCAGGGCGCCCGGGAGCATTTTCGCGACAATCTGGAGCGCAGTCATCCGGTTCTGCGCGTGTTGTATCTTGAGCATAATGTATTTGATATCGACTTGATGCGCCGTCATTTTGTTTTGCATGCGCCGCATATCCAGATGACCGCGGTGAGTAGCGTGCAAGATGCGCTCGCGCTGCTGCCTGATGATCCGATGAAGCAGGCGGCGGAATTCGATGCATTGCTGATCGATTTTCACTTGCCCAGCATGGATGGTTTGGAGTTTTTCCAATTGTTACGGTATGAGCGCAAGCTAAATATTCCTGCCATCCTGGTGACAGGCCAGGGTAGTGAGATAGTGGCCGCGCGTGCGCTGCACTTGGGTGTGGATGATTATTTGTCGAAGCACGAAGGCTATCTGTACGAGATTGTCGCCACTTTGGAGAAAGTGCAGCAACAAGCGGAATTGACCCGCGAACGGCTCAGCTTGAAAAGAACCAGCCAGCGTCTTTCGTATCTTCTGGCCGCCAGTCCGACAATTTTATACGGCCTGAAATTTTCCGGAGAAACGCCGTGCCCCAACTGGGTGAGTGAAAATATCGAACGTCTGCTGGGCTATACACAAGAAGAGGCATTGGCGGCGGATTGGTGGCGCTCGCATATCCATCCGGATGATCGTGAAGCGGCTTTGGCCCGCTGGCCGATGCTGCTGAGCGAAGGCCAGCTCACACACGACTACCGGTTCCTGCATCGATCCGGGCGAATCGTCTGGATACTCGATGAGCTTCGATTGGTGCGGGATGCTGACGGCGAGCCTGCCGAAATTGTCGGTGCCTGGCTGGATATCAGTGAACATAAGCGGCTCGAACTGATACGCTTGGCGCATCAATCCGCATCGAATCTGATCATTGCCAGCCAACCGCTACCCGTAGTTCTGAATGATATCGCGCAACGTCTCGAGGTGATCAATCCCGGCATGCTGGTTTCCATCCTGCTGCTGGATAGGCATGCGGGTCGTCTTAAGCACGGTGCGGCGCCCAGTCTGACGGATGAATACAATGCTGCTGTCAATCAGGTGATGATCGGTGATGGGGTTGGCTCGTGCGGCACGGCCGCGTGGCGCGGTGAAGCGGTAATTGTTTCCGACATCGATCACCATCCGTACTGGCAGCCTTTTCTGGAACTGACGCGCAAAGCCAATCTTCATGCCTGTTGGTCGATACCCTTCAAAGATGAAGCGGGCAGTGTGCTAGGCACTTTTGCCATTTATCATCGTACCCCGCGTGAGCCATCACCTGCCGATTTGCTGCTGATCAATGAGTTTGCCTCGATCGCGGCCGTGGCGGTGCAAAAAGTCTATGCCGCGGAAACATTGAAACAGGCGGCGGCGGTGTTTGAGTCCAGCCGGGAAGGGATCGTCATCACCGACCTGGAGCCGCGCATTCTGGCCATTAACCGCGCTTATACCGAAATTACCGGTTATAGTAAAGCGCAGGTGCTGGGTAAGAATCCGAAGATCATCAAGTCGGGGCATCACGGTAAACCCTTTTACCAAGCGATGTGGGCCAGTCTGAAAACCGTGGGCCATTGGAGCGGAGAGATCCGGAACCGCCGCAAGAATGGCGAAATTTATCCGCAATGGCTGACGATCAGCACAGTGTGTAATGACAGGAATGAGCCCTGTAATTATGTCGGCGTGTTTGCCGACATTACGCAGATGAAGCAATCCGAGGCACAGCTGGCGCATTTGGCGCATTATGATCCATTGACCGGCTTGCCGAACCGGCTATTGGTGCAATCGCGCCTGCATCATGCCATTGAGCGGGCGCAGCGGCACAATCTGCGCATAGCGACGCTGTATGTCGATCTGGATCGTTTCAAGAATGTCAATGACAGCCTGGGACATCCCATCGGGGATGAGCTTTTGATTATGCTGGCTGCGCGCCTGAAAAAGCGTTTGCGCGAGGAAGATACGCTGGCACGCCTGGGCGGCGATGAGTTTTTGCTGGTGTTGGAAGATATCAAGGAGCCGAGCGAATCCGCCTCTGTCGCGCAGACTTTGATTGATTTGCTTGCGACCCCCTTCGCACTGCCCAGCGGTCATGAGATCTTCATTAATGCCAGTATCGGTATCAGCCTTTTTCCGGATGATGCCAGCAACGTCACCGAGTTGATCCAGCACGCGGACATGGCCATGTATCTGGCGAAAAAAGAAGGCCGCAGCACCTATCGTTATCATACGGAAGCGTTGAGCATTGCCGCCAATGAACGCTTGGTCATGGAAACCCGCCTGCGCCATGCGCTCACCGCCGGGGAGTTCGTTCTGCACTATCAGCCGTTGATCGACGCGCATAGCGGCCGGGCGGTCGGGGTTGAGGCTTTGGTGCGATGGCAGCCGCCGGGAGAAGCCATCGTGCCGCCGGGAAAATTTATTCCGATTGCAGAAGAAACCGGATTGATCGTGCCGCTCGGGGAGTGGGTGTTGCGGACCGCCTGTGCGCAAGGACGGGCCTGGATTGATGCTGGTTTTGCACCGCTCGTGATGGCGGTCAATCTGTCGGTGCGGCAGTTTCAATCCGAGAATCTGGCTGAAGTGATCCAGCGAGTCCTGGAAGAAACGAAACTTCCGGCAGCGTACCTGGAATTGGAGTTGACCGAGAGCATGTTCATGGGACATGCGGAACGCTCGATCGATATGCTGAAAACCTTGAAGGCGCCGGGCATCCAGCTGGCGATTGATGATTTCGGCACCGGCTACTCGTCATTGACTTATTTGAAGCGTTTTCCCATCGATAAACTCAAGATCGATCAAAGCTTCGTGCGCGGCCTGGCGCATGATCCCAATGACCGTGAGATCGCCGCCACGATCATCGCGATGGCGCGCGGTCTGAAATTAAGCGTCTTGGCGGAAGGCGTTGAGTCGGAGCAGCAATTGGCTTTTCTGCGTCAGCATGGTTGTGATTATTATCAAGGATTCCTGTTTCACCGCCCCGCGCCGGCAAAAGAACTTGAAGCTTGGCTACGGGAGCACTCTGCACAGCCGTAAAAATTGCGCGTTCTGCTGGAAGTAGGAATTAGCGACGCTAATTTTGCCAATTCTTTACTTAACGCTTGAGAATTAACATTACATCGGCTAAGCTGCTCTATGTTCAATCTAAACAAGGTTATAGGCTGGATTTATCAAGTTAAATGATAACAATGGCCGATGAACGCTACATTTCCAATTAAAAGGAGCTGATGATGGGGCAATATAAGACACCGGGTGTTTACATTGTTGAAAAGAGCGCGTTTCCGAATTCTGTCGTGGAAGTGGCAACCGCAGTACCGGCATTTATCGGTTATACGGAAAGAGCCAATAACAAAGGAAAATCGCTATTAAATAAGGCGTGGCGTATTTCATCCATGTCGGAATTTATCAGCTTCTTTGGCGGACCGCCTAAAACGCAATATCAAATTTCCGAAATTGCCGCGGCAGCCGCAGCGAAGGCGGGAAAAGGAGGGGCTGCACCGGCTGCGGCTGCAGCTGCGGTCGAATCGGATTTTGCGAGCGGCGATAAGGAATATGTTCTGGAACTCCAGGGCGCTCGTTATTTTCTGTATCACAGCATGATGCTGTTTTTTCAAAACGGTGGCGGCGCTTGCTATATCGTATCGGTTGGCGGCTATACCGATAACATCGAAAAACCGAAGTTGAACGCAGGGATCGATGTTTTATTAAAAGAGCAGGAACCGACGATGGTGGTGATTCCTGATGCCATGTCGCTGGCTGAACCGGACTGTATCGCATTGCAACAGGCTGCTCTGAGTCATTGCGGGCAAGTGATGAAAAATCGTTTTGCCATCCTGGATGTTTTTGATGGCTATAAGGAAGCGCAGGATAGCGGATGCATCGAGAAATTCCGCAATGATCTCGGCACGAATAGCCTGGATTTTGCCGCAGCCTACTATCCGTGGCTCAATACGTCCATCGTGCAAACCGGTGATTTGAACTTCGCTAACATTTCCAATGCGGATAAATTGCAGGAATTACTCAAAGCGGAAGTCGACGGCAGCGATTTGGATGATAAGAAAAAAACCGAAATCAACGGCAAGATTGCGGAAATCGGCGTGACACCCAAAACAGCAACCATGTCGACCGATGTCGATCTGCACAAAATTCTGACAGCCGTTTGCCCGCTGTACAAGAGCATCATCGAAAGTATCAAACTCAAACTCAATCTGCTGCCGCCCAGCGCGGGCATGGCCGGTGTTTATACCATGGTCGACAATTCACGCGGAGTGTGGAAAGCACCTGCCAATGTCAGCCTGAACGCGGTCATTTCACCCGCCGTTGAGATTACCAATGCGCAGCAGGAGGACTTGAACGTCACAACCGCCGGTAAATCGATCAATGCGATCCGGACGTTCATCGGCGAAGGCACTTTGGTTTGGGGTGCCCGCACACTCGATGGCAACAGTTTGGACTGGAACTATATCAACGTGCGCCGCACCATGATCATGCTGGAAGAATCCATCAGACTGGCGACCAAAGCGTATGTATTCGAACCCAATGTCTCCAGCACTTGGGTAACGATCAAAAGCATGATCAGTAACTTCCTGACCAGCATCTGGAAACGTGGCGGCTTGGCTGGCGCGACACCGGAAGATGCTTTTGGCGTGTTTGTCGGCTTGGGTGAAACCATGACGCCGCAGGATATTCTGGACGGTATGTTAAAAGTGACCGTGCTGGTTGCATTGAGCCGCCCGGCAGAATTTATTGAAATTACCTTCCAGCAGCAAATGCAGAAATCTTAATCTGAAAGTTAGCGCGTTAATCGGTGCAATTGACAAAAACAACGTTTATTTCTTAATCATAAAATTGGGAGTGCATTATGGCAGATGATGGATCAGCTCAGTCGACGACAGTTTGGCCTATGCCAAAGTTTTATTTTCAGGTTAAGTGGGATTCTCAAGTCATGCGGTTTCAGGAAGTCAGTGGTCTGGATATTCAATCGGAAGAGATCAAATACCGCCATGGCGATAGCCCGGAATTCTCCGTGATCAAGATGCCGGGGATGAAAAAAGTCGGCAATATCACCATGAAGAAAGGCGTTTTCAAAGGCGATAATAAATTCTGGGATTGGTTTAAACAGATCAAGATGAATACCATTAAGCGCTTGCCGGTTACCATCAGTTTGCTGGATGAAGGCGGTAAGGCGACGATGGTGTGGACGCTCACGAACGCTTGGCCGACCAAGATTACCGGTACCGATTTAAAATCGGAAGGCAACGAAGTGGCGATAGAATCCATCGAAATCGTGCATGAAGGCCTGACGATCGCCAACAGTTAGTGTTTTTAAATCTTGCCAGCAGATGGGTGACTCATGAATATTTCATTATCCGGAAATGTTTATCCACCCTCTGCTTTCTATTTTAAGGTCGTGATCGGGCCACCGGCTGGACTGTCGGCGGACACTTCTTTTCAGGAAGTATCCGGAATCGAAACGGAAATGGAAGTGGAATCGGTTGTCGAAGGCGGTGAAAACCGGTTCGTGCGGCAATTGCCGAAAGGCATCAAGCATCCCAATTTATCCTTGAAGCGCGGCATTGCGCCATTGACTTCACCGTTGGTGGTGTGGTGCAAATCAACGCTTGAATCCGGTTTTAATTTGGCGATTAAGCCCTTGCCTGTTCTGGTGTATCTGATGAATGAAGACAAAATGCCGATTCGCGGCTGGTCTTTCGATTCGGCTTACCCGTTGAAATGGGAAGTCGAAAGCTTCGGCTCCACTAAAAACGAAGTCGCCATCGAAAAGATCATTCTGAGTTATACCGTTTCCATGCGCATTATCTAGCAGGCGTAAGAATACCCAATGGCGATAGAGATTAAACAACTGCTGATCAAGTCCAATATCGTGCAGCGTACCGGGAACGAGGATCTCGATTTATCCGAAGAGCACCGGTTATTGAAAGAAGAAGTGCTGGCGGAATGCCGTCGCATGATCGCGGATTTTCTGCGCGAACAGGGGGAGCGCTAAATGTCGCTGGGCGGTGCCAAGGCGCTGTTGACGATTTCGCCCTGCGCTGTGAATAACGGCAAAATCAGCGTCGATGGCTCGCTGAAAAAATTTGAAGCCATGATCAATCCCGCCGGTTACGAGCAAACGTTCAAGCTGAGCTATTCCAAAAACAAGGTGCTGGGGCAACCGGGAACCGAAACCAAGTACGATGCAAGCCACCCGGAAAAATTTGTTCTCAAGGAATTGATACTGGACGCCACCGGAGCTGTCTCGGCTAATCCGCTCTCGGTCGTCAGCGATCCGGTTCCGGTCAAGGAGCAGATTGAATTATTGAAAGACGTTGTGTATCGCTACCGGGGTACCAAGCACGAAGCGCCGATTGTGCAATTGAAATGGGGCGAATTGCTTTTCTACGGGCGGGTGGAGTCACTGAAATTTGACTACACCTTGTTCAAACCCAGTGGCGTGCCATTGCGTGCCAAAGTCACACTGGCTTTTGTCGAATATCAGAGCAAAGAGGAAATATCCAAGGAAGCCGCGCAAGAATCCCCGGATTTGACGCACTTGATCGAGGTGAAAGCGGGAGATACTTTACCGCTGTTGTGTTACCGGATTTATCAGGACTGTAACTACTATATCGATGTTGCAAAGATTAATCATCTGACGGATTTTCGTGATCTTAAACCCGGAACTAAGCTTCAGTTCCCTCCATTAAACTAGGTTCACTATGGCAGATTCCCCATTAACGGGCAGCACGGGTGTCGTATCTGTGACTATTCAGAGTGATGGCAATGCCATAGCCGATACCATTCAAGTTGTTTCGGTCGAGATCATGTACGGGGTCAATAAAATTCCCGGCGCCAAGATCGTCTTGCTGGACGGGGATATGCCGAGCAACAAATTTCCGGTCAGTGATGCGGATGATTTTAAACCCGGCGCGGTAATCACGATCAACGCCGGTTATGCCAATCAAACGAGCACTGTGTTCAAAGGTATTGTCGTCAAGCATGGCATAAAATTGGATGGTGACAATTTCTCCCGGTTGATCGTGCAGTGTAAAGACAGTTCGGTTGCCATGACGGTGGGCCGCAAGAACGCCAATTTTGTCGATTCGAAGGATAGCGACATCATTAGTAAGCTGATCGGCGCATACAGCGGACTGAGTTCCGATGTGACGGATACGACGGTGAGTTATAAAGAACTGGTGCAGTACTATTGCAGCGACTGGGATTATTTGCTGGCGCGAGCGGAAGTTAATGGTTTTCTAGTGACGATCGACGCCGGAAAAGTAACGGTCAAAGCGCCGCAGGTTGATGGTGAAGCGGTTCTGACCGTGACGTACGGTATCGATTTGATGGCGTTCAGCGCAGAGGTCGATGCCGCTGCGCAATTTTCCGTGGTGAAAGGCATCGCATGGAGCCTGACCGATCAGGCGGTGCAGGAAGCGCAGGCGAGTCCCGAACAATTAACCGGGCAGGGTGATCTTGCCGCGAGTGTTCTGGCGGACGTGATGGCGCCGGATTATTTCCGCCTGCAAACCGATGTGCCGCTGGAGAATGCTTCGCTCACCGGTTGGGCGAAGGGGCAGCAAATCAAGTCCGGTTTGGCGCGTATCCGAGGTTACGCGGCGTTTCAAGGGAGCGCCAAAGTGAAACTTGGCACTCTGGTTGAGTTGAAAGGCGTGGGCAACCGCTTTAACGGCAAAGTGCTGGTGACGGCAGTGAAACATGACATCAGGCAGGGCAACTGGGTGACGGAAATTGAGTTCGGTCTATCGCCACAGTGGTTCGCCGAGCAGTATAAAACCGAAGCGCCGCTTGCTTCGGGCTGGGTACCCGGAGTCAACGGTTTGCACATCGGTGTGGTGAAAAAGCTCGATGCCGATCCGGAAGGGCAATACAAGATTCAAGTATCCGTGCCGGTTTTGCAGGCAGAAACCGATGGCGTGTGGGCGCGATTGGCCAGTTTCTACGGTTCCAACGGTATCGGCGCTTTCTTCATTCCGGAAATCGGCGACGAAGTGGTGCTGGGATACTTCAACGACGATCCTTCGCATCCGGTCATTCTCGGCAGTTTGTACAGCAGCAAACAAAAAATGCCCTACGAATTGACCGCCGATAATTTCATTAAAGCAGTGGTTACCCGCAGCAAGCTCAAGCTTGAGTTTGATGATGACAAGAAAGTGATCACCGTGATTACACCGGGCAATAACAAAATCGTCATCAGCGACGATCAGAAATCGATACTGCTGCAAGACCAGAATTCCAACAAAATCGAGCTCAATTCCAGCGGCATTACTATCGACAGCCCGAAAGACATCAAGATCAGCGCCAAGGGCAAGGTAACCATCGATGCGGTGAGCAATATCGAATTGACGGCGCAAGCGGATATCAAGAATCAGGGACTCAACATCAATCATCAAGCCAATGTCGGTTTCAGCGCCAAAGGTAACGCCACGGCCGAGCTGTCGGCCAGCGGCCAGACCACGGTAAAAGGCGCCATTGTGATGATCAATTAAGCTGTATTGAATGCTCAGGATTGCAATTGTTTTGAAAGGAATTTAACGATGCCCCCAGCCGCACGTATCACCGATATGCATACTTGCCCGATGCAAACACCGGGCGTGCCGCCGATTCCTCATGTGGGCGGACCGATCAGCGGTCCTTGCGTGCCCACTGTATTGATCGGCAATATGCCGGCGGCTGTGGTAGGGGATATGTGCGTCTGCGTCGGTCCGCCCGACAGTATTGTGAAAGGATCGGCGACGGTCATGATCAGCAACCGCCCGGCTGCCCGGATGGGTGACACAACGGCGCACGGCGGCACGATCGTGCTGGGTTTTCCGACGGTGATGATCGGTGGTTAGCATGGAAGCAAATCGATGAGTACCGACGATAAATCATTCCTGGGAACTGGCTGGGGATTTCCGCCTGAATTCGGTCAATATGGATCGATGCGGAAAGTGTCGGCAGAAGAGGATATCCATGAAAGCTTGTATATCCTCTTATCGACCAATCCCGGCGAGCGCGTGATGCAACCCACATACGGCTGCGGTTTAAAAAGTCAGGTCTTTGAAGAGATTAATGAAACGACGGTCACGGTCATGGTTGACCTGATCAAGCGCGCGATACTTTTTTTTGAACCTCGCGTGGTGGTGGAAAATATCCGGGTGGATTCCGGTAACCAGGAAGATATCTTGAATGGCTTGATCAAGATTGATATTACCTACATCGTGCGGACCACAAATAACCGCCACAATATCGTGTACCCGTTTTATTTCACTGAAGGCACGAATGTTAAATTATAAGGTTTCTGGGTGAATGAAGCTTCGCACCGATTGGTCAACACAATATCATCTGCACATCAGTGACGGTAAGAATCAGGAGAAAAGATTATTACCGGCGCTGGAGAAGGATTATTTCAACGTCGCCGATATGCGTTTTCACACCTTATTGGCGCTGCTGGTTGAATATGCGCAAGTGATGAAGTTTTATAACCTGAATAATCGGGAAGACGGAACCTGGGCGCATTTTTTCTCGCTGGACGAGACGGTTGTCATTGCCACGATTCTGGCTGTCGATCTGGATAAGCTGGTGACCGGCGCTGCCGGTCAGGGCAATATGGCTGACGATGAATTGACAAAGGCATTGCGTGCATTGTCCGCAAAAGAAATCAGCCAGCATATGATGTCGTCTTATACTGCGGTCAGGTTGCTGGACCGGTGGTTGCAATTACTGGCGCGGACAAAAAATGCCATCGGTACCGAATTGCGCAAGGTGTTGGAAAGCGTCATTACCGGACTCAGGAAAGATATCGATGTGCTCGGGCAATATTTGGCTGAGCATGTTTCGCGTCACACGCTCGAGACAATTTTCTCCCGCGATTTGATGACATTGTTGCAAGTAACGGAAGAAACCGCGCTCAGTCACACCAATGCGGCGGTTGATGTCGCCGATGCCGTTCCTATCCGGTCCAGTTTCTATGCGTTCGTCAAAGCCATTGAGATGGTGCAAGGCAGTGCGGAAAAATTATTGTCCGTATCGTTAACCAGCAAGGATCATGAACCCGCCGCAGGATTGTTGCTTGCCTTTTTGCAGTTGTTTCAGAAACTGCACAATAAAATTAATCGCTTCACCTTGAACTATGTCGATTTTTATTACGACCAGGTGCTCAAAGTTCAGCCACGTGGTTTCACACCCGATCATGTTTATGTGGCGCTCGTTCCCAACAAAAAAAATCACAGCGTATTGATACCGAAAGGAACGGAATTTCTGGCGGGTAAGGATGAGAACAAGCAGGATATTATTTATACCGCTGACGACGATGTTTTGATAAACGACGCCTCGGTGAGCGCTATCCATACGTTATTTTTTAAGCGTGATCCATTAAATTTTCCCGAAAATGGTTTGTGCGAATCGGTTGTGCTGAATGATCAAGCGGGCGCGATCACCCGGCAGATTCCTACTGGCGGCTGGTTGAATGATGTGCCGGTTTTAGCCGGCGATAGCGCGCCAGATAGCGATAATGTTCAGATGTACCCATTATTCGGCGCCCCTAAAAAAGGAGAGGAAACCATTCTGGTGCAGCATGCCCGCATCGGGTTTGCGCTGGCCAGCAAGGCGTTGTGGTTACAAGAAGGACGGCGGACGGTCTCTATCCATATGAAATACGCCACTGGACTGGAGGGTGATAATAAAATCACCCTGGAACAATGGATCCGGAAAATCGCGGTAGCCATGCAACTGTCTGGAAGTGCCGATGAAAAAAGGTCGGTTCAAGAGCAGCAAGCTTTTTTCAAAGCGTTCCGGGATATTTTCATTATCAGTTTATCGGCCGAAGGCGGGTGGCGGGAGATCGCCGAGTATCTGCCATCCTACTCAGGCGTTGAACAACGGCAGGAAGAAAATAGCCTGACGCTTACTTTTTTCCTGCCGGAAAACTTTCCGGCGGTTGTTCCCTACGATTCCAAAATTCACGGCGAAGGTTATGAAACCGGATTGCCTGTGGTGCGATTGGTTCTGAATCCCAAGAGCTACTTATATCCCTATGGGATTTTGAGCGAGCTGGAATTGGATTCGATCCGCATTGATGTCGCGGTGGAAGGATGCCGCACGGTGCAATTGCACAATAACATCGGACAATTATCCCCGCTCGCGCCGTTTGCGCCGTTTGGCCCGCTGCCGGAGGTTGGTTCGTATCTGATCGTGGGTTGCCCGGAAGCGGCCGGTAAGCAATTATCGGATTTCAATGTCGAGATCCAGTGGGGCGGTTTACCTGCCGGTATCGGCGGTTTTAAAACCCATTACCGGGGCTATGAAACTTTCGGCGATACCGACTTCCGGGTCAGTACAACGGTACTGTCAAATGGCAAATGGCTGCCGGAGAATGCCAAAGCGGCGGTTGTCAATTCTCTTTTTCAAATTAAAGCCAGTTTGGATGGCGGCAGTGAAGTCAGCGCATACCGTAAATTGTCGTGTGCTCCGGTCATTTCCTATTGGAGTCCTTTTGAATATCGCAATGCTTTGGCAGAATTCGCTTACACGCCCTCCACGCATCGAGGCTTCTTCAAATTCACCCTGGCGGCGCCGGGGCAAGCATTCGGTCACCGCGATTATCCCACTGCATTGGCTAATGTACTGACTTTCAACGCCAAACAGAAACATGCCAAGTTTCTTAAACACGTGCCTAATCCGCCGTACACACCGATGATCACATCCATCGCAGTCAACTATAAAGCTTCTGCGCAAATGATCATGGGCAAGGAAGAAGTCAATTGCGTTGCGGCGCTGCAAGAGAGGATGATTTATTTGCATCCGCTAGGATGGAAAAATGTCACTATGCGAGCCGATCAAGCCCATTATTTATTGCCGCAATTTCTCCACTCCGGGAATTTATTAATTGGCTTAAAAGGTTTGACCGGTGGCGGTGTGATTACGCTATATTTTTATTTGCGGGAGAATTCATTGCCGGTAGAAGCCGCTTCGCTGAAGGAGATGCAGTGGTTTTATCTGACGGATAACCAATGGGTTGCGCTAAGCGCTAGAGAGATCGTATCCGACTCCACGCAGCGGTTCATGAGATCGGGAATAATCACGTTGAATATTCCGGCGGATATTTCCCAGGACAATACCGTGTTACCGGCCGGATTATCCTGGTTGCGGGTGTCGTCCGATCATGATCTGGAAAAATTTTGCAGTTTGTATTCAATTCATGCGCAGGCGTTAAGAGCCAGCCGGCATCTGGAACAGGATGCCGTGCCGGGCAATTCCATCCGCTTACCGGCCGGTGCGGTGTCGCGTGCGCGCAAATCAATTCCGGGCATAGGCGCCGTCAAACAAATTCAACCCTCTTTTGGCGGCCGATTGGCGGAAGACCGCGCTCATCTGCGCATTCGTGTCAGCGAGCGGTTGAGGCATAAAAAACGCGCGTTGCTGCCAGCCGATTATGAGCTGCTGATACTCGAGCAGTTTCCGCAAATCTATAAGGTTAAGTGTTTTCCTGGCATGAGCCCTGATTTTGTGATCAGGCAGCGCTTCAGTCCCGGCCATGTGCTGATGGTGGTGGTGCCTTATCTCGCTCAGAACGAAAGTGTCACGCAGAAGCCGCTTCTGAATGGTCACCTGATTACTGAAATACAGGATTTTATCAACCAGTATGTGCCGCCTTTTGTGACTGCGCATATCCTTAACCCGGTTTACGAAGTCATCCAGGTGCGCTGCACGGTCAAGCTGAAAAATCCATTACTGGCCGGTATGTATCTGGAGCGTTTGAATCAGGCGATCACGGATTTTCTGTCGCCGTGGAACGAGACCATAGGGTATACCCGTCACTTCGGCTGGATGGTCAGTAAACATGATATTGAGTCTTTTATCCAGAGTCTCGATTATGTCGATCGTGTCACCAATCTTTCCATACTGCGAATTGCACCGGCGGGCGAAGACTATTTCGACCTGTTAGACAGCGCGGATAAACCGGAGGATTCGGAAGTAAAAGATATTATTCCGGTCTATCCCTGGAGTATCGTGGCGCCTATCAAGCAGCATTTTATCGAGATGGACGATCGCTACGATTTAATCGAGCCGCAAATCACCGGCATCGGCGAACTCGAGATTGGCAGTACTTTTATAATTTCTGACGAAAAATGGCGCGAAAAGATAGAAAAACACTAGAAGCCAAATTCAAGAATGGCAGGATGCCTTCTGAAGTGGCATTTGCCGATTTAATCGATTCGACGCTGAATCTGATTGATGATGGATTCGAGAAAACCGCCGAAGAGGGGTTGAAAATTTTTCAGCTGGGCGACGGCAAGCTGATGAGTTTTTATCAGAATATGGCAACGCTTAGTGCCATGTGGTCTGCCGGTATCGATAAAGCAACGGGAAATTTGAGCTTCGGCAATAAAAATAACCCGCATATTCTGACATTGCGCAGTACCGATGGCAGCGCCGAGTCTGGCGATGCGATAACAGCCGGTGTCGGTATCAATACCGACAATCCCCGCTTTGAACTGGATGTCGCCGGTACCATCGCTTCGCATGGCAGAGTCGGACGCCGCGGAGAGCTGCCGGTGCCAGCGGATGGAAACTGGCACGATATCACCGAAACGTTGACCGGCTGTCAGGCCTTCGAGGTGATGGCCGGTGTCGGCGGTAAAGATGCCGACGGCAAGTATGCCTTGATGCATGCTTTCGCGCTCAACGCCTATAACGACAAGAGCCAGATCACCTATCATCAGGCGCACTATGGCGCGAAGTGCAATCGCCTCGAATTACGCTGGGAGCGCGGCGCGAATATCGAAAACTTTGAATACACGCTACAGCTTCGTGTGGAATCGTCATACGGTGACAAGATCTGGGTGAATTATTACATTACCCGGTTATGGTATGACCCGGTGATGTATGAAAGCGAAAAAGAGCCGGAATCGGCGTACCCCAAAGTTTTACGCAAAAGACAGGAAGGCAAATAAATGTCCGCGCGCATGCTAGTCATTCATTTGAGTTTGCAGGAAGGCAATCTGCTGCTGGAAGCGCTGGCCGAGCTGCCGTTCAAATCCGTATTCGAACTGATCGGCAAGTTAAATCAACAAGCCAATGAATTGTTTGCGCCGGGTATCGCGCCGCAGGAACGGCAGCGCTTTGTGTTTATCGAGGCTGAACTGTCACTGGCCATCAAGGCGCTGGGGAATTTGCCTTATCATCGCGTCCATGCATTGCTGTCCGGTTTGCACCAGCAAATCCAGGCGCAATTGAGCAACCCGCATTCATTCGCAGCTTCGCAAGAGTATGCCGGCCTCTGAGCAAATACCGCGTATCCGGATCGATCCCGATGGATTGGATTTTGAAACGTTGCGCAAGGAAGCCATCGGCAAGGTTCAGGATTTATCCGGTGACCTATGGACCGACTATAACCTGCATGATCCCGGCGTTACCATTCTGGAACAACTCTGCTATGGGTTGACCGATCTGTCTTACCGTTCCGGATTTACCGTGCCGGATTATTTGACCGGTGCAAAAGGAACGATCGATTATCAGCAGCAAGCGCTCTACTCGCCGGAAGAAATTCTTCCCAGCGCCGCAGTGACCGGAATCGATTATCAGAAAATTCTCTACGACGCTATTCCGGAAATCGATTATGTCTGGCTCGAACCCAGCGCGACGGAAGAGAACGCGTTAGCCAACGGTCTTTACACCGTATTTGTGAAGCTTGACGATGAGCTGATTCAAAGCCGGGCGGATTCACCCAAGCAAGATGAGAATCTGAGCGAGCTATCCGGTAAGCTGGAACGGATCAATATCGCTTCGGAGCATGTTCGCTCGCTGCTGGATCAACTCGGCCATCAACTGGACACTGATCACGAAAACTTAAAACGAGGGCGCGATTTTGCGGCTGATATTGACTTGCCGTTACCGGCATACGAGCAACTGGCTGATCAAATAGGCGATATCCTGCATCAACTGGATGCGAGTTTATCGAGTGTCGACGATATCTGGAGCAAGATTGGCTCCATCTGGTCGGTCTTGATGGATTCATCGCTGAGCACGGATTTGAGTACCCGGTTGAACGAAGTGTTATTCAAGCTGGACGCGGTATTTCATTATGCGAAACTCAACGATGCGTTAAAAAATATTCTGGCTGCGATCGAATCAAACCCGGACGATTGGATAGCCAATGGCGGTGAGTTGCTGGCAAAGCTGGTTATTCCCCTGTCGCGCTTCGGGAGTGTGTTATCCCGATTGGATAAAATATTGGCCGGAATCGGCGATGGTTTGTTTTCAGAAATCAATACACCGGATCAAAGCGCCGGGGAACTCGATGAAAAGGCCGTCATACAAAGAATCCGGTCTGTTTTCGCCGCGCATCGCAATCTGTGCGAGGATATTCATCGCGTTGAAGTTATCCATACGGTGCCCTATTTTCTGGCGGGTGAGATCGAAATACAACCGGCTCACAATAGCGCCAAAATTTATGCTGAAATCTTCCTCCAATGCGCCCACTACATTTCTTCCGGCATTCAGATTGACCGCTATGAATCGATTCTGAGTCAAACGGGCAATTACGAACAGGTTTTTTCCGGCCCGCTGACAAGGCATGGTTTTATCAGCGACCGGTGCTTTGAAGGCGCGGAGGAGATTCTCAGCGTAGTCGATTTGATTTCCCTGATCAGTCAAATCGATGGTGTGAGCAAGGTGCACGATCTATACCTGATTGACCAGGAAAACAAGAAGTACACCAGCATTTCCTATGACTCATCGCGCTACGTATTTCCCGATCTGTGTTTTCCTAAATCCGGCAAGCCGAAACAACTATTGCGGCTGGTGCTTCCCCAGGATGTGAGCCGCAAGAATCATGACGGCAAGGCGACGGGATTTACACCCTACGAGAATGCGCAAGACGAAGCGTTGCTGGAAGAAACGCGTCTGGAACTGAAGAAATTAATTTTTGCATACCATGCATTCAGAAATAATCGCCCGTCGTTTGCGCATTTAATCCCGCTGCCCAAAGGAGAGCGGCGGGTATCCCCCGATTATTACTCGATTCAGAATCATTTTCCGGCCGTTTACGGGATTAACCGCTACGGTATTCCGCAGTCGGAATCGCCTGACGTGAAAGCAAAGGCAAAGCAGCTCAAAGCATACCTCTTTCCGTACGAGCAATTGATGGCGGATTACTTGCAGCATCTGCAAGAAATGCCGCGCTTGTTTTCGCTCGATTCCGGGTTGGAACAGTCCTATTTTTCCCAATTTCTCGATGACCGGAATATTCCCGGCATCGAATCGCTGTATGCGGATGGCAATCATCATAGCCGGACGACACTGTCCAAGATTCTGGAGCGTTACGATCGCTTCACCGAGCGCAGGAATCGCGTGCTGGATACGGTGTTGGCGATGTACGGCGAACAATATCCGCAACGCTCCTTGCAGGAATTCGATTGTTACCGGCGGCCCGATCAAGCCAAGTGGGTGATCGAGAACAAAATCAATTATCTGAAATGCATCCGGGAAATCACGCGCGACCGGGCGAAGGGTTTTAACTACCTGAAACCGGTATTGCACCCACACCATGGCGAGCTGGAAGAAAATCTCGCCGGTGCGCATAAACGGATCAGTATTCTGCTGGGATTGCAGTCATTCGATCGCATTGCATTAATCACCGATGTTCTCGCGGAAAGAAACAGCCGCCTGATTCCCGATCATATTCTGGCGGAAAGTGTGCAATTCTTACCGGAGAAAATGGAAGATCGCGCAATTCCGGTCGTATTCGAGGAAGAAAAATTTGCACAAATTGCTATCCCCGCAAAGCTTCCGCCGTTTGGTTACGGTGTTTTTAAGGATGGCGTCGAGATAAAAAATTTCCGGCTGATCAGCACCAGGGAATATACCGCCGTGTGTTTGAAGTCCGGACAGAATACCCGCTTATGGCCGTTGAGCCGCAAACGCAACCGGGATGATGCGGTTCGATACGCGCATGAATTCTGCAACGCGATTACACAACTGAATATCGCATGCGAGAGTTTTCACATGATCGAGCACGTGCTGCTGCGGCATCGAGGAAAGGATGTTGCTACCGCTATCCCCGGTACTGAAGATTTTTTTGATTTTCGTGTCAGCGTGATTTTCCCATCCTGGACGGCGAGGTTTGCAAATACCGCATTCCGTAAATTTGCCGAGGAAACGGTGATCAAGAATCTTCCCGCGCATATTCTCCCCGAGTTTTACTGGCTCGACTTTGTACCGATGCAGGATCTCGAGCAACGCTATAAAACTTGGTTATTTTGTCTACAGCAGGCCAACCTCGATCACCATCAGGATAATTTCAAGCAACTAAACAGAGCATCGGAACGAATAATCTCTTTTCTGCTGAAAAACAGAGGAGAAACCGATTGTGAATGCTGGCTTTAATACTATGTCGAGCACGCACCGCATTGATGAATTTATTTTTGACTGTTCGTTTGACTCTTTCTCGCTAGCCAACGAACACGAGCCGGAAATGAATGCTTTCCTGACAGCAAAGCTGTTGCCTGCCATTGATTCAATCCTGGATGAATTCGATGAGACCGATGCGGTCTGGCGTTTGGATCGGGTGGAAATTGACCTGGGCAATATTCCCGGCGTGGATTTTTATGCTGAACTGATTCAGCGCGTGCAGGAAGAGTTGAGCGACCAGCTGCGCGCGCTGCAAAGCAATTTTGCGCAATCCGGATCGATACCGGTCAAGACGTTGCCAACCCGATTGCCGGTACAGCGGTTAAGTAAAATCCAAACAGATTTGGAAAAATTGCAGGATTTTTTGCTGACGGGCCGGATGCCCTGGCCTATGGACACGGCGGATCGGCATGTGCACGAAAAGATGCTGCAGCAAGTGCTGCGGGAACACAGCGCCAGCGCAGCTTGGGTTCATCTGCTCAAACGTTTGCCGTCTGCGGAAAGAGCGGTAGTCATTAACCGCTTGGTTTCGCAGTTTCCACGCAGTGCATTGGAGGATGTTTTAAGCCGTATCACGCCGGATTATGCGCATCCGCTGCTGGATTTCCTGCGGCTATATCAACGAGCAATGTCACATACGGATACCATGCCAGCCGCTCAAACACAGGCGGTCAATGCTGCCTGGGAAAAGCTCTTGGCGATGCTGCTGCAAAACGGCCAGCCTGAGGCTAACCGGGTGACTTTACTGGATCGCCTTTTCCGGGAAATTGCACCGCCGCAAGCGCGAGAATCACTCGCCCTGCTGAAAAGAATCCGCCAATTTGCCGCGCAGTTTCGTCACGAAGGGAGAACCGGCAGCTTACTGCATGACGCATTGCTGGCCATGGAAAATGCCTATGCACGGAATCCGCATGCAGATTCCACAGGAAACTCAGCTTTGCCGATGCCCCGGAATGACGATCGGGATGCAGCACGAAGCAAGACGAAAGGGATAGAAAGCGAGCGCTGGGAAGAGGAGGTGCAACCCCCGCAGATCACTGCACAACCCGCTGAAGCAATACAAACCCAGCCGGTGCATGAAGCATTGTATTTTCGCATCGTAACGGCGCTGCAACAGGCGAAGCTGATCGATGCGGAATTTGCTTCGAGCATGCTGCGGCTGCAAGCGGCTGAACGGCGGCAACGGTTGCATCGTTTACTGCAATCGCCAGCAATAAAACCCCAACTGCTCCAGCTGCCGCAACCGGTTCTGCTGGACATCAGCTACTGGCTGTCGCCGCCAGCGGCGCTGCTGATCGAACGCCTGCTGGCGCATAGCGCCGCCTTGTATCGGTTGTCCGGATCGTCCGGGAAAGCAACGCAAAAACACTGGAAGCAGCGGCTATGGGGTGCGAGCCTGAATTATCTGTTGTCCGAAACCGCTACAGAGATCGATCCGGTTGCTTACTTGCAAACACTCGTGCGCGCTGTCTCTCCAGCAGAAGCGAACTTACAGACGACCCTGCGCGCCTGGCACGTAGCGCTGGAACACAGCAAAACCGGCAGCGCGATAGCGGCGTTATTGCGAACGCTCATCGGCGGCGCACCGGCATGGCAGCGGACAACCGAAGAAACCCCGCATTCCGTTCAGGAGTTAAACCCAGCAAGCGAAGCACATGCTGCTTACTGGCAGATTCAGCAACGTTTCACAACCGGTCAACCGGCTGCCGGGTACAGTCTGAGCGCGTTGCTGGAAACGTTAGCAACCAATCACCCGGCGCAACTGCGGCAACTGTATCAAGACCTGCGCAACCGCCGCTACGATGTAACGGCAGCGCAACTGGACGAAATCGAACTGCACAGCCTGGTTGAACAACTGCTGCGGATGGAATCCGCCAGCGACACTGCCGACCGGCACACCTTCCTGCAAGCAATAGAAAAGTACGCGGATCGCGCCAATGACCGGCAAGCCTACTACCGGCTGCTGCTGGAAGAGCTACTGCATGACCGGGAAATCGACCTGGAAGCGATTGCAATCCAGTCGCAGCAAACACCTTTCCAATCGAGTAATGCCCGTGAGGATTGGAACGAACAAGGCAAGCAAACCAAACAAGCCAAACAAGCCGAAACGGAATCAGCAACTGGATCAACGTCACAACACTCCCTGGCAGGCGATGAAGCACTGTACGCAACAGTAATCGTAGCCTTGCGCGAGGCGCAGCTGATCGACGCTCATCATGCAACGATTGAGACAAGCACTCAACCGGCTGAACTCAGGCAACGGTTACGCATGACACTGCGCACGATAGCCGTACCCGGCTGGGTGAACAAACTACCGCCATCCATACGGATGGAGATCGCTTACCTGCTGGCGCCACAAGCGGCCGTGCTGAATGAACACCTGCTGGCGCAGACAGACACGCTATACCGGGTAACCGGACAAAATGACCGGCAGCAATGGCAACAGCGTTTATGGGCTGCCAGCCTGCGGTATCTGTTGACCCTGGACACTGCTGAAATCACACCGGCGATCTACTTGCAGGCACTCGCACGCGGCGTATCGGACGAGACTGGTGTGCAGATCACGCTACGGGCTTGGTATGACGTGTTGGTGCAAGGCGAAGCTGGTGATAAAGCGCAAACGGCTGACTTTCAACCGCTGCCGGAGAGCCAGTTAGAAGAACGGAAAATTGATCCGAAAGCGATTGCAGCGTTACCGCAGCAAACATTGCTTGAAAACGATTCTGCCCATAAAAATCGGGACAAGCCGATCACCGCGGAACCGGTGAGTACCGGATCGACTTTCCAGCCAATGGCGCCGCAACCCCAAACCGGTTTTGAGACGCTGTATGTCACCGTTATGGCGGAACTGTGTAGATTAGGGCTGATTCATGAGCGTCTCGCGGCTATAGAAGAAAGTATTCAGCCCGCGGACCTCAGACAACGGTTACGGACTGCATTGCGTGCGATAGCCGCACACGACTGGGTGAATCAGCTGGCGCAATCAATCCGGATGGATATTGCCTATTTGTTAGCTCCGCCAGCGGCCGTGCTGAACGAACATCTGCTGGCGCACGCGGATACGCTATACCGGGCGACTGCCCGGGTTGAACAAAGCAGCCAGAAGCAATGGGAACAGTGCTTATGGACGGCCAGCATGCGTTATTTGTTGACTGAGGATACTGCCAATATTGCACCGGCGGCTTATTTGCAAGCGCTTGCACGTGGTGTATCGGGCGAAGCCGATGCACAAGTTACATTACAGGCTTGGCATGAAGCGCTGGCGCAGCGCAACACTTCCGGTGCATTGCATACATTGCTGAGAAGTCTTGCTGCGAGCACTCAGGCAAAGGGGAGAGCGGATGGGGCGCACAGTGAACCGGCAAAATTGGAGGCAATAAAAGAGACTGAGAATGTAGAAGCAATCAGATTGCCGGAGATCGCTCCACAGCCCGCTGAAGCGGAACAAACCCGGCCGGTGCATGAAGCATTGTACTTCCGCATCGTAGCGGCGCTGCAACAGGCAAAGCTGATTGACGCGGAATTTGCGTCGAGCGTGCTGCGGCTGCAAGTGGCTGAACGGCGGCAACGGTTGCATCGTTTACTGCAATCACCAGCAATAAAACCCCAACTGCTCCAGCTGCCGCAACCGGTTCTGCTGGACATCAGCTACTGGCTGTCGCCGCCAGCGGCGCTGCTGATCGAACGCCTGCTGGCGCATAGCGCCG
>NZ_QPHG01000012.1:0-91559 GCF_040240425.1 Nitrosomonas sp. | reverse complement strand
ATAAGTTGCCTGAATTTTGCTTCTCTGATTCGAGAACGAAAATAGTATCTGTTTTTGGCATTCATCTCAGAAAGTTAGCACACTTTAGTAAGTGCTTAACTTCCTAAGACCCTTTAAAAAAATGACTTGTTTTGAGGACTGAGTGGCAAACAATTTTTCGTTTTGGGCGGTTAATCGTTCATAGACGGGGCGTGCGTGTTGCTCACCACGCGCTGCGTATCGTTCTTGCACGCTCGTGATTCCTTAATGGATTGAGTCCGCTGGGATGGTGTAGAACTATGCTCGGTCAAGTGGATTTACAGTGTAACAGCCGACAAATATTCCGGAATAGTGGCCGTCCAATTGAGTTTTTGTTGAATGGCAGCGGCTAAGGCGGTGGAGTTGCTGAGTTCGCCGTGTACCACAAAAATCTTTTCCGGCGCTTTTTCGAAGTGGCCCAGCCAATTAAGCAGACCAGCCTGATCGGCATGAGCGGAAAGCCCACCGATAGTGTAAATGGCCGCTTTGACGTGAATATCCTGGCCAAAAATTTTAACGAGTTTTGCGCCGTCGACAAGCCGTCTGCCCAATGTTCTTTCCGCTTGGAATCCGGTGATCAGGATGCTGCATTCGGCGCGGTCAAGATTGTATTTCAGGTGATGCTTGATACGGCCGGCATCGCACATGCCGCTGGCGGAAATAATGATGACGCCGTGCTTCATATGATTAAGTTGCATGGATTCTTCGATATCCTGTACAAAATGGATACGCGGTTTTTGCACATTCTGGTTCATCCAATGCAGCGCATCGGAAGCTTCCGGGTCGAGTAATGCCAGATGTTTTAGCGTGATTTCCGTCGCTGCCCGCGCCATCGGCGAATCCACATAAATGGCCATTTCACCCAATTTGCCCTGGCGGTACAAGTCAATCAGCAAAAACAACAAATCCTGCGTGCGTCCGACGGTAAAAGCCGGAATGATGACGTTGCCGCCCTTATGCACGAGTGTGTTGTTAATGGCATAAACAAGCTCGTCGAGGGTGTCCGGCATGCTGCGGTGCAGGCGGTTGCCATAAGTGGATTCTATCAACAGGATGTCAGTCTGGCGGATGAAAGCCGGATCGCGCACAATCGGATGGCCGGGTTTCCCCAAATCACCGGAGAACACAATTTTCTTGTTTCCGGTCTGTTTTTTGACCCATAACTCAATGATAGCGGAACCGAGAATATGACCGGCTTCGCGGAAGCAGCAGCGTATCGACGGATGTGGATTAAGTTCAGTGTTGTAATCGACGCGCTGCAGTTGTTTTAACAGCGCTTCCGCCTGCGTGACGGTATACAGCGGTGCAAGATCCTGAGCGGATTGACTGCGGCGGCGCGATTGATTGCGCCATTCGATTTCCTTTTCCTGAATGTAAGCGCTATCCTTCAACATCACCTGCAATAAATCCGCCGTTGCCGCCGTGCAATAAACCGGGCCGCGAAAACCCCATGCACTCAGCCGCGGCAATAAACCGGAATGATCGATATGCGCATGCGTCAGCAGGACAAAGTCGATGGTTTTGGGATCGTATTTAAAAGCCGTACGGTTTTTCTTGTCGGCTTCGCGCCCGCCCTGAAACATGCCGCAATCGACCAGAAAGCGGACAGATCCGGTTTCGATCAAATAACTGGAGCCGGTTACTTCACCTGCTGCACCCAAAAAAGTCAGTTTCATTGCATTCACTCGCTGTTATGAAGTTAGAGCGTATTCAGCACGTGCAACGTGCCATCGACCAGCAAATCCATTTCCTGCTCGTTAATAATATAGGGCGGCATGAAATAAATGGTTTTTCCCAAGGGGCGCAACACTAATTGTTGCTTCAATCCGGCTTGAAAACAGTTTGCGGCAAAATCGGGATCATCGGTTTCGGTCTCGAACGCCCAGATCATGCCGCAATTGCGGAAATTCCGGACTTTGGGATGCGCCGCTAGCGGTGCTGCGATGCGATTCAGATAGGCAGTCTTGAGCGTGTTTGTTGTAATAACCTGGTTTTGCTCAATCATATCCAGAGCAGCTAAAGCGGCGCGGCACGCCAACGCGTTGCCGGTGTGTGAATGCGAATGCAAAAAAGCGCGTGCGGTTTTGTCGTCATAAAAAGCCTGAAAAACCGCATCGGTTGTCATCACCACGGAAAGTGGCAGGTAGCCGCCGCTCAGACCTTTCGATAAGCATAGGAAGTCCGGAGCGATATTCGCCTGGTTACAAGCAAATAGGGTTCCAGTGCGGCCAAAACCGACCGCGATTTCATCGGCGATCAAATGCACTTGATAGCGGTCGCAAATTTCCCGAGCGCGCTGCAAATAAACCGGGTGGTACATGCCCATTCCCGCCGCGCCTTGCACCAGCGGTTCAAGAATCAAGGCAGCCGTTTGCGCATGGTGTTCCGCTAGATAATGTTCCAATGCCGCAGCAGCGCGGAGCGCGTAAGCTTCGGCCGGTTCGCCCGCTTCCGCGTAGCGCCAATCCGGTGTGGGGACATGAGTGCATGGTCTGAGCAGTGGTGCATACGTTTCGCGAAAAATGGCTACATCGGTGACGGATAACGCACCGAGCGTTTCGCCGTGATAATCGTTTTGCAAGCTGATAAAGCCATTTTTTTGTGGTTGTCCGTTCAAAAGCCAGTAGTGAAAGCTCATTTTTAAGGCAATCTCAATCGCCGATGCGCCGTCGCTGGCATAAAAACAGTGTCCGAGCGAACCGGGCGCGATACGTTTGAGCCGCTCCGATAGCATGACAACCGGTTCATGGGTAAAGCCTGCCAGCATGACATGCTCTATTTTTTCCAATTGATCGCGGATCGCGGCATTGATGACCGGATTGGCATGGCCGAACAAATTGACCCACCAGGAACTGATCGCATCCAAATAGCGATTACCGTCGGCATCGTATAACCACGCGCCTTTTCCGCGTACGACCGGAACGAGCGGATAGGTTTCGTGTTGTTTCATTTGCGTACAGGGGTGCCATACGGCGGCAAGGCTTCTGTGTTGAAGTTGTGATGCCGGTGAAGAAGGTGTGTGATCGGAATTTGTCATGTTTTTATGAGTATGGAAGTCAGCTAGAAATGCATGCAGTCGCAGATCATCTGCTGGTGTTACCGGTCATTGTAGACTATGAAGTATAGTTTTTCAGTGCTTTTGACCTGACATGGGATCCTTGGTACATTCAAGCCTTCAAACAATTTTACTTATTTTGCCTGCATGTACTCCAGTATTGATTCCGGTTTAACCGATTTGTTGCCCGATAATGATCCGCAACGTATTTTGTTGCACAACGAGGTGCATGCTCGCCCCAGTCAGCGTATCCGCTTGCCTGCATTGGTGGTGTATGTGGTGGTCATTAACGAAGGCATCACGCGCGAACAAGAATGCGAGCATTTGCGCCGCCTTCCCGGACAGCAAACTCTGATGCTCGAACAGTTGCAAAGTAATTTTCTGCGTTTGCGCTTACAAGGCTATACGGTGCGCTGGGAGCGTCACAGCGAATTTACACGCTATTCCGTGGTGCAAAATTTGCCCGAAACTGCGCAATTGGGGGCGACCGATCCGGAATTACTTTCTTATGTGACGTTACCGCGTGATTGGCTGGCTGAGATACCTGGCCGTACGTTTGTTGCGGTCAAACTGGCGATGGTCTGTGGCAATCTGAATCAACCCGAAGAGTTGCTGTCGCAGGCTCGTAAGTGGTTTGGGGGAAATCCTGTGGTGGCTTCGTTGATCGGTAGAGAACGGCATTCTCTGGCGGTTACCGATTTCATGTTGCGTCCTAGCGGTTTTGAACGCATGTTGGTGATTATGCCAGCGGGATCTTCCGAAACGCGTGCCGGGCGGGTTTCGCAGCGTTTGCTCGAGATCGAAACTTACCGCTTGATGGCATTGCGTGGTTTGCCGGTTGCCAAACGGTTGTTTCCTGAGTTGACCAGCGCGGAACAGCAGTTGGCGGATATCACGGCGCGGCTGGAAAATAAAGCGGCGTCCGATCAGGAATTGCTCGATACGTTGATTGCGTTAGCCGCGCGGATTGAACGTGCGACAGTTCAACACGCGTATCGCTTTGCCGCGACACAAGCATATAACAAGCTGGTGACGCAACGCATCGCCGAACTCCGGGAGCAAGCGATACCGGGCACGCAGACGATTGGCGAATTCATGCAACGGCGGTTGTCTCCGGCGATTGCGACGGTTGAAGCAACTGTGCAGCGTATGAGTTATCTTTCCGCGCGCGTTTCACGCGCCAGTGCTTTGTTGCGCACCCGTGTCGATATTTTGACTGAAACACAGAATCAGCAATTGCTGGAAAAACTGACGCGTGGTCAAGAGCTCCAGCTACGGCTGCAAAGTACGGTGGAAGGTTTGTCGATTGCGGCGATTTCGTATTATGTGGTCAGTTTATTGTTGTACATAGCTAAGGCAGGCAAGGCAGCGGGTTTGCCGATTCACCCTGAACTGGCGGCCGGGGTCATGATTCCGGTTGTACTCTGGGCGGTATGGCGGGCTACACGGCGCATTCACGATAAGTTTTTTAAGCTGCACTAAAATGAGTAACAGGCTTGAAAAAACCTCGGCGGGTTATTTTCAAGCCTGTTCTGTGAGCAGACAATGCTGCAATGTTATTGCAGATAGCGCTCGAATGGATACAATGGATTAATTCCCCGTCCTTCGGCGCCTACCGCAGGTACCGTGAAATATTCATCCGCCGCGAGGTTATCGCTCAGCGCATGAGTGGCTGTGATCAGCACATTATTTCCTGCATGACCGTGAGGAACGGCCAATTCCGGATGGTCAAAAGGCGCTTTCTCATAGCGTACACGATCATCTGTCAGGCTTTTCAGAAAATTCAGCAAATCTTCACGGCTTTCCGATGACAATTGCAAATCAACCAGTGAAAAAACTTTGCCGAATTCTTTCGGTGGCACTTCAAAATTACCGCCCCGGATATAAAATTCCAGCACTTCTTCCAATGAGGCCATACCGCCGTTATGCATGTAAGGTCCCGTTAACTCTATGTTTCTTAGTGTTGGAATTTTGAATGTGCCTGCAGCGGCGCTTAAAAAGCGTTTTCTATTGGCTTTGTTCAGTTCCGCAGCAGCTGCGTCAACTGTCGGGATAAATGCACCTACTGGATTAAAACAATCCGCGGTATCTTGCGTTTGCTTTTGTATGCCATCCGCGCGGGTAAATAGCAAAGGATGTGGCCTATCGCGATCCAGTGCAATGGCCGTATCAAGATCGCATGCCCGTACATCGGCAACATAAGGATCAACAACCCCGGCTTTATTGCCGGCCAAAAGCTGCATGTATTGATCGGCGAACGATAAGGGATTTCCAAAGGGATCGACGCCACCCAAACCGATATCGTTTTCTACGGGCGTGACGCCGGTTCCGGAAAAGCCGGTATCCTGAAACATCATGCCGCCGGTCAGCGATAAATAGGTAATAACATTCGTGGTACTGATGCGGAAAGAAGAGTTACCGAAAGCATGCGGGTTGATTTTTTGCAAGATTCCATTCGTTACGACAGCGGATGAGGTGAAATTTGGACCGATATGGCAGAGTGCGCAATGTGAATCACGAAAAACGTCCAGACCGCGCAGTGCCGACTCGCTTAGTTCAGTCGGCATGCCATGTTCATCAACAGCGCTTTGGTCAAAAGGTGAATCGTCGGAAATCAATGTCGATTCATACATTTGAATAGCAAGCGCAAAGAACATAGCAAAATTGGCTTCTATTTGCCGGTAAGGCAGATCGTGTGTTGCCGAGGCAGGCGAGGGGGAACCAAACGGACCAACATCGTTATGCTTCCAGTACTTGGAATTGAATGCATCCATGACCAACCGGTAATAACGCGTATTCAAACCTTTCTGCAAGTTATTATTGGTGCTGTGTGCCAATGGACCTAGAACACTGTCGTTCCAGTGAACACGTTGATGCTCCAGCGGCTTACGGTTTAATAATTTACGGCCCAGATCAGCGAAGGTGCGGCCATGACAACTCATTTCAAAGTTATCCAATGGAGGAGCGACGGCTAGGGATGCAAGCGAGGAATTGATTAGTCTTAACCGTTGTTTGGTGACTGTGCCGTCGCTATTCTTCACCCAGACACCGGCATCCGGATCGCGATCTCCCCAAGGGCTACTGCCGTTGAAAATGTTGTTGGCGCGGCCATCCCAGAAGCTGCGAAAATTGAAAACTGAATTGATGATGGTCGGTGTATTACGCGGTTCTACCTTGCGCGTGCTTTTTGCGCCGGCATGAAATACCGGATCGGTGTTGCGTTCGCATTCATCGTTTTTTTCCTGAAACCATTCAACATCACGATAATCGCCGCCGAAAGTGCCTGAGGACGATACCACGTCATTATTAATATAAATTGGCTCACCGGTGGGACTCATCGGATCGCTGGTTTGAAAAAATGGAAAATCGGTCTTTTTCAGTTTGCTATTCGGTCCGCGAAGCGTTCCGTCGCTTGCCAGTGAGAATTCCTTCGGTAGTGTGCTATTTCTACCGGCTGGTGCAATCTGATTTTTTGTGCGGCGGTCTGCGCCCGCATGATAGTGGCAGGTGGCACAAGCGATACCGTCGCTTCCTACACTAACATCCCAGAATAAAGCTTTGCCCAATGCGATTGCTTTGTTCTTGTTGATAATGATTGGATCAGGGCCATCCAATAAACCGGGAACTTCTGGAACCGGTGCGCCTTTCAGAGACATGGGAATAGGCCCGAATCCGTCAGCGTGCGACACTGAAACGATGCAAATAGTAAGGCAAGCTATCCGGACTAAGGTAATAATGGTGTTTTTTATATTGATTATCATGATATTACTCCTCATGCGCCCTGCAATTCAGTATGTGCGCTATGGTGTGTTATGGAACATCAGAACGATTTACATGTTTGAGGCGCTCACAATTGTGTTCATCACGAGCTGCGCTTAAGCTGCGTGAAATTTATTAGTTATGGCTTGATGGATTTTTTTGGCGAAACCGGAGGATTCTGTAAAAACCCTCCGTAGCTGCTTATTGATACATCATGCGGTGATTAAGCTGCGGCTTCGCATGAATCTGTTGGTGATCTTCTCAGACGCCAACCAACCAAACCCAGACCTGCGAGCAACATCGCCCAGGTTTCTGCTTCCGGCACTGCGCTAACCGTCAATTCAAATGCGCCACCCGCAGAGGCATGGTTGGTGCCACCGACATATACGGCGTACCAGCCTGATGCTAAGTCGTTGAATGTTAGTGTTGCTACGTTTGCACCAGTGCTACCGGTTACACCGTTTTCAAATGTGTTGGTTACGCTAACATCATGCGCGCCGGTAAAAATGGTTTCGCCCCAACCTGTGTCGGCCGCTGTGAATGCTGCCGGACCTGAAACTGCATACCCAAGGGTTTCGATGGCGTTACCGCCTTGACCGTTGGCCATCCACAGCGTGCCTGCATCGCCCATTGCACCGGTAGCATTTAATGAGTGTGGTGTGCCAAATCCTGCGGCGCTGATTTCTGAACCAAAGCCTTCGGTGCCGCCGTCAAATTTCGCCGCGCCGGTTGCCCATACGGTCAAACCGGGAGCGAATCCAGCAGCTCCAGAAACGGTTACGCTAACATCTGCCAAATTGGTATTTTGAAAAACAAACCAATCTCCGGTATGCGCCCAAGCAGAGAAATTCAGATTCGGATTGCCTGTGTATGCGCTTTTCAAGCCACTTTCATTGGCTGTAATGGTTTCACCCAGACTCACGACATTATCGCTGCCGACCCAGCCTTTGGGTGATACGGCATCGGCTGCATGGACATTGCTGCTTGCCAATGCTGCAAGCGAAATAATGACGGCTGAAGCCAGTGTACTTGTTTTCTTATGATATGATTTTAATTGCATTTCTTTTCTCCAAAACGATACTATTTAAAGGTTTTGCGGCGCTGCCGGTTGCTTGTAGAATTGAGAAGAAACAACAACTGTGCGGCGCTTCTTTTTGAGCGATGATCTGAAACCTGTGTGTAATGTCACACTGTCTGTTTCAGCTACTCCCCATACTCACGGGAGGCAACCCGGCCATCTCACAATGTTGAGATTCAAGTGAGATCCGCTGGCTTTCCGTGCTTGTCTAGTGGCAAGCGTGGCTTTGTCTGGTATCTGTCTCAATAAATTACGTTTTTATAGTTTATGGGAAAATTCTGATAAAACAATGCGACAAATTGTCGCTGCGGCAAATTGCCGCACCTCAATAGTGGTGCGGCATTGCGCCAAAAATTATCGAGAAATTGCCAGACAAATTAACCGCTTTGAGCACACATCAAGCATGGTAAAATCCGGCCTTCTGAAAAATTGCCAATATCATGAATTCCACCGTTATTACCGCTTTGTCTCCCCTGGATGGCCGTTATCACAGCAAAGTTGAGCCATTACGATTCTATTTCAGTGAATTCGCGCTGATTCGTTTCCGTGTGCAAGTTGAGGTTGCGTGGCTTAGAGCATTGAGCGGTGACCCTGAGATTGCTGAAGTACCGGCTTTTTCCGCAGCAACTCACGCGCAATTGGACGATTTGGCTGCCAATTTCTCGATCGAAGACGCGGCGGCGGTTAAAGCCATTGAAGCGACAACCAATCATGACGTCAAGGCGGTGGAATATTGGTTAAAGCAAAAACTCGCCGGTAATGCGGAAGTGGTGAAAGTGGCCGAGTTTATTCATTTCGCCTGCACCTCGGAAGATATCAATAATCTGTCGCACGGCTTGATGTTGAAGCTGAGTCTGGAAAAAGTCATGTTACCCGCGCTCGACAGAATCATTGCGCGCTTGATCGAATTGGCACACCAATTGGCGGATGTCGCGATGTTGGCCCGCACGCACGGGCAACCGGCAACACCGACGACCTTAGGCAAGGAGATCGCCAATACCGTGTACCGTTTGCAACGCGGCAGGGAAAGACTCGCGGCTGTCGCCATACTGGGGAAAATCAATGGCGCAGTAGGTAATTACAACGCGCATTTATCCGCGTACCCGGATCTGGATTGGGAAAAATTCGCGCAATCGTTTGTCGAGAAGTTGGGACTGGAATTTAATCCTTACACGACTCAGATTGAGCCGCACGATACCATGGCGGAATTGTTCGATGCCTATGCCCGGATCAATACCGTTTTACTGGATTTGAACCGCGATATCTGGGGCTATATTTCGCTCGGCTATTTCAAGCAAAAAACCAAAGCGGATGAAGTCGGTTCTTCCACGATGCCGCATAAAGTCAATCCGATTGATTTTGAAAACTCGGAAGGCAATTTGGGAATTGCTAATGCTCTGTTGCGGCATTTGAGCGAAAAATTACCCGTATCCCGCTGGCAGCGCGATTTAACCGACTCCACCGTGCTGCGTAATATGGGTGTCGCGTTAGGTCACACGCTGCTGGCTTATGACTCGTGCCTTAAAGGGCTCAACAAACTGGACGTGAATATGGCGCAGCTGGCCGCTGATTTGGATAATGCCTGGGAGATTCTGGCGGAGCCGATTCAAACCGTGATGCGGCGCTATGGCGTTGCCAATCCTTATGAACAGCTAAAAGCACTGACGCGCGGCAAAGGCGGAATTACCCAGGCAGCGTTGCATCAATTTATCTCCGGTCTAAGCATTCCGGAGGCAGAAAAAAATCGTTTATTGGCGATGACGCCGCGGAACTATATTGGCAAAGCACGCGATCTGGCCGTAAGAATCAAAAACTGAAAATTATGTCTATGAGCAACATACTGATCTGTTACACTAATTAATCATTTCTCTACGTATTCTTAGATAAATTTTCATTTCCGGCTTGAAATTCGGCAGAGCTGTCCCAATATCGCCCTCACAGTTATGAGGAGCTACGATGCAAAGTCCAGAAAATTCACACAACACAGAAGCGAGTCCAAAAGATATGGCTGATTCCCAGGAAGAAATCAAAATCCCCGGAGCGACTAACGATGCCACCATCCAAACTGGGGAAATCACTAACGCGCAACCCGATTTGGAACATTTACTGAAAGAAGCGGAGATCAAAGCGGCCGAGCATCACGATGCCTGGATCCGCGCCAAGGCGGAAACGGAAAATATCCGCAAACGCGCGCAAACCGACGTTTCCAATGCGCATAAATATGCGATTGAGAATTTTTCGGCGCAATTGCTGACGGTAATGGACAGTTTGGACGCCGCATTGGCGGTTGAGAACGCGACTATTGAAAATTTCAAGAGCGGCATGGAGCTTACACAAAAACAACTCACCAGCGTTTTCGATAAATTCAATATTAAGGTGATTGATCCTAAAGGCGAGAAATTCGATCCGCATCAACATCAAGCCATGTGCATGATTGATTCCGAACTACCGCCGAATACCGTGGTTCAAGTCATGCAAAAAGGCTACAAGCTGCATGAGCGCATTATCCGTCCGGCGCTTGTATCCGTTTCAAAAGCAAAAGACTCTTGAATTTTTTACAAGTATCTCCATTTTTATACCCATCGACAGACAGAATTAATCTTTAAAAGGATCTAAACATGGCAAAAATCATCGGTATCGACCTGGGTACCACGAACTCTTGTGTAGCCGTCATGGAAAACGGCAAGCCCAAAGTCATAGAGAATTCGGAAGGTACGCGAACAACTCCTTCCATCGTGGCCTATACGGAAGAAAATGAAGTTCTGGTGGGTGCCTCCGCCAAGCGTCAAGCAATCACGAATCCTAGAAACACACTGTTTGCAGTCAAACGGCTGATCGGACGGCGTTTTAACGAAGATATGGTCCAGCGCGATATCAAGATGGTTCCGTATAGTATTGTTAAAGCGGATAACAATGATGCGTGGGTGGAAGTTCGCGGCAAGAAAATCGCACCGCCCGAAGTCTCCGCGCAAGTATTGATGAAAATGAAAAAAACCGCCGAGGATTATTTGGGTGAAACTGTTACCGAAGCGGTCATCACGGTACCGGCTTATTTCAATGATTCACAACGTCAGGCAACCAAAGATGCCGGACGGATTGCCGGTCTCGAAGTAAAACGGATTATCAATGAACCGACCGCTGCAGCACTGGCTTTCGGTCTCGATAAAAAAGAAGGCGACCGGAAAATCGCGGTATACGACTTGGGTGGCGGTACGTTCGATATTTCCATCATCGAGATTGCCGAAATTGAAGGTGAACATCAATTTGAAGTACTGGCGACCAACGGCGATACATTCCTTGGTGGTGAGGATTTTGACTCGCGCGTGATCGAATATCTGGTGGATGAATTCAAGAAAGAAACCGGTATCGATCTGAAAAAAGATATGCTGGCGTTGCAACGCCTGAAAGATGCGGCGGAAAAAACCAAAATCGAGTTATCTTCCAGCCAGCAGACCGAAGTGAATTTGCCGTATATCACGGCGGATGCTTCCGGACCGAAACACTTGGCGGTCAAAATAACCCGCGCGAAACTGGAAAGTCTGGTGGAAGATTTGATCGAGCGTACCGCAGGACCATGCCGCACGGCGATCAAAGATGCCGGTCTATCCGCATCGGACATCGACGACGTCATTCTGGTGGGCGGACAAACCCGTATGCCGAAAGTGCAAGATAAGGTAAGAGAAATTTTCGGTAAAGAACCACGCAAAGATGTAAATCCGGACGAAGCGGTAGCGGTTGGTGCGGCCATTCAAGGCGGTGTGCTGAAAGGCGACGTTAAGGATGTCCTGTTGCTGGATGTGACGCCATTGTCACTGGGTATCGAGACGCTGGGCGGTGTAATGACCAAACTGATTCAGAAAAATACCACGATCCCGACCAAGGCGCAGCAAGTATTTTCCACCGCGGACGATAACCAGACCGCAGTGACGATCCACGTGCTGCAAGGCGAGCGTGAGATGGCATCAGGAAACAAAAGCCTGGGGCAATTTAACTTGAGCGATATTCCGGCAGCGCCGCGTGGTTTGCCGCAAATCGAAGTGACATTCGACATCGATGCTAATGGTATCTTGCACGTATCCGCGAAGGACAAGGCGACCGGCAAGGAAAACAAAATCAAGATCCAGGCAAGCTCAGGGCTGTCGGATGATGAAATTGAACGCATGGTCAAAGACGCCGAAGCGCACGCCGAGGAAGATCATAAGGCACTGGAACTGGTTTCCAGCCGTAATCAATGCGATGCGATGATTCATTCAGTGAAGAAATCGCTGAAGGAGCACGGCGATCAATTGGACAGTGATGAAAAAGCTAAGATCGAAGCTGCGCTGAAAGATGCCGAAGACGTGCTGAAAGCCGACAATAAGGACGAGATCGATGCCAAAACACAGGCGTTAACCGAAGCGGCGCATAAATTGGCTGAAAAGATGTATCAACAGAAAGATCAGCAAGGCGGCGGAGAAGCGCAACCTGAAGCTGGATCTTCATCATCATCATCCGGCCGGGGTGAGAAACCGGTGGAAGGCGAGGTGGTTGATGCGGAATTTGAGGAAGTTAAAAACAAAAAGTAATTGTTGTTAAAACAATCGAACGCAGAGACGCACACGGCAGCGCAGTAAATGCCTGTGTGAGCTCTGCGTTTTAGTGTTTGCATAAAGCGTAAATTTCAACAATCAGAACCATATATCCTTATCATGCGAGCAGGAAGCCAAGATGAGTAAGCGAGATTATTATCATGTGCTCGGTGTCAGCCGCGATGCCGATGAAGCGACAATCAAAAAATCGTATCGTAAATTGGCGATGAAGTATCACCCCGATCGCAATGCAGGCGATGTGAAATCGGAGGAGATGTTCAAAGAAGCCAAAGAGGCTTATGAAGTATTGACGGATGCGAATAAGCGGGCTGCATACGATCAATTCGGACATGCCGGCGTTGATGCAAATGCAGGGGGAGGCGCTGGTGCACAGGGCTTCAGCGATGCGTTTAGCGATATTTTCGGCGATATTTTCGGCGGACGCGGCGGACGTTCCAATGTACATCGCGGTTCTGATTTACGCTACAACTTAGAAATTTCCCTGGAACAGGCAGCGCATGGAACTGAAACTAAAATCCGCATTCCCACTTTGGAAGAATGCGATGCATGTCACGGCAGCGGTTCCAAACCAGGTAGCTCGCCGAAAACCTGCCCGACTTGTAACGGCCACGGGCAGGTCAGAATGCAGCAAGGATTTTTCTCTATCCAACAAACCTGCCCCAAGTGTCAAGGCAACGGCAAAATTATTACTCACCCCTGCGCAAGCTGTCATGGCGTAGGGCGCATTAAGCAGCAAAAGACACTGAACGTAAAAATTCCTGAAGGTGTGGATGATGGCGATCGCATTCGTATTTCCGGTGAAGGTGAAGCTGGTTTAAACGGCGGCCCCCCAGGCGATTTGTATGTTGTGATTCACTTATCGGCGCATTCCGTTTTCCGCCGCGACGGCGATAATTTGCACTGTGAAATTCCGATCAGTTTTACCGTGGCCGCGCTGGGTGGAGAAATTGAAGTGCCGACACTGGAAGGCCATGCCAAAATCAAAGTGCCCGCTGAAACCCAAACCGGCAAGATCTTCCGCTTGCGCAGCAAAGGAATCAAAGGTGTGCGCAGTCATGAAAAAGGCGATTTACTTTGCCATGTTGTGGTGGAAACTCCGGTCAAACTGACGGCGCGCCAGAAAGAACTGTTGGAAGAATTGGAGGCAATCAGCTTGAAAGATGGCCCTCGCCACAGTCCGCGCGCTAAGTCGTGGATGGATAAAGCGCGGGAATTCTTCTCCGAATAGAAAACCGCTTAATTTATTATTAATCAATACTGTAGTTATGACATTGGTAATGTGCGGGTGTCATGAACAATTTTGACTGACATTTAACAAAGAGTTTACATTCGCTTCACAATTGGATTGCTTTCTCGATTTATAGTTACGCCTGAGTTCACGAAACACTATGATTTTAATCAGGCAGTCATTACAAATTTAATTCAGGGAGTAATCATGGCGACAATATCTTTTCTGGTTAACGGTTCAGCAGCCAATCAAGCTAAAGCATGGGTGACAGTTGAAGAAGTGGCGGACGGGGCGCTATTGTTCAAAGTGAAACAAGTCGGTAGTGCCATGGGAAATTTGTATGGGTTATATTTTGATATCGGAGATGAAAGTATTCTTAGTACGCTCAGAATTATTGCTGTTTCCGATAATATCCGTGTTGACGAAGAAATAGTCAGCTGCTTGAAGAATGGCACCGATGCAAATCAATCGCACCTGCGTGACAATGGTCAAAATGGGATGAACAGCTATAGTTTTATTCTGCACAGCACGATGCGCGCGCTGATGCTCAGCGATTTTCCGCACATACAGCTTGATTACTCCGGTGATTACGGTGATTCAAATATTAAAATCGATGATGATTTTAGCCATCGGTGGTTATATATGGGATTGTTTTAAGCGGCATAACATTCCTCCGCTTGCACGCCAGTAACTTTGGCGCTATCCATTTTATCCAAGTGTGTGTTTGTTGAGTAGAACCCGATACCGCCGGTTCTATTAGCGGTATCGGGTTAAACGAAGGTTCATAGCGTTAAGACAATCTTTCCAGCGGGTTGATTTTGTTCAAGATACTGTTGTGCTGCGGCGGCATCGGCTAGCGCGAAAGTACGGGCAATTTTTACAGTCAGCTTATTTTCATCGAACAATGCGGCACACTGCCGCAGTATTTCACCCTGATAGCGTTTTGCTTCTTCCAGTTCCAGTAAAACCGGTGACAGCATCATTTCCAGACTGAATCGCACATTGCGTTTTCGTGCTTCGCTCCAATCGGTATCCGGCGAAGGTTGCAGAATGGTGACTACATCGCCGTAGGGCTTTATGCAGCCAAAACAGCTTTGCAGTACGTCCGGTCCGACTGTATCAAACGCGATATCCACGCCATTACCGTCAGCCCATTGCAACACTTCCGCAGTTACATCGTGTGTCCGGTAGTTGATAATGAGATCGGCACCGAGCTGCTGTACAAAATGTGCTTTTTCCTCGCTGCTGACCGTCGTGATGACTTTGGCACCGGCCAGTTTTGCCAATTGGATAGCGGCATGACCGACACCACCGGCGCCCGCATGGATTAAGACTGTTTGACCCTTAGTAATGTGCGCCCGGTCATGCAATGCTTCCCATGCGGTGATAAAAACCAGCGGTGCCGCAGCGGCTTGTTCAAATGACAATGAGCGCGGCTTCAAAGCCAACAGGCTAGCATCAACCAGCACATACTCGGCATACGTGCCCTGGCGATTGTTGAAGCCGGGCTGAGAAAAATACACTTCGTCGCCGGGTTGGAAATTTTTTACCTGCTTGCCTACACTTTCCACTATACCGGCGCCGTCGCAGCCTGGAATGACCGGAAAAGTCACCGGGAAACGCTGCGGCGCCGTGCGGATTTTACAATCGATCGGATTGATGCCCACTGCTTTAATACGGATCAAGACTTGCTTGTCACCACACTGGCTGAGAGATTCTACCTTGCCATATTGCAGAACCTCTATTGTTCCACCGGTATTGAAATAGATTGCTTTCATGGGTTGCGCTCTTATGGTTACTGTTCGTGGTATTGCATGGATTGAAGATGCCGTGCATCCAAGATTTTACCGGACGACTCTCAAGGATTAGCAATCATTCCATAAAGCTTATCTTTATATAACAATCGCTTCTTTTTCAATTCCTCCAAGTATTCATCGGTGGTATTCTCAACGCCTTCTTCGATTCTTAGGATTTCACGATTGAGATCGTGATATTCCTCAAACAGGCGCGCGAAGTGAGTGTTATTGGTTTTTAATTCATGAATGCGGTCATAATATTCCGGGAATTCATGGTGTAAATCGTGTTTGTCGATCATTGGGATACTCCTCTTATTATTCTCGGTGCAATTTTACATTTTGACTGACTGCGAAGAATAGGCGCTGATACAGATCAAAATTCCAACGGGTCGACATCCAGCACCCAGCGTACTTTTTGGCTAGGTAATGTGGTGATTTTTGCATACCAACCGGTCAGAAAAGTGTGCAAATGTTTGCGTGAGGAAGATTGTACCAGTAAGTGCGCACGTTCCAAGCCTTTCAGCCGTGACATGTGCGCCGGCACCGGGTCGAATAATTCAACCGCTTGCGGCGGGCGGGCAAGCTGTGCCGCTTGGGCAAGAAAATCCAGTACGGTTTTTATATGATGTGCTTCCGCTCGCAATAGGGCTTGATAAACATAAGGCGGGAATCCGGCTATTTTTCTTTCCGCCAGCAGAGTCTGTGCCAGCGCATCGTAATCGTGCCGTTGTAACGCTTGGTACAACGGATGATCCGGAAACTCAGTTTGAATCAATACGTGCCCGGCAACATTGGCGCGCCCGGCACGCCCGGCGACTTGCATCAGTTGCGCAAATAATCGTTCACTGGCCCGAAAATCGGTGCTATAGAGCGCACCATCGGCATTCAGAATACCCACTAAGGATAGATTGGGAAAATCATGGCCTTTGGCCAGTAATTGTGTACCGATCAGAATATCCACCTGATGCGTATGAACGGCATGCAGAATCTCTTGCCACGCATGTTTGCGGCGCGTGCTGTCGCGATCGATGCGCAAAATCCGCGCCGCCGGAAAATGTGCGGTCAATGTTTCTTCCACGCGTTGCGTGCCTTGCCCGAAAGGGGCGATATCCTGATTGCCGCACTGCGGGCAAGCGCGTGGAAACTGTTCCTGATGACCACAGTGGTGGCAGCGTAGCTTTTTATCGCGCAGGTGCACAACCAAGCGGCTGGAACATCGCTGGCAGGGAGCTGTCCAGCCGCAGGACTTGCACAGCAATACGGGTGCATAGCCGCGCCGGTTGATAAAAATGAGGCTTTGATGTTTTTCCTGTAGACACTGATTGAGTGCTTGGATCAGTGGATCGGATAAACCTTCCTGGGTTTTGTGGATGCGCGTATCAATGCATTGAATCAAGGGCAGGGTAGCATTCTGCACTGCGCGGGAAAGCAGGCGTATATGCCGGTAACGGTTTGTGAGTGCATTGTAATAACTTTCCAATGACGGCGTAGCCGAGCCCAGTATCACCGGGATAGCGCTTTGCCTGGCACGGAAAATCGCCAGATCGCGCGCGGAATAGCGCAATCCATCTTGTTGTTTGAACGAGCTATCCTGTTCTTCATCGACGATAATCACACCAAGATCGGATAATGGGGTAAACACGGCCAAGCGCGTGCCCAGGATAATTTTGGCTTCACCGCTCTCGGCTTGCAGCCAACCGGATAACCGCTCGGTATCGTTGAGACCGCTATGCAGACTGACCAATGGAACGGTAGAAAAACGGGCGCGAAAAACACCTTCCAATTGGGGGGTCAGGCTGATTTCGGGAATCAGCACCAGTGCTTGCAGGCCTTGTGCCAGTACGGATTCGATAATTCTGAGATACACCTCGGTTTTGCCGCTGCCGGTCACACCATGCAGCAACCAAGTATTGAATTGCTTACCATCGACAGTGATGGCATTTACCGCGATTTCTTGTTCGGCAGTCAATACGGGCATTTTTGCAACGCTCGCCGCCGTTGAGGTTGAACAGAGTTCTGACGTGATCCAGCCGAGCTGAATCCAATCTTGCAGCAATTTTTCCGCACGGAGTGAAATGTGCTTGATCTGCGGGCTGGTTAGCGTGACAGCTTGTTGAAATTCATTGAGCAGGCGGCGCGCTACCCGATTACGTGCAGGAATTTGCGTTAACTCAACATTTTTACCGGCTGAGGTCAGGCTGTATTGATACTGATGCGGTTTTCTTTTTAAGCTAACCGGTTTGTTATTACGCAGCTTAACGGGCAGGCCATTCATGATCACCATACCCAGCGGGTGATGATAATACTGGCTGCAAAAATGAAATAAATCCAGCAATGCAGCGGGTAGAGGCTTTATTTCCCTGAAGATGCAATACGCGGATTTTAGTTTCTCAATGGGAATCTGCGTTTCGTCGCTAACCGCGAGGATAATCCCGGTGACTTGTTTTTTGCCGAAAGGCACACAGGCGCGCAGCCCGATATCGTGTTGACTGGCGTCCTCTGCGTGATAATCAAACAGTGTGTCGACTGGAACATTCAGTGCGACACGGATGATGGGCATGAGTAGCCGGATTTATAACAAAGGTGAAGCACAACTCACCGGGCATGGAGCAAGTTCCGGTGAGTATTGTGCGTTTAAGATGTAGACAACCGGTTATTTAGAAACACGGTACAGTGTGACCGATGGCTCACCGGGTTTGTCCAGTTTGGCGGTGTTGCCATCCGAACTGAGGGTGAAGCCGATGCTGCCTTCTACATCGGAGAAACCGGCGCAACCATTGGTGTTATAGGTGAAGCTGGATAAACTGAAATTATTCCCGCCCTTGTTATAGGTATAAGAAGAAAATTCGATACCGGGTTTTGCGCATTTTACTTGATCTTCACGCTGTGTTGCGCCCGTCGGATCGATCATCATATATTTGCCATTGGGGAAGAAGACCAAAGTCTGTGTTTTGATCGCTTCACTGTCATATGCCCATGCGCCGACAATACCGTTTGCGTCGTTATCAATTTTAGAGTAGCGGGATTCTTTGACTTCTTTTTCCGCAACTTCATTTTCATCGCTTAACTGTATCGGTTTGGCAATATGGAAGAGTTCACCGAATACACTGCCTTGTTCGCGTGCTCTTTGCACCGTGACAATATCGGAATTAATCAATTCTGAACCATCGGTGCGTACCCGCCGCGTCGGACCTGGGTTGGAGAAACCGGCTTTCAGATTGGTATCCACGCTGGGGGTGCTCACCAGCTTGAAGCCGCGGTTGTCAAAATCAGCCGCTTTGGCTACGCCATATTCAACACCGGCCTGAAACACGGTTTTCCCGCCGCACACCCGGTTTTCATCACAAGAATCGTCCGGTCTTGCGTCGCCTTGCAAGTATTCTCCGCTGCTATCGGCAGCCACCCGCAACACACTGGCGGTTTGGTTGGTATAACTGACCCAGACTTGCGCGCTGAGCAGTGCGACACCTTGGGAAAGAAAGTGCGTGCGTGCGGCTTCGGGTGATTTCACTTCACCCGAAATACCGCTGGCTTCCATAATATCTTTTAACCCGGCGGAATCAGCGAATGTTTCGGGATTGCTATCCAGATTAATCGATCCTTTAACAGCGTTAGCCGTTTCGCGCGAAATGGAAATACCGTTGGAAAGATCGCTATCGGAATCCAATGATTGTAGTAAAACCAGCAGATTTTGTAATTTATTAGCGTTGTCACCGGCCAATTCAATCGGTGTCACAATCTGTGAACCGGGAATATTACCCAATGTCAAACCGCCCAGTTTGAATTCAATTTTGTCACCATGATTGAAATTAAAACTACCTTTCTCGTCAGTGGTGCCGGATTTACCGGAAGTTGCCGCAAACGCTACGCCGGATACGGGGGAGTCAACTAAAATACCGGTTGCAGGGCCTGTCGGCATGGCTCTTTTGACAGCTGTTGCTGACGATGATGACGAAGAGGATGAGGTATCGAGTGCTTTTTCACCGTCGTTGTCGCAGGCAGCTAGACCAACAACAAATACTGTGGATAATACGGGTATCCATGATTTTTTTCTTAATTGCTGTTTAGATTTCATTAAGATGCTCTCTTTTTGATTAATTAAATAATTCAATCTTGTACAATTTACTTTTTTTGTCCGCGTAACGTATCGATGGATGCTGATATTTTACTATCAAGATTGCTATTATAGCCATGCATTCGGTTTTTCGTTCCTGACTTGCTTAAATAGGTTTTAAATTTTTGTCTTTTCGTGTATTTTCGCCGCTATTTTTATCTGGGGGATATAAGGTATTTCTATGTCTAACATGGCTGAGATTTCGCAACTGGCGGACATGTCAGTGCAGCTTCCCGTCAACTGGTACTTGGATCCCAAGATTCTTGAGCTCGAGAAACGTATTTTGTTTGATCGCGGACCGGGTTACATAGGTCATGAAGTAATGGTCCCCAATGTGGGCGATTATTATGTACCGGAATGGATGAATAATGCCAAAGTGTTGGTGCGTAACGAACAAGGCATTGAATTGTTATCGAATGTTTGCCGTCACCGTCAAGCGCTTTTATTGACAGGCAGGAGTAATACCAAAAGTATCGTATGTCCGGTACATCGCTGGACCTATGCATTGAATGGCAAATTGCTGGGCGCGCCGCATTTTGAGCAGAATCCTTGCCTGAATCTGAGCAAGACCGCATTGCAAAGCTGGAATGGTTTGTTGTTTGACGGTGAACGTAATGTTTCGCGCGATATGGGCAATCTGAGCGTGTTGCAGGATTTTGATTTTTCCGGCTATGTCTTTGATCGCGTGCAAATTGATCACTATCACTGTAATTGGAAAACATTTATCGAAGTGTATTTGGAAGATTATCACGTCGATCCGTTTCACCCGGGATTAAGCCATTTTGTCGATACCGGAAAACTTGATTGGGAGTTTGGCGATTGGTATAGCGTGCAGACTGTGGCAATCGATAGCGGGCGTTTGCAAAAACCGGGCAGTCCGGTGTATGCCAAATGGCACGAACAAGTGTTGCAGCAATCGGAAGGGGAAATGCCGCCGCATGGATCGATCTGGTTGTTGTATTATCCCAATATCATGCTCGAGTGGTATCCGCATACGCTGGTCATCAGTACGATTCTGCCAACCGGGGTGGAGAGCTGTATGAATGTGGTTGAATTTTATTATCCGGAAGAGATTGCGCTATTTGAACGTGATTTCGTGGAAGCCGAACAAGCCGCATACAAAGAAACCGCGCTCGAAGATGATGAAATCTGCAAGCTGATGACCGCCGGGCGGCGTGCTTTATTTGAACAGGGCTTGAATGAAATAGGGCCTTATCAAATTCCCATGGAAGAAGGAATGAAGCACTTCCATCAATTCCTGCAACGAGAAATCGGACCGCATATCCGGTGATTCAATAACCGCCAATTGCTGTATTTTTTAGGATAACCAACAAGTGCGTTCATTGTGGATGCTGGTTGCAGGCTTTTTGTTTGCCTGCATGGGCGTATTGGTTAAACTCGGTGCGGCATATTTTTCCAGTACGGAATTGGTGTTTTACCGTTCGCTGTTCGGTGTTTGGATGACTTACCTGGTTATCCGCTATTACCGCCTTCCGGTAACAACGCCGCATTGGCGGGTTCACTGCTGGCGCGGAATATCCGGCTTGATCAGTTTATTGATGTTTTTTTACTGTATAACGCAGCTGCCCTTGGCGACCGCCATTTCACTGAATTATACCTGGCCGCTTTTCTTGGCATTGTTTTCCACGTTGATTTTGAAAGAACATATTCATTGGCCATTAATCTGCACAGTTTTGGTCGGTTTTGTCGGCGTAGTTCTGTTGCTGCGTCCTTCGTTGCCGGAAGATCATTGGGTTGCCGGTGTGCTGGGGATGGCCTCGGGTTTTTTTGCTGCAATTGCCTATATCAATGTCAAGCAACTGGGTGAATTGGGCGAATCCGAATGGCAGGTGGTATTTTATTTCACATTAATTAGTACATTAGGAACCGGAGTGTGGCTACTGTTTACGGCATTCAGTCCGGTTAACTGGGATGGTTTATTGCTGCTGCTGGGCACCGGTGTGACGGCCACATTGGCGCAACTGGCGATGACGCGTGCCTATCATCAAGGTGCGACGATGGTTGTGACTTCATTGGGCTATAGCACGGTATTATTTGCCAGTCTTTGGGGCATTTTGTTGTGGAATGAAGTATTGCCTCCCGTGGCCTGGCTTGGGATGGGATTGATTGTTCTGGGCGGTACATTAAGCGGTATCCTAAGTATTAAGCAAGCTCCCGCTGTGGCTCCAAAGTGATTTTGCTTTGATGCGGGTAGCGGCAAAATTTGCACCATCCTGTTTAATTCCCTATGATGAGCTAATTATTTGTTGAGGAGGGAGTCATGATAACTATTCAAAAGAAAGACAATCTCATAATTGTTGCGGTTATTGGGGAGTTTACATTAGCCGACTATAATGAATTTGAACAACAAGTGCTGTATCAATCTCATTCTGACGGTAAAACCAATCTTCTGTTTGATTGGCGCGATATGCTCGATTACACCGTTGATGTAGCCTGGGAAGAAATTAAATTCATGCGCGATCACGGTAGTGAATTCAATCGGGTGGCGGTTGTAACCGACGATGAATGGCAAACTTGGGGCGCATGGGTTTTTAATTTATTTATTCACGCTAACGTAACGATTTTTCACGATTATGAGGAAGCCGAAATTTGGGCTTCGGAGACTGAATAACCGATTCCCGGTTGAATGATTGTGACGAATTAATGCGATCTGCTTGTGTTACGAAACGCCGCACGCAAAGTGCATGCGTAATACACAACAGAGTATTGGCTATAATTTCTAAGTTTGTTCTTAAGTGGTAAGAAAAATCGAATGGATGATTTTGTTTTAGCCCGGGTATTGCACGTATTGGGCATCGTGCTTTGGATAGGCGGCGTTGCAATGGTGACGTTTGTGTTGTTGCCAACTCTGGCGCGTATGCAGTCGGCCACGGATGCAATGGCATTTTTTTCCCGTTTCCGGCAGCGGTTTGCCGCGCAAGCGCGTTTTTCCACATTGATCGTTGGGTTGAGCGGTTTCTACATGGTTTATGTGCTCGATGCTTGGCAACGTTTCATGCAGTGGCAATACTGGTGGATGCACATGATGGTAGCGATCTGGCTGCTGTTTAGCGTGATGTTATTCGTCATAGAGCCGCGCGGACGTCGCAGGCAAGGCGCGGCCCCGGTGCAGCAAGACGTTACACCGGAAACATTTGCCAGAATTCAGCGCAAACATTTGTTCTTATTGATACTCAGTTTAATTACCATCGCCGGCGCCGTGGCGGGTAGTCATGGCTGGCTAATAGCCGGGAGTTGAATGTGAGTTACGCATTGTTGAAAATGATTCACGTCAGTAGCGTGATACTCAGTTACTCACTGTTTCTCCTGCGTGGTGTCTGGTTGATCCAAGACTCAACCAATTTACGCCAACGTTGGATTAAGATTCTGCCGCATATCATCGATACTGTTCTGCTCACCAGTGCGATTTTTCTGGCGATGACTATCCAGCAGAATCCGCTGCAGGATTCCTGGTTAACCGCCAAGGTTGCCGGTTTACTGTTGTATATCGCTCTGGGTATGGTGGCGATGCGCTTCGGCAAAACCCGGCGGACAAAAATCATCGCTTGGGTAGCGGCGCAGTGTGTATTCATTTACATTGTGCTGGTTGCAATCACAAAAAGCCCGGTATTAGGTCTCGGCTAGAATCCGGCGGCGCATCTTTGTAAAATTTACTGACAACGAATGGATTTCTCCGCTTTTCGTTTTGAAAAAGCCAATGTCAATCAAGCGCAGGCAATCAGCGATCTGATCAACTTGACGTATCGCGGAAACGCCGGTTGGACCACAGAGGCGGCGATTATTCAAGGCGATAGAACTAACCGGCAGGAAATCGAAGCCGCCATGCAAAATTCCAGTGCGCATTTTTTCGTTGTTAACCTGCCTTCCAGGCTAGCGTCGTGCATTTATGTCGCACCGGAAAAGGAACATGCATATATCGGTTTTTTTTCGGTTCATCCAGATCTGCAGGGGCAGGGACTCGGAAAATACATGCTCGAACAAGCAGAAACCTTTGCCAGCAGCGTCATGGATATACATCAATTTGTCATGTTCGTAATATCGCAACGCACCGAACTGATTGAATTTTATCAACGCAGGGGATATCACTGCACCGGCCGGATTGAGGCTTATCCGGCTTATCTTGGCGTGCCTAAAATTGCTGGATTGACCATTGAATATCTCGAAAAGAAAACTATGCGTTGTTAAGGTTTTTTGTCATTAAAGAAAAAGTTATCGTCAGATTTTTATCTTCAGCTTCCTTCGCTCGTCAGTCCGATTGCGCTCCAATCGCGGCGGAATTCTTAATCTAAATTGTAATAACATTACTGCTAATAATTGTTTTAATTCACATATTTTTCACAAAATACGTAATTTTTCTTGACATTTTTTTTACATTTATCATGATATCGTGCCCGCTCCTGCAATTAAAAGGGTAATCAAACTTCTTTATAAACGAGGGAATTATGCTGATAAAAATATTTTTGGCTATCGCAATGAGTTTAAGTGTTTCGTGTTTTGCTGAATCCGGATCGGACAACGCAAAGTCATCTGCTGATTCCAGCAAACAAACACAAACTACACAATCGAGTTCATCGACCACAAAGGAAAACTCTCAACCGGCACAGGATTCCGAGAAGGATAAGAAACCGTCGATGATGGATTATTGCAAAAAACATACATGTTAATCGAATGACGATTTGCAAATTGGAGATAACCAATGAACAGAAAAGTATTGAGAAATCTGGCTTCAGTAATTTTTGCATGTTATACCGCAGCCGCAGTTTCCGCTCCCCACTGGACGCATGAGGAACAAGCAACCTGGGGAGCAATCCAGGATCCGTCACAAACCGTAGTGCCATTGAACTATCCGTATGCGGAATGCAGTATCGGCTCTCACCAATCGCCGGTCGATTTAGCCGATGCGAGAATTGATAATGCCCGTAAATTGAATGATCTGGAGGTTTGGTACGATGTGGATACCCCGGTATTCTTCAATACCGGCCACGCAGTTCAGGTCAATACCTCGACGGACTATAAAGGTGAACTGAAAATCGGAGAAGAATCGTATCCGCTGGTTCAGTTTCACTTTCATGAGCCCAGCGAACATGCCGTAGGTGGCGTGAAGTTTCCGGCGGAATTACATTTTGTTCATGTCAGTCCGGATGGGCGGCTCATCGTTCTGGGGGTTGCGGTAACCGTGGGAGAAGAGAATGCGACATTGCAGACTATTTTAGACAATATGCCCGCTACGGGGGGTGATCAAAATGCCAATGCCACCGGTATCCAAATTAATCCTACAACGTTATTACCGCCATTGCGTCATCAATCGTTTGATTATGTAGCGTTCGCTGGTTCTTTAACAACACCGCCTTGCAGCGAAGGCGTGCAGTGGTATCTTTTATTGGATAGCATTTCGATATCCGCCGCACAGCTTTCACAGCTCAAGGGATTCTATACAGATAATGCGAGATCACCGCAGAATCTGAATGGGCGCGTTATTTCCTCGACCAAATAGTTTCAATAAGAAATCTAAGGTAAATCAGTGTATTTAACTTGATAATTCCTGTTTAATGCACGATTTCCTTATGATTTCTCACTTGCCGATCTGAGTTTGATCGTTCTGCTGTGAATCTTCGTGCCGTTTCCCGGTTTCTTTTGCGCTTAATTTCGAGATAAACAATTCTAGCAATCAAGCTTATGGTTGATTTTATCGTTAGCCGGGAATTTTAATGACTTGGCGTCAATGGGGTAAGGTTCAGCGATCCAGTAACCTTGTGCATAGTCGATGCCCATATTTTCCAGCAGCTGTAAAGTCTGATCGTTTTCGACCCATTCGGCGATGGTTTTAAGCCGCATCACGTGGCCAATGTGATTGATCGATTCAACCATGGCTTGATCGATCGGATCGGAAAGCATGTTCTTGATCAACCGGCCATCGATTTTCAGATAATCGAGCGGAATATTTTTTAAATACCCGAATGATGACAAGCCACCGCTGAAATTATCCATCGAAAAACGGCATCCGAGTTCTTTTAACGTGGTCACAAAACGCACTGCGTGGTTCGTTTCAGTCAGCGCGACATGTTCTGTGATTTCAAAGCAAATACAAGCGGGGTTTAGCTTGCTGGCTTTGATGGTGTTCACGGTGAAATCGAGAAAATCCGCGCTCTCAAGTACTTGTGCGGATAAATTGATGGTATAGATGACGTTGGGTTGGTGGTGTGCATGGGCCTTGATTAATTTAAACGAATGTTCCAGCACCCAACGATCAATGATCAACATGTGATCATGCCGTTCAGCAGCAGGTAAGAATGCCCCCGGCGTGACGAGACGGCCGTGTTCATCTTCCAAGCGCAACAGGATTTCACCGTGTTTCTCTTTACCATTGTTGCTCGAAATAGACTGAATCGGCTGGAAATATAAGCACAACCGCTGGTCGATCATGGCTTGCTGAATGCGGGGCAGCCATTGCACTTCGCCGGATTTTTGCTGCGCTGTATCGGCTTGATATATTTGTACTCGATTACGTCCTTGTTCTTTGGCCGCATAACAGGCGCTATCGGCCGCATTTAATGCATAAGCGAGGCCTTCGTTGGCATGCGTGATGGGAAATAATCCAATACTGACTCCGATACTGAAAGTATTGCCTTGCCATTGAAAACGAAAGTTTTGCACCAATTCTCGCAATGCTTGCGCAACCTGCAGCGCCTCGTTCTGCGGGCAGTGCTCCAGGATGACACCGAATTCATCACCGCCAAGACGCGCCAGAGTATCGCGTGTACGCAGTTTGGCATGCAACAATGTGGTGACTTGGCGCAGCAATTCATCGCCAGCGCTATGCCCGCAGGTATCATTGATAATTTTGAATTGATCCAGATCGAGATACAGCAGTGCATGTGAATCGTTTTTGCGGGTAGCCGCCAGGATTTTGCCGAGACGGGTTTCAAATTCCTTACGGTTCAGCAAGCCGGTCAGTGAATCATGCGCCGCCTGATAGGCAAGTTTTTGCGTCAGCTTACGTTGCTCCGTGACATCGCGGAAAGTCAAAACAGTTCCAATCACATGCTGTTGCTCATTCTGAATCGGCGCCACGGCGTAATCGATAATCCACTCTTGTTTATCCTTGCGGATTAACAAACACTCATGGTGCTTTTGCGCATTTCCGGATGTCCCGTTATGACATACCAGCGGATCGGCAACAGCCGACCGGTTAACGCTATCGAGAATGTTAAATATCTGTTGCAACGGCAAGCTATTGGCATCCTGGTTGCTCCAGCCGGTGAATATCTCTGCGATTGGATTCAGGTAGGTGACGTTACCGCCGGCATCGGTCGTGATGACCGCATCGCCGATGCTGGCCAAAGTGACCTGAAACAACTCTTTTTCCTGGTGCAACACAGCGTTGGCCAAAGCAAGCGCATGGGTGCGTTCTGCGACACGTTGCTCCAGTTGTTCCGTAACGCTTTTCAATGCTTGTTGCGAACGGTCTTTTTCGGCGATTTCGACTTGCAATGCCTGATTGATCGCTTCTTGATGATCTTTCGCTTGTATCAGCCGTTTGAGCAAATCGAAATTATCGAAGTGGAATTTGAGTGACTCCGCGACAGTTTGATACAAGCGATGGGAAATACTGCCCATTGCAAAAACAAAAATGAGGTAGGTGAAGGCGATCGCGAGTTGTACATCGCCGTCGTGTGTCATCACCTGATAAGTAAAAGGAATGACGACGGGAATTGAGAAGGCCAGGAATGCGCCACGGTAAGACGACAAACTAGCCATCGCACCCGCAACCATGCCACCCAATAAGTACGCGAGAAATAATTGGTGCGTGGCGCTGCCGTTGACAAAGAAAATGCTGCCTGCGGAACCCCAAAGTATGCCGGAAAATAACGTACCGATTAGAAATTGCCGACCCCAGCGAGCGGATTCGGCAGTTGACGGCTCTTTACGGAAATAGGATTTGACCAGCAGAAATCTGACGAAAGTCAGTAAATAAATTGCGACTAACCATCCCAACAGCCAAGCCTTGGCAACATGATTCCAGAAAATAAAAGCGAGCGCGGCGGAGGTGATCAGTGTGACAACCAGTGCCTTGGGGGCTTGTTGATAAAGCAATTTTACTTGCTCGGCCAATAATGCCGTGGAATGATTGCTTTGCTGCAAGGAGGAATCTACAGTATGGTTATTAAGCTCTGATGCCCAGTAATCATTTTTCATTGCGGACAAATGCTGAAAATTGTGCGCAGTTTGTCGGATGATTTTCCAAAGAATTTAGAACTATTTACGAATTGCCGGGATAACCATAATTCAAGATAAACAACTAGATTGCTGAGGATTTGTAAGCATTTTATTTCAATGACATAATGCAACCTGGATTGCGAATGAAAAATACTCATTTCTACACGCGTAAGAATATTCTTATTGAGAATCAGAAAATTATACTTTGAATTTTATGTAAGTAAAGAAAACCTTTACAGCGGCATGGATCATCCGGATTAAAACAGTGAATTTTCAATCGATCGAGAAAATTATGGAGATTAATCTATTAAAACGCTATCTATAACTGATTGTTCCTTGGAACGAAGTGTTTTCTGGTTTGCGGGTTTGTTTTTTTTGATTGTCTCTACTTCGATACGCGGTGCAGGCATTGCCGTGATGGAGCAAAGTGTCAAGGAGCTGGGACAAGCGTTTTCCGGTGCGCCCACGAACACTGACGACGGCAGTATGGTGTTTTTTAATCCGGCTGCAATGAGTCAGGTACGCGGGCGGCTGCTTTCGACAGCAGGGTATGTCATTGCACCTTCCGCAGTTTTTCACAATGACGCTTCACATCTCAATCCATTTTTGGGAGGCGCGCCGTTGAAAGGCGGTAATGGCGGCGATTCACCCAGTCTGGCTTTTGTACCGAATGTATATTATGTGCAGGAACTGACAAACCGGGTGGCCTTCGGTTTCGGATTCAATACCCCTTTTGGTACGCGCAATAGCTATGATGCGGATTGGAAAGGGCGCTATCAAGCGCTTGATTCGGAGATTCTGACCTTAAACTTTAATCCATCGCTTTCCTTTAAAGTCACCGAGAAACTCTCACTGGGCGCGGGTTTCAATGTCCAATATTTGCAATCCCGGTTGACCAACGCCATTGATCTTGGTCCCGCTTGTTTCCTAACATTGGGACCAACACCGTGCGCCCGTCAAGGCATTTTGCCGCAATCCGCGGATGGCCATGTGTCATTGAAAGGCGACAGTGTTGGATTCGGCTATAACTTCGGTGCTTTTTATGCGCCGAATCAAGATACGCGCTTCGGTGTCAGCTACCGCTCCAGAATTTCGCATGATGTGAATGGTCATGCGAACTTTTCCGTTCCGGATAGGGCCATCGGGTTGACGCAAGGCAACATTCTCGTCGATACCAGCACAAGCACGCCGGTTACGCTGCCGGATTCGGTATTGTTCGGTTTGTCGCACCGCCTCAATCCGCGCTGGGCGGTTTCTGCGGATGCGTTGTGGACGCACTGGAGTCTGATACAGGAGCTGCGAACCAATTTTGCATCGGCGCAATCGGATGATGTGCAAAACCTGAAATGGAACGATACCTGGCGTTATGCTTTCGGCGTCAATTATTTTTCCGAAAGTAATAAATGGACCGTTCGGATGGGCTTTGCCTATGATCAAACACCGGTTCCCAATGCCCGATACCGTTCGCCGCGCATTCCTGATGCAAGCCGCTATTGGCTGACTGCGGGATTGACTTATGCCGTCATGAAGAATGTCAATATTCACGCGGCATACGCGCACTTATTCATGAACGACGCCGGCATTAATCATCGAGGTGCAACAGCCGATGTTCTCGCCGGACAATATTCCGAGCAAATCAATATCGGTGGTCTGCAAATGGATTGGCGCTTCTAACTCGCGTAGTATCTCCTGTAGTTTGCTGAAACTTATGCCGGTTTGCGGTATCTTATGACGGCGTTTCGTTTCTAATGGCGCTATCAATAATTCTTCGTATCCATAAATCGAGGTTGAACAATGGACAAAAAAACACATGTTAACTTCTGGTTTGTCATTGTGGCATTGTTAAGTTTGCTGCTGATTCAAAATCTCTATTCTCAATACACCCAAATAAAACCCATTCCGTATAGTGAATTTCATCGTCTGCTTGAGCAGGGCAGAGTGGCTGAGATTGCGATAACACAAAATCAGATTTTTGGCACACTGAAAGAAAAAAATGCCGATGGAGTCAAAGATTTTGTGACTACGCGGGTGGAGCCGGAGTTGGCGGAAATACTGGATAAGCACAACGTGGTGTATACCGGAGTGGTGCAAAGCACTTGGCTGCGCGATTTGCTGTCGTGGATCGTGCCAACAGCCATCTTTGTCGGCATTTGGTTGTTTGTGATTCGCCGCATGGGTGGCGGTATGGGCAGCGGATTGATGTCGATCGGTAAAAGCCGCGCCAAAGTTTTTGTCGAAAAAGAAACCAAAGTCACCTTTGACGATGTGGCGGGTGTGGATGAAGCCAAAGAAGAATTGGTGGAAATTATCAATTTCCTGAAAAATCCCGTGGATTACGGCCGTTTGGGCGGACGCGCACCGAAAGGTATTTTGCTGGTGGGGCCGCCCGGCACTGGAAAAACATTGCTTGCGCGCGCCGTGGCTGGTGAAGCGGGCGTGCCGTTCTTTTCCATTTCCGGTTCGGAATTCGTGGAAATGTTTGTCGGTGTCGGCGCGGCGCGGGTGCGCGATCTATTTGAACAAGCGCGGCAAATGGCGCCAGCAATCATTTTTATCGATGAATTGGATTCATTGGGGCGTGCTCGTAGCGCCTATGGCGGCATGGGCGGCGGGCACGATGAGAAGGAACAAACGCTGAATCAACTCCTGGCGGAATTGGATGGTTTTGACCCCAGTAGCGGCATCGTGCTGCTAGCTGCAACTAACCGTCCGGAGATCCTCGATCCGGCATTGTTGCGCGCCGGACGGTTTGACCGTCAAGTGCTGGTGGACCGGCCCGACAAAACCGGGCGCGAACAGATTCTTGCCGTGCATGCGAAGAAAGTAAAACTGAATACCGATGTCAAAATTGAGCAAATTGCTGCGTTAACTCCCGGATTTACCGGCGCGGATCTGGCGAATTTGATCAATGAAGCAACGTTACTCGCGACACGCCGCGCAGCCGTATCGGTGACGATGGACGACTTCAATAACGCCATTGAGCGTATCGTGGCCGGATTGGAGAAACGTAACCGCTTGCTCAACCCCAACGAACGGCGTGTCGTCGCTTTTCATGAACTTGGTCACGCCATGGTAGCGCTCGCGTTACCGGGCACCGATGACGTGCATAAGATATCAATTATTCCGCGCGGTGTCGGTGCTCTGGGTTACACCATTCAACGCCCTACGGAAGACCGCTATCTTATGACTCGCGTGGAACTACTGAACAAAATGGCGGTGCTGCTGGGCGGTAGAGCGGCCGAACAAGTAGTGTTTCATGAAGTTTCCACGGGAGCTGCGGATGATCTAGTGCGTGCCACCGATATCGCGCGTGCCATGGTGCTCCGTTATGGCATGAGCGAAGCACTGGGTAATGTGGCATACGATCGTGAGCAATCAGCTTTCTTGCAACCCAATATGGTATTGCCGCAAAGTCGCACTTACAGCGAGGAAACCGCGAATAAAATCGATATTGCCGTGCGTACCTTGGTCGATCAAGCTTTGGAACGAGCCATCAATATTCTACAAAATAACCGCGCCTTGCTGGATCAAACCGCGGAAGCGCTGCTCAAAACCGAAACCTTGAATCAACCGGAAATCCTGCAATTAAAGCAGGCGATTCATGCTTATGCGCACCAGCCATAAGCACTAGCGCAGGAAAACCGGAGGGCTTAACTATCATCATCCTGTTTTCCCGAGGATTTTAGCCGGATATCCGAATTAGGCAGCGCATCTTTTAATATTTGATCAATTTTCTGATTGATTTCTTCCGGTGTTGCACCGCTGTTGATCACCTGCTGGAGATCAATCAGATTGGAAGCCATGTTGATGTGTTGCTGGTTCTGTTGCGCGGCGAAATCAATTTGCATGGCTTTCCGCTTGTTGGCAAGCTGATCTTTCGGGCTGCCGGTAAACAACGACCGGATCGTTTCAACCAGGCGGCTTAAAACCGTGTGCGTGAGGTCGGCGGAAAAGCCGCCGAGCATGGCCAGCAATGGCCGGATAATGCCTTTTTCCAGGAAAGGCGTTTCACTCAAGTGTCTGCTGAAGTAATCCTCGGAAACCATGATAGCGAGAATCAAACCGGCAATCAGACCCAAAAAGAAACGAATCCAATAGGAAGCATGATACGTGGGGTCAAAAGTACCATTGGCGATAAACGTATTGGCTTTATACAATGCGGCGAACGAAGCGCCCAGTCCGGCCGCGGCCAGATAGAACATCAGATTGAGGAACAATTCCAAGCCATCCTGCAACATGATATTACCGCTATCGTTGCTTACTTCTTCGGTCAAGGTCAGTCCGATGAATAATATCAGCGACACGATAGCCGCGATCATCATTTGGCGGATCAATGAAACCGGACCGAGAAACTTCATGAACCCGGTAACTCCTTGTTCGATATCCAGCAACAGAATGGTATTCGGTTTGGCGGGCTCCACTATTCTCGCCAATGCGCAGTGCGCGGCAAGCAATTCACCGATATCCAGATCCGCCCGGACATGAATCCGGTCATTCAAACTGGCATTGCTCTGTACAGTGAATGTATCGATGGTGCGTATCACTTTATCCGGCACCGTCTTGCCGTTGGCAAGCGCGTATTCGGCCATGGCCCGTGCTTCCCGGTAGAGCTGATACCTCAGACTCGTTTGTTTGTAAGGATCGAGCGATTGATTATCTTCCATGGTTGCTCCTGGTATCGTGGCACTGAAGGCAAGCGGTTAAAATAAAATGGCGGTAATGGTAAAAATCCAAGTCAACAAGATCGGCCAATAAATAAGTTTTGGAATGAAATTGTCCTTAAATGCCAATATTCCGAGCGGCGGATCATATGAAATCAGCACGGCATTGACGGTTACCATCAAAATAGTAATGTAGGAGACAAGATAAAAATATTCCAAATATACAATGGTATTTACCGCCAGTTCGTCTCTCAGCTGCACATGCATAATCAATAAGATGAAAAAAAGCGCCGAGCACGCGGCGACGATGGTCGATACATTGAAACCGGTGAATGTCAGTTTCGCTTCCTGTTTGGAGATGGTGAGAACGAGTCCGTATAGCATCAACAGCACCACAGCCAGAGGAAATAAATGCGCAATGAATGGATTTAAAATATTGCGCGAGATTTCCAGGTTGAAATACAGTTCCGGCATCTTGTCGTGGCTGGTGAACTGACGATCGCCAAAATTGCTGTTGTATTTATTCACCTTGATTCCGAAGAAAGCTCGCGATGGGTTCCATTCGGATAAAACAAAATCCTGTTCAACGCCTGGCAAAGTATTGGGATTCAGACTGTCGAAGGATTTAAAATCCGGCACGAGAATGACATTCTTGGAGAAACTGGTATGCCAGAGACGTACCCAGAGAAGTTGCCGGTCGAAAGGATATATTTTGTAATCGAAGTTTTCTCGCAATGTGGCTTCAAAATACCAACCTTTGACGATTTCATCGCCTTCCTCGTGTTCATATGCTTCGGTTATGGATGTTTCTATGGCCTCGGGAAAAATCACGCCATGTTCGATATCTTCTTCAAAATGCTTGGGAAAGCGCTGCCATACATAGCCGGTTATCGCCACGTTGGTCGCGTTCTGAAATTCAATCGACTGAATGAACAAACCCGTTGGAACAAAAAAGGGCGGTGTTTTTGATTCCTGCAGAGCAGCGACGGCATAATCGTTCTGAAATTGCTCGACGATCGCGCGATTCGATAGTGTCAGCGATTGATTGCGGGCCACTGAGGGCGTGTAATATTCCGTGATCCAGATCGACACGATGCCCACGGTCAGCAGCAATGACGTGATAAATGCATGCCGTAACAATTGCGCGACCGATTGCTGCTGTTTGATGAATGCAATCCAAATATAAATCAGGAGGCACAACACGACAGCATTGACGATCCAGCTAATCAAATCGGATTCGTGAATTAATCGGGTATCTTCGTCGCTGTCGTTCTCAAATAAGTGCGTCTTGCCGATTTCCGCATTCATCACGGTTAACACATACCACCCGGTTTCACCGATGGGATAGCGGTTGAACCAAGCGGAGCGGCCGGTGAGCTCATTAGTCCCTAATTTTCCCGCAGTGAATTCGGCAAAGTAAGTCGGCGTAATGGCTTGATTCAAATCACTGACGATTTTCTTGGAACCCTTGAGCCCATGATAGATAATTTGGTCGAATTCATTGACGACGATCGCATAACCATTATCGCCCACATCGTGGTTCTCGACTTGCTGCCTGACCCAATCCAGATCGATATCCAAAAATACCACGCCTGCCACTTTTTTAGCTTCCGTATTTTTTTGCAACGGCACGACATACTTCAGCGTATGCTGCTGATAGGCCATATCAAAGTAAGGCGCCAGCCAACCGCTTCTTCCGCCGGTGCCTTGCAGATACCAGTCACTGTTCTTGCTGTTGCCGTTTTTCGCGCTATATGCCGCATGACCGGTATAGTCATAATACTGATCGATCCGGTCCAGTTGATAGGCCGTACCTTGCTGGCGGATAAAAGGTGCAAATAGACGCAGTTGCGGGTCGGCTTGGTATAAATCGAAAGCTACGCCCAGCGCATTGAAACCAAAATGATTGAGCGCCGCCTCGTTCAATACGGTATCAATTGTTTCCTGGCTCCAAGAAATTTCCCGCAAGTTTTCCGCAAGTTCATTGGCGGCGGAAGCCAGCGCGGCTAATTGATCGTTAATCGAATCGGCAATGGTTTGCGTGGTGGCTAGTGCATGTTGTTGCGATAGCTGCATGGTGGTGCGGTATTTCTGCACCATACCATTGGTTGACGCAATAAAAATGCACAGGAAGATGACCATGCAAATACCGAGAATTCCCTTGATCCAGGAAATGAATGTCCACTTCCCTTGTTCCGGCGATTCAAGTTGCTGGGTTTCCTTCAATTATTTTCTCCGGTCGTTTTCACGCTATTCCATTGACGGGTTTTATCCAGATGCGTCAGCCAAACATGATCGCTCACTTGATGATCGCCAGGATTTAAGGTGACTGTGCCAAAACCTTCCAAATTCACCGATCCTAACGCCTCCAATGCTTGTTTCAGGGTGTCGCCGCTGATTTCACCGGGGATGCTTTGCAGCGCTTTCACCAGAACCTGTGCCGCAAGATAACCTTCGCGCCAGATGAAGTCTTGTTCCTCGGAGCCGGTTTCCGCGGGCGGCACCACCTGAGTCATATAGATTCGCCCATGGATGCCGGGTAGGGCATCGGCCAATAGCGAAGCGGCGGAAAAGGATAAGTTATAAAACCGCGCATTGGGGAAAATGCGGTGAGAAAAGCGGATAAACTGCGCGGCGGGTTGGTATGCGCCCACGATGATGATCGCTTCGGGCTTCGGTGTTGCTTGAATCATTGCTTTGATTGCGCTTTGTATCGCTAAAGAATTGCGCGGGTAGTACGTGACCAGCAGCCGGTCGGTATGCTTGAAACCCGATTTTTCCAAGACCGCTTTGGTGATGTCGAAGCCGGTCTGTCCCAGCGTGTCATCCTGCAAAAAGAGTGCAATGCGGTACGGAGAAATACCGCGCTCCAGAATATCCTGCACGATCAACTCCATTTCTTGCCGGTAGCTGGCGCGGAAGTTAAATATATAAGGATCCGGCGGAATCTTGCGTAATAGATCGGCGCCGGTGAAAGCGCCGTAAAATACTACGCCGCGTGCGTTGGCAAGGGGTGCGGCAATCGCCGCCGTCGGCGTACCGGCGTTACCGACAATCGCGATGACTTTATGCTGATCAATTAACTGCATCGTGTTCACCTTGACACTATCCGGCTCATAACCGTCATCGAGTACGGTCAGACTGATCATGCGGCCGCGAATACCGCCTTGCTGATTGATTTCCTCGAACAAAGCATTCATACCCAGGTACATGGCGCGTCCCAATAACTGATTGGGGCCGCTGAGCGAAGTGCTCATGCCGAGTTGTATGGGTTCGGTATGAGCAAGACTGCACCAGCAGAGCACAACGATATAGGCGCAACACTGTGTATAGAAAAGGGTTATTTTCTTTATCGAGATGGATTTAAACATGCTGGTCATTCAGATGAGAAGGATTGCGCTGCCGGTATTGTTTTGGCTTGACCGATGGTTTGGTTTAATTTCGAGTGTATGATTAACTCTATCGACTAACATTCTGTATCTTAGATTGTTTCATACTTAAATGCGATACCATATCATATCTATCCCGACATAGAAACCATTCCAGCTGTTTTATCGATAGCGTGCATCAAAGGCGGTGCACGCAATGCAAAAGGCTTCAGCAGCGAGGGGAATTATTGAATCCAGCTTGTGGTATTGCTGGTCGTACTTGCACGGTATGATGAGAATCCCGCGAATCCGGGATTCTCATTGGAGAACAATCAATTAAGAATCTGTGGTAGTAAAACCAATGGGGTGGGATCAGTCGCTGCTGACGTGCAATGCGGTTGTATTCAGAGCGGGCGGAATTAATACTCGGATGGGCCGCTGACTGACGCTGAATACAATGGTGCTTTCGGCTTCGATGTCGCGATTGCGGAAATAATCGCCGTCGACCTGAAGTGGATAGGCCTTGTCGTGCAACGTGCAAGCGATTTGCTTGCCGCTGAAATACTGCATGGGGAGGTTTGCAGGTTTTTGCTGCAGAATGCGCATGGCTTTGACCAATTCATGCTGCGGCCGGGCACCTGGCAGAAAACCGGCGACCAATTCGTTTTTGGATGGATCGGCGCTCGGCACGAGTTGCAAGTTTTTCGCATACGCCGAATTGTTGGCCACGATGACATACCCGGAACCATGGTCGATGACTTGCTCGCCATCGACACTCACCGAGACAGTAGGGTGATGCAGTGAACACAGCGCTTTCAATCCATGCCAAAGGTAAATCGAATCATTGAGCGGGCCTTTTCGCTTGCCGATGTTCTTGACCGTTAAAGAATCCAATCCCATCGAAGCCATATGAAAAAAAGGTTTCTCACCGCGAATGCCCTTGCCGCTGATCAAACCGTAAAACTGCTGCAAGCAAACTCCGGAAGCGATGGCCTGGAGCAAATCATCCGCTGCGGTGCTCATGGCGTAGGAACGCGCAAACAGCGACTCGTTTCCGCCCGGTATGGCATACACCGGCGTGGTTGTTTTATTGAGGAGGTCCAATAACTTCCGGATGGTGCCGTCACCGCCCACCACCACAACCAGATCACTGGCCGCGATATTATCCACGATGCGGGTATAGCCCTTCATTTTTTTTTCGGAGGGACAAATTTCAGCATGCTTGCCTTGCTGCGAAAGCGCTGCTGCCATTTGATGCGCGAGCGATTCCGTATTGCCAGCGCTGGATATCGGGTTAAAAATGATCAGGATTTTTTCCGGTGCCGGTATTTTAAGGAGCAGCGGATTGGGTTGAAATAAATGATTGTCGTTCATGGATGAAATGTGCGGGTTAATTCCAGCGTGTCTGTTTAAATTCACGATAATTCAACCGGGGTGATATTGACCTCCGACCAGATTAGATTGCACCATGACTGTTCGACGGGGGGCATACCGTCCTTGATCCATTGCACCAGATGTTTGGCCGTGTTCGGGTAAGTAACACGGACCGCTTTGGTTTCATAGAGCCATTGTTCAATACGTCTGGCATCGACGGTTTGCATCATCTGCCCATAACCCAGCAGGTTGAGCGCTGCTGCATTAGAAGCTTGTTCCATTTGTGCATGCACGGGTTTTACCAGGATTTTTTTGCCTAATTGCAATGCTTCGCTGGCCAATTCAAAGCCGGCATTGCAGATGATACCCGCGCAATCCGATAAATCTTGCTGAAATCCGGTCAACGATAAGGGTTTGCAATGGATATGCGCATGATGCGAAGGCGATGCTTCCGGGGAATAGATGAAGAACTCGAAATTTTTGAAGCGTGAGAATAGTTGGATGATGTGCTGCTGATCTTCAAACGGCAGATAAACGACAATTTTGTTTTTTTGAATCAGCTCGGGAATAAAAGGCGTCTCAATCACCGGCGGTAGAATAGGCTGATCGAAATGGTGCCAATGCAAGCCGATGCTTAAATCCACCGGCGCGAATTTTTTCAGTACGATTTCGGAAACTGGATCATTGCCTGCGCGCGGTATGTCATGTTGGAAAGCGTATTGATGACAGATACCGACGGTTTTTTTGTTTTGCCTGCGCGCTGCCCAAGCGGTTACTGGTTCAAAATCGCAAATGACCAGATCGTAAGCACTCAAATCCAGTTGCCGGATATCCTTGAGAAAATTGAGCGGTTTGGATTGCAATACGGTTTTCAAGTGATTGATTTTGCCTTTGTTGGTAGCGAATGTCAGTCCTTCGCGCCACTGATGGCCGTTGAAAACTTCCATAGCGAAAAACTTGTCTTGCGGCCTACCAGTGAACAAATAAGTGACTTCGAGATCCGCTGCTTGCAACTCACGCGCCATGATACGGCCACGCGTGATATGGCCATTGCCTGTTCCTTGGATGCCGTAAAAAATTTTCATGGTGCTCCAGTTCCTTAATGGATATCTGCGATGGTGATTTGAAACCTGGATGTGTCAGGGTTTTATTAAATCGGGCAGAGTGTAGCAAGCTGTCATGACAGAAAAATGACAGTTAGATGGATTACATCGGACGTGCTAAAAGGCGGAAAAACTTAGAAATGCAGACAATCGCTGCTTATACGACGGTAATATCGCGGCCAAGTATGCGCAGTGAGAGTTTGGAAATTCTGGGATTGGAATGGAAATCGCGCATAGTCATGCCATTGCCATATACATCCAGAAGATTGCCATGCGGATCCACCAGATGTTCACGTAAATAGCTTTCTTGCGTAAATCCGAGCGCCAAAGCATTTTTCTGGGAAAAGGCATTGTGCGCGTACACATGGGCGATCAGTTTGTTTAATTTCACCCGGTTGAATACATAGTCCAGAACCAATAAGGTTGCTTCGAGCGCAATGCCGCGGGTGCGATCTTCAGAGTCCGGCAATCCGATCAGAAACTCCGCCCGGCGATGCGATAAATTGATGTCGACGAGGTTGGCGATACCGGCCGGTTGGCCGGTTTCTTTGCGGAAAATGATCCAGTCGACGGATTTAGTCTGGCAAGGATGCAATGCCTGCGTCTGACGCAATTTTTCGGCTAATTCATCGGTCGGTTGATGGCGCGGAATATATTGATTGTACAACGCCATGAAGTCATTATTTTGGTGGCAGTACCGCAAGTAAGCAGCGTCTTGTGCTTCGTAGCGGCGCAAGTATAACTTCTTTCCCTCCAACGGTTCCAACCAGCAGGAATCGACTTCGGCAAGATTGTTGCGCGCCTGATTGAAGTTGGGGGTTAACTGTAATGCTTTATGGAACTGGGCTCTGGCTTCATCAATTCTTCCCAGGTTTTTTAAGGCCTGCCCCAAATTATTGCAGGCTTCCGAATAATCGCCCTGCAACTCGATTGCTTGTTGATAGCAGGGAATTGCTTCCGCGGTCTGGTTCATTTTTTGCAGCGCATTGCCCAGGTTATTGAGTGCATGCGGATACTGCGGACGCAAATGGAGCGCCCGGCGGAAAATTTCTACCGCTTTCTCGTGTCGGTTTTGCACCATCAATGCATTACCCAATACGTTGAGCACTTCGGCTTGATTGGCATTGATGGCGAGCGAGCGCTCGCAATAACTGATGGCTTCTTCGATCGAACCTTGTTCCCACAACGCATTGGCATAATTGCCGATAAAATCGGCGCGCGCAGGTGCTAGGGTGATCGCTTTACGGAAATTATCATTCGCTTGCGCATACCGCTTGGTTTGGGCATAAATAATCGCGAGCAGATGCAATGTATCGGGCTGATCCGGCAGTGCGGCAAGAATTTGGCGGCAAACCGCTTCCGCTTCGGAAAACTGTCCGGATTGCTGATGGCGGACAGCACGTTGCAGGGCTTCGGAAATTTGTCGCATGGAGAAATTTTGAGTCAAAAAAGCATGGTCGCGGTGATTTCTTTGACATTCAAGCAGCGCCATCCAATGGCGATGGCGCTGCTTGAAGGATACAGCTTAGGTATTAGAGAACTGGAAAAACCGGATCGCCAATACCTGCCACTCCAACAATTGCCGGTGTAACAAGCGTATCGGTCGTCGTGAAATTGAGCGTAGTGTCATCGCTGATTCCGGCGTAATAATTTCCAGCGGTATCGGTGATTGCGCTGGCATCAATTTCAATATGGTAAGTCGTATTGGGAACCAAATCGGCTGCCGGATCGATAAAGATTTGATTGCCGCCGAATTTACTGCTACTGAAAGTAACCTGGCTGGAATCATTGATCGAAATCGTCCGTGTATCCGTGCCATTGCTGATCACAATATTACCGTTTGCCGGTTTTATCTCTTCATTGAAGTAGAGGTTAATGTTGCTACCCACCGCAACATCAACGGCATCATCCATCGGCGAACTGCCTGACAATAGCGGGTCGCTGGATAATGTCGTAAAGTTGAGCGTCGTATCGTCATTGATACCGGCGTAAGGATTATTAGCGAGATCGATAATGGCGCCGTTGTCGATTTTAACGCTGTAATTCGTATTGGGAACCAGATCGGCTGTTGGATTGATAGTTACCTTGCTGCCGTTAAAAGTGACTTGACTGGCATCGTTAGTGGCGATGGTACGAGTATCGGAACCGTTACTGATAACAATATTGCCGCTGCTGCCGGCTTGAATTATTTCATTGAAAGACAATTGAATGTCACCGTTTACTTCGAAATCGCTGGAGTCGTCAGCAGGGTTGCTACTAGACAGACGAGGTTCGCTCGTAATGGTGGAGAAATCAAGCGTCGTGTCATCACTGATTCCTGCATAAGCATTACCTTCCAGATCAGTGATAGCGCCACTATCGATCTTGATGCTGTAATGACTATTGGGGATTAGATCATCTGTTGGATTGATAATTATCCCAGTGTATCCATCAAAAAATACTTGGTTGCTGTCATTGATTGCAATAGTGCGTGTATCGGAGCCATCGCTGATAATGATATTGCCGCTAGCGCCTGGTTTAACCAATTGATTAAAAATTAAAATAATATCCTGATCAGCTTGGAAATCCGTGAATCCATCCGAAGGATTACTTAAGAATAACCGTGGCTCGGTGGTTATCGTAGAGAAGTTGAGTGTGGTGTCATCACTGATACCGGCATAAGCATTGCCGCTCAAATCGAGAATGGCGCCGCTATCAATGCGGATGCTGTAATTTGTGTCGGGAATCAGATCGGCAGCTGGGTTGATGGTCACACTGTTATAGCCATCGAAAGTAACCTGACTGGCATCGTTAATGGCGATGGTACGGGTATCGGAGCCATTGCTGATTACGATATTGCCGCTATTGCCTGCATGAATCTCTTCATTGAAAGATAACGTAATATTGTTATCCACCGGAAAGTCAACTGAATCATCCCAAGGATTGCTCCCATATAACCGTGGTTCAGTACCGATCGTCAAGAAGTTTAGCGTGGTATCGTCGTTAATACCTGCATAGACATGGCCGCCTAGATCGGTGATTGCGCCATTATCGATCCGAATGCTGTAGTTCGTATTGGGAATCAGATCGGCTATTGGATTAACGGTCACTTTGCTACCGTTGAAAGTGACCTGGCTAGTATCGTTAATGGCGATGGTACGGGTATCGGAGCCATTGCTGAGTACGATGTTACCATTGCTGCCAGCTTGAACCAATTCATTGAATTCTAGCTTAATGTTGTTGTCAGCTGGAAAGTCGGCTGAATCATCCCGCGGAGTAGTCGAGAACAAGAGTGGTTCGCTGGTAGTCGTGGCGAAATTAAGCGTGGTATCGTCGCTGATGCCGGTGTACGAATTACCATCCAAGTCGGTAATGGCAGTGCTGTCAATTTTGATGCTGTAGTTCGTGTTGGGGACCAAATCGGCTGTTGGATTAACGGTCACTTCGCTGCCGTTGAAAGTGACCTGGCTGGCATCGTTAGTGGCGATGGTGCGGGTATCGGAACCATTGCTGATGATGATGTTGCCGCTATCGCCCGGCTTAACTGGTTCATTAAAATAGAGTTCGATATTTTGATCCTCTTGGAAACCGGCGGAGCCGTCAATGGGATTGCTGCCATTGAGGCGAGGTTCACCCGTAATGGTGGAGAAATCCAATGTGGTGTCATCGTTGATACCGGCGTAGTCATGACCGTTTAAATCGGTGATGGCGCCGCTATCGATCTTGATGCTGTAGTGGCTATTGGGAAACAAGTTGGTGATCGGATTAATGACGACTCGATTGGAATTATCGAAGCTGACTTGGCTGGCATCGTTAATGGCGATGGTACGCGTATCGGAGCCATTGCTGATGACAATATTACCGCTACTACCGGGCTTAACCTGTTCATTAAAATAGAGTTCGATATTCTGATCAAATTGAAATTCGGTGAAATCATCCCAGGGAATACTGCCGACTAGCTGAGGCTCGCTCGAAATGGTGGAAAAATTCAGCGTGGTATCGTCGTTAATGCCCGCATAGCCATGGCCACTCACGTCGGTGATGGCACCGCTGTCGATCCGGATGCTGTAGTTAGTGCCGGGTACCAGATCGGCGGACGGGTTGATAATGATACCGTTAAAACCGTCAAAAGTGACCTGACTAGGATCGTTAATCGCGATGGTGCGGGTATCTGAACCGTTGCTGATGACAATATTACCGCTACTGCCAGGCTTAATCTGCTCATTAAAATAGAGTTCGATATTCTGATCCACTTGGAATTCGGTGAGATTATCCCAGGGATTACTGAAGCTTAGCAGTGGGTCGCTCGAAATGGTGGAAAAATTCAGCGTGGTATCGTCATTAATGCCTGCATAGGCATAACCATTCCAGTCGGTGATAGCGCCATTGTCAATTTTGACGCTGTAGTTCGTATTGGGAACCAGATCGTCCGTTGGATTAATGGTTATCTTACTGCCGTTGAAAGTAACCTGGCTGGCGTCGTTAACGGCGATGGTACGGGTATCGGAGCCATTGCTGATGATGATATTACCATTGCTGCCCGCCTGAACCGCTTCATTGAAAGTTAATTGAATGTTGCTGTCAATTTGAAAGTCGGTGGAGTCATCCGTTGGGTTACTCCAGGATAACTGTGGTTCGGACGAGACGGTGGAGAAATCCAGTGTGGTATCGTCGCTGATACCGGCGAATGGGTTGCCACTCAGATCAGTGATAGCACCACTATCGATCTTGATGCTGTAATGCGCGTTGGGGACTAGATCGTCTGTTGGATTAATGATCACGCTGCCGTAACCATCAAAGGTCACTTGACTGCTATCATTAATCGAGATGGTACGGGTATCCGAGCCATCGCTGATGATGATATTACCATTGCTGCCCGCTTGAACCGCTTCATTGAAAGATAGTTGAATGTTGTTGTCAACTTGAAAGTCGGTAGCGTTGTCCAGAGGATTACTCCAGAAAAGCTGTGGATCGGATGATATCGTGGAGAAATCAAGCGCTGTGTCGTCGCTGATTCCGGCATAGGCGTGACCACTCAGATCGGTGATAGCGCCGCTATCGATCTTGATGCTGTAATGCGTGTTGGGCACCAGATCGTCTGTTGGATTGATGAACACGCTATTGTAGCCATCGAAGATTACTTGGCTGCTGTCATTGATCGAGATGACACGCGTATCAGTGCCATTGCTGATGATGATATTGCCACTATTGCCAGGTTTAACCCATTCATTAAAAAACAATTCGATATTTTGATCCACTTGAAAATCGGTCGAATTGTCGCCAGGAAAACTATTGTACAAAAGCGGTTCACTCGTGATTGTGGAGAAATCCAGTGTGGTGTCGTCGCTAATTCCAACAAAAGGGTTACCATCCAGATCGGTGATAGCGCCGCTATCGATCTTGATATTGTAATGCGTGTGGGGGATCAAATCGGTGGTGGGATTGATCGTTACATTATAGTAACCATCAAATGTCACTTGGCTGCTGTCATTGATCGAAATGATGCGCGTGTCGGAGCCATTGCTGATGATGATATTGCCCGTGCTGCCCGGTTTAACTAGCTCATCGAAGGATAATTCGATCGTGTTGTCCATCTGGAAATCGGCGGCATCGTCTCCTGGGTTGCTCCAATCCAAAATCGGACCAGGTCCGATCGTGCTAAAGCTCAGTGCATCATTGATGCCCTCCCAAGCATTACCCGATGTATCGGTAATCACACCTGGAGCAATCTGGATGCTGTAGGTGGAATTAACAATCAAATCTTCGGTAGGATTGATGGTGATTGAACCGTAATTGAATATGCCGAGGCCGGTGAAGTTATTGATGGTCACTTGACTGGCGTCATCAATCGCAATGACTCTGGTATCGGTTCCATTGCTGATGATGATGTTGCCGGTTCCAGCCATGATTTCTTCATTGAAATTCAGGGTGATATTGTCATCGATCTTGAATGGTTGTCCTTCAAATGGCCAACTCCAACTCAGAACCGGTGGCGTGTTGTCAGCAATCGTCGTAAAGTTGAGTGCTGCTGGATCACTCATTCCAGCGTAAGGGTTTCCGGAATCATCGGCAATGACACCATTGGCTATCTCGACATGATAAGTGGTATTGGGCACTAGATTGGTGCTGGGATTAATAATTACCTTGCTGCCGCTGAATGTGATCTGACTGCTATCATCGACAGCAATGAGGCGGGTATCCGTGCCGTTAGTGACGATAATGTTGCCGGATCCTGGTGTGACCGCATCATCGAAGTGTAAAACAATATTGTTGGTAACCGGAACTTCAGTTGTGTCGTCGGCAGGCTCGGAATAATAAAGTGTGGGTGGGGTAGTGTCTATGAATGCGGGTTCAAGTGTGAATTTAAGCGCCGCGCCCAGGCTTCCGCCATGTCCATCTACAATGTCATAGCTTAATTCGACATCACCGGAAAAATTATTTTCCGGTGTGAAGACCCAGCCGGTTGCGGTTTCTGTCAGCGTGCCATGAGTAACCAACAGATTCTTGATTGTTATTTCATCCTTATCGGCATCGGTGAAACCCTTCAGCAAATCGCTTGTTAGGATTTCATAGCCGGTGTTTTCCGCTCCATTCGGCAGAATGGCAGTCGTTCCGGTCAGTTCTGGCGCATGATTCAGTCCGTTGAGTGTCACTGTTGCCTTAGCCCAGCTCAGCGGGCTATTGCCTTGACCGACCTTCATGGCGTAGATAAAGGTATCGGTTAAGCTCTCGCCGGTTGATAGATCTTTAAGTTTTGCTTGTAATTCCGATGTAATAACGTAAGAAACGGTACCAAATTTGGTGATCGAAATCTGCGCGCCTAGCTCGCTATAGTTAATCGCGTCGTAGTTATCACGGGTCAACAAATCGCTAGGCTCGTTCCAGGCGCCGCTGCCTTCATCCAAAGACCATAATACCTTTAATAAACCACCTTGATCATTCGCCAGCACATCCAGTGTGAAGCTGTCACGGCCGCTGCTTAAATCCGTGAAATTATCATTCTGAGCTTTGGAGTTTTGCGCAAATGAATCTGCCTTCTGGATTACTGGATTAACCGCCATTATGTTTTCTCCCCGAAATTAATTGCCGTGCGTTTGAAAAGATTAATTGGTTGATTTTTATGGATAGCGCAGCGAGTATAACTGATGAAAAGCGACATGAGTGTGATAAAAATCACATTTTAGATTAATTAATTCTAGTGATTAGTTAATCTAAATTATAGCCATGGCAATCGCGTGGCAAACGTGAAAATAAGTAACCAAACAGCAATTAATTTCGCTTGCCAATATTGAGGAATAATGATTTTTTTGTGCTTTGAATAAAACACCGGTGATTATTTGGGTTGCAGCCATTGCTGAATTTGTTCGCGATGCAGCGCGTACCAGCGTTTACCGATATCCAATGCTTTTTGCTGCACGACTGCGTTATTGGCGGAATCCATGTGATCCGGCATGTCATAGTCTTTCAAGTGGTGATTGATGTACAGCACTTGATCGCCTAATATTTCCGCGGTTGTTTTCACATTAGTCATCATCTTTTCTCTGAGTATGATCGATGCGATGCCTTGCGCGGACCATTGCACGCCACCGTATCCGCAGGCTTTCGTGCCGTTGATCGCAAAACTGCGCCAGCCGGAGCCGATCGAAAGCAGTTTGATGTTGTGCTGACTCCAACAGCGTTGTGCATAGAGATAAGCATTGAACCCAGGATTATTCATGCCGACACCGCCATCGATGCGCCAGCCGCCATCCTGCATTTGCACCGGCGGGTAATACGATGGCGCGGCGGTGCAGGCATCGGCGATTTCGCTGAGTAAAAAATCCGGCTCGCTGACATTGGTGAAAATTTCCAGCTGATCCTGATTGAGATTGAAGCAGGGAATAAAAATCTGTTTGCTGAGTGACGATAGTTTCAAATCACCCAGTTCCTGTTGCAACGCCAGTTTTTTCGGAATGCCTTGATACTTGGGACGGACTTGCAATTTGTTCAATAAACGGCCGAACCGGTGTTCCGACATTATCTTTTCCAGCAATTTCTCTTGCACAACCTTTTCGATCATGCGCTTCGCGCTCAATTGCCGCCCCAGGATCAAGCAGGTGATCAATCCACCGGAAGAAGAACCGGCAATTAGATCGAACAAATCGTACGTGGCAACGCCGGTATCTTCTTCCAGGCAGGCCAATACGCTTAACTGAATCAGCAGATGGCTGCCGCCGCCGTCCAGGCTGAGAATGGTTTTAGCTGGCAATGAGTGTTCCAAATGAATCAGGCCGCTCTTTTATTGGCCAGCAATTCCGCGTGCACGAGATTTTTGTGCTGCTCAAACCGCTCAGCCCAAAAAACCAGTTCCAGCGAACCATCGAGATGCTCCAACAGGGTAGAACAGCTTTCCACCCAGTCGCCGTCGTTGCAATACAGCACCGAATTGATTTCCCGCAATTCCGCGTGATGGATATGACCGCATACAACACCATCGACGCCGCGATCCTTGGCCAGATGCGCCAATGCGTCTTCAAAACTGCTGATATAACTGACCGCGTTCTTCACTTTCAGCTTCAGGTAGGCTGCGAGCGACCAATAGGAATAACCGAAGAATTTGCGCAACCGATTGATGTAGTGATTCATATCCAGCAGGGTATCGTAGGCGATATTGCCCAGCTTAGCGAGCCAGCGGCTGTTTTTAACGATCATGTCGAACTCGTCGCCGTGCATGACCAGCAGTTTCTTACCATCCGTGGTGGTATGCACGTAATCCTGGTGAATCTCGACGTTGCCGAAGACGTGACCGATACAGTCGCGCAACGCTTCATCGTGATTGCCCGGCACATAAATCACTTTGGTGCCGTGCTTGGCCTTGCCCAGAATGGATCGGATCACATTGGTGTGATGTTGTGGCCAGTAGGGGCTCTTTTTAATGCTCCAGAAATCAACGATATCACCGACCAGGAAGAGATAATCGGTTTCAACCGAGTGCAGAAAATGCAGCAGTGCTTCCGCCTGACAACCGCGAAACCCGAGATGCACATCCGAAATCCAAACACTGCGTACCTTGATGGGGGCTTTATTCTTAATCATAAATGCCTTTTTAAATGGATTGGTGATGGCAGTGCAGCTTAAAGTGATTTTGTTAAGCTTCTTTGAAGCATTTGTTAAATATTGATGAAGTCTTTGTGAAAAAAGAGAAAGAGGGCCGTTTTTGCTGTGATTCTTTGCTGTAAATGAAATGATTCGAGTAACATGGGCTTTTTATTGCAACCGGGACTCCGGCAATACTTTCTTAATCAACAATGCGCGCGCCATCCACGATTCAACAGCCATTTCCGGAACTTGAACAGATTGAAACCATTCTGCAAGAAGGCAATGCTGCGTATCTGCACCACCAAGTGCTATGCCAAGTGCCATATGGTGATGATGAGTTACCGGTGTATGCGTTGACGCTCGGTAATCGTGCGCCGGATGTGCCATGCGTGGCGTATGTCGGCGGAATTCACGGCTTGGAGCGTATCGGCACGCAAGTTGTCATCGCATTCCTGGAAGGTTTGCTGGAGCGCTTGAAGTGGGACCGGGTTTTGGCCGAGATTTTGCAACGCGTGTGCATTCATTTTCTACCCCTCGTCAATCCGGCCGGAATGCTCAATAAAACCCGAGCGAACGGGCAGGGTGTCGATTTGATGCGCAACGCGCCGGTCGATAGCCAGGAAAAAACCATCCTGCTCGCTGGCGGGCACCGGATTTCATCCACTTTGCCGTGGTATCGCGGAAAAACCAATGAACCCATGCAACCCGAAGCGCAAGCACTGTGCGATTTCATCACGCAGGAAGTCTTGCCCGCGCCATTCAGCCTGGTGCTCGACTGCCATTCCGGTTTCGGTTTCCGCAATCAGATCTGGTTTCCTTATGCTCGCAGCCGCTGTGAGCCGATCAAACATTTGAAGGAAGTCTGTTATTTGCGCAACCTGTTCATGCAAACCTATCCGCACCAGGATTATTTATTTGAACCGCAATCGCAGCACTATCTGGTGCACGGCGACTTGTGGGATTTTTTGTATTTAAAGTCATTGAAACAGAACAATGTTTTTCTGCCATTGACGCTGGAAATGGGATCGTGGCGCTGGATCCGCAAGAATCCGCTGCAGCTGCGTCAATTGCTTGGGCTGTATCACCCGATCAAACCGCACCGGCTGAACCGCGTGCTGAGGAGCCATTTGATCCTGATGGAATTTTTGCTGCACGCCACACTGTCATACCAAAATTGGATCAATCAAAGTGACGCGGAAAAACTGGAACAGCAAGCGCTGGCGCTGTGGTATTCATGAACCATCCGCCGCATTTTGTACTGTTGCGCGGCTTATGGCGCGAAGCGCGTCATTGGGGAAAATTTACCGATCAACTGCAAAAACAATTTCCCGCTGCGCTGATCAGCACACCCGATATTCCCGGCAACGGCATGCGGCATCATGAAACCAGCCCAGACACTATCGCCGCTATGACCGGCGCGTTGCGTCAGCAAATCAATTCAAATCAGCCAATCCGGCTGATCGCTTTGTCGATGGGCGGCATGATTGCCATCGACTGGATGACACGCTATCCCGCCGAAATCGAAGCCGCAGTGTTGATCAATACCAGTGCGAGACCGCTATCGCCGTTTTACCGCCGTTTACGCTGGACGGCGTATGCGCATGTACTGCGTCTGATTTTTCATTCTGCTGCGAAAAGAGAATCGGGCATTCTGCGATTGACTTCCAACCGCCATCAACACGATAAAAAATTGCTCGAATCCTGGCAACAATGGCAACGGCAAAACCCGTTAGCCCCCGCCAGCACCAGAAACCAATTCCTCGCTGCTATGAAATTTTCAGTCACCACAAAACCGCAGCAACCGCTATTGGTCGTCACCAGCCGGGCAGACCGGTTGGTCGATTACCGCTGTAGCCAAAAACTCGCGCAAACTTGGAACACTGATTACGTTGAACATGAATCCGCCGGACATGATTTGCCGTTGGATGAATCGGAGTGGTTGGCTCAAAACATCAGGCAATGGTTCGATACAACGATAAACGAGCTATCCAGCCAATAGCAACGGTGAATCATGTGCGTATTCTATATTCTATGTGTAAAATAGAGTGCAACCATACACATGGAGGTATGATGAGAACCAATATTGTTATTGACGACGAACTGATGAATGAAGTCATCAAGCTGACCGGCGCAAAGACCAAAAAAGAAGCCGTAGAACTCGGCCTGTTAACTTTGATAAGAATAAAGAAACAAGAAGAGATCAAGCGATATCGGGGTAAACTGAAATGGGATGGTAATCTCGATGACACGAGAACGGATTGATGGTATTGGTCGACACCAGTGTATGGGTGGATTTTTTCAACGGCAAAATTAACGGTCAGACCGAAAAACTCGATCATTATCTGTCCAGCACGGTGATCATCGTTGGAGATTTAATTTTGGCTGAAGTGCTGCAAGGATTTAGAAGTGACAAAGATTACCAAATAGCAAAATCACTACTGACAGAGCTTGAACTTGTGCAACTTTGCAATAGTGATTTGGCAATTAAATCGGCCCAAAACTATCGCACGCTCAGAAAGCAAGGCATTACCATCAGAAAAACCATCGATTGTCTCATCGCCACGTACTGCATCGAAACCAAAACACCTTTACTTTTCTCAGATCGTGATTTTGCCCCATATGTTGAAAATCTGAAGCTGAAAGATGCGTCGGATTTATGACTTTTAACGTCAATATTTCACTGGAATGGCTTGTTAGAGAGTCTTAGACTAACTGTCATTTTCTTGTCACATTAATCCTATATCTTCATCAGCATTCAATTCCCGTAATGGAGTCTGTTTTATGCTGGATGTCGATGCGATGTTAAAGGATTATTTTCCAGGCACGGATACACAGAGTGACAAGCCGCTGATGAAAGCGGCTTCTTCGTTTTTGAAGAAGTTACTGCATCAGGATGAAATCAATCGTTTCATCGAGACGCATCGGCATTTGGAGGGATTGGAATTCAACGATGCGGTGCTGGAGCATTTCAATTTTTCGTTTCAGGTTTCCAGTAAAGACAGGGCGCGTATTCCCGATCAGCGCCGGGTGTTGATCGTCGCCAATCATCCGCTCGGTTCCTTAGATGGTTTGGCGCTACTGAAGCTGGTATCGGAGATTCGCACCGATGTGAAAATTGTGGCGACGAGCTTGCTGGACTGCATCGATCCGCTGAAAAGTTTGTTTTTGCCGGTGGATAATTTTTCCAAAGTTGCGCAGCACCGTGACAACATGAATCAGATTATCGAGGCGCTGGAAGCTGAGCAAGCGGTGATTGTGTTTCCCACCGGTGAAGTATCGCGTATTTCCCCGCTGGGCGTGCGTGACGGCAAATGGAAATCCGGTTTTATTTCGCTGGCGCAGAAAACCAAAGCGCCGATTGTACCGATGCATATCGGCGGCAAAAATTCCGCGGTATTTTACGGACTATCGAGTATTTACAAGCCGCTCGGCACGATGATGCTAGTCAACGAAATGTTCAATAAACAAGGCGGTGAGGTTTCGTTCCGTATCGGCAAGCCGATTCCGTGGGAATCGATTGCGGCGATGGATTTGTCTAAAAAGGCTGTGGCGAAACTGATGCGCAAGCAGGTTTATTTACTGGGCGAAAAGAAGAAAAAAGAGCTGTTCAAACCGATTGAAAACATAATTCATCCCGTTCGCACCAAGTTAATTCGCAAGGAGTTAAAAGCCTCGCAACTCATCGGGAAAACCCAGGACGGCAAGCATATTTATCTGTTTGATTATATGCCAAATTCCAGCGTGATGCGTGAAATCGGCCGTTTACGCGAATTGTCTTTCCGTCAGGTGCAGGAAGGCACCGGCAACACGCTGGATATCGACAGCTATGATCGTTATTACCGCCATTTGATACTGTGGGACGAAGACGAACTGGAGATTATCGGTTCGTATCGCATCGGTGAAGCGGCAAAAATTCTCAAAGCACGCGGTGCGGATGGGTTGTACACGCATAGCTTGTTCGAATTCACCCTGGCATTTCTGCCGTATCTGGAACAATCGATCGAACTGGGGCGTAGTTTCATTCAACCGCGCTACCAGAATAAACGCAGCCTGGATTATTTGTGGTACGGCATTGGCGCTTATCTGTATCAGCACCCGGAAATTCGTTATATGACCGGACCGGTGTCGATGAGCACTGCGCTACCGGAAGCGGCGCAACAGACGATTGCAAATTTCTATCAGCAACTGTGTGGCAATGACAAACAGCTGGCCGCGCCCAGACTGCCGTTTCAATTCAATGCAGCAGCGGATTTCGCAATGTTTGGCAAAGCCACAGATGAAACGGGATACAAGCAAGCGTATGCACTGTTGAAAGAAAAGTTGGATGCAGCCGGGGTTAAAGTGCCGGTTCTGTATAAGCAGTACGTGGAATTATGCGAGCCGGGCGGTTGCGAGTTTCTCGGTTTTAATATCGATCCGCAATTTTCCAACTGTGTCGATGCGCTAATTCTGGTGCATGTCGGCGCCATCAAGGAAAAGAAACATCAACGCTATATTGAAAGCCACGAAGCCGCCATACTAAAGCGAAATTCCGCATAGCGGTTACGATTGATATTTGCGATTGTTTATGGACGATGTACGGAAACTTGATTGCATCCGTTTGATTTAGCACGATCGACCGCTTCCGTTGCGGCTTTCAATAGATCGGAGAAGCCATCGGATGTTTTGAGCTGTAGTTCGGCAACGCCCAGACTTGCGGTGACATGAATGCCAGAAGGTTGCAGATGTTCGATGGATTGGCGTATTTTTTCGGCGATCATTGCCGCACCCTCAAGATCACAATGCGGCAGCAGCAGGGCGAACTCTTCCTCACCATAACGTGCCGCGATATCTTCCCTGCGAATGGAGCCGGTGAGTGTCGCAGCAACTTCTTTTAATACTTTATCCCCGCTAGCGAGACCGAAGTTATCATTGATAGCTTTGAACCGGTCGATGTCGGCCACGATCAAGCTGCATGGAATGCTGTGCCGGGCGGCTTCACGCAATTTTGACGGCGCCGTCTCCAGCAGAAAATGGCGATTGTATAAACCGGTGAGCGGATCTTTCATCGCCAGCTCGTGCATCTGGTTCTGCTGGATAATTGCTTTATTGAGCAGTTTTTTATGGCTGATCAACGTGTTGACTCGCGCCAGTAACTCTTCCTGAATGAACGGCTTGCTGACGTAATCATTGACGCCGGAGCGCAGCAATTCGACTTTGTGTGCAACATCGTCCAGAACCGAGAAAACCAGCAGCGGCACATCCTTTTTGTCATTCTCAAGATTGCGGATCGCTTTGACAATACCGTGGCCATTGAGCTTTCCTTTCAATAACGTGTCGGCTAACACCAGATCATAATCATTGTCTTGCAACGCCAGCAATCCTTTTTCACCATTACTGAAATGATCTACCGTATAACCGCATTCGGTGAGCAATGTAGTTACCGCGCTTGCCATGGATGTGCTGTCTTCAAGATACAAAATACGACCGCTCATGGCCTTGTTGCATCGTTTTCTCGAGAACTGCACCGTATAACTGGTGATTTTATCCAGTTCGTGCTTGGAAAATATTTCTGTTACCCCGGCTGAAAATGCTTCGTCCTGAAATTCTTTATTGTCGTTTGCGGTAATCATCACCAGCGGAATTTGCCGGGTACGGGAATCGGCGCGGAGTTGCGACGAAAACATCGGGCCATCCATGTCCTGCAAGTGAGTGGCGATAAATACCAGGTCAAAAGATTGTTGTTTGAGCAGAATCAATGCTTCGTTGCCAGTTGAAACCTGCCGGGTTCCGAGTCCGCCTGATTCAATCGCGGTTGAGAGAAGTTTTTGATAAGTCCTGGATGGTTCAACAATCAATCCTTCCATATTCTTGCGCTCCTTGTTACCCGAATGGGCCGGTGTTGGTGGAATCGAACATGCCGCAAATTAAAGTGAACTGTTATAGCGACATAACTCTCGATTCTTTGAGCGGAGCTGCTGGAAAGATGCTGGGCGTTAGGGAAGCGGTAATCGTTTTTTGAGGCTGCGCGCCGGTTTTATCAATAACGACAGGCTGAATACCAGCGCGCTGAATAGCACGATGGTTGTGCCGGAAGGTACGTTAAGAATATAGCTGAGATACATACCGGTTACGCCGGTTATTGCACCCAGGAACATGGAATAAATAATCATTTTGCTAAAGCTATCGGTCAACATTCTCGCCGTGACCGCAGGTGCAATGAGTGTGGCGGCAACCATGGTGACGCCAACTACATTCAAGGATGCAATCACGGAAAGTGTCAGTAACAAGGAAAATAGCAATTGCACCGGCGCCGTTTTGATACCGGATACTTGGGCCGCTTCGCTATCGAATGTGGAGAAGAGTAAGGCGCGGTAGCTAAAGAACATTGTAATCAGTGTGATACAAGTCACCAATCCAATAATCATTAAATCTTCACCGGTGATGCCGAGGATGTTGCCGAATAATACCGCTTCGAAGTTCTGCTTGAAATTACGCATTTTGCTGACAATCGCCACACCAAGCGCAAACATGGCGGTTGTAACTATGCCGATAGCGGCATCGAGTTTGATTTTGTTATTTTTTGTAATTTTGTTGATGATCAGCGCCGCGAGCAGCCCCATCGCACATGCACCCGTATAAAAATTCAAATTCAGGGTGATACCCACGATTGCGCCGCCAATTGCCGCATGCGATAGTCCATGACCGACATAGCTCATGCCGCGCAGCACGACATAAACGCCGATCAATCCGCTGGATGCGCCGATCATGAAGGCCGCGAGCAAGGCATGGCGAAAAAATTCATATTCAAGCGGTTCAAGCAGAAACTCCATTACTGATTATCGCCGTTGAAATTGAGCGGTGTGCTGTTGGCAATGAGTAAGTGACCTTGGTATTTTACGATGACAATATCACCGCCGTAAGTCCGGGTCATGATTTCATTCGTGAAAATGTCGTGCGGGCGGCCTTGCGCCACAATTCCCCGGTTAAAACAGATAATCCATGGCAGGTGAGAGGCCACTGCGTTTAGGTCATGCGTCGTCAAAATGATGCTGATGCCTTCCCGGTTGATGTCGCTCAATAAATGCAATACTTCATGTTGCGTCTTGATATCCACGCCGGAAGTCGGTTCATCGAGTATCAGCAGTTTGGGATTGTTAATCAACGCGCGCGCTAAAAACGCACGCTGCCGCTGGCCGCCCGATATATCACTAATATGATGCTGCAAACAATTATCGATGCTCAATCGATGTGCAAGATCGCGCACGCGTGCGTGTTCCTGTCCACTGAGCCAGGGCCAAATGCGGCCATTAGTGTATAGCCCCATCGTAATTACTTCTGCGACGGTTACCGGGAAATTCCAGTCGACGCTGCCCAGTTGCGGCACATAGCCGATGGCGCCAGGCTTTACTTTATTTGCAGGTGTGCTGTCATGCAATTGCACCTTGCCCGCGTGCGCTGAATGCAAGCCCAAGATGATTTTAAGCAGCGTGGTCTTACCGCTGGCTGTAGGACCGACGATGCCGACAAATTGACCTGCGGCGATTTCCAGCGAAAGGTTGTCGAATACGATATTGTGCTCATAGCCAGCGGTGACGCCGGTTAATTTGACCGCAGGGTGTGCTTGCGGATCAGAAGGGGATGTTGCTGGCATCGATGTTAGCCACGCATGTTGGGTTTCCGCCAAGCGCTTCGGTCATGATGGTCATATTATGGACCATCATGCCAATAAACGAATGGTTAGGCGCGGCAGGCAATGCGTCGTCGGACAATTGATCGACAAATTTGGCTTTTGATTCACGTGCGATTTGCGCCATCACCTTGCTGGGAAAAACTTCCGAACCAAAGATCGCGGGCACGCCGGTTTCTCTGATTTGCTTGATGATGTTGATGACTTCCTGCGGGCCTGGTTCTGAAAAATCGGAAGGTTGTATGGCAGCGATTACGGTCATGCCGTAGCGTGGCGCAAAATAAGCAAAAGAATCATGATAGGTGACGAGTTTACGGTTGTTTTCCGGAATGCTCTCAACGCACTTGAAAATTGCCTGATCGAGTTTTTGCAGTTTGGCCAGATAGATTGTCGCGTTTTGCTGATAGCTTGCCGTATTGGCTGGATCCATCGCGATCAATTGATCTTTGACGATTTCCGCGTAGCGCATCACTAATGCAATATTGAGCCATAAATGCGGATTCGGATGCCCTTGTTCACGTGGAAAACTGAAATCGTAATGCCATTCCGCTTCGGTCAATGCTCGGTTACCTAATTGCAGAATCGGTGTGGCAGGATTTTTTACTTTATTGGCCAGATTCAGTGTTGGCGACTCCAGATCAAGACCATTCACAATAATGATGCTGGCTGCTTGCAGTGTTTTTACATCGGAAGGGAGGGGTTCAAAAGTGTGAGAATCGGTTCCATCCGGAACGATTCCGGTTACTTTGACATGGCTTCCGCCAATATTCTGCACCATATTCGTGATCGGTGAAACGGTGGTCACGATATTCAATTTCTCAGCAACCGCAAATACCGATGCCGAATGTGAAAGCATCAGCGCGAACCCGTATAAAAGTGGCTTGGCGATTCGATCCATTAATTTTTTCATCGGGAGATTTTCCTTTGCACTTATGCTGCAGCAAGTTAATATGAAAAAAAATCAATTTATCATACATTCTTAGGTTCTGAGTCAGTTTATAGATACGTCACATTAGTGCATGAAAACGCATGGTTTTTGGAGGGAAAATGCATGAAGAAAGAAATAAAACTAACTTTTATATCGAAACGGCAGAGTTTCCGCAACAGTGTTTTGTTATTGGCATGGATGCCTTTCTCAATCGAAGCAGCTGGCGTTCCGACACTTAAGGAAATGATTATACGTGCTAATTTGCGCGAGTTGATCGGCACTGCGAATTCCGCCAGTGAGGGTACAGTCCTAAAGCAACAACTCGATGCGCGTACCGTTTATCGCCCGGGAGAATTGTTGGAAACCGTGCCCGGCTTGATCGTCACACAGCATAGCGGTGAAGGTAAAGCCAATCAGTATTTCTTACGTGGATTTAATCTCGATCATGGCACGGACTTACGCATTACCGTGGACGGCATGCTGGTCAATCAGCGCTCGCATGGGCACGGGCAAGGCTGGTCGGATACCAATTTCATCATTCCGGAATTGAGCGGTAATGTGCAGTACGTAAAAGGACCTTACTATGCCAATCAAGGCGATTTTTCCTCAGCCGGTGCAGTCAGCATGAGCTACGTTGACAAGTTGCCGAAAGGCATCGCCAGCTACGGCTTGGGTCAGCAAGGATTTATGCGCGGATTGATAGCAAAATCGCATGAGACCGGCAAAGGTCATGTGTTATATGCCCTGGAGCTGCTGACCAAAGACGGTCCCTGGATTAAGAATGAAGATTTCAAGAAATTTAATGCAGTGTTGCGTTATAGCCAGGATAGCGGCCCGACCAAGTTTAATGTGACAGCAATGGGATATGGCGGAAAATGGAATTCCACCGATCAGATTCCGCTCCGGGGCGTTGTGAATGGCTACGTTCCAAGGCTGGGGGCGATCGATCCCAGCGATGGCGGTGAATCGTATCGCTTCAGCCTTTCGGGTGCATTGCAACATGTGAGCCGGTTGGGTACCACGCAATTAAATCTCTATACCGTGCACAGTAATCTGGCGCTATTTTCAAATTTTACCTATTTTCTCGATGATCCCATCAACGGTGATCAATTCTCTCAAATCGATAAGCGCTTCCAGTCTGCGCTGAATATCAATCATCTCTGGAGCAACAAAATCGGCGGGCTCGAGGTCGAAAATACAGCCGGAGTGCAGTTGCAAAATGACGTGATCGACAATGGATTGCTTAGTACGAAGCAGCGTCAAACATTATCGACTACTCGAAGAGATCATATTAATGAAAATAGTGTAGGCATATACTATCAAAACAGCATTCAATGGCTGGAGAAATTCCGTACCGTGGCCGGTGTACGTTCGGATTACTACTGGTTCGATGTCGACAGCAGTCTCAATGTTAATTCGGGCAAACGCTATGACAGCATGACCAATCCAAAACTCAGCCTGATTTTTGGACCGTGGGCGCAAACCGAATTCTATGCTAATTACGGCAGCGGGTTTCATAGCAACGACGCACGTGGTACGACGGCTACCGTTGATCCCAAATCCGGCGATCCGGTGAATAGGGTCAATCCGCTGGTGCGTTCGACAGGATATGAAGCCGGTGTGCGTACCGGGATTATTCCCGGATTGCAGGCATCTTTGGCTGTATTTCGCTTGGATCTGGATTCGGAGTTATTATTTGTCGGCGATGCTGGTACTACCGAAGCCAGCCGCCCAAGCCGACGAGAGGGGTTTGAAATCTCAGCGTTTTATATGCCGTCCGATTGGCTAACGATCGACCTGGATTATGCGCTGGCGCGCGCACATTTTAGCGATCCCGACCCGAGCGGCGACCATATACCGGGAGCGATCAGAGGCGCCGGCAAGCTGGCGGTATCGGTGGACAACATCGGGCGGTTGTTTGGTAACATGCAGTGGCGGTATTTTGGCAAGCGCTCGTTGATTGAAGACAACAGCGTGCAATCGAATCATACAATTACGTTGAATGGACAGATCGGCTACAAAATCGGCAAAAATGTGCAAGTAGCCGTACAAGGATTTAATCTGTTGAATTCCAAAGCCCATGCAATCGACTATTATTATGCATCAAGGCTTCCGGGTGAACCTGCCGCCGGTGTGAAGGACTTACATTTTCATCCCATAGAAAGCCGTTCAATTCGTGTTAATCTGGTGGCAAACTTTTAATTACCGGAATCTGGCCGGTGAAAATTCAAGGAAATGTTATGGAACGGTTTACTATTTCAATGGATGATCAATTGTTTAAGCAATTTGATAAGGTATCCCAAGCACGCGGTTATGATAATCGATCGGAAGCAATCCGCGACCTGGTGAGGGATTACCTTGAATCCACGCGCCTGGAAAAAGACAACAAAGGCTATTGTATTGCCACGCTCAGCTACATTTATAATCACCATGAAAGAGATTTAGCCAGTCAAGTAACCTCCGCATACCACCACCATCATGATTTAACGTTGTCGAGCATGCATGTGCATATGGATCACGATAATTGCCTTGAGGTTGCGATTCTGCGCGGTACCATTCAAGATGTCAGACTTTTTGCACACCAGGTGATCGCCACCAACGGAGTACGGCATGGCAAGCTGCATATCGTTCCGCTCGAGCAGAAACAAGAGCCGCATTCCCATTCCGTCACTTCGCATACGCATAGCAGTCCGATGACTTAAAAATAACATCGATTGCGCGCCGGACAATAAAAAGCCCCGCTCAGTGGCGGGGCTTAAATTCAGGATTCTCTCAGGCTATTGAAAAACAGTTTTTGTTTAATGAATGAACATTTTGAGCGTGTTCTTAACACCGTAACGGCAACGTAGATAGTTTTTCATGGTTCGCCAACGATGTTTAGGCATTTCCCCAATATTTGGATTTGCCGGCCGCAAACAGAAACATCCACATGACCAGAACAAAAGGAAATGTCAGCGTCGGCAAACCGATCGGCGCCAGGAAGCTGGCTAAGCCGGCTTGGCAGATAATGGTGAGAACCCCTGCCAGCAAAGCCAAAATCGCACTGCCCGTACTGGGTTTGAGAAAAACCCAGCCTACCGCCATCATAGTCAGTACCGGATTGAAAGCATAGAGCCCCATTTCAATGAGCGTTTTATCCGCGCCCAGCAAAACCGGAACGGCAACTCCAACAACCGCACCGGAAAACGCCATGAATGCGCCACGCAGAGAAGTTATCGCAATGCCGGTCAGGAATAAAATGCCGACGATGATGCTATCGGCGAACATTACTTCGCCAATACCCTTGGCGATGGCTGTATACCAGGCTTCAGCCGAAGCTTGTGTAAAGGCGGCGAATTCGGTTGAAACCACCGAGGCAGCCGCAATGTCGGTAGGGATTCCCGGGGGAGGCAGCACCGGGCCGCGTGAAAATCCGTCGAAAGCATAAACGGCTACCAGAAACATCCAGCATGTCAGAACAAAGGGGGAGGTGGAGGCTGGGATGTTATAAGGCTGCAGAATTCGCATCAGCGCAGCCAGTACGACGGTGGATAGAATTGAAGCCAGAACGACATACAACCAAAGCTGCGGTGTGTTTTCAAGAAATAAGAATAAACAGGGGCCTACTAGGGTGCCATTAAATCCATAGAGTCCGGCATCGATATCATCTTCCGAAAAACCCAAGAGGTAAGCCGCAACCGTACTGCTGATAACTCCCACCGTAGCAGCAATTCCGGCGGTAATTCCGCCGACGTATAAAGCGATAAGAAAAATAAGGCCTGTAACTGCATTGCAGCAAAAAAATACTTGCCCGACTCCTCTGAGGATAACACGCAAAGGCCTTGGTATTGCTTTGTCAATCGATAAAGACCAGTCCATGATGATCAGCTCCTAAAATTGATGTGGAATAAAGATTGTGCCGTTCAGTTAACATCCAAGCTAAATAATTACGTGAAGCGCCGGAAACACGGCAATTAAGCGGATTGCTGTTTTACTTCTTCTAACAGTCCTTGTTTAACAATAAAGTCGATCACCTGGTCCACACCTTCGCCTGTGCGTAAATTGGTGAATACAAAAGGGCGTTCGCCGCGCATTCTCTTGGCATCCCGTGCCATTATTTCCAAGCTCGCACCCACGTAGGGAGCCAGATCGATTTTATTAATGACGAGTAGGGCTGAGCGCGTGATGCCGGGTCCGCCTTTACGCGGGATTTTCTCTCCAGCGGCAACATCGATCACATAAATCGTCAGGTCGGACAATTCGGGGCTAAATGTGGAAGCTAAATTATCGCCTCCCGATTCAACCAGAATAAGATCAAGATCGGGAAAGTCGGCCGTCATGCGCGCAATGGCTTCCAGATTAATCGACGCATCTTCGCGGATTGCGGTATGCGGACACCCGCCTGTTTCCACGCCCATCAACCGCTCTGGCGGTAGCGCTTTAGCGCGCAATAGAATCTCCATATCTTCTTTGGTGTAGATATCGTTCGTAATTACAGCCATCTCATAACGGTCGCGCATTCGTTTGCTAAGCGCTTCGCATAACGCTGTTTTACCGGACCCTACCGGACCGCCGATGCCCACTCGAAGCGGATTGGATTGTTTGTTCATGGTGTAATACCTCGCATTTATGATCGATAAATTCTACTGTACTGAATTTCATGCTGCATGGACAGTAATGAAAGCCCTGGCGCCCAATTCGACAATTCGTCGTCGTTAAGCAGCTGCGCGTGACGCGATGCTTTTTCTATCATGGCATGCAGCGAAAATAACAGGCTTTGTCCGGAAACTTGTCCTAGCGGCACCGATTTAACACAAACAAGCACTTGATTTTCAACCAAGGAAAACAATAAACCAAGCAGTGCCGCTTCATGAGGCACCGCAAGCGCTTCGGCGGCGCACGCAAAAGCCGTAGGCAGCGGAATTTCCGGTTGGTTTACCAGGATTGCGCGCAAGGATTCATCCGCGATATTCAGATCTAGCACGAGCTTTCCTAAGGAATAACCCATTTGGATCGTTTCCGCACGGAACTCGGCAGTATCACGGGCGGCAATAAAACATTCGCTCCAATAATTCACAGCTTCGGCATTACGTTCAGAGAAAGCTTGCAGCAAGCGCCATACAATGGGTGCTTCAAAGTCGGCAACGATGCTTAAGGATTCGGAAATCCACGCACGCGCCGAGCTTTCATTATGGACAGCGCCTTTTTCGATGGCGGATTCCAGGCCCTGCGAATAGGTGTATGCGCCTATCGGCAAAGAAGGACTTGCCAATTGCAGTAAACGGAGCAACGCAGCGGCTTGCAAAGTCATTTCCTAGGATTGAGGATCGGAGGGCCGGTGTATCTTTTGCCGCGCTGGTATCGGAGCAAGCGGCCCATGCGCATGATAATGCCCGTCACCATGGTGGTGATGGTGCCCGCCGCCTGCGCCATATGCGCCCGATTCCGGTTCAAATTGCGCGCTTTCTTCCACAACCGTGGCTCCCAAACCTTCCAGCATCTGTTTTAATACCGAATCTTGATGAATCTGCAAAAAGCCTTCACCTACTTGCGTTTGTGTGTGACGGTTACCTAAATGAAAAGCGCAACGCAATAAATCGTGCGGCGTTTTGCAAGTAATCCGATAAACGGATTCATGTGCTGCAATAATCTGCACAACGCGGCCATCATCGCTTTTGAGTAAATCGTTATTGCGCAGTACAGTGCCGCGCGCGGTAAAAATAGCCACTTCCTCGCCCGATGCAAGTGCCGTTCTTAATCTGCTGTTTTCGCGCATTTCATAGGGCAGCACGAGCTGCGCGAAAACTGATTCTGCGTGATCTATCTTGGTATTCAGCGTAAGCATTTTATTATTTAGGTCAATGAAAACGATTATCCGCCGACTATCACAGCAACGAAGCTATGATAGTCAACATTATCAATGGAGCAGTTACTTTTCACTTCATTGCTGCGCATTTGCAACGCCAACCGCATCCCTAGAAAAGGAAGTAGCGTTGCGCCATTGGCAGCACATCTTCGGCACCGCATGTCAGTAATTGTCCATCAGCGCGTACTTCATAAGTTTCCGGATCGACTTCCATTTTGGGTGTTGCGCTATTGTGAATCATGTCTTTCTTGCGCAGATTACGGGTATTTTTGACCGTAATCAGGTTTTTATCCAGCTTCAATTGTTCCACTAAGCCAGCATTCAGTGCGGCTTGAGAGGCGAATGTAAAGCAGGATGTTTTGATGCCGCCACCGTATCCGCCGAACATGTAGCGATAATGCACCGGTTGCGGTGTTGGAATCGATGCATTGGGGTCGCCCATGAGCGATGCCGCAATCATGCCGCCTTTCAGAATCATTGATGGTTTAACCCCGAAGAATGCCGGTCTCCACAGTACAAGATCAGCATATTTGCCCGCTTCTACCGATCCGATGGCATGTGCGATACCGTGTGTGATAGCGGGATTAATCGTATATTTTGCAACATAGCGCTTAACACGGAAGTTGTCATTTTTGGAATTATCTTCCTGTAATGTACCGCGTTGTACTTTCATTTTATGCGCGGTCTGCCAGGTACGTAAAACCACCTCACCGATACGGCCCATCGCTTGTGAATCGGAGGACATCATCGAAATTGCGCCCATGTCATGCAAAATATCTTCCGCGGCGATCGTTTCTTTGCGGATGCGCGATTCTGCAAAAGCCAGATCTTCGGCAATATTGGCATGCAAGTGGTGGCATACCATCAGCATATCCAAATGCTCGTCCAGCGTGTTGACGGTGTAAGGACGGGTAGGGTTGGTCGATGACGGCAAAACATTGTCAAGGCCCACAACCGCGATAATATCCGGCGCGTGACCACCTCCGGCACCTTCGGTATGGAAGGTATGAATGGTGCGGTCTTTCATCGCGGCAATGGTGTTTTCCAGATAGCCGCCTTCATTGATGGTGTCGGTATGAATAGCAACTTGTACATCATACTTGTCGGCGACTGCCAAGCAGTTATCGATCGCTGCATATGTTGTTCCCCAATCTTCATGCAGTTTTAATCCACATGCGCCCGCCAACACTTGTTCTTCAAGCGGTGTAGGCAAGCTGGTATTGCCTTTGCCAAAGAAGCCGGTATTCATGACCAGTCCATCGGATGCCCGGAGCATCGAGTGAATATGCCAAGGTCCCGGCGTACAGGTGGTTGCCGCTGTTCCTACCGCCGGACCGGTACCGCCGCCCAGCATGGTGGTAATGCCGTTCATCATGGCGTCTTCGGCCTGTTGCGGGGAGATGAAGTGAATATGCGTATCCACGCCCCCGGCGGTGACGATCATATTCTCACCAGCAATAATTTCGGTACCCGAACCAATTGCCATCGTTACATTCGGTTGAATATCGGGGTTTCCGGCTTTGCCGATATTGGCGATTTTGCCATTTTTAATGCCGATATCCGCTTTGATGATCCCCCAATGGTCAACGATCACTGCATTTGTAATCACCGTATCCATCACATCGGCGTGATTACGCTGCGATTGTCCCATGCCATCCCGGATCACTTTGCCGCCACCGAACTTCACTTCTTCACCATAGGTTGTGAAGTCTTTTTCAATTTCAATAAAAAGCTCTGTATCGGCTAATCGAACTCGATCTCCGGTCGTTGGGCCCATCATTTCTGCATAAGTTTGACGGGAAATTTTTACGCTCATTTTTTAACTCCTGTAAAATTATTGCGATACAAACTATTTAAGTTTGCCCATCACTTTTTGATTAAATCCATAAACGATCCGGTCTCCCGCGAGATCGACCAGTTCTACAGTTCTTTCTTGTCCCGGTTCAAAGCGCACAGCCGTTCCCGCCATAATATTCAACCGCATGCCATACGCGGCTTCACGGTCAAATTTCATTGCTGAATTCACTTCGTAAAAATGGAAATGGGATCCAATTTGGATCGGGCGGTCTCCGCCATTTGAGACGGTTAACATTTTTGTTCTTCTACCGGCGTTCAACTCGATTTCACCAGGCTCTGTGAATATTTCCCCGGGGATCATTGGTACTCTCATGACAATCTCCTATTCTATTGATATCAATTAAACAATTGGATTATGCACAGTCACCAGTTTGGTTCCATCCGGGAAAGTGGCTTCGACTTGAATATCCGGAATCATTTCGGGAACACCTTCCATTACATCAGCCCGGGTCAATATTTTTTGACCGGCAGTCATCAGTTCCGCCACCGTTCTACCGTCCCGGGCTCCTTCCAATACCGCACAAGTAATTAATGCAACCGCTTCCGGATAATTGAGCCGTAAACCGCGCGCTTTACGTCTTTCGGCGAGTAATCCGGCGGTAAAAATTTGCAGTTTGTCTTTTTCTCTAGGTGTTAAGTCCATAGTTTTTCTCCTGGGTAAAACAACATTTACAATAAAGTTGCCGCAGCACCTGCGCTGTTCATGTAAAACCGCTATCGATCATGTACTCCACATACGCGGCACAATCGCGGCGCATCCGGTTAATTCCGGGCGAAGCAATCCCCAGATACGCAACATGACATGCCGCGCCACTTCGCTTGAATCTCCCAGATAACGTGCCACAGTAACCGCTTTAAGCTGCGATATGCCTACCTGGCCGGCTCCGTTAGCGGTCTTTTCCGCTTCCTCGCGGGCTAAATCCAGCAATGGCTGGGGTATTGTTTTTCCTGTCAACAGCAGCGTGGCGCATACCGTTTTACCCGATAAAGCCAATGGGCCGTTCATCGCCGCATCTTCACCGCGTAACCGGATTTGCTCTAGCCAAATGATCTTGCCATTCCTTTGAATGCTGGTGCGTTGTTTGATTTGACCATCACTAAACGTTTCGCCAAACGCAGTCCGGCCAAAACATAAGATTTCGCAACCAATATAAACTGCATCGTCCTCAAGTGTTATTTGATGATCAACGGATACGTCAGTATGGTTATAGAAGATGGTTTCTTGCGGCACCCATTCAAGAGAAGCACCTTTTTTGACGCGAATTCTAATTTTTTGCTGGGAAGTGTGGCCGTTGGCTTTGTACCATTTGGACGCACCCGGTGTCGTAATCTGTACCTTTGCAAAGGCTTCGGCATCAGCGATAATTTCGAGCTGATCTCCGCCAACAATCCCGCCGGGCGGATGAATAATGACGGCATGGCAAACTTTCCGTCCTTCCGGATACAATGGTTTTTGTACCAGCAGTGGACCAAAATGATCCCGTTCTACTAAACGTGTCGTATCGTCAATGGCAGCAAATTTGAGCGATAATCTGGCTTGTAGCGGCTGATGATCTGGGTGGCTTTTGCTTCCGGATAGAGCGGTAATAGACGACTTGTGATCATTCAAAATAACAGAATCCCATGACTTAATTGCCGATTCTTCAGAGTAAGTAGGTAGAAGCATAATCTTAGTGCCGCATTTGCGCGTTGTTAATTGCGGTATTGATCTAAATCTGCAATTGGAACGACATTTTAAAAACATCGACCGCCGGACTCGCTATACCAGGCGCGTAGTTCAGTCCTTTCAGCAATAAATCGCCATGCTGATAATAAGCAGAAATGCGCGCATTAAAGCCATCGATAATGTAATTGACACCCGTTTCTATTTCTTCCCGGCTACTACTGTGGTTAGGTTGAACACTGGTAAATCTGCCGTAGGGCTGGAATTGCCCGATACCAATTTTATGGGGTATTAAATAAAGACCGGTGACTGTCCATGATTTGCCATCGAACATACAAAAACAGTCTTTATCGCTAAACGCGGCAGTCGAATAATTTGCATAAAATTGCTTGTATTCACCATTTGCCGTGAAGACCCCCATGTTATTGGGCAGCACTTTCTCAAATAACGCATCGCCTACAAAACCAAGAAAATCACTGCGATGCACAGAAGATCCGGCGCCATTCTTTTGATATGACATGCCGAATGCCACTGCTAAAATATCTCCGGCTTTGCCATAATACGTGCTGGAAGTATAGTAACCGGGATTTTTTTCCGGATTCAAAAAGTTATAGGTAACGCGCGCGGCTGTAAGGACTGTACCGCTCGAATTGGGTCCGGATGTATGCGATGACTCCAAACCGCGGAAAACTCCCATCGCGTAACCAAGCGTCCCAGGTACGAAACCGGGTGCTGCATTACCCCAGAAAGTTACGCCATCGTCACGGCCATAACGGCCTGCACCGCCTTCGCCGAATTTAACACTGAAATCTTGAGAGAAGAACGGCGTTTTAAATGCATCATGCGTAGCCTGAAAAAAAGGACCGCTTAATTCTCCCCGTTCCGTAGGCGCCAGCATGCGCCCGCCCCAGATATTAAAGTACCGGTTATATTCAAATTTTGCTATCGCATCCAGAATGTTATAAGACATCCTGGGGTTTTCGCCAGTGGCGGTATTGTTACAGAAGAAACACTCGGTATTGACTTCAAACTTGAGATATTGATTGATTTGACCGTTTAAATAGAGACGCGCATTGTCATTGCTGTAATGACCGCTACTTAAATTGCCATTGAGGTTTTCTGTCCACAATCCTGTGCCGCGATAACCTGCGCCTAAGCGGATCCATCGCGTGTCATTTGTTTTTAATACAAGCTTGTCGGAAATCGGTTTAACGGATACATCCCATGCAAATGCTTTTGGCATCGATAACAAAGCGACACTCATGAGCATGATTAGCAGGAAATTTTTTGTGCCGTAATGAAATAATTTTTCATTATCGGTGCATTTTAAATTCAACAAATGGACAAGAACTGACATGGTTTTGAAATTCATGATTCTTATCTGCAAGGTGTCATTTCCTTTTTGCATAAAACACCCATCCTATAATAGATTTATCAAACTGGATGATTATCCGGTAGGGATTTATTGATGCCAGAAGCTTTTTTTACTGATTTTATCGCAATATTTTTAACAGAGTGATTTGTCATACAATCCTTATGCAAAGTATGAAATATTAAGATAAAGCCATTGATTTAATTTGATAGATTTATAATAACAAGATTGCTGCAACAACCATTGTAAAAGCTTTCTTCTTGCGGCGAGATAAGGAATTGTCGGCGAATGTCCGCCAGAAACGGGGTCACCAAAGGAATATGAACATTAGCGAATATTTTGCAGTATGAGGCAACGAGAGAATCCGGTAGACCTTGTTGTTTACCCGATTTTATTCCGTAATTTCTGCTAAATTAAAATTGTCTGTTTAAATATGACAAGGTAAACTTTCGCCATATTTCTGCCATTTCTTTGTTAGAAACAGAAATTTAATTATAAAACTGTATAAAGGAGATTTTTTGATGAGAAGCATTGTTAAACTGTCTTGGGTGTTTTCAATACTATTTCTTTTCTCGTCTCAAGTGATTGCATCTGACAGCTATGTTAATAATTCAGCCGAGAAATTTACCAGCGGTATAGCGAATGCAGTGACTGGTTGGGTGGAACTGCCGAAGAATATTATTTTGACCAGTCAAAAAGAAGGACCGGCCTATGGTATTACCATCGGGTTGGGAATGGGGATCATGCATACGGTTGGCCGCAGTTTGATAGGTGTGCTGGATGCCGCAACTTTTTTTATTCCAACAAAACCATCGGTTAATCCTCCCTTTATCTGGCAAGATTTTTCGCGCGAAACATCCTATTGATTCACAGTTGAAACAGTAGGCAGCACAGTTTTTTACGTTACCCAGCAACATAAAAGCAAAACGCCGTACCGGTCGACCGGTACGGCGTTTTGCCGTGAGTGACAGAGACGTATGGACTACAATTTCTAGTGTTGCGCCTCAAGTGCTGCGATTCTTTCTTCTAAAGGCGGGTGTGACATGAATAGCCGAGAAAATCCGTTACTGCCGCCGGAAATACCAAAAGCAGCGAGTTGATTGGGTAAGTGCGCTTGTTCATGCACTAATTGCAGGCGGCGAAGTGCGGCAATCATTTTTGCTCTTCCTGCCAGACTGGCGCCGCCTGCATCGGCGCGAAATTCACGTTGACGGCTAAACCACATGACGATAATACTGGCCAGCACGCCGAGCACGATTTCGGCAACGATGTTGGTAATCCAGAAGGCGGGACCATGACCTTCTTCTGTTTTGAATATGACACGATCGACGGTGTGACCGATGACACGCGACAGGAAAATGACAAATGTATTAACGACACCTTGAATCAACGCCAGAGTTACCATATCACCATTAGCGATATGACTGACTTCATGCGCCAGCACTGCTTCGGCTTCATCCTGGCTCATGGTGTTGAGAAGACCGGTGCTCACCGCGACCAGCGCATCATTGCGCGACATACCGGTGGCGAATGCATTAACATCCGGTGCATCGTAAATAGCGACTTCTGGCATACCGATTCCAGCCGCCGCAGCCTGCCGTTGCACTGTGGTGACCAGCCAATGCTCATGTGCGTTTCGCGGCATTTCGATCACTTGAGCGCCAGTAAAACGTTTTGCAGTCCATTTGGACAAAGCAAGCGACATAAACGAACCGCCAAAACCGAATACCGCTGCGAATATCAGCAGGGAGTTGATATTCAGGCCGGTCCCTTGCGCATCGAGGATCTTTTCAACGCCAAGCAAACGCAAGGTGATACTTAGCACAACAACAATGGCTAAATTAGTTGCTAAAAAAAGAAGAGTTCTTTTCATTCTTTTACTCCTTGGTGTTTATCGAATACAAAACAAGACTGGTATTGATATATGAATTTCTGATCATTTTTCAAGCAAATTGTAGTTAAAATTTTCTGCTTAAGCCGGATGGTTGCAAACAAAATGATGCAGCTGCCCGGCTTGGTTTTAGGCGTGCAAATTTCTTAAGAGTTCGCGGAAATTTATTGCGCAGGATTGGATTGCGTGGATTGGGGCTGGGTATTTCTGACGATCTGAAAGAGAATCTCGTCTTCTTTGATCATGCCCAAGTCGCTACGGGCACGTTCTTCAATTGCTTCAAGTCCTTGCTTCAAATCGTTGACTTCAGCTTCGAGCATGTTGTTACGATTTTGCAGCTGCAAATTTTCCGCTCGTGCCGCAATGACCTCCTGATCGACTTGCCAGACCCTCAGCCAGCTTGCTTTTCCAAGCCATAATGGGTATTGCATCGCGGCAATGGCGACGAGCAGGAGAAAACTCAATAACTTCATTATTTGAGTTGGTAAAATGCTCTCCGGCCGGCGTAGCTGACCGAATCTCCCAAGTCCTCTTCAATCCGCAACAGTTGATTGTATTTTGCGAGACGATCGGAACGGGACAGTGAGCCGGTTTTAATTTGTAGAGCGTTTGTAGCGACCGCAATATCAGCGATGGTGGTATCTTCGGTTTCGCCGGAACGGTGCGAAATGACTGCTGTGTAACCGGCGCATTTCGCCATCTCAATCGCGGCAAAGGTTTCAGTTAAAGTGCCGATCTGATTTACTTTGATCAGGATGGAATTGGCGATATTGCGTTTAATGCCTTCCTGTAGAATTCTGGTATTGGTCACGAAGATATCGTCACCGACCAGTTGGATTGATTTACCCAATTTCTCGGTCAGTAATTCCCAACCGTTCCAGTCAAGTTCGCTCATACCGTCTTCGATCGTGATAATCGGGTATTTATCCACCCAAGATGCCAGGTAATCCGTAAACTGCGCGGATGTCAGTTGCAGGCCCTCGGATCCTAAATGATATTTACCATCGTGGTAAAATTCCGAACTGGCACAGTCTATACCGATGGCAACATCTCTTCCCGGTTGATACCCTGCTTGATCGATGGCTTGCACGATCAATTGCAAAGCGGCTTCATTGCTTTCCAGATTGGGAGCAAATCCGCCTTCATCGCCGACGGTTGTGGGCATGCCTTTGTCATTGATGAGTTTCTTCAATGTGCTGAAAACTTCCGCGCCACAGCGGATCGCATCGCGAAAATTGGCAATTCCCAGCGGAACGATCATGAATTCCTGCATATTGATATTGTTGTTGGCATGCGCGCCGCCATTGATCAAGTTCATCATCGGCACCGGCATTGACATTGAAGCCGCACCACCGAGGTAACGGTACAGCGGCAAACCGGATTCCTCCGCAGCCGCTTTGGCAACTGCGAGGGATACCGCGAGAATCGCATTGGCGCCAAGTCTGGATTTGTTTTCGGTGCCATCCAGATTGATCAGTTCTTGATCGATGAAACTTTGGTCGACGGCGTCCAATCCCATGAGTGTTTCGGAAATTTCGGTATTCACATTTTCCACGGCTTTCAGCACGCCTTTGCCGGAGTAGCGCTGCGCATCGCCATCGCGTAATTCCACCGCCTCTCGGGTGCCGACGGATGCGCCGGAAGGAACCGAAGCGCGTCCCAGCACACCGGATTCCAGCAATACATCCGCTTCAATGGTTGGATTACCGCGAGAATCCAGAATCTCGCGGGCGATGACATCTACTATTGCACTCATGCTACGTTTTCCCTGTTGTTAAGTGATTGTTGTTTCTTTATCTTTGGTATGACTGGCGGTAATTTCTAGTATTTTTGGCTTTGCTGCCTGCAATTTTCTGTTGAATTAATTGCTCCGTACAGCATGTATTTTTTCATCTCCGGCGTGCTGATGCTCATGAGCAAAATGAATCGCAGCCTGAACATAGGACTTGAACAGCGGATGACCTAACCGAGGGGTGGAGGTGAATTCCGGATGAAATTGACAGCCGAGAAACCAGGGATGATCAATCTCCGGAAGTTCTATCATTTCACACAAATTCTCTTCCTTGGAAAAACCGCTGATGCAAAGCCCTGCTTTTTCCAATTTTGGAATATAAAAACTGTTGACTTCGTAGCGATGGCGGTGACGCTCGCTAATGGTATCCGCACCATAGGCTTTCCAGGCCAGCGAATCCTTCTTCAAAACACATTCCTGTCCGCCCAAGCGCATGCTGCCGCCGATATCGGAATTCTCATCGCGCACTTCGATCTGTCCGTCGCGAGTCCGCCATTCGGTGATCAGACCAATGACCGGGTAGGGGGTATCAGGGTTAAACTCGGTGCTGTGTGCGCCTTTCATGCCGGTTTTGTTACGTGCATATTCGATCACCGCCAATTGCATGCCCAGACAAATTCCCAAATACGGAATGCGGTGGGTACGGGCAAAATTGATCGCCATGATTTTGCCTTCCACGCCGCGTTTGCCAAAACCGCCGGGAACCAGAATGGCATTCATGTCGATCAAGCAATCCGTGCCTTCTTTTTCGATATTTTCAGAATCGATATAGACGATGTTAATCCGGCTGTTGGTATGAATCCCCGCGTGAATTAAAGCTTCGGAGAGTGACTTGTAGGATTCGGTTAAATCGACATACTTGCCGACAATGGCAATCGTGACGGTATGCTTCGGATGTTCCAGCGCATACACCAGTTTCTTCCACACGCTCAAATCAGCCGGTTTTGCCAGAATACTCAGTTTGTGGCAAATGATTTCGTCGAGCATTTGCTCATGCAGCAAGCCCGGAATCTTGTAGATACTGTCAACATCGATGGCGGAGATAACGGCTTCTTCTTGAACATTAGTAAACAGCGCAATTTTTCTGCGTTCTTCCTTGGGTACTTCACGATCCGAGCGGCATAGCAACACATCCGGCTGAATACCGATTTCGCGTAATTCCTTGACCGAATGCTGCGTCGGTTTGGTTTTTAATTCACCAGCCGAACCGATATAGGGCAGTAAAGTAAGGTGAATAAAACAGGTATCTGTGCGCGGATTTTGTACCGCCATTTGCCGGATGGCTTCCAAAAATGGTAGCGATTCGATATCGCCGACCGTGCCGCCGATCTCGATAATTGCAACTTGTGCATCACCAACACCCATCTGAATGTAGCGCTTGATTTCATCGGTGATATGCGGAATCACTTGCACCGTGCCGCCAAGATAATCGCCGCGCCGCTCCTTGCGAATCACACTTTCGTAGATTTGCCCGGTGGTGAAGTTATTATGCCGCGTCATGCGCGTGCTGATAAAGCGCTCGTAATGCCCAAGGTCCAGGTCGGTTTCAGCACCGTCTTCCGTCACAAATACTTCACCATGCTGAAACGGGCTCATGGTACCGGGATCCACATTAATGTAAGGATCCAGCTTGAGCATCGTCACTTTTAGCCCGCGCGATTCCAGCAACGCACCCAGAGATGCAGCGGCAATTCCTTTACCCAGGGAAGAAACAACACCGCCAGTCACAAAAACATACTTGGTCATGAGCGGTTATCGCAATGTGAAAAATTCATGAGATCGATAAAATTGAATTGCATGGCTCCGAGCGGATAGGGCGTCCAGTATTATTAATGAATTTCAGCGAGTAACGTATTGATCGTTTGTTCAGTTTGATGCCGGTAACTGCTACCAAAAAGATTCAAATGATTAAGAATGTGATAGAGGTTATAAACCAATTTGCGAATATTATAACCGGAATCCAATGGATAATCATACCGGTAAGCAGAATAAAAATCGGTAAGGAAACCGCCGAAAAGTTCGGTCATGGCGATATCCGCTTCCCGGTCGCCATAATAGACCGCCGGATCAAATAATACCGGATTTCCGTTGGCATCATAAGCATAATTGCCGCTCCATAGATCGCCATGCAGCAGTGCAGGAAGCGGCGATGCATCGGAAAAAAATTTATCCAGATTAATCAACAATTGCTCTCCGAGCTTTTGCAGCTTGCCATTATGTCCATTGGTTTTGGCCAGATCCAATTGAAAACCCAATCGCTGCGTACGCCAGAAATTGACCCAATCCGAGGACGGCATATTGATCTGCAGGGTTTGCCCGATGGTGTTGTCGCGCACCCAGCCGAATTGCTTTGAAGTTGTGCGATGCATGGCAGCCAATTGCTTGCCTAAATCCGCTGCTTTGCCACGCATACCGCTATTTAAATCGAGATATTCCAAAACCAGCCATGCGGCTTGATCATTTTGTCCATAGCAAATGGGCAGAGGAACCCGCAGTGTCTCCGATCGATGAATTTCCACGAGACCGGCGGCTTCCGCCTCGAACATTAAAAAGTTGCCAGGTGTATTGAGCTTGACAAAAAAACGCTGTGCACCATCGGTGATGCAATACGTCTGATTGATACAGCCGCCGCCAATTGGACGTGATTCTTTTACTGTAAAATGAGCATTCGTGACGGCGGAAATTTGTGCACTGATGTCATGCCATGCATGCATGTTTTACATCTTCCACGTCAACCATGCCTTGGCTTTTTGAATCGCTGCCTGCACCTGCTCCGGTGCGGTGCCACCGGTGTGATTCCGGCTATTCATCGATCCTTCCAACGTCAATACAGCAAAAATATCGGATTCAATTTGTATCGAGAATTGATGCAATTCATCCAATGCAAGCTTACTGAGATCGCAGCCTTTGCGTTCCGCGAACTGCACTGCTTTGGCCACGATTTCATGTGCATCGCGAAAGGGAATACCTTTCTTGACCAAATAATCGGCCAGATCCGTGGCAGTGGCATAACCGCGAAGTGCCGATGCACGCATCGTCTCTTGATTAACGCGGACACCGCCTAGCATATCGGCGTAAATCCGCAGTGTATCGGTCAAAGTGTCGACAATATCAAAAAGCGGCTCTTTGTCTTCCTGATTATCCTTGTTGTACGCCAGCGGTTGCGCTTTCATCAGCGTCAATAGTGCAACCAGATGTCCATTGACACGTCCGGTTTTGCCGCGTACCAGTTCCGGCACATCGGGATTTTTTTTCTGCGGCATGATGGAAGAACCGGTGCAGAAGCGATCAGCCAATTGAATAAAACCGAACGCCGGATTCATCCATAAAATGAATTCTTCCGACATGCGTGACAAGTGCGTCATGATGAGCGCGGCACAGGCACTGAATTCGATCGCAAAATCCCGGTCGGAAACGGCATCCAATGAATTCTGGCAAACAACCTCAAAATCGAGCAATTGTGCAACCCGTTCGCGATTGATCGGATAACTCGTACCGGCCAGCGCAGCGGCGCCGAGTGGCAGCTGATTCACCCGTTTACGGCAATCGGTCAAGCGTTCAACGTCGCGTTTCAGCATTTCAAAATACGCCATCAGGTGATGGCCGAACGACACAGGCTGTGCCACTTGCAGATGGGTAAAGCCGGGCATGATCGTATGGATATGCTGTTCCGCCAGATTAAGCAATGCGTGTTGCATGGCCTTGATCAGGTTGATAATTTCGTCGATTGCGGCACGTAAAAATAAGCGGATATCGGTCGCAACCTGATCATTACGCGAGCGGCCGGTATGCAGCCGTTTTCCGGCATCACCAACTAATGCGGTCAGGCGTTTTTCAATATTCAAGTGCACATCTTCCAGTTCCTGTAACCAGACAAATTGATGACTGCGGATTTCGTCATGGATTTGCTGCATGCCTTGCTGGATAGCGGTTAAATCCGCAGCGCTGATAATGCCCTGTTCCGCCAGCATCTGCGCGTGCGCCAATGATCCCTGGATATCGTATTCCGCCAAGCGTTGGTCAAAACTCACGGAAGCGGTATAACGTTCCACCAGTGCTGAAACCGGTTCATTGAAACGGCCCGACCAGGTTTTTTTAGTATCATCTTGTTGCAATGCAGGGTCATTATTCATTACGTGGCTCTTTATTCCTTTGTTTTCTGATCAAAACATTAACATGCGGCATTATAAAACATAAATACCCAACCAGTTATTTTGTGCGGGTGCGATTTATCCAATTATCCGGTACGCGGCGCGCAATCATTTCAGTTAATTGATGCACGCCACTTTTCCTTCCATACGTATTAGTGGATAATTCGCGTTTTCCTCTGCCACCCATAACACAAGGAGTTATTCATGACGGATTACAATAAACAAAATCCAAACCAACAATCCAAAGCTGATAATTTATTCTCACAATTCAATTCGAAGTTCGAATGGATGGCACAGATCCCGACGATGCAATTGCCCGCAAAGTATGCCGGTGCATTGGTCGGATTGATTATCGTCGTCATTGCATGGAAAATGATCGCCGTTAGCAAAGTGGAATCCGATATGGCGAAGAAACTTGAAAGCGAGCGCACGATTATCACACAACAAGCCCGGGAATACGCCGATCAGCAATACGTGAAGGAAGAAGAACGCTTCGGGCAAGTTTTATCTTGGGCAGTGCGTGGTGAATTAATCCGCAACAATGTTGACCAGATCGATCAATATTTGAGTGAAATCGTCAGAATGAAAGATACTGAACGTGTGGTATTAATCGGTGAAGATGGGCAATTGCTGGTTTCCACCGACAAACGTCTGGAAGAAGCAAAAGGCACAGAAATATTTCCGAAAGAAATTCTGAATTTGCAAAAGATTTCGGTTAGATCAGATGTCGATGGTAAAAAAATTCTGGTCGTTCCAGTCATGGGTTTGAACAAGAAAATCGCGACTTTAGTTGTCAGCTACAAACAACCTAAATTCTAATAACGATTGACCGCGCACGCGGTTTAAGACTTGTTGCAATGAATGAAAGGCTTTTGCGATAGCAAAAGCCTTTTTTATTGGATGCGGCGGATTTGCGCGCCGAGCGCGGACAATTTACCTTCGATATTTTCATAACCGCGATCCAGGTGGTAGATACGGTCAATTACGGTTTCACCTTGCGCAATCAATCCGGCGATCACGAGACTGGCCGAAGCGCGTAGATCTGTCGCCATCACATTGGCGCCATCCAAGCGAGCAATGCCAGTAACGATGGCGGCGTTGCCTTCGACCTCGATGCTGGCGTTCATGCGTTTCAATTCCTGCACATGCATCAGGCGGTTTTCAAAAATGGTTTCGGTAATGATCGCAGTACCGTCTGCAATGCAATTCAGCGACATGAATTGCGCCTGCATATCAGTCGGGAAAGCCGGATAGGGGGCGGTTCGCACATTCACCGATTTGGGTTTCGTGTGCATTTTAAGATTGATCCAGTTTCCGTTGGAATCAATCCGCGCCCCGGCTTCGGTCAATTTATCCAGAACCGCGTCGAGAAGATGCGCATCGGTATTTTTCAAGTGAATTTCGCCACCGGTGGCGGTAGTCGCGACCAGAAAAGTACCGGTTTCAATTCGATCGGGCATGACCGTGTGCTCCGCGCCATGCAGCGACGGTACACCTTCAATCGTGATGATGTCAGTGCCCGCGCCTTGAATTTTTGCCCCCATTGCTTTCAGGCAATTGGCCAGATCAATGATTTCCGGTTCGCGTGCGGCATTTTCAAGAATTGTCGTTCCTTCGGCGAGCGTTGCCGCCATCATCAAATTTTCCGTTCCGGTGACGGTCACAATATCGAAAACGATGCGCGCACCGTGCAATTTCTTGGCTACAGCATGAATGTAGCCATGCCGGATATGAATTTCCGCGCCCATGGCCTGTAGACCTTTGATATGCAGATCGACCGGACGCAAACCGATGGCGCAGCCGCCGGGCAGTGAAATCTCCGCTTCGCCGGCGCGAGCAAGCAAAGGACCAAGCACCAGAATGGCGGCACGCATGGTTTTGACCATTTCATACGGTGCGATCAGCTGGGACAGCGTAGCGGCCGAAAGCACAACTTCGTTATTACTGCCGGAAATGTCTGTTCCCATTTGCTTGAGCAATGACAACATGGTGGTGATGTCATGCAATGCCGGAACATTATTGATTTTAAGCGATTCCCCAGTTAGCAATGCAGCACACAACAGCGGAAGCGCGGCGTTTTTTGCGCCCGAAATGGAAATCTCGCCGTGTAGCGGCACGCCCCCTTGGATAATCAGTTTTTGCATAGCATGAAAAATTCAAATGAAGTTTCGATTAAAATTCCGGTCTGGTTGAAATGTGCCCAAGTTCACTGCATCATACCGTAATAGTGCGGTTAAGGTTATGCGCGGGCACCAACTATAACAAAAAATACGGAATCAATTTCATCAGGAGAAAAAATGACCAAGCAAATCATCCATACCGCCGATGCACCACAAGCCATCGGCACTTATTCCCAAGCAGTGCGGGTGCGAGGAGGAGGGTATACCATCTATCTGTCGGGACAGATCGGACTAAATCCGGCCAGCATGCGAATGGCGGACGGAATTGAAGCGCAGATACAACAGGTATTTTCCAACCTGAAAGCAGTCGCGGCAGCCAGTGACGGCAGCTTGAACGATATTGTGAAGCTCAATATATATCTCACCGATCTTGGCAATTTCGCGCTGGTCAATGAAATCATGGCCAGTCATTTTTCCCAACCCTATCCGGCTCGTGCCGCCGTTGGTGTCAAAGCACTACCACGTGATGCGCTGGTGGAAATGGATGCAGTCATGGTGTTGCAAAGCTGATCAGTCACTCAGTGACTGCCAGCACGCAGGTGCAGGAAAAATTATCCCGTTTGGGCATTGATACCGAACTGGATTTGATTTTGCACCTGCCGATTCGTTATGAAGATGAAACACATCTGTTTCCCATCTCCGATGCGCCGCCAGGGCAAACAGTGCAGGTTGAAGGCGTTATAATTCACAATGAAGTGGTTTTTCGTCCCAGACGGCAACTGGTTTGCCAGGTGGAAGATAGCAGCGGTGTTTTAGTGATGCGTTTTCTCAATTTCTACGGCAGTCAAATCAAAACGTATGCGGTGGGAAAGCGTGTGCGCTTATTGGGCGAGATTCGTAGCGGTTTTTTCGGCGCCGAAATGGTACACCCCAAGTGCCGCATCGTCCGTGACGGAGAATCGCTGGCGGATACCATGACGCCGGTTTATCCCACGACAGCGGGTTTGACGCAAAAAATTCTTGCCAAATTAATCGCACAAGCTCTGCAGAATGGGCAGCGCATGCTGACCGAAACCGTGCCTGACCGCATTATCAGCAAGTATCGGCTGGCAGATTTCCGGGAAAGCGTGATGTGCTTGCACAATCCGCCACCCGAGGTATCGATCGAAGCGCTACAAACACGCACGCATCCGGCTTGGCGGCGCATCAAATTCGACGAATTACTGGCGCAGCAATTATCGATGCGCTTGCACTACCGGCAACGGCGCAGCCATTCCGCGCCAGCGTTGGCGCAAAAAGACAATTTGAAACAGCAATTTCTCGCACAACTAAATTTTGCGCTGACAACCGCGCAAATCAGGGTTTCCGCAGAAATCAGCCGCGATTTGGCCTCTGCGTATCCGATGCAGCGTTTGTTGCAAGGCGATGTCGGCAGCGGCAAAACAATCGTGGCCGCGTTGGCTGCGTTACAGGCGATTGAAAACGGTTATCAGGCGGCGATCATGGCACCGACCGAGATTCTTGCCGAGCAGCATTTTCAGAAATTGACCAGCTGGTTTGAGCCGTTGGGAATCAAAGTGGCTTGGTTGTCCGGGAGTCAAAAGAAGAAACAAAAACAAGCCGTGCTGGATGACATCGCATCCGGGGCCGCGCAACTGGCTGCTGGTACGCACGCGCTGTTCCAGGATCAAGTGATATTTCATCGATTGGGCTTGGCCATCATCGACGAGCAGCATCGATTTGGTGTGCATCAGCGCCTGGCGTTGCGCATGAAAGGCGCGCAATCCGATCAAGTGCCGCACCAGCTGATGATGAGCGCCACGCCGATTCCACGCACGCTGTCGATGAGCTATTTCGCCGATCTGGATGTATCGGTTATCGATGAATTGCCGCCGGGTCGATCGCCGGTCGTAACCAAATTGATCGCCGATAACCGCCGTGACGAGGTCATTGCCCGCATACAACATGCCTGCGAGCAAGGCAAGCAAGTTTATTGGGTTTGTCCGTTGATTGAGGAATCTGAAGTCTTACAACTGCAAACCGCGATGGAAACTTGCGAAAGCTTGAATAAGGTATTTCCGCATTTGCGTATCGGATTAGTGCATGGACGCTTGCCCGCGCAGGAAAAAGCCGCGATGATGGCAGCGTTTAAGCAAGGAGAAATCCAATTGCTGGTGGCAACGACTGTAATTGAAGTTGGCGTGGATGTGCCGAATGCATCACTGATGGTGATCGAAAACGCCGAGCGCATGGGGTTGTCGCAATTACATCAATTGCGCGGCCGTGTCGGGCGCGGATCGGAAGCCAGTATCTGTATTTTGCTGTTTCAGCAACCGCTATCCGAAATCGCCCGTAAGCGGCTCAAAATCATTTTCGAGCATACGGATGGTTTTGAAATCGCGCGCCAGGATTTGAATTTGCGCGGACCAGGAGAATTCCTGGGGGCGCGGCAGAGCGGTGTACCGATGCTGCGTTTCGCCGATCTGGAGCAAGATGTCGAGTTACTCACGGCTGCGCAAGCCGCAGCGGAAGAAATGCTTAATTGCCATCCGGATTTGGCGCAGCGGCATATTGAGCGGTGGTTGGGGGATAAAACGGAATATTTGCGGGTATGAATACAAAAAATGGATTACCGGCAGAGATACGCTGCCATCTTCTACCGGTTAAGATCAAATGAATAGATTGAATCAAACAACAAAGGATCATTACTATCATGATTGTTAAGGATAAAGTCTCATGGACACGACTGCTGTTTCATTTCAGAGGCAGTAGTATCATGGTGACGTGGCCGCGTATTCTCACGGTCACTATTTCCGCGATGATCGTTACTTATGTTGAGCTACGCTATGACATTCAAGCATATACGCTCACGACAACTCCTTTTTTGCTGATTGGCGTTGCGCTGGGTATATTTCTGGGTTTCCGCAACAGCGCTTCCTATGATAAATTTTGGGAGGGGCGTAAGCTTTGGGGTGCGTTAGTCAACACCTCGCGCATTCTGGCCCGCCAAACATGCTTTTTGATCGAATCCTCGCACGATACCGAAGCAGTACGGCGTTTTCGTGAAATATTCGTCAAACGTGTGATTGCCTATGCTCATGCACTGCGTTGTCACTTGCGCAAGGAAGATCCCGCGGAGGAAATCAAAAAATTTCTATCGCCGGAAGACCTGGCTCAAGTACTCAAATCGTCACACCGCCCGCTGGCAATTTTGCAGCAACTGAGCCGCGATCTTGCAACTGCACGCCAGCAACAGTGGTTAAGTGGACTCAATCATCCGGTAATGGATGCGCAGATCAACGAATTTACTCATATTCTAGGCGGCTGCGAGCGCATCAAAAATACTCCATTACCGTTCAGTTATTCCGTACTGATCCACCGGATCGTGGCTTCCTATTGTTTTTTCCTGCCGTTTGGATTGGTTGAAACCACCAGTGTGCTGACACCGATTGTCGTGTTACTGATTTCCTATGCATTCTTTGAATTGGATGCCATCGGCGACGAAATTGAGGATCCTTTTGGTTTGCAGCCGAATGACCTACCGTTGACCGCGATTTCACGGAATATCGAAATTAATTTGCTGGAGTTAATTGAAGACCCCGATCGTCCGGAAGTATTAAAGCCGGTCAATGATATCTTGATGTAAGGCAGCTATTTTATGAAACAGCGGCAGGATCATGCGGATATGGTTTATTAGAGACTACTGTATAATCCCGTTCCAACAATTCTCAGTATGACTTTGCCGGGTATTAGGTTAAGAATTTCTATCATGCAACAATCTCAATTTGCAGCTTTGCCGCGATGAACAAAGCCCATCCGCTGGCATGGCATTCCGCGCTGACTTCTGTTTCATACCATCAACGCAATTGGTTACAGGATCGCGGATCGTTGACGCGCCGCATCCAGGATCGCTGCGGACAATTTCGCGTAAAGCGCGTATTTCAGTCGTTCAGCAGGATTTACGGCGATGAATTGGCAGTGATGGGGTTGCGCGCTAGTGAGTTGGCCATGGTGCGCGAAGTTTATTTATACTGCGGAAATACGCCGGTGGTATTCGCGCATTCGGTGGTAGCGCATAAAAATCTGCGTGGCGCATGGCGGGGATTGAGCGGATTGGGCAATAAATCGCTGGGAACAGTTTTGTTTACCAACCCCAGAATCAAACGCACGCCGCTGGAATTTAAAAAAGTCAGTTGCGGCCATTTTTTGTATGATCGCGCATGCGCCGGATTATCTTCGAAACCGGCCAGTCTATGGGCGCGGCGTTCGTTATTTACGTTGCACGGACAGTCGATTTTAGTCACCGAAGTTTTTTTACCCGCTATCTTGAATTTACCGCTATGAACTTGGCAGATCGAATTAAAACCTATGCGCAATTGATGCGGCTCGACAAGCCGATTGGTATTCTGCTGCTGTTGTGGCCGATGTTGTGGGGTTTATGGTTTGCCGCGCAGGGATTGCCCGATGGACAGATTCTGGTCATTTTTGTGCTAGGCACGGTGCTGATGCGCTCGGCGGGTTGTGTCATCAATGACTATGCCGACCGCAAGATCGATCCGCATGTCGAGCGCACCAAGAATCGCCCGATGGCAGCGGGCCGCGTTAGCTCCAAAGAAGCTCTGCTACTGGCGGCGGGATTAAGTATTTGTGCATTTCTGCTGATCCTGCCTTTGAATCAACTGACCATCCTGCTTTCGGTACCGGCACTGTTTCTGGCTGCGAGCTATCCGTTCACCAAGCGTTTCTTTGCGATGCCGCAAGCTTATTTGGGCATTGCATTCAGTTTCGGTATTCCGATGGCTTTTGCAGCGCAAACCGATAGCTTGCCGCCAATTATCTGGATTCTGATGTTGGCCAATTTGTTCTGGGTGATTGCGTACGATACCGAGTATGCCATCGTCGATAAACCGGACGATTTAAAAATCGGTATTCAAACTTCCGCGATTACCTTTGGGCGTTTCGATGTGCTGGGCGTGATGATGTGTCATGCTTGTTTCCTTGCGATCATGTTGATCATCGGGCAAATGCAGCAGATGAATTGGGCGTACTACGCCGGGTTGGTAACCGCATGCGGTTTGATTGCATACCAATATGCCTTGATTCGTAATCGTGACCGGGCGCTGTGCTTCAAAGCATTCTTGCATAATAATTGGGTGGGAATGGCGGTGTTTGCCGGGATCGCGCTCGATTTCCTCATTTTTCCGCATTAAGGATTTAATCCATGCAATATAAAGATCTGCGTGATTTCATCGCGCAATTGGAAGCGATGGGCGAGTTGAAACGCATACAGACCGAAGTCGATCCCACATTGGAAATGACCGAGATCTGTGACCGCGTCTTAAAAGCGCAAGGTCCAGCCATATTATTCGAGAACCCTAAAGGGCACAGCATGCCGGTGCTGGGCAATTTGTTCGGCACGCCGAAACGGGTGGCATTAGGCATGGGGCAAGAATCGGTCGAGGCGTTGCGCGAGGTCGGTAAATTATTGGCGTACCTGAAAGAACCCGATCCGCCAAAAGGATTGAAGGATGCCTGGGATAAACTGCCGCTATTGAAACAAGTGTTGAACATGGCACCGAAGGAGCTCAGCAGCGCGTCGTGCCAGGAAATCGTGTGGGAAGACAATGATGTCGATCTGAGCCGCATACCGATTCAAACCTGTTGGCCCGGGGACGTCGCGCCGCTGATCACGTGGGGTCTGACGGTGACCCGGGGACCGAACAAAACCCGGCAGAATTTAGGTATTTACCGCCAGCAAGTCATTGGTCCGAATAAAGTCATTATGCGCTGGCTGGCGCATCGCGGCGGGGCGCTGGATTTCCGGGAATTCAACCTATTGAATCCGGGCAAACCGTATCCATTGGCGGTGGCTCTGGGTGCCGACCCGGCGACTATTCTGGGTGCCGTGACGCCGGTGCCGGATACATTGAGCGAATATCAGTTCGCGGGGTTATTGCGCGGCGCCAAAACAGAAGTGGTGAAATGCATCGGCAACGATCTGCAAGTACCGGCGAGTGCTGAAATCGTACTGGAAGGTGCGATTCATCCCGGAGAAACTGCACTGGAAGGACCGTATGGCGATCATACCGGCTACTATAACGAGCAGGAAACTTTCCCTGTCTTTACCATCGACCGTATCACCATGCGGCGTAACCCGATTTATCATTCCACTTACACCGGCAAACCGCCCGATGAACCGGCCATTCTCGGCGTGGCATTGAACGAAGTGTTTGTGCCGCTGCTGCAGAAACAATTCCCGGAAATTACTGATTTTTACCTGCCGCCGGAAGGGTGCTCGTACCGCATGGCGGTGGTCAGCATGAAAAAACAGTACGCCGGACACAGCAAACGCGTGATGTTTGGCATCTGGAGCTTTTTGCGCCAGTTCATGTACACCAAGTTCATCATCGTTACCGACGACGACATCAACGTGCGCGACTGGAAAGAAGTGATCTGGGCAATCACCACCCGGGTCGATCCGGTGCGCGATACGCTGCTGGTTGAAAATACGCCGATCGACTACCTCGATTTCGCCAGTCCGATTTCCGGATTGGGCGGCAAGATGGGGCTGGATGCGACCAATAAATTTCCGGGTGAGACGAATCGGGAATGGGGCACACCGATAGCGATGGATGATGCGATCAAGCAGCGGGTCGATGCCATGTGGCAAGATCTGGGGATTTAGCGCCATGCGCGAGATTGGACAAACTATCGTATTGTTGACCATGAGCAACGTTTTCATGACCTTCGCCTGGTACGCGCATTTGAAGGAATTGAATCACAAACCTTGGATTATCGCCGCACTGGTGAGCTGGGGCATCGCGTTTTTTGAATATATGCTGCAAGTTCCCGCCAACCGGATCGGCTTCACCGTGCTTTCAGTGGCGCAACTGAAAATACTTCAGGAAGTGATCACACTCAGTATTTTTGTTCCATTTGCATTGTTTTATTTAAAAGAACCGCTGAAACTGGATTATCTATGGGCTGGACTGTGTATGGTGGGCGCGGTTTATTTCATGTTCCGCGCACGCTAATTGAATTTTGATTTTCTGAACAATTTAAAATCCCTATTTTTCGATAGAACATCGACTGCGAGAAATAGTACAATGTTGAGTTATTAGGATAAATAAGCCGGTGGGATTTTGCGATGAGTCCGGTAATCAGGGATTGCGAATAATTGAATCAGACAGACAGGCATTGCACACTAAATCCAGAATGAAGTTACCTATTATCCCGAGTATATTTATCCTGGCATTAGTCCTCGCTTTACCGCTCAACGGATGGGGCAGTTGTGTCGTTCCCAAAACCGAAGGCGAAGGTGAAATTGAGAGCGCACTTAAACTCATCGTCAAACCGCAAAAAAAACCGGTGTTCATCGAGGCCGATCGGATTACCGGTTATTACAAACAGGAAGTCGAAGCGACCGGCAATGCGGTTCTACAGCGGGGTGACAATACCCTCACGGCAGACCGCGTGAAATATTACGAACAGACCGAAGATGCCGAAGTTGAAGGGAATATCCATCTGGAAAGACCTAAAGAAATTCTGCAAGGCAAAAAACTCGAACTCAACATGAAAACCGAAGTCGGTCAATTGACCGAACCGCGCTATTCCATGAAGCAAGGAAAAGGGCGCGGCGCTGGCGATATTTTGTATTTTGAAGGCAAAGATCACTACCGGATTAAAGAGACCAACTACACCACCTGCCCGCCAAGAAAAAGGGATTGGTATCTACGCGCGACAGAGCTGGAAATTGACAACAACCAAGAAGTGGCTACCGGAAAGCATGTCAGTATTGTGTTTAAAGATGTGCCGATTCTGTATTCACCATGGGTAAATTTTTCCTATAGCGGCCGTCGTAAAAGCGGATTACTGGCGCCTGTGGCGGGTTACAACGCCAAAACCGGCTTCGATATGGGGTTGCCGATTTATTTGAATATCGCACCCAATATCGATGCGACGGTAACACCGCGGATTATGACGATGCGTGGTTTTTTGTTAAGCAACGAGCTGCGCTATCTCGGCAATAACAATATGAACGGTCATTTGCTGTTCGATATTCTGCCGATGGACATCAATACCAATCGAACCCGCTGGGGCGTTTTATACACACATTCGCAAAATATCGGCCGGGGCTGGCAAGGTTTTATGAATTATAACGAGGTATCTGACGACCGGTATTTTCGTGAGCTTACCCCTAACCTGGCCCAGACCAGCTTGACCAACTTGTCGCAACAAGCTGGCGTTTCATACACCGGTCGATTAGGGCAAGATGGCGCATTGCAATTCACCGGATTTGCACAGCGCTTTCAGACCCTCCAGGATCCATTGGCACGGTTTGTTTCTCCCTACGAGCGATTGCCGCATTTTGCTTTGAATGCCGTCAAATATAATGTCGGCAAAATGGATTTCGAGATGAAAAGCAGCTGGACGAATTTTTATCATCCGACGCTCGTCGATGGTAATCGCCTTGTTTTTTATCCCAGTGTCAGTGTTCCGTTGCGTAATGAATACGGCTATATCACACCCAAATTCGGGTTGCACTATACGCACTATAATCTTGATTCAGCGCCAGTCGAAGGTAAAAGCAGCAACCTTGACCGCACCGTGCCGATTTTCAGCTGGGATAGCGGTATTGCATTTGATCGTCAAGTAAAGCTATGGGATACAAAATTTATTCAGACGCTGGAACCGCGCTTATTCTATGTTTATGCGCCTTACCGGAATCAAAGCTACTTGCCTAATTTTGACTCCGCCGTCAATGACTTCAGCTTTGCGCAAATACTGACCGAGAACCGTTTCAGCGGCGGTGACCGTATCAATGATGCCAATCGTGTCGTAGCTGCGTTGACATCGCGATTCGTGGAACAAGAAACGGGTATCGAACGATTGCGGCTTGCCGTTGGACAGCAATTCAATTTTAACGACCCTAGAGTTCTATTGCTTCCGCCTCAAGTCACCAGCGGCCGGTCGGACTTCATTGCCGCGATATCCGGACGTCTGACACCGACCATCAGTGCCGACTCGAATGTCCAGATGGACGAATCCAAATTATGGATTGAGAAAGTCCGTACTGGTATCAGTTACCAGCCGGAAGCCGGCAAGGTGCTCAATCTGGGCTACCGGTTTACCCGCGGTGTATTGGAACAAGTCGATACTTCAATGCAATGGCCGCTGGGCGGAAATTGGCATGGCGTTACCCGGGTCAATTATTCATTGCTGGATGATAAAATTCTGGCCGGTTTAGCCGGTTTTGAATATAACTCATGCTGCTGGGCCTTACGGGTTGTACTGCAACGGTTGACGACCGCGACACAAACGACCACCACTGCATTTTTTGTGCAACTTGAGTTGAAAGGGTTAATGGGACTTGGCAATAACCCGTTGCAGGTGCTGCAACAAAGCATTCCCGGCTATACCAGCGTCCATTAAGCGTTGATTTTTCCTATCGCATTTATCCAGTGTTGTCATTTTATGCATAAAAGCAATTATTTTTGCATTCCTTTGCTGCTTATCGTATTGCTATCGGCTCCCATTGCCGCGCAGGAGTCGATGTTCGTTCCGGCTGCCAAACCCATCGATCATATCGTAGCCGTGGTGAACGAAGATGTGATTACGCGCCAGGAGCTTGACGATGCGGTGAAAACAGCGGTTGGCCGTTTGCAGCAACAAGGCGTGCAATTACCGGATCAGCGCAGCCTGGAAAATCAGGTACTGGAATCGGTTGTCATGAAACACATCCAATTACAGCATGCCAAGGAGGTTGGCCTGGCGGTTGGTGAAAGCGAATTGGACGAGACCATACAACGGATTGCGGCGGACAATAAATTATCCTTGCCGGAATTTCATGCGGTACTGGAAAAAGACGGCATCAGTTACAACAAATTCCGCGATGAAATCCGCGATGAAATGATCATGGCGCGGCTTAAGGAACGAGAAGTAAAGCATCAGGTAAATGTCACCGAAGGGGAGGTGGATAATTACCTCCAGACGCAAAAATCCACTTCCGAAGGCCAAGACGAATACCGGCTTGCGCATATTTTGATCCTGGTGCCGGAAAATACCGCGCCGAGTCAAATTCAGCAAAGAGCGGAGCGGGCAAAATTGGCGTCCGATAAGCTTCAGCAGGGCGTGGATTTTTCCCAGGTTGCGGCGGAATTTTCCGATGCCACCGACGCCAAGACCGGTGGCATTATCGAATGGCGCCCAGTCACGCAAATGGGTCCAACCTTCGCCGAGCTGCTGGAACCGCTGCAACCCGGCGATGTGACACCGGTGGTGCAAAGCCCCAGCGGTTTCCACATTTTCAAGCTGCTCGGCAGGCGCGCGCAAGAAACACCGACCGTCATCATTGACCAAACACATGCGCGCCATATATTGATTAAAATTAATGAACTGACTTCGGAAAGCGATGGCAAGCAAAAGATTCTTCAGATTAAGGAGCGACTGGATAAAGGAGAAAACTTCGAAGAAGTCGCGAAACTGTATTCCGAAGATACCAGTGCTTCTTCCGGCGGCGACCTCGGCTGGCTCTCGCCAGGTGATACCGTGCCGGATTTTGAACGAGCGATGAATGCGCTGCTGCCGGGGCAGGTGAGCGATCCGGTCCGGTCGCAATTTGGCTGGCATTTAATCCAAGTACTGGAACGCCGCTCGCAAGATATCAGCCTGGACCGGCGCCGTCAGACGGCAAGGCAAGCGATACGCTCACGTAAAGCCGATGTCGTGGTGCAGGAATGGCTGCGGCAGCTGCGCGATCAAGCCTATGTGGAATACCGTTTGGACGACGACCATGAGCACTAAATTCATTCCCTCACTCGTATTGACACCCGGCGAACCGGCGGGAATCGGTCCCGACTTATGCGTGCAAATCGCGCAACAACTGTTATCGTGCCGATTGGCTGTCATTGCGGATGGTGAGTTGCTCATGGCCCGCGCGCAGCAGTTGCAGCTTCCGCTGAAACTGATCGATGCCGCTGCAGCGCCGTCAGCGCCGCATGAAGCCGGTAGCTTGCAGCTCATGCATGTGCCATTGGCGCAAACAGCGGTTCCTGGCACATTGAATCCGGCGAATGCGCAATATGTGCTAGAGACGCTCCGCCATGCGGTCGCCGCTTGCCAGTCCGGTCAGTTTGACGGCATGGTGACTGCCCCCGTGCATAAAGGCGTGATCAACGATGCCGGTATCCCGTTCACCGGACATACCGAATATTTATCCGAATTACTGCATAGCCCCGTTGTCATGATGCTGGCGGGCGGGAATATGTGTGTAACGCTAGCAACCACGCATTTACCGCTGAAAGATGTGGCCGCGGCCATCACGGCGGATCGAATCGAAAGCAAATTGCGCATCATTCAACGCGATCTAATCACGCGCTTTATGTTGGAAAATCCGCGCATTGCCGTTGCCGGACTTAATCCGCATGCCGGTGAATCGGGACATTTAGGCCGGGAAGAAATCGATGTCATCATTCCGGTGCTGAATAAATTACGCGCCGAAGGCATGCAGCTGACCGGCCCGGTACCGGCGGATACCTTGTTCAACCCGGCGCAACTGAAGCAGTTCGATTGTATATTCACCATGTACCACGATCAGGGTTTGCCGGTTCTGAAACATGCCAGCTTTGGCGGTGGCGTGAATATTACCTTGGGATTACCCATTATTCGCACATCGGTTGATCATGGCACTGCTTTGGAATTAGCTGGAACAGGACGGGCGAATCCGGGCAGCCTGCTGACAGCGATTGAAATGGCTGTGCAGTTAGCAAAGAACCAGACCCAATTTCTCCATCATGCGTCATAACCCGCGCAAACGTTTTGGCCAGAATTTCCTGGTCGATCAGCATATTATTGCGCAAATCGTTGCTGAAATTTATCCGCAGAAGAGCGACCGGATTATTGAAATCGGCCCGGGGTTGGGTGCACTGACACGCCCTTTGTTGCAGGTTCTGGATCACTTGCACGTGATCGAAATTGACCGGGATATTGTGAGCCAATTGAATCAGGTGTTTGCGCAGGAAGAATTGACCATTCATGCCGCCGATGCGCTGAAATTCGATTTCTCCGCATTGGGCAGCAAACTGCGCATTGTCGGCAATTTACCTTATAACATTTCAACACCGTTACTGTTTCATCTCAGCCAATTCGCGGAACATATCCTGGATATGCATTTTATGCTGCAAAAGGAAGTTGTCGATCGCATGGTCGGTTCACCCGCCACCGCAGATTATGGACGGCTCTCCGTCATGTTGCAGTACCGTTTCGATATGGAATATGTTTTCAGTGTCCCGGCGGAATCATTCCGCCCCGTACCCAAAGTTGAATCGGCTATCGTTCGCATGACTCCACGCGATTCGTCTGTGCGCATCGTTAAGAACGAAGCGTTATTTTCACAAATTGTCACCGCGGCATTTTCACAGCGCCGCAAAACGCTTCGCAACACACTGCAACAACATTTAACGGCCAGTGATTTCAGCGCCTTGGGAATCGATTCGGGGTTGCGCGCCGAGAATTTGTCCGTGGAGGAATTTGCCGCGATCGCGAATTTCCTATCTTGACGATGGGCGTTGCATTTCTACTGATTCGACGGCTGACGCTCTCAGCCGCACGTTGCTTTAAAGTACTGCGGGTTTATTGGGGAGTTCATTGGTATCTTTTTCCGGATCAAATGGAAAATATTTCTGCAACTGCATGCCGACGGCATGAATACCCGCGATAACACCAGCCTCGAATTGCCGTTGCCGGAATGCCGATTCCATCATCCGGCAAATATCCTGCCATTCCTGATCCGGGACTTTGGCATGAATACCTCGATCGGCGATGATTTCCACCGTGCGATCGCCCAATAACAAGTAAATCAGCACACCATTATTGTGCTCGGTATCCCAAACCCGCATTTGTGAGAACACCTCAATCGCGCGTTCCCGGGCAGTCTGGTTTTTGAGTAGCGGCAGTGTATTCAGCGCCGCTTCCACGGCAAAACAAATTTCACCGCCATGTGTCATTTCCGATTGCACAATCGCTTGTTCGATCGCTGCAAGCGATACGGCCGGAAATGTGCGGCGTTGTGTCAATTGTCCGGTTAATAAGTGACGCAGGATACGAGCAAAATTCATTTACCACCTCCCCGATGCACCACCGCCGCCAAAACCGCCACCCCCGCCACCCCCGCCACCAAAGCCACCACCACCGAAACCGCCACGATCAAACCCGCCGTGCCGGTAACTGCGATCTGACCAGCCACCACGCCCGGTTCGATAAATTCCTCCGCCGCTATTCAAAAAGAGATTGATGAAGAATGCCGCGATCGCAATCAGAATGGCAGCTGTCAACGACGCAAAAGACAACCATCCGATGATTCCCACGCCAATACCGGCGACCATTGCGCCGGCAAGGCGGCCAAGCATAACTTGTAGAATTCTTCCCAGCACCATCGCTCCGATCAGAAGGGAAACAAAATTTTCGACCGGAGAATGTTCACCCGCAGCGCTATTAGTATTTCGGGAGTTTTTAGGAAGCGGCAACGGTTCGCCTTGAATCAGGTGGATGATGGCCTCGATTCCGGCATCGATGCCGTTGGCAAAATGCCCCAGTTTGAAGTGCGGTGTCATAATATCCGCGATAATGCGTTTGGCTATCGCATCTGGTATCACGCCTTCCAGTCCGTAACCAACTTCGATGCGCAAGGCGCGATCGTTCTTGGCGATGAGCAATAAAATGCCATCGTCTATGCCTTTACGCCCCAATTGCCACGTTTCCGCCACGCGTATGGAATATTGCTCGATGGTTTCAGGTTGCGTAGTCGGGATCATTAATACCGCAATCTGACTGCCTTTGGTTTTCTCAAATGCCTGTAACTTTTGCTCCAGATGCATGACTTCACTGGCGGAGAGAGTTGCAGTCAAATCGTTGACATGTGCTTTGAGCGGAGGAATGGCCGCATCGGCCATAGCGAACGTAGCACTCAGCAGCATGGTTATGAGCAACCATGCTGCTATTCCCGGCCGGATTATTCTGGCGAGTATCATATTGGCTTATTTTTCCGCCGGTGCGGGCGCAGCGAAATCCACTCTAGGCGCTGCTGATATTTCTTGCTCATTTTCCACGGTGAAGCTGGGTTTGGTTTGAAAACCGAACATCATTGCCGTGAGATTGCTGGGGAAAGAACGCACCACGATATTGTATTCCTGCACCGCTTTGATATAACGATTGCGTGCCACGGTAATGCGGTTCTCAGTACCTTCCAGCTGTGCCTGTAAATCGCGGAAATTTGCATCCGACTTTAATTCGGGATAGTTTTCAGTAACAACCAGTAATCGAGCGAGTGAACTCGATAACTCACCTTGTGCGTTCTGGAATTTGGCGAAAGCTTCGGGATTATTGAGCAGCTCCGGGGTGGCTTGAATACTGCCGACTCTGGAGCGAGCAGTCGTGACGCCTAACAACACATCTTTTTCTTGTGCGGCAAATCCCTTAACCGTATTGACCAAATTAGGAACCAAGTCAGCGCGGCGCTTATATTGATTCAAAACTTCCGCCCAGCTGGCTTTAATTTGTTCATCAGTCGCTTGCAGCGTATTGTAACCGCAGCCGCTTAAAAGAAGCGCATAGAGAATTACCGTGAGCGATAGAAAAGCGCGCATATCCTGCTCCCATAAAATTGAAATTACTTTATAAATGGAGATGAAAGTAGCAATTACAATCTTTATTAAGTTGTAAGAAACCTCAGGGTTGTTTACAGAGAGGTTGATTGAAATAAGCGTCGAGTATTTCATAAGGGGTGGCATTATTCAAACTCTTATGAGGCTTAACGGTATTGTAGAAGTTAATGAAA
>NZ_QPHG01000011.1:0-93303 GCF_040240425.1 Nitrosomonas sp. | reverse complement strand
AAGACCCTAAAATTAATATTGTTAGCATCAAATGAAATAAGTTACGATTCTTGTTTTCGGATAAATCTATTCTGGAATTAGAAAAAAGCCTCCAAGCGATTGGAAAATACCTACAAAATGCCGGGCAAATATTTAGATAATGATGCAGAAAAACCAATGATAGATTTATCCAACATCAGCCTGGAGAAAATGGAATTCATGAAAGAAATCGCCGCGATGGACGAAGAAGAGTTTCACGCAAAGATTGGTGTATTTAAGGCGGTGGCAGCAGTCCCAACAAAGAAAGAATCAAACCGCGATGACTAAAATTTCAATGCTCTCAGACTGGTGCGAAACGGAGCCATGCGGGTGCAAAACATAATAAAAGGAGAAAAAATGAAAAACAAAAACCAAATCGCGGCAATTGCTGCAGCAACATTATTTATATCAACAATTCCAGCGTCCGCAATTGCAGCTTCGGCATCCCTAACATTGAGCAATATCAATATTACAGCCACACCGCTTGACGATACATCATCGATAAAATGGGACTATACATATGTTCCTTTGATTTTTAATGGCGATTTTTTCGGTCATTATGGCGACAATGCTCTCTTGTATTCCGAGTCTCATTACATCACAATCGTGCCAGACTATATATTCACTTCAGATGGGGACGGTCGCAGCATAGGAGGTGTAGGTTACAGTCCTAGTGCTTCGTCTCTTTCCTCATCAACTTCAGTTCCATACACGGCATCATCTGGATCGGTATTAACTAATCCAGATACGTATTTCACTCAACCACAATTTATTTCTATGTCAGCAAATTCTTCGGAAGAGGAGGTTTATGCTGACAGTTATACAACTTTTTATTCAGCCGAATATTTTCACGGAAAGGGGGCGATTGAATTTATTGTGAACGCAGACTATGAGCTTTACTCAGACCCCGGAGATGGCTCCGTTAATGGCAACTCGACTGCTTCAGTTAAGATTTCCACTGACATCAATGGAATAAATACTGTGATATTTGACAAAGCATTACGTTTTGGATCATATACAAATCCAGGGCCTCACAGCGATTCTGGAGAAATCTCTCTAACATTTATAGCGTATGGCTCTGGACCAAACTCCGTTCTTGATGGCCGGATAAATTGGCACGTTGATACCAACGCAAGCACGGTTTTTGTGCCCACAGCAATCCCAGAACCCACCACCTACGCGATGCTGCTGGCCGGATTGGGATTGCTATTTTTCAGAACCAAAACAGAATTGAATTCATAAAAGGAATACTAAATGCTGACAACTGCACTAATGTGTTTCGTTATTTCCGTAACCAACGGGGATACATTGGTTGCAAGTTGCGATCATCATCAAATAGTTGTTCGACTCGCTGAAATTGATGCCCCCGAAAAACGCCAAAGATTCGGTCTTGATTCAAAGTTATCTTTGTCGGAAATTTGTTTAAATAAAAATGCTGAAGTAACGCCAAAAGGCAAAGATAGTCGTGACCGCACTGTTGCCTATGTTACATGTGAAGGAATAGATGCCAACACCGAGCAAATCAAACGCGGCATGGCTTGGGTTTTTGATAAATATGTAACTAATAAGGGATTGTATGACATACAAAATAAAGCAAAATTGTCGCAATCTGGATTATGGAAATTAGATTCCCCTATCCCGCCTTGGGAGTGGAGAAAAAACACACCAGCGCCCAAACTATGATGTGAAATATAAAAAACAAGCATCAATCAATGCCACTTTCACCTGTACAAAAGCTGCTAAAAACTTTCGCTTGAGCGGCGCTGATTAGCAGAATCTATCAAGTGATGGTCGGGTCTGGGGTTGATGGAGTTTAGCTTGAAGCACCAGACGAAAAGTAGCTTGTTTAATGCATAAAAAAATCCAGTGCGCTATAGGGAATAACGCACTGGACAACCTCGTCTCATTTAGTCTTTTTACTCTGGTCAAGTAAAAATACCTTTGCTAATCAACAGGAAATCTATTAATAAGCAATCTTATTATGCATGAGTATCTGCTCTTGAACAGCCAGGGTAAGCGCGTAAGGGGTTCGGCGTAGTTGCAGGCAAGCTGAGAAATCGGGAGGCGCGTTTCCCATGGGGTAGGAAACGCGCCTAAAACGAAAGGAACTACAATGAAGAACCGAGTTACCCAGACTTTAAGGAGCAGGTAACCGGGGGATTAGCTCCACTGGTGAAGGAGAAGCTAGGGTCCAACTGAAATATACCACCAGCTTATGAAGTTTTTGTGACCAAGATTTTGATGATAGTGAAGTTTCTGTGAGCAGGATTTTATGATAATAGGAAATAACCCAGTTACCACAAATAGGAGTAAGGTTAAGTGAGAGACTCAGGAACGCATGTCAGAATTCCGAATCTGGCCGCATAATGCACTATTCAAAGCATAGCGTCTGTACGGTAGGTAACAAAAATAAATCCAGTGCATCCAGGTCAAAACGCACTGAATTCCAAATGGTCTTTTATTGTGTCAGATAAAATTGCTTGGAATGTGGTAATCCAACAGACTTTCGGTTAGAAAAATGGTATTGTGAACAACTTCTTTACAGTAAGAGTATTGATATGTATATCTCTATTAATGGCTTACTAGCAGCTTTAATGTTTGGCTCGGTTTATATGTTGGGTTCATCGGCTTTTGCTCAATCAAACCAGCCATTAGATTTGAATGTCGAAAAACCAATTGATACGTCAGAATCCGGACGCATTCCAGAAGAGGTCGATAGACGGCCTGAAACAACAAATTTCCCTGATAGAGACAAAAAGCAACAAGATAATTACGTAACTCCTTCACCCTATTCAACAAGGCCCATAATAGAAAATCCAGACAATTCCATAGGACCAAATAGTAAATATAGATATCCATAGGACTAATAGATAAAAAACGTATACTGGCGACACCACTCCAAATTTATATGTAGTAGTTCAGATTTGATCAGACAGCAGGTCTTGCCAAAAGGTGGGATTACCCGGTTTGATAGAGGCGCGAATCTTTATCAACCAAACGCGAAAGCGTAAAGGAGTAATCCCATGAGTAGTGTTCACCGAAATATTATCAAACACAAGATTGGTCTGCTTAATCTGGCAGCCGAACTTGGCAATGTATCCCGCGCCTGCAAGGTGATGGGTTTTTCTCGCGATACTTTCTATCGCTACCAGGCAGCAGTGGAAACCGACGGTGTTGAAGCCCTGATTGATGCAAACCGGCGTAAGCCCAACATCAAGAACCGTGTAGAAGAAGAGACGGAGGCGGCGGTCACCGCTTTTGCTCTGGAGCAACCGGCTTTTGGCCAAGTTCGTGTTTCCAATGAACTGCGCAAACGCGGGATCTTTGTTTCTCCATCAGGTGTCCGTTCAGTGTGGTTGCGCCAGAATCTGGAGTCGTTCAAGAAGCGTCTGTCAGCTTAGGAGAAACATGTCGCTGAGACTGGAGCGGTGTTGACCGAGGCACAGGTGCAGGCGCTGGAGAAGAAACAGGACGATGATGTTGCCCACAGCGAGATCGAGACGGCTCACCCCGGCTATCTTGGTAGCCAGGATACCTTTTACATCGGCACCCTCAAAGGCGTGGGGCGAATTTATCAGCAAACCTTCGTCGACACTTATTCTAAATGGGCAGCAGCCAAGTTGTATACCACCAAAACACCGATCACCTCAGCTGATTTGCTCAATGATCGGGTATTGCCGTTCTTCACCGAACAAGGTATGGGCGTCATCCGTATTCTGACCGACCGCGGTACCGAATATTGCGGCAAGCCGGAACATCACGATTACCAGCTCTATCTGGCGCTGAACGACATTGAACATTCCAAAACGAAAGCCAATCATCCGCAGACCAATGGTATTTGCGAGCGTTTCCACAAAACAATCTTGCAAGAGCTCTACCAGGTGGCATTCCGGCGCAAGATTTACCAGTCCATCGAAGAGTTACAGCACGATTTGGATGACTGGATGGCGTACTACAATGGGGCATACGTACTCACCAAGGAAAGATGTGCTGTGGGCGAACCCCAATGCAAACTCTAATTGACGCAAAGGAGGTATGGGACGATAAAATCACCACATTAAATAACTGAATTTGATCTAACAGGCACATCGTCAAATCGGGGGACTGTCAAATCGAGTCTGAATTACTATACATCAATATTTCCCACTCATCTGGATAAAAGCAGCGAAACCCATCTCAATCCATTGCGACTGAAAGAAAATCTACCCGCCTATTTTTACATCTTTTATTCTGATCGCTTCCAAGGCGTCAAACTTTTTTGGGTCCATCATTTCTTCCAGTAATTTCTTGATATCTGCAATACTGGTTTTATGCAGACTTATCTCGAGCTCAACCGTCACTTCGACTTTCATAAATTACCCCCATTTATTTGCATTTGATCAATAGATTACGAGTGATTATTGCGCCGGAAGTTGTCGAATATCCAACCGATGATGATTGTGTGTTTGCGCCAAGCTCACGGATTGCCTGAGAGAAAGGAACAACCTCACCCTGCTGATTCAACAAGTGATACCCGCGCGTGCCACAGACCTCGCCCGCTTTTTCAAGGCAGTTGCTATAGTTCATTCCGGAACCACCGCAGTTGATGTTATGCCCTTTGGTACCGTCGGCTAGAAACACCTCCTTGGAGGTAACACAACCTTGCAGCAGTGCAACAACGACAATAAGTATAGAAAGCGGTTGAGACATGTTGATTCCTTCTAATGATTAGATCACAAAGCCACAGTATGGAAATGAGCAGCTTCCCGGCTTGATTTTATACCACATCGCAAGGCGCTGTTAGGTTCGAATGCTATTAAGAATCAGGCAATCTCTCTATAAACAATCCTGAGATTCCTGGCAACTCATGAAATACCCAGTAAGAAAATCGCTTGGGGTTACTTTTTGTTACACGATATTATCAAGCAGAAATAACAAAAAACCCGCATTTAAGCGGGTTCCGTGGTCGTTTTTACAAATCATTGCCAAGCAATGCAAGACATTCAATCATTCCCACTCAATGGTAGCCGGTGGCTTGCCGGAAATGTCGTAAACGACGCGGTTGATACCGCGAATCTCGTTAATGATGCGGTTGGAAACCTTGCTGAGTAATGAATACGGCAGTTCCGCCCAGTTGGCGGTCATGAAATCCTGCGTTTGCACGGCTCGAAGAGCGATGACGTATTCATAAGTACGTCCATCCCCCATCACACCGACGGACTTGACCGGCAGAAACACCGCGAACGCTTGCGAGGTTTTTTCATACCAGCCGGAGCGCTGCAATTCTTCGATAAAAATGTGATCGGCCTGTCTCAGCAGCTCCGCATATTCGTATTTCACTTCGCCAAGTATGCGCACTCCCAAGCCCGGTCCGGGAAACGGGTGGCGGAAAACCATATCGCGCGGCAAACCCAGTACTAAACCCAATTCACGCACTTCATCCTTAAACAATTCACGCAACGGTTCGAGTAATTTCAAATGCAATGTCTCCGGCAACCCGCCGACATTGTGATGCGATTTGATGGTATGCGCTTTCTTGGTTTTTCCACCGGCCGATTCGATCACGTCGGGATAAATCGTGCCTTGCGCCAGCCACTTGGCGTCGCTGATTTTGGCCGATTCGCACTGAAATACTTCGACAAATTCCCGGCCGATAATTTTCCGCTTGGCTTCCGGATCGGTGATACCGGTAAGACTGCGATAGAAATCACGGCTGGCATCAACATGAATCACTTTAACCGCCAAATTTTTAGCAAAAGTCTCCATCACCTGCCTGGCTTCATTAGCGCGCAGCAGGCCATTATCGACAAACACACAAGTCAGCTGATCGCCGATGGCACGGTGAATCAATGCCGCCGCCACCGAGGAGTCCACACCGCCGGACAAACCCAGAATGACCTGATCGCTACCGACCGTTGCGCGAATCTTCCCAATCGCTTCTTCGACATAATCCGGCATGTTCCAATCGTGCCCGATGCCACAGATGCCATGCACAAAGCGGTCGATCATCGCTTTGCCTTGCAGCGTGTGCGTCACTTCCGGGTGGAACTGGATGCCGTAAAAACGGCGTTTGTCATCCGCCATCGCCGCAATCGGCGTGGCTGCATTACACGCCATCACCTTAAATCCGGCGGGTAACGCTATCACCGCATCGCCATGGCTCATCCAGACGTCCAATAGGTTACTTCCGTCCGTACTTGCGCGATCCTTAATATCTTTAAATAACGCGCCGTGTTGCGTCGTCTGTATTTCGGCATAACCGAATTCGCGCACCGCGGCATTCTCAACCGTACCGCCCAATTGCGCCGCCATCGTTTGCATACCATAGCAGATACCCAGCACCGGCACGCCGAGTTCAAATACGACTTGCGGCGCGCGCGGCGTTTCGTCTTCGATGACCGAAGCGGGGCCTCCGGAAAGAATAATGCCTTGGGGTGCGAAAGCTTTGATAAATTCCGGATCGGCATCATACGGATGCAATTCGCAATATACGTTCGTTTCGCGCACGCGCCGCGCAATCAATTGCGTGTACTGAGAGCCAAAGTCCAGGATGAGGATTTTCTGATGCATTGAAGAAAGTTCTTATTTGACGTGATAGTTAGGCGCTTCTTTGGTGATCTGCACATCGTGCACATGCGATTCACGGATGCCAGCTGAGGTGATTTCGACAAACTCCGCTTTTTCGTGCATCGCGGCGATGGTTTCACAACCCAGATAACCCATGCTCGAACGGACGCCACCCATCAACTGATGGATCACGGCAGAAATACTGCCCTTGAACGGCACGCGCCCTTCCACACCCTCGGGAACCAGTTTGTCGTTGTTTTTCTGTTCTTTGTCCTGGAAATAGCGGTCGCTCGATCCCTGCTGCATGGCGGACAACGACCCCATGCCGCGGTAGCTTTTATACGATCGCCCTTGAAACAATTCAATCTCGCCCGGCGCTTCCGTCGTTCCGGCGAACAATCCGCCGAGCATCACAGTATTCGCACCCGCCGCCAGCGCTTTGGCGATATCGCCGGAATAACGGATACCGCCATCGGCGATCATCGGCACACCGCTCCCTTTTAACGCCTCGGAAACATTATGAATCGCGGTGACCTGCGGAATCCCGACACCCGCGACAATGCGTGTGGTGCAAATGGAACCGGGACCAATACCCACTTTCACTGCATCCGCGCCATGATCGACCAGCGCTCTGGCCGCGGCTGCCGTCGCCACGTTTCCGCCGATGACTTGCACCGACGGCAAATTCTTTTTGACCCACGCGATACGATCCAGCACGCTTTGCGAGTGACCGTGCGCCGTGTCAACGACAATCACATCGGCGCCGGCTTCCGCCAATGCAATGGCGCGTTCCTCGCTGCCTTCCCCGACGCCGATCGCCGCCCCCACGCGCAATCGCTCCTGCTCATCCTTACACGCCAGCGGATATTCCGAAGTTTTAATGATGTCCTTCACGGTAATCAATCCGCACAGCTCGAACTGATCGTTGACCACCAGCACGCGTTCCAGCCGGTGTTTGTGCAACAGCGCCAGCACCGCCTCACGCGACGTATCTTCCTTGACTGTCACTAACCGGCTTTTCGGCGTCATGATATGTTTGATCGTCTGATCGAGATTCGTCTCAAAACGCAGATCCCGGTTGGTGACGATACCGACGACTTTCTTACCGTTCACTACCGGCAAACCGGAAATCTTGTGCTGGCGTATCAGTTCCAGTACTTCTCGCACGGTCATATTCTGATGGATGGTCACCGGATCCTTAACCACACCGCTTTCGAAACGTTTGACTTGCGCGACATGCGCGGCTTGCGCTTCGATCGACATATTTTTATGGATGATGCCAATGCCGCCTTCCTGCGCCAGGGCAATCGCCAGTGGTGCTTCGGTTACCGTATCCATGGCCGCCGATAGTACCGGAAGATTGAGTCTGATGGTGCGCGTCAATTGCGTTGCCAGACTGACATCACGCGGCAAAACCGTCGAGTGGGCTGGGATTAACAGAACATCATCAAAGGTCAATGCTTTTTGAATCAATTGCATGATAACAATCCTTGGCAAAGCGACATTATAGCCAAATTCAGACATGAATTTCGTGCCAAATCAGCCAAGAACGCAGCATATTTCCAGCGAATATGATTTAATGCGAAAAATCTTTAAGTTGCATGAATACGAAACCGATGTATTTCAGATTATTCATGTTCTGGAGCACGCTATGAGAATTTTTGTATTGACAGTGATCATTCTGTTGATGAGCATCAGCGCCAATGCGCAGATTTATAAATGGGTCGATAAAAACGGCAAAACACAATATACCGATCAACCGCCTCCGCCGGATGCCGCCCAGGATGAACAACGATTAAATATCAAATCCGCGCCGGTCGCTGGAAATCAAAACAACTCCAGGAATTTATCCGACGACAGAGAAGAATTCGACAAGCGGCGGCAACTTAGAAGAGAAGAAGAAACTAAACAACAAAGCAAATCGGAAGAGAACAAAAAAAAATGTATAGATGCGCAAACTCAGCTTAGAATGTACACCGATTCACCGCGCCTGACCATTCCCGATGGAGCCGGTGGTATGGTTTATGTGGACGATGATTTGCGGCAAAGAAAAATAGCCGATGCCAACAAGGCGATTGCAACTTACTGTAAATAGAAAACCTTCTTGAACTAGATGATTGTATCCTGCGGCAAACTACTCATTGTCATTCTTCTCTTTTTGACAGGTACTTCGGTTTCGGCTGAAGTACCTGTTTCACATTCAGAACGCGATCACGTCGCTCAGCAAAAAACCGGTAATGCAGCCAGACCAGGAATGCAGTGGCAAATCCTGCCCGGGGAAGATATTCCGCAGATCGGTCATTTGATGTTTCCGCACGATGCGGTTGCACGTGACGCATTCGTTCGCGCGGTTATCCGCACAAATCCCGAGCACTTTCCCGATGGGACCTATCGTCCCATACCGGCTGGCACCGTTATTCACATCCCGGATTTAAGAACGATCGGCAAGTATGCAAAACCGGCAACCAAGGCGCATCCATCCAACTCAAGCCGCGGCGCGAATAAGCGTCCACCGCAAGCATCGGCTCCGGATAGCGCAACATCCGGCTTGAACGAAGCATTGCAACTGATCGCGCAATTGGAACAAATTGCTGAAAATGAAACCAATGAACTCAATATTCTGCTAAAGCGCATCGAATCCATTGAAAAGCAGATCATCGCGATGCAAGCCATACTCATGACCCATGTTCCGGCAAGCAGCAGCGAGAGTTCATCACCTATTCCTCCGGAAGAAATTGCGCAACCTTCCCAGGAAGCAGCTGCAACACCGCCTGCTGATAGTAGTAGTGTGCAACCCGCAGAAAATATCGCCACAGCGCCGCAGCCACCCGCCGACACGCCACAACCGCCCAATCCAATTGTACCGGTTGAAACCAATGCAGCTGCGCCGGAATCCGACCTGCTCTTGGATAATGCCTTTCTTCTCGGAATTTTGCTGATACTGTTGATTGCTTTCCTGATCGCGCGCAACTATCAAAGAATCAAGGAAAGACTCGCGAAATCCCGCGACGCAGCACTACCGTTCGATCCATCCGAGCGGCATCAATATGAAGCGCTGCTGCTGCGCCGCAGTGACGAGAAAAAAACCGAACCACCGCAGAATCCGCCCGAACCGCCTGGACAACTGGTATCCGAAGCGCGCACGCTGATCGAGCAGGAAAATCCCGAAGCCGCCATTCAAATGCTGCAAAAACAGCTCGCTAAAAACAAACAGGACATTCCGGGCTGGCTGCTGCTATTTGAATTGTTGTACAAAGCCAACAACAAAAGAGATTTCAAGAAGAATGCCCGCCGCTTTAAACGGCTTGGTGAATTCCCCGATATCTGGCAGCAAATCCAGAAACTGGGCAATCAACTTGAACCGAATGAATCGCTCTACTTCGACGAACAAAAACGCAAGGAAAAATTTTTTTCCGATCCTGCGGAAGCGGATAAATAAAAAGCGCTGGCTTTTTTGTCATCCGCCAGCGCTTCAATTCCTTACAACTACTGATTTACTTCAACGACAGACTCTCCAGCGCTTTTTGATGATCCCATTTGCCGTGGAATAACAGCCCCTTCTTGCCGGGTGTCCGGTCGCTGGTCCACGTGATGTGATTACCATCCGGCGTAAATACCGGCAAACCGTCAAAACCTTCCTTATCGGTCACGCGCACCGGCTCTTTCTGACCATCGGTGTCGACGATGTACAGCTCAAAATTGCGGTGCCCGTGCAAATTGGTCGCAAAAATGATGTACTTGCCTGAAGGATGGTAAAAAGGCGCCCAAGACATCGCATTCAGGCGCGTGATTTGTTTTTGATCGGTACCATCGATATTCATCGTAAAGATTTCCGCTTCGCGGCCATTGTCCGAAAAACGACGCCACACGATGCGTTTGCCATCCGGGCTGAAAAACGGCCCGCCGTCGTAGCTTTTGGTTTGCGTCAAGCGTTTGACGTTGGAGCCGTCGGCGTCCATGATGTAAATATCAATCATCGATGCCGGATTGGCTTTAAAAAGCGCTTGTTCTTCTTCGGACAATTCACCGCTGTAAGCGCGGCGGTTGGAAGCGAACGCGATCAATTTGCCATCCGGCGACCACGACGCTTCAGCATCGTAACCCAAGGTGTTGGTCAGATTCCTGATATGGTCGCCGCTGAAATCGGTTTCGTAAATATCGTAATACTCATCGTAATCCCACGCATACGACTTCTGCTCCCCCGCATTACGGCGCTCGATCTCGGCCGCCATTTTAGCTTTGGCTTCTTTGTCATCATGCGTTGACGAAAACAATACTTTTTCCTGCGCAGGATGCACCCACGCGCACGTGGTTTTACCAGTACCCGGCGACACCTGCGTCACCGCACCGGATTCGATATTCTTCAAGAAAATCTGATAAAACGGATTGTCATCAGCGACTTCTGCTTGATAAATCATCCATTTTGAATCCGCCCGGTAATACGCCTCCCCGGCACGTTTTTCCTTGACGGAAAGTTGCTGTTCGCCGGTGATAAAATCGCTTGCATACGCTTGGCTTGTAGCTAGAAACGCCAATGGAAATAAAAAACCGCTCAAAGCATGGAATGTGTTTTTCTGTGTCATCTTTTTCATAGAAATTTAAGAGTCTTGCCGCCAATAAATGAAAAAGCATTTAAGCATAACCGTAAAAGGAAAGTAAACACACGATGATATAGAATGCAGGTAACGGTAAAACATTGTGTTTATCTGAATATTCCAATCAATAGCCTATCCTCCAGATTTAAAAAAGAATGCGAACATCACTAAAACTCATATCAGCTTTTTTTCTTACGATCCTTTGCGTTTTCAGCAGCCTGATCGCCGCCGCAAGCAATCCAACCTTCCACCACCACATGAAAATCCAATTATCGCCGGGCACTTCCGGAATTCGCGTCAAAGACCGGATTCAAATCCCAGATCCCATGCGTAATGCCAAAGAACCGATGCAGTTTGAATTCTATTTGCACGCCGGGTTGGCAGTTAGCGATGTGCAGGATGCCACGCTCGAAGCCGATGCCAATGAAGTCGCGTTGAAATCCCGGCCGATTTCGATCCGGCATTACACGGTGACTGTGCCGCCCGGGCAGGATGCCTTCACGCTGCAATATGGCGGTCAGATCCATCACGCGGTGCAAGGGCCGGGGCAAGAATATTCGCGCAGTTTCGGTTCCACACCGGGCGTGATTTCACCGGAAGGCGTGTTCCTGGCGAGCGCCAGCGCATGGTATCCGCAGTTTGGTGATGCGCTGGTGTCGTTTCAGTTGGACATTCAGACGCCCCCCGATTGGGATGTGGTGAGTCAAGGGACTTTGCAGCGCGAGAACAAAACCAGCGCGGCACAAAACGTGGTTTGGGAGGAAAAACAACCGCAGGATGATATTTATCTGATCGCCGCGAAATTCCAGCGCTACACACAATCCGCCGGTGCGGTCAACGCGATGGTGTATCTGCGTAGCGCCGATCAACCGCTGGCGCAGAAGTATTTGGATGCGACGGCGCAATACATCGCCATGTACAACAAGCTGATCGGCCCCTATCCTTATACGAAGTTCGCATTGGTTGAGAATTTCTGGGAAAGCGGCTACGGCATGCCGTCGTTCACGCTGCTCGGTTCCAAGGTGATCCGCCTGCCGTTCATTTTGCATTCCTCGTACCCGCACGAAATTCTGCACAACTACTGGGGCAACGGCGTGTTCGTCGATTACGCCAAAGGCAATTGGGCGGAAGGTTTGACCGCCTATCTCGCCGATCATTTGGTTAACGAGCAACGCGGCAAAGGCGACGAATATCGCCGCGATGTGTTGCAGAAATACGCCGACTTCGTCGGCAAGGAGAAGGATTTTCCGATTATCCGTTTCGTGTCGCGCCACAGCGCCAGCTCGGAAGCGGTCGGTTACGGCAAAACCATGATGTTTTTCCACATGTTGCGGCAGGAACTCGGTGACGACGCATTCACCAAAGCGCTACGGCGCTTTTACCAGCAATTCAAATTCCAGCAAGCGACGTTCGCCGACTTACTCGCCACGTTCAACACCAGCACCGGCCAGGATCTGACGCAGCGCTTCGAGCAATGGGTGCACCGCACCGGCGCGCCCGATCTGGTGCTGCGCAGCGCCGAAACCGAGCGCACCACAGAAGGATTTAAACTCACGTTAACAGTCGAGCAAACCCAGCCAGGCGAACCGTACCGCTTGAAGGTGCCGGTTTCCATCACGCTGGAAGGCGAGGACATGGCGGTGGAGTCGCATATCGTCGTCGAGCAAGCCAAACAAACGGTCGAGATGACATTTGCCAACCGCCCGGTACGCATCGACCTCGACCCGCATTTCGACGTGTTCCGCCGTCTGGATAACCGCGAGATTCCTTCGGCGTTGTCGCAAGGTTTCGGCGCGGAAGAACCGCTGCTGATCCTGCCCGCGCGCGAACAAAAAACCGTTCTGGAGGCCTACCGCGCATTGGCGGCCAACTGGCAGAAGACCCAATCGAGTCCGCTGGAAATCGTCACCGACGATCAATTGAAAACGTTACCGGAAGATCGCACTGTGTGGATTCTGGGCTGGCAAAACCGTTTTGCCGATGCCGTACCGAAAGCCCTGACGGATCGTGGTGTTGCCGTTCAATCTCAGCAATTGCAACTGGAACATAAACGCTATCCGCAAGCCGGTCACGCCGTGGTATTGAGCACCCGGCAGCCCGCCAATCCGGACAAAACGCTGTTGTGGGTCGCCGCCGACACCCCCAAGGCCATTGCCGAACTCGCCAACAAATTGCCGCATTACCGCAAGTACAGTTACCTGGTGTTCAAGGGCGATGAATTGACCAACATTGGCAAAGGCCAGTGGCCGATTCTGCAATCACCGCTGACACAATGGATCAAACAGCAAGACGGCCACACGATTCACACCACGCACACCGGCATCACCAAGCCGCGCCGCGCGCTGGCGGAACTGCCACCGGTGTTTTCCGAAAGCCGCATGATGGCGGATATCACGCACTTGTCGCACGAATCGTACAAGGGTCGCGAACTCGGCACGCCGGAGCTGGACGATGCGGCTACGTATATCGCCAAGCAGTTTCAGCAAATCGGCCTGCTGCCCGGCGGTGACGACAACAGTTATTTCCAGACTTGGCAACAGGATGTCGGCCTGCCGAAAGGCAATATCACGTTGCGCAATGTTGTCGGTATTCTACCCGGCACCAACCCGCAACTCGCCGGACAAAGCCTGGTGATCGGTGCGCATTACGACCACCTCGGCACCGGCTGGCCGGACGTGCGCGCCGCGCATCAAGGCAAAATCCATCACGGTGCGGACGACAACGCCAGCGGCATCGCCGTGATGCTCGAACTCGCACGTCAGATCGTGCCGAAATGGCAACCGGAGCGCACTGTCATTTTCACCGCATTCACCGGCGAAGAAGCCAATCTGCTCGGCTCCAAGCATTATGTCCGCAGCAACGATCAATTCCCGGTTGGAAAAGTTATCGCGATGTTGAATCTGGATACCGTCGGTCGGCTGGAAAACAACCCGGTCACGGTGTTCGGTACCGGCAGCGCGCGCGAGCTGGTGCACATTTTCCGCGGCGCGAGCTTCGTCACCGGCATTCCGGTCAACGCCGTGCAAGACGATTTCGGCTCCAGCGACCAGGCCGCGTTCATCCAAGCTGGCGTGCCCGCCATCCAACTATTCGCCAGCGCACACGAGGACTACCACGCCCCCGGCGACACCGCCGACAAAATCGACACCGCTGGATTGGTCAAAGTCGCCGCGATCCTGAAAGAAGCCACCGAATACCTCGCCAACCGCATCGAACCCCTGACGGTCACGCTATCGGCAGCGCCCGCTCCCGCCGAATCCGCCACACCGAAGGAAAAACGCACAGCCAGCCTCGGCACCGTCCCGGATTTCGCGTACCAAGGCGAAGGTGTGCGCATCGACAACACCCTCCCCGGCTCCCCGGCACAACAAGCCGGACTGCAACAAGGCGACATTCTGATTCAACTGGCCGGACAACCTGTCAGCGATTTGGCAGCTTATGCGGCGATTTTGCGCACGTTGAAGGCGGGGGAGAAAGTAGAATTGGAATACCGACGTAGAGATAAGGTAAATACGATTGAGGTAATGTTGGTTGAGCGTTAGGCGCGTTACAATCCAGCACTCTAAAATGAGTCACGAAGCAAAATAAAGCCAAAGATATTATCCTTAATTTATGACACTAAACAAAGAGCAACAGCGTGTTTACGATTGGCTCAAACAAGAGCTAAGTTTACCTGTGTTTGGAAATGCATATAAAGGCGCCATTCTTTTTTTAAACCAAGAGTCGGATGGATATATTACTTTTGTGTCTCACACCGGAAGAGATTTAATGAATGCGCTTGCATCGACTTATAAAGGTGTAGAAGGAGGACGTGTTCAGTATCCAGATCTTGTTGATGGCATAAAAGATGTTTGGAAAAGCGAATGGAGAGATCATGGAATTGAGAGTTCAACTGACGAAAAATCAGGTCATTTAATTCCTTACCAAGCATGTCAGAAAATTACTGATCTTATAGACAAACATGAATCCGGTCGAAGCCGGAATTCCGATGCGGATAGCTTGTTTTTCAGTACATTCCTTGATTACTCCATCAAGGATAAGATACCAGGTAATTTTCTTAAAGACTGGAAATCTGCAAAACGTTGGTTTGTCGCACATGCTCATCTTCGGAAAGGCGATTTCTCAAAGGATGAAAAAATTGATTTAGCAAAATACTTTAGTAATTTGCATAGCTTTTTGTATGTGGCGGCCAGTAGTCAGTATGAACGAATAAGGAATTGAATGAAATCCTGGAAGACACCAACGGATGAATTAATAGAAAGAGCTCTGTCTTCGGTTAAAAAAGAAACTGATCGACAGTATTTTTTTTCTAAACTTAAGAACCCATTATGGATTAATCCACTGATAGAACGAGGATTTTTCAAACACCCTCCTGAAATAAATCACCTACCAGATGACCGTGTTCAATTTCCGTTCTGGCCTGAATTTCTTTACCTCAAGAATGTTTCACAAGATGCTCCTGAGCAAGTCATCCAAATAATATTAAGCATTCCTGAAACAAAAAATGAAAGAATTTACGACGGTATTGTTGAAATCGCACTTGGTCTGAAAGGAGAGTTTTCGAGAAGACTTTTACCAAAGATTCTTGAATATTTTAAATTGGAGCATCTATTCTTAGCATATCGTTTCCATGACTTACTAGTTCATTGGATTACTGAGGATCAAATTGATGCTGCATTAGAAATAACTAAAAATCTTATCTCCTTCCAATCCGATCCAAGATCCAGGCAAAAGCAGCAACAGCGAAGAGAAAACTCTGAAAACAGTTTCAGAACCATGTTAAAACCAACACCACGTTTTGATGAATGGGTATATCAGCAGATTCTCGAAAAAGGCATTCGTCTATTGATTGAAAAAAAGCCTTACCAAGTCGCGTGTATTTTAATTGACGCAACTGCAAGTATGATCCTACTGAGCACTCATAAAGATGATCTTGAAAAAGGTAACGATGAAGATTTTTCTGAAATATGGTGCCGTCACCTCAATCACCCGGATCAAGATCACCAAGAATCCAAAGAATCTTTGGTTCTTACATTGACTTTCGCTTGCGAAAAAGTTTACGAAATAAACCCTGAATTAATTGAAGCGCTCGATCAAGTGTTGCGGAAACAGCAAAGGAAAGTTTTTAAGCGTTTACGCCAGCATCTTTATGCGTTAAATCCAAGTGACCAGACTTTACCTTGGATACGCGAGTTCATTCTCGAGTACAAAGACTATGACAAGTGGGATTATCACAAAGAATTTCAATTGATGATCCGTAAAGCTTGCGAGCATTTTGGCGCTCCCTTGCTCAGTAACGATAAACGTATGGAAATTTTCGCTGCTATTCTGAGCGGCCCACCGAGAGAGGACTTCCGTGAATGGATGGGAGCAAACTTTACTGAAGAAAAATTCCGACAGTTGCAACGTAATTTTCATCGAAAACAATTACATCCTTTTAAGAATCTGCTAAGTGGAAAGTATCAAAGCTACTTCAACGAGCTAGAGAATGAATTTAAGAACAAACCATTGTCTGATGAAGATTATGTGCCTGTGAGTGAATCTAGAAGTGGATATGTGTCTTATAGAAGCCCCCTACCGCCTGAAGTATTAGCGAAACTAACGGACGAACAATTACTTGATTACATCAATGATTGGCAGGAAATACATCGTGACAAGGACGACTGGTTTACTGAAATCAACATTGGGGCATTAGCTGAGGCTTTTCAGTCGGTTTTCAAAAATTCAATTATTGTTAATGGAAATCGCTTGTCATTTTGGCTAAAAAATTACATGCGTATTGAACGGCCTATCTACATCAGACTTTTGGTTAAAGCCATGCAAGAACTCATAAAGGAACATCATTTCGAAAAGTTAGAGCAATGGATTGAAGTCTGCAATTGGGTTTTATCACATCCTGACATTGAAAAGAAAGAAGAGTTGAGGCGAAGTGATGAGTCAAAAGATAATCCAGATTGGCGAAGTTCGCGGCGTGCCGTGATAGATTTCCTTGACGCATGTTTGGATAAGGATAGTGATACTCCAGTTAGTGCAAGAGATGGTTTAGCAAAGTTACTGCGTTTTTTGTGTAGTCAGTTTGACTGGCGATTGGATCGTAATAAACCAGTTATATTGAATCATGATGATTCGCTCATAGAGGCGCTTAATAATAATCGAAGCTTGGCACTGGAAAAGCTTGTCAATTTTGGCTTCTGGGTCCGCCGACATTCACCGAATGACCAAGTACTGGAAGTTACAGAGATACTCGAAGAACGTTTTAAACCCGATACAGAATTTCCACTTACAAAACCAGAGTATGCAATTCTTGGTATGAACTATGCTCGCGTTTTTAATTTGAATCATGAATGGGGTATCCGACACAAAACTAACTTTTTTCCACAGGGAAACATTGCCTTTTGGTTAGAAGCTTTTGGCAATTATTTAAAATTTAATCGCCCGGTTAAGGAAATTTTTGTTGTTCTGCGAGAAGATTTTGTGTTTGCGCTCGAACATTTGGATGAGCTAGAAACCATGAAATCGCTTGAAACGAAGGTCGTTGATAATCTTGGACAGCACCTTTTTACTTACTATCTATGGGAAGTCTTTCCACTAACAGGTGAAAAAAGCCTGCTGGAAAGGTTCTACGAAAAGACGGCTGAAAACCACCAGTACTGGGTAAATATTTTCAATTACGTCGGTCATTCGTTGAAAAATAGCGGGAAATCCTTGGAACCCAATTTGATTGATCGCATCATTGCTTTTTTCGACTGGCGATTTGAAATTAACGAGCCTGAAGAATTACAGAAATTTACTTATTGGTTGGCTGCAGAATGCCTCGATCCTGATTGGCGTTTGAACACTTATTTGAAGATTCTTGATGTCGGTAAAACAAAAAATAACGTATATCTTTCGATTGAACTGAAAGTGCTAAACAAAATGCTCGCAAGCCATACGACTCAGGTCGTAGAATGCTTTGCCAAGCTCACGGATTTGATCGACCAAAATAACAATCTCTATATACAAGTCGAAGAAGCAAAACCCATCCTGAAGGCGGGTCTTAATAGCGAAGATCCGCATGTTCAGAAAAATGCTGAACGCGCACGAGAAAATCTCTTGCGTGTTGGACGTTTCGATTTTCTGGATATTGATTGATAAGAAATCAAGTTTTTGGTCGATTTGGCAAATCGAATGTCCGTTCCAATCATCCAAAGAATGTACGCAGAACAAACGTAAGGAAATTACTTAATGCTCACCTGCTGGATCATTGCCGGCCCCAACGGTGCGGGTAAAACCACATTCGCACTGGAATATCTGTCCAAAGTGGCGAGCTGCACTCATTTTGTTAATGCCGATCTGATTGCAGCCGGTCTTTCTCCACTGGCACCGGAACGCGAACTTATTGCGGCAAGCCGCATCTTTTTGAACGAGATCGAAGAAAACATCAAGCGCCGCGAGAATTTTGCATTTGAAACCACGCTTTCAGGCCGTAGTTATTTGCGCCTGATCCATCGGCTGCAACGTGATGGCTGGCAGGTGGAATTGATTTATCTTGCTTTGCCCAGCGCCAGGATATCGGAAATGCGTGTCGCGGAAAGGGTTGCGCATGGCGGCCACAATATTCCGTTGCGCGACATCGAGCGGCGTTTCCCGCGCAGCTTGGTTAATTTGCTCAATGTATTCAGCCACAAGGTCGATCGCTGCATTTGTTTCATGAATGATGGTGAAAGTCCCATTTTAGTGTTTGAACAAAAAGGCGGCAGTCGTGATATTCTTCACGAAATTTATTATCGCCAGTTATTAACGAGCATCACGGAATGAAAGTTACACTGAAAACAACGCCCTCCAAAGAAAGCCAAGTAATCCTGGATTCCCTGCAAAAAGCAGTAACGCAGGCACTTGAAAGGAAACGCCGCTTGGGCCAGTACGCCGTCGTCTGGCGGAACGGTGGGCCAGTGATGATTGGCGAGGATGCGCCGAAGGTATCAGAAAATCCTTTCAATCGACCGACCAAGTAACCATCCAAGTAGCGCAACCATGAAAAGCAACCGGTACCCATGTACTCGTCAGAACCGGCTTGCTTGCAGCGCCATTACCTAACCTAGTTCAAAGGAAACAACTCCAAAGCTTCTGCGCTTAAGGCGATTTACGTACTTTTATGTACGAGGATTCAACTGAGGGTTTTGTTAAATTATTGTTTCTGTTGTTTCTATCGGCAGGATTCGCATCGACGTCAATCTCTCCGGCTGGTGCTGGCTTATCAAGATCAGTATATTGCAATACGTCAAAGGGTTGAATTTCGTTGTCGGCGGGTAATTGATCGCGATTCCAGCCTCCTCCAAGCGCACGAATAAGCGCCACCGATGCTTTCAGTAGATCAGTCTTGATCTGTACAGAATCGATACTTGCCGTCAGCGTACCGAGTTGGGAATAAATGAGTTCAAGACTGGATGCCAAAGCGCCCTTATAGAGTTCCATGGTAAGGTTTTGTGTTTTACGTGCAGCTTCGACGGCGGCATCCTGCCGCTCGGCAGCAATAGTTATCCAATGAGTCTGGGTCAGGTTATTCTCAACTTCGCGAAAAGCGTTCAGTACGGTCGAGCGATATAAATTTTCTGTCTCGCGATAGACCGACCATGATTGTTGTAACTGCGCCCGACGGTACCCACCTTGGAAAAGTGGAATGGAAAAAGAGGAACCATAAGCCCAGAAACTGTTAGCCAAGCTAAGCAGATTGAGTCCGGAATCCTCAAGCCCTCCTCCAAGCCGGAAGGATACGTTTGGAAAAAAAGCGGCGCGTGCAATTCCAATGGTGCGGTTAGCCTGTGCCATCCGGCGCTCCATAGCGGCAATATCGGGCCGGCGTTCTAGTAAAGTAGATGGAACTGTCTGTGGAAGGCTAAAATTCGCGGCAAGGAGGTTATCTACCGGTTCGAGTTTAAAACTAGCTGGGGCAAGATTAAGGAGAATTGCGATAGCCTGTTCCATCACTTTGCGCTCACCATGCATCAGAGCCAATTTTGACTCAGTAGCGTACAACAGAGACTCAGCACGCGCTACGTCGAGAGCAGAAGCGATCTTGCCTTCGAATTGAGTCTCTACAACAGTTAATGAGTAGTTATAAAGGTCGATCGACTGTTTGTAAATCGCGATTTGTGCATCCAGTCCACGCAGTGTGAAATAATTCGATGCAATTTCCGCCTGTAGAATAAGGCGTGCCAGTCCATAATCGGCCGCGCGTTCCTCAGCACGATAGATTTTGGCTTGTGCAGCATTCCGGAGTTTCGACCAGAAATCCGGTTCCCAAGATGCGATTCCATCCATGAGAACTTGAGTATCACTATCAGGTTCTCCGGGGGCACGGAAGAGGGTATGGTCGGATTGTCTGTTATTGTTGCCACCAAACCCAAAACCCATTTGGGGGAAATATCGAGATCGTGCCTTCATCATTGCATAACGTGCTTGAATAAACCTTTCGGCTGCAGCATGCAAGTCTGGATTGGCTGCCATCGCCTGTTCTACGAGACTGTCAAGAATTGGATCGTCATATAGCTTCCACCAATCGGGCCGGAGTACATCATCCGACGGATTAGCCTTAACGAAAGAACTCGTGCCCTCCCAAGAATCCGGAACAACGAATTGAGGTTCTTGATATTTGGGTGAAAGATCAAATGCAGGAAAAGGAAGAGAACTGCAAGCCGCCAGACTGACTGCTAGAAATAAAAAACCACCCAATCTTACGCCGAAACGATAGAGTCTTGAAAATATGGATTCCATTTTTACGCCGCCAGTCAATTATAGTCAAATGATTGAAATGATCGTTATGGTGCATGCTATCCGTCTAACGCTTGTTTTGGGCTCGGATCCGGCATTTTTGGATGTGAGGCTGATTTCGACTTCTCACGTGATTCCACTGGTTCATTGATCATGTCATATCCCGGTCTGGGCGTTACAATTTTCACCAGGTCGCCTTCAAGCAGGGCAGCGCTGGGATTGTTTATCAGTCGGTCCTCTGTCGTGACGCCCCCGCTTACTTCAACAGTAGCGTCGAGGAACCTGGTTACCGTGATTGGCTTGAAGCGAACACGGTCATTTTCATCTACATAGGCAACTCGAACTCCCATTTCATCAAATACCATCGAGCTGGATGGAATCGAGAGATGATTATGCGCAACCTCTACGGTCAGATTGACTGATGCATAGGAGCCAGGCCACAGGTCCCGCTCTTCATTTTCAATCACGAATTGGGTGACCACCGTACGTGTACTCTCATTGAAGCCGCGCGCAGTAGTTAAAAATTCGGCAGTGAAATGCCGGTTGGAAAATTGCGGCACCGTTAAATCGGCTTTCAAGCCATCATGCATAACAGCACCGTATGCCTCAGGTACATTGACAAACAAACGCAACCGGCTGATGTCCGCGACAGTAAAAAGATTGCGGACTTCACCTTCCGGTGTACTGATAGTGCCTTCCTTATTGATGAAGTCTCCCACATTAATGCTACGGTTAATGACTACACCGTCATACGGCGCAACAATTGTTTTGAACTGAATTAATGCTTCATAGTTACTGACTCTTTGTTTGGCGGCATTGACCTTTGCCTGTTGGGCTTTTGCTTCGGCAACCTTTACCGAAATCGCTTGCTCGGATACCGCCTGGTTTTTTCGCAAGGCGATATATCGTTCCGCAGTGAGTTTAGCAAGATTATTAAGGGCTATTTCCGACTCCAGATCCGCCTTGCTTTGCCGGTATTTAGCATCAAGAGCCGGCGCATAGATTTCGGCAAGGACATCCCCTTTTTTCACAATCGCTCCCCAATCCTTGTGCCACATCTTCACATAACCGGATACCTGGGCATAGATCGGCGCCTGAAACCAAGCCTGAATAGTACCCGGAAGCTTGATGGTTTCTGTAGAAGGCAGTGGCTTGGCATAAACGATAGCTACTGTCGGAGTGTCATTTTCAATCGCTTTTTCTTCTAAAGCGGCCATGTTTCCTCTGGATTCAATGACCCGATAACCCATGTAGGCGACCCCAAGAACGATCACCAAAATCATCATGCTTTTTTGCTTTGATTTCTCCATATCATGAGTCTCCTTGTTGAAGGGCGTCTTGCTGCTCATTTTTAGAAACGCTTCGCTTGCGGCTGTAATAGATGACGGCGTACACACAGGGAACAAAAAACAGGGTATACACAGTTGCGAACGTCAAGCCGCCGATAACCGCACGACCCAGCGGCGCATTGGTGGATCCTCCCATAGCCATCGGAAGCATGCCCATAATCATGGCTGCTGCAGTCATCAGTACAGGACGAATACGCGCTTTGCCTGACTCAATCGCGGCTAACAACGGATCGCCATGAATTTGGATGCGCTCCCGTGCATAGGACACGACCAGTATGGAATTCGCCGTGGCCGTTCCCATCGCCATGATGGCGCCTGTCAGAGCCGGTACGGAAATGTTCGTTTGGGTCAGGAATAAAGCCCAGGCAATGCCTGCTAACGCACCCGGCAATGCTGTAATGATGATGAAAGGATCCAACCATGATTGAAAATTGATGACAAGCAGGAGATAGATCAGCACGACAGCCGCTATGAGGCCGATAATCAGTTCGCCATAGGTAGTAACCATATTCGCGGCTTGACCGGCGATTTGAACTTCGGAACCACGAGGGACTAAATCGTCCATCTCATCAACAATCTTCTTGACATCATCCAGCACACCGCCAAGCCCACGCCCTTCGGCAGATACATAGACCTCGATCAACGGCATGATACCCCTATGGGTAACCAGACCGGGTGTTCCTACCGGTGATAGTTTCGTTAGATTGCCTAGGAGTTGATAGTCCTGATCCAGACCGTCATCCCCTATCTTCTTGACAGGAATCGTGTTCAAGTCATTTACACTTGCGACCTGAGGTTGAGGGTTATATATATTGATCTGATAGGAAACCCCGGTTTTCAGATCCAGCCAGTATTTCTGATCGATCTGCTGGGTTCCATTAGTGGTTATCAACATATTCAGAGCAATGTCCGTTTCACTCTTGTTAACACCGAGTCCAAATGTTCTTTGGCCTTCGACAAACATAGTTGGCGTGCGCATGGTTTGCTGGATGACTACGTCGGAGGAACCAGGAATTTTACGTAGCTTAGCTTGCAGTTGGCGTGCATACTCGTAGTTTCCGTATATGTCCATCCCGTTAATCTGAACAGTAATTGGAGAAGGAGAACCGAAATTCAAAATTTTCGCTATCAGATCGGCTGGCTGAAATGTGAATTCACTTCCTGGATAGCGCTCTTTCAAACCTTTATGAAGAATTTCACGGAGATCCCACACTGCCGATTTTTCGTTGAACAGGGTAATTGTGAGATCGCAATCCTGCGTTCCGATGGTGGGCGTCGGAATAAACGCTAGGTTATGCGGTCCGACGGGTATGCCGCAATTACTGACGATATCTTCGACCTGCCCGGGAAGCAATTCTTTGATATCGTTAGAAACAAGCGTGGCAATGCGGTTTGTGGATTCCATCCGTGTACCGAGAGGCGCCCGCATGTGCATCTGGATGGTTCCCGATCTGACTTCAGGAAAGAAATCACGTCCGTTGAAGTAGAACAAAATAAGAGAGATAAGCGCGAAAGCCAGCATGATCGTTGCAAGTCGACGGCGATTTTCAATTGTGTATTCGAGCAATCCGCTATACCAAACACAGAATTGAAGAAAGCGAGCCTCGAATCCCTTCTGAAAACGGGAGAAAATTCCCATATGATGCTTTAATCTCTGCTGAAAACCGGCAAACCTCCCCGCTGGCTTTTCATCGCTCTGGTGCGATTCCTTTTCGTGTTCCTCTGCATGAGGATGCTTAATCAGATATTTCGCCATGGTCGGTACAAGCGTACGCGACAGAATGAAGGACGCCAGCATAGCAAATATCACCGCCAGCGCCATTGGCTTGAACAGAAAACCCGATACGCCAGAAAGCGTGAACAGCGGCAACCAGACAATGCATATGCATAATGTAGCAAGCAGCGTCGGAATAACGATTTGATTTGCCGCATCAATGATTGCTTCATCGAGTCCTTTACCCATCTCCAGGTGTGTATCGATGTTCTCTATCATCACTGTCGCGTCATCGACAAGAATCCCTACCGCTAGCGCCAATCCTCCCAGCGTCATGACGTTCATCGACTCATTCAGCACTTGCAGGAAGATAAGGGAGGTTAAAATACACAACGGAATTGAAGTCGTAACGACTACCATGGGACGCCATGAGCCCAACATGAGCATGACAATCAAGCCGACAAGCAGACCAGCGATCGCCATCTCATGTGTTACCTCCTCAATGGATTCCCTCACGAAGAGCGATGCATCGGTAATGATTTTGACATCCACATGAGACGGCACGATCTCCTTGATACGCGGAAGCGCTGCCCTGATGCCGTTGACTACGTCCAGGGTCGATGCCTCACCACTTTTCATGACGACAATAATGACAGCCTGTTTACCATCCACCATTACGGAGTTTGTTTGCGGGGGACCTGCAAGCTGAACATCGGCGACGTCACGCAAGAACACGAAGGAATTGCCTTCTCTTTTAATCGGAATCTCATTGAATTCCTCGATATTGGGCGGCATCGCGTTTGTTTGAACCATCCAGTCTGTCTGACCGATCTTCATGTCACCCGCGGGCAACACAATATTCTGTCGATCGAAGGCCGCATGGATATCCGTTGGCGACACATTACGAGCCAACATTTTGTCTTTATCGAGGGACACCAAAAGCTGTTTGGGTTTTCCACCGTAAGGATGCGGAAGAATCGCCCCCGGGATCACTACAAGCAAGGGTCTGATTTGCGTATAAGCTAGATTATAGAGTTCTGCCGGCGTCATCTCATCTGAGGTAACCTGCAGACTGGCAACCGCTACCGAAGATGCTTCCAAACGCATGATCATTGGCGGCGAAATATCCGGTGGCAGCGCGTTGACAATGGTCTGGCTTATCGCTGTGACTTCCGCTTCAGCACCAGGGAGGTTAGTATGGGGCTGAAGAAAAATATTTGTGATGCTGATGCCATAGTACGCTTGACTGACGATATCCGAGATACCTTCCACCGTCGAGGTCAGCATGCGCTCGAAGTAAAAAGTGATACGACCGGACACATCCAGCGGCAACATGCCGGCGTAAGCCCAAACTACAGAAATTACGGGAATTTTGATAGCGGGAAAAACATCGGTCGGTGCATGCCGTATCGCTCTGATTCCAAATATAACGATCAGAATTGAAAGAACTACAAAGGTATATGGTCTTCGTAAAGCGATCAGTACAATTTGATTCATACTATGCTCCCATACTTCTTCGGTAAAAAAATCGCTTTATCCACAAATACTGCGCGTAAGAAGGAGATTTAATCCATTTGCAAACCCTTTTGCTTTTGTGAAGGTTTAGCGCGTTATTAATTTTCAAAAAATGGATATGCCCTAAAAAACCTCGGAAGCTTTCAACCACCAGTTTATGTAGTTGTACTGATTAAGACGAGGTGTCATGTTTTTTATCTTTCATGACGGATTTATTATTTCATCTGTAAAATTAGATGTATATACGAGTGTAACCTTATGGCTTAACCCAGTATTGAAGTTGTCCCCTTGAATCGTCCCGGGTTTTCGGAGATAAAATGATTCGAAAGGAGAAGATGAAGGATCAAATCAGTTATTCACCGGAAGTATGGGAACGAGCGAATGAGATATTGCGGAAGGCACCAGCTGGCCGGACGTGCGCGCCGCGCATCAAGGCAAAATCCATCGCGGTGCGGACGAGGACTACCACGCCCCCGGAGACACCGCCGACAAAATCGACACCGCCGGACTGGTCAAAGTTGCCGCGATCCTAAAAGGAGCCACCGAATACCTCGCCAACCGCATCGAACCGCTGACGGTCACGCTATCGGCAGCTCCCGCTCCCGCCGAATCCGCCGCACCGAAGGAAAAACGTACAACCAGCCTCGGCACCGTCCCGGATTTCTCTTATCAAGGCGAAGGCGTTCGCATCGACAACACTCTCCCCGGCTCACCCGCGCAACAAGCCGGACTGCAACCGGGCGACATTCTGATTCAATTGGCCGGACAACCGGTTAGCGACTTGGCGTCGTATGCGGCGATTTTGCGCACACTGAAGGCGGGGGAGAAAGTGGAATTGCGATATCGGAGGGATGATGCGGTTAAGGTTGCTGAGGTGGTGTTGGTTGAGCGGTAGCAGCCTAATTGCTGATCCCGGATCGCTTCGATTGTTGGAGCTGCAACCGAATCGCCGGATGAAGCTTGTGATCAAAAATAATAGAGTGTTACTCTATGAGATATTGGCTTTTACATGCCTTTTATGCGCTAATGGGCTAGACGGAACAATTTTATAGCTGACAACATTATCGTATTAGATTCAATTAACTGTCTTATTCAATTTGTCAATTACTATTAAAACATGATGATAGATAATATTCTCCGTGGTTATAGGACATTTTCGCCAGGATTATTGGACAAAATGACTTATATATTACGTTAGCCAGCCATCATAAATAATCGAGGTTCTATGAGCGATAATGACAATGGAAACAGATGGTGGGAATATTACGCAGTACGGTACTTCGTCGGCACGGTAGTCGGGGCTGGTGTTGTCGCAGCGCTTAATCTAATTCCAAGCTCCCCATATGTGTCACTGCTTTCTTCTCTTACGCAATTTACGGATGCATCTTTCAAAGACCTATCATTATTTGGAGCTGTCGGATTCGCCTTCTGCTACATTGCAAGCGCGCCAGTTTTAGCGCTACACGCCGCACGAGAACACTTGCGTTTCACACAGCTATACAATCGCCCACGTATATTTATCCTTTGTCTCGCCGCCTCAATCATAGTTTCTGTCACACTTTCGCTATATCTGGCACCTACGGTGCCAGCATTAGTGCTAGCTGGCATACTTACCCTCCAAGTATTTCCATTACTTTGTGCATTTTCTACAAACTTCCGTGAAGTCGAAATCTTTTACGAGCATCTATCAACAGCACGTGCAAAGGGAAAGGGCGAGAAACCTGATTACGCAATCAAAGAGGTAGTGGAGTCGTTTCGTCATCTCCGCGAGCACGGAAACGCCATGCTGATATTGGTGTTTGAACTTATCTTGGCATTTATTCTCTTTCAATTGCCTTGCTCGAGTTTCGCCATCCCCGTATTGCTGCTATGGCTAGCACCGGCAAGCAGCGCTTGGCTTGTTGCTACTATTGTAGAGGTACGATTCGCTCACAAATATGGAAAACCATAGGTTGGCTAACCCTTCATTCAAGAAGGACAGCGCAAAAGCGCGCAGCTCCTCACTTTTACGTTACGCGCAACTATGAGCTACGTAGACGAATCCAAGAACATTGCCATTTGGCTTCAAAAGAAACTTGACGGTTTAGAGATATCGAGTGATGAGCGTACTCGCACCGCAGCCGGATGCTTCGATACAGTCTTGGAGCATCAAGTGGCGATCTCTATACTTCTCGAAAATAAACTTTACGGTTCGGCATTTACTCTCGCGAGATCGGTATTTGAGGGATATGTCCGTGGAATTTGGCTACACAAATGTGCAACGGATTCTCAAGTCACTCGATTTCTGAAAGGTAAACTTGACCCAACCTTTCATGAGCTTATCGATGACATCGAAAAGTTAGATGGTTACGCAGTTGGAGTAATATCAAATGCAAAAAAAGCTGGCTGGACCACGCTCAATGGATTTACACATACTGGATCAGTTCAAGTATTAAGTAGAAATTCAAACGACTTTATAGAATCGAACTACCCAGAAAGCGACATTATTGCTATTGCCGGATTCGTAAACGCTATGGCATTGCTGACAGGAGTCGAAGTGGCTTATCTCTCCAAGACCGAACCGGAGAAACTTGCAGAGGAATTCTTAGATAAAATGAAAGAATATACAGGAAACACATAACAATAAAATCTAGCGGAGGGCCGTAGGATGGGCTAAGGTACGAAGCCCATCTTTCGAGTTACAAATATACTCAACCATTTCCGTATCAACAAACAAAAAAGGAGTAGGTCTTGCTTCTTTCATCATAGGCATCAACTTTACGTTAGGAGCAACATGAAACGAAACATTGTCACCATGCTCTTGCTGCTAGCTGCCTTGCCGGTTGCTGCCTGGCAGTATCAATCGCTTTCCGGTCAATACCGCATCTCGGGTCAAACAGTGATTGATCCACCGCCATCCGAGGCGCAGGACACACACTTGCACCTTGAGTTGTCCGGCGCTGCCGCACGAGATTTATACAATGCCATGAAAGTTGACCCCAAACCAGACGAGTGTGCCGGGAATGGAGCCATGATAAAGACCATCGGAGAAATGCAGTGCCTTCGCTCCCAGAATGGAAAGGAATTTCAATGTTCTTTCGCAATCGACATTGCAAACCAAAAAATAACGGGAGCGAGTGTATGCTGATGGTTTCCCGCCCGCCCCTCACTCCACAGTCAACCGGGTGTCCCAACCGCGACGTTGTTGGGATTCCTTCCGCGTCATGCAATCCGGCACTGGTTACTTAAACGTTTCTTAACATTGCAAATAATCCAAGCTCAAAATATTGCGCTACATCAAAGAACTATTAGACCAACCTGATAAAATTCTTTAAGCCGTAGTGCGAAACGTCTCATTCGCGCGGTTAATTCTGTTATGCTGATTTTGCTGCGATCGGCGAATCCGGCCAGCAGTGCTTAAATCTGTCATTTGTTCCAAATTCTGTTTCTCTACAGACTGTTAATCAATAGTCTGTCCACATCATTCTGATAAGGAGAACATCATGGCCATAAAAGACAATCCCCGGTTCTACGAGCTTATCGTCGTCACTGAGCTGGTTGACGTTACAAGCGATACCAACCCCCCTGAAGTTTTTGCGTATGCATTCTCGTCCGATGGAAGCATGCTTACCTCTGCGCCAGTTAAAGATGGCAGCAAAGCGGCGTTGCGCATTCCTGTATCTGCTAGTAAGGAACGGTTGCGCATCCTGGTTGGTCCGGCATCCGAGGAGAAAAACGCTGGGTACGACGATTTGATGCGCCGCGGTGCACAGCAGCAATTTCTGCTGGCCGATCCGAAAAATCCGGTCAAAGAATTGCGGTTCCGCGTGTTTCCGGATATTTGGCATTGCTGGTTTCTCCGCGCGTGTTTCGTGCGCGGAAAGCTGATGAAACGGATTACCGTCGGCGGCACGGCGGTCGAATATCCGGTGTGCAATGCGACGGTCGAGGTCTTTGAGGTCGATCCGTTGCATATCTTGATTCCGAAGCTGCCGGACGCGATTATCGACCGGCTGCGCGATGTGATCGTTCGTCCGCGCCCATGGCCATCGGTCGTCGATCTGCCGCGAGTCCCCGAACCGTTTCCGTGGCCCGGCCCGGGACCCGATCCAGCACCATTTGAGCGGCGCATGATGATGGCAGCTTCGGGCGCCATGCAGGAAGCCGCTACGCCGGAAGACACCGCGGATGCGTTCGATGAAATCGCGAACGCGACGGAATTGAAATACATCGCCAAAGCCGGCAGCCGGTTGCAATTCCAGCAAGCATTGATCGACCATGCATTCATTATCCGTCCGTTGCTCTGCCGTTTCTTCCCGCTGCTGGTGACCAAGCAAAAAGTCGCGACCACGACCACCGATGCCTGTGGAAAATTTCAAACGGTGTTTTTCCGCAGCTGCAACGATACCGACATTCCCGATCTTTATTTCAAAGCGCGCCAGCGTTTGTTCGGTTTCCTGGATGTGACGATTTACGAACCCAAACCGGTCTCGTGCCATACGCATTGGGATTACGTCTGCGGCAGCGAGGTCACGTTGTACACCAAGCATCCGCTGGCGCAAATCTGCTCACCTTGCCCGCCGGTGATCGGCCCCGCTAATTGGGTCGCGTTTCTTGCCATCGGCGCGCATGCATTAAGCCATATCTACGGAACCGCGCCATCGCTGCAAGGCAGCACTGACGACGACAATCGCGGTTTGACCGATAGCGGCGCGCCGTGGGGCAGTTTGCTGCGGCCGCGCCTGGAGTTTTCCAATGCATTGGAAGCGCTCGGTGTGAAGTATTACCGGGTTTCCTGGCGTAAAGGCGATAGCGGCGATTTCGCGCCGCTGAGCAGTGCGGTTTATCACTATTACCGCCACGATGTGAATACGCCAACCGGACCGATGCCCGCGTGGACACCATATCTGCTCGGACCTAAGAACGCCGACGACGGCACCGGTCACATGGTGCCCGATCTGTTCGAGATTCCCTACCCGTCGGTCGCGCCCGAAGGGGTTTGGGATGCGCCGCCGCATATCAGCGAGATCGTTGAGCATTTCAGTAATGCGAAATTCCCAACACAGGAATTGGCAGCAGGCATGGCGTATGATGCCAATGGCAATACCGTTGGAACGGATAACAGCGGTAAGTACCAGCTTAAGCTGGATTTGTTCAATGCCACCGGTCAGCCGGTCAACATCGCGGCATCAGGCATTCAGTATGTCGTACCGGATGTGCCCGACCTGACCGGCACGATTTACACCACCGCTGCCGCGCCGCTCGGCTTGGTGGTTGGCAATAGCATGATTGTGACGCTGCACGTCGACAACAATCACTGCTTTGCCGGTATCGACGCGCCAACCATCGGGGCCTTGGCAGCCGATCCGTGCTGCGGCGTGCTGAATTATGCGGCTAAAGATTCTGTCACGATGACATGGCAAGCCAAACATCCGCATGGATTCGCGCGCTATCACTTCGGTGTGGTTCGTGGGGCCAACAGCGTACTGCAACTCCCTACTCCCGGCGGCTGGGATCCAGTTGGTAGCGGCTCGTTCTCAACCACCCGCGCGGTATCGAATCTGCTGAACGATAACCTGCCTCCGGGTTGCGCGATCGACGGCTGCCCAGTGGCTGGCTTCAGCGAAAATCTGTACGTGGATGCCACGGCAACGGACGGCTGGACCAGCGAACTTGGTTACGATGCCAGCGCAGTTCGTGCGTTTGTATTGTCGAGAGCGGCAGTTTAAGAGGAATTGAAATGCTGGGGCTGTAGCAGATTCGCTGAGCTTGTTAGCAAATTTACTACAGCCCCAAATTTTTCAGGTTCCTGGAAGTGATTAGTCTCGGATTTTCAACCGGAATCGCGGCGCCCGGTTTTTTGCCGAAGATGACAACCGGTTAAGCCCCAACACGGTGATGCGATGCACGCTGTTGAAGCTGGGGGCACCGTCCTGGTCGCGCAGAATGGACGATACTTTGTATTCCAGATAGCCTGCTCGCGGATCGAAACGGATGTCGTGAATCCAGATGCCTGCCCGTTGTACCCTTTGATGTTCGCATTCGTTGACAAGCTCCCAGCCGGTCAGCATCGGAATGGCATAGTCGTAAGGCAGCTCATTGATGCGAACTGTTTGGGTGCGCACCACGCCGTCAACGCTCTTGCGGCAGGTGTCCGTTTTTCCGGTACGGGGATTCAGCGCCAGGAAATCTCCGTGCAGTTTGACGCTGCGGCCGCGGATCTGAGCAGCGCGGGTTTTGATGCGGTGCGTGTGCGTGTTGTTATCCTTGAAAATGGTCTGCGTCACCCAGTGCGGGGTACCACCGAGACTGGGTGCTGCACTGGCTTGCGACAAATTGTAAGCCACTTGCAACAGGCGATAATCCACGCGATCCCTCCATTGGCACGGCCACAGACGCCATTCGCATTCAAAGGTATCGGTATATTGGAAATCAAATCCGCGCGGAATAATTGCAACCGCATCGTATTTTCTTAACATGCCTTTGTGACCGGTATTTTCCAATGTGGCCACTGCACCTTGATTTTCAGTCTGTACTATCGAAGATTCAATGCCGTTGTGATCTTCTTCTATGGTGGCGTCAATTGCCGTGGAATGGTAACCCAATGCCGTATAAAACACGCAAAACTCAAAAGCGTCTTTGCGACTCTGATCTTCCAGCGTGCCTTTTGCCTCGAATACCAGAACCGTGGAGCCGGTGTTCTTAACCAGCTTGCTGTGCGTAATATCGGCCCGCATCGAGTTGACTTCGCGATCCTGGTTCAGATAGCGTAAATCCCAGCCATTTAATACGACCGTGCCACTATCGACGTAATCCGGCATTTCAATCCATTGCAGCAGGGTGACCGGTTCCGCTCCGTTATCACGCTGCATGCATTTTTTCCCTTCGAGCAGAATGAATTTGCCTTGATCTTCAAATACCGTTTTTGCGTCGGACTTGAGCGACAGTTGTTCAAAGGGTGTGAGGATTTTTGTGCGGTCTTCCGCATCAGGTTTTTTCTTTTCCGGTTTTTTAGTTGCGCAAGCGGAAAGGGAAAGCAGCAGGCACGTTGTAAGCAGTATCAATACAGCGCGGATCATTTTTACTCCCTTGAAATTGAGCTAGGGAAAGTCAGCGGTCATTTTTCTTGGCGCGTAATCTTCTCGCTTCTTTCGGATCGATAATCAAAGGCCGGTAAATTTCAATCCTGTCATGTGGCTCCAGCACAGCCTGCAATTGGGTCAATTTACCGAAAATACCCAGTTTGTTTTTAGTCAGATCAATCTCCGGAAATTCATCCAAAACGCCGGAACACCGTATCGCATTTTCAACCGTACACCCTGGAGATACATCGAGTTTTTTCAGAAATTGAACTTGCGGCAGCGCGTAAGCGATTTCAATCTGCATCGGCACCGTCATCGCTTGCCGTAAATCACTTCCGCCCGCTCGATGAAATGTTCCACGAAACTGTTTGCAATCATATGAAATACCGGCCCGACCAGTTTCTCAAGAATCTTGTGCGAAAAGGTGTAATGCAAACGGAATTTGATTTTGCACGCGCTATCCGACAGCGGGATAAATTGCCAGTAACCATCCAAGTGTTCAAATGGCCCATCGAGCAAACTCATTTCGATCAAATCCGGCTGGAAGCGTTTGTTCTTAGTGGTAAAACTGTGTTGAATATGATGATAATCGATCTTGACGGTTGCGTGCGTCGTGATCTCGTCTTGCGGTTCGACGGAGGTACCGCCGCACCACGGGAGAAATTCAGGATATTTCGCCACATCATCCACCAGCGCAAACATTTGGCTTGCTGAATATTCAACCAAAACTGATTTTTCTATTTCTGCCATAAAAGTAAATCACCCCGTATCATGAGGTAATATCGAAAAACTGATAAAATACACGAAATCTAGTGATTCCCACCCATTTCATACCTGTATGAGTATAGTACAAAATAAAAAAGCCTTTCACGATTATTTTATCGAAGAAAAGTACGAAACCGGCATGGTACTGGAGGGATGGGAAGTCAAAGCCATTCGCGATGGCCGGGTTCAGTTGAAAGAAGCTTATGTTATTATCAGCAACGGCGCACTGTACTTGATTGGCAGTCATATCAGTCCGCTCAAGACAGCTTCAACGCATATCAATCCCGATCCGGTCAGAACCCGCAAATTGTTATTGCACGCGGAAGAAATCAAACGGCTCATCGGCAAAGTTGAACGCGCCGGATACACGCTGGTTCCCCTCGATATGCACTATAAAGCGGGCAGAATAAAACTGGAAATCGGCTTGGCCAAAGGCAAGAAACAACACGACAAGCGCGAATCCGAGAAACAGAAGGAATGGGAGCGCGACAAGCAACGCTTGATGCGCGCCAAATAAAAACGGTAATGCGTTACCGGACTCAATTTCAGAAATAATTTTTATTTTACGACTATGCAAAAACCTATTGCGATCTGGTTATTAATTTGTTGTGCCCTGGTATTCGCCATGATAGTGGTCGGCGGTGTTACGCGCTTGACCGACTCCGGGCTTTCCATCGTCGAATGGCAGCCGATTGTCGGCACCATGCCGCCCATCACGCAGCAAGACTGGGATGTGCTGCTGGAAAAATACCGCGCCACGCCGCAGTATCAGCAAGTCAATAAAGGCATGAGCGTCGATGAATTCAAAAGCATTTTCTGGTGGGAATACTTCCACCGCGTACTCGGCCGGTTGATCGGTCTGGTATTTTTTGTGCCGTTTGTTTATTTTCTGGTGAAAAAGCAAATCGACCGGCCGCTGGGCATCAAACTGGCGGGAATATTCGTATTGGGTGGCCTGCAAGGATTCATGGGTTGGTATATGGTCATGAGCGGTTTGGTCAATGACCCGCATGTCAGCCAGTACCGTCTGACCGCGCATTTGGGATTGGCTTTTGTCATTTTTGCCGCGATGTTCTGGGTCGCGTTGGGATTGCTGTCGCCGCACCGCGAATATTCCCCGGCAAATGACAAATTGCAAGGCCTGCGGCGGTTTTCCTTCAGTCTCTCTTCATTGATTTTTATCATGGTGCTATCCGGCGGTTTCGTGGCCGGTATTCGTGCAGGCTTGGCCTACAACACCTTCCCGCTGATGAACGGGCATGTGATTCCACCCGATCTCTTTATCCTCGAACCGTGGTACCGCAATTTTTTCGATAACATCACCACGGTGCAATTCGATCATCGTTTGATCGCCTGGATACTGGCCTTCTCCGTGCCGATTTTCTGGCTCAAATCACGCACCGTGGAACTGCAAGGCACCACACGCCTGGCATGCAACCTTTTCCTGCTGATGCTGGCGGTACAAATCAGCTTAGGCATCGCAACACTGCTCCATGCGGTGCCGATTCCATTAGGTGCGTCGCATCAAGGCGGAGCGGTGCTGCTATTTGCCGCGTCGTTATGGGTCAGCCACCGCTTATCTCTTGTCACATCCACACAATCTCATGGGAGCACTTGGTTGAAGAACGTCATCTGGGGCTGCATTGCCGTTTCAATGCTCTTTGGACTCATTTATGGCGTCACAACCACGGGAGCCAATCCAATAGGAGTTCCGGTGATCGTAGGAATTGGAGCTCTGCTCTACTTTATCCCGGGCTTTGTTGCCACATCGCGAAAACACCCGAATCAGACAGCCATAGTCATCTTGAATATCGTCGCAGGATGGACGTTTCTTGGTTGGGTTGTAGCTCTGGTTTGGGCAAGCTTGCGAATCAAACCCGAAGACTCGCAGACTGCTGCATGAATCAGACCGAGCTTCGGAATGCGGCAGCGAATTGGAGGTACTGCAAGGCCGTAAGATGGGCGAAGGTACGAAGCCCATCTTTCGAGTTACAAATCATACCTAACCACTTCCATATCAATAGGATGGCACTGTTATCAACAAACAAAAAAATCAAGCCTTGCTTTTTTCATACAAGCAAGCTGTTTGAGTGAACGTGAGCGTTGCACAACATCGAACGGCGTTTTCCACGCAGCCTTGGCAATCTTTTCCAAGTATTCAGTCACAGTGTTGATCATTGCGTTTGTTTCATGAATGATGGCGAAAGCCTTGTTCTAGTGTTTGAACAAAAAGGCGACTACAAGGAATGAAAATCACCCTGAGAGCAACACCTTCCGAAGAAGACCAAGAAAACTTGAATTCACTGCAAAAAGCTATAACTCAGGCACTTGAAAAGAAACACCGCTTGGGTCAGTACGCCTTGGTCTGACGGAACGGCAGGCCAGTGATGATCGGTGAGGATGCACCAAAGGAACCGAAAAACCCTGTCAGCTAGGGAAGCTCTGCTGAAAAACTACTGACTCGTTCATGCTGTGTTGAGATCAGTCTCAAAATACTCATTTACTCAATGTAAACTACGCTTTTTCACCTGATTTTGCCTTGTCTACAAATTGCTCGCTACCTTTCTCAAAACCTCTCTAACAGTGACTGCAAGCCGCTTCACTCCGATCAGACGGTTTCCAGTTGCTTGCAGAATCCCGATTAGCGCAGAAATACTTAGGGTGGAAGAATTCCGCGATGGATAAAACAACCAACACCCGCAACCCCGAATCCGGCAATCTAAAGCCAAAGCTGCGGCGCAGACGCACCACGAGCACTCGCAGCCGGAGTGTAGCCAGCAATGACGACAGGAGATCAAGGAAGCGCCCTAAAAGTAACCAACCTGGCAAATTCCAGCAGACATTACTACTGACCGGTATCGAAATCCTCGGTTTAAGCAGCGCCGCAGTGTGCGCCATCATCCTGCTGCTCGGTTACTCCGCGGGCCAATTCTCGGGCACCAGTTTTTTCGGTCATTTGCTGCCGTTCACCGCTGGTGTGCTGGTGTTGATATTGGCCGCCAGTGTTTTTCTGCTCGGCTGGTGGAAACTGCGGCAATGGCTGCGGCGCTATTCGGAATTTTTCATGCCGGTATTGTCCTTGTCGCTCGCCCTGCTGACCGGCTGGCTCGTTACACACGATCAATTTTCGCTGGCTTACGGTAATTTCCGCACTTTGGTCGGTGGCAAGGAAGAAGCGGGACGAGTGACGATTTCGCATCAGGTTTACGCGGCTTATCGCCGTCACGATTCCGCGCAATTGCAAAAAATGGTTAACCGCTCGCAAGAATACCGGCAAGCGATCGAAGACGCAGCCCGGTCTTTCGCTATCGACGCACATCTGCTGCACGGTATCGCCGCTACCGAATCATCTTTTATTCCGCGCGATAGCCACGATGGGGGACGCGGCTTATTTCAGATCACCCGCGTTCCAGAAGCCGTCATTGCGCAAGCACGGCGGCGGCTCAATGTAGAAAAAATTGTGCTGGACAATCCCCGCCACAACGCCTTTGTCGCCGCCGCCACGTTTAAACACTACTTGGCGGAAATGAAAGACGATCTCTTTCTGGGCTTGCTGGCCTACAACATCGGCCCGGCGAACGGCGGTTTACGTTTTATCATGCAGCAATACGGCGCGACCGATTTCACTACGATACAACCGTATCTGCAAACGCTGCCGCGCGACTACCCGATCCGGGTGCTCGCCTACTCGCTGGCGTTCCGCCTGTGGCAGCAGGAAGGCCGCTTACTCGCATACGAAGAAGGCAACAACGCCATCCGCATCCAGCGCATCGGCATACCGGGATTGCATGCCGGTTTGTGATCCTCCGGCACCGCTCGCTATTTCTCAGTTGCGATTCAAAAAACTCTCATCGAAATAAAGAATAAAACGAGGTTGCCGCTTAATAGGCCTTGCTTCAAGACAATTTCCCATCGGAATTTCTATCAGGCGGCTCTTTTGAAAACAAATTATATTTTGATCGACTATGAGAATGTTCAAGCGAAGTCACTCGCATTGCTAAAAGGCAAGCAATTTCAGGTGCGAATTTTTTTAGGCCCTGGTAATACAAAACTTCCCGTTGAGCTTGTTCTGGCGATGCATGAACTGGGAGAACGCGCAGATTACGTCATTCTTGAAACACCCGGAGCCAATGCGCTTGATTTCCATATTGCTTACTACCTTGGCGTTTTAGCAGCAAACGACTCTACCGGTTGTTTTCACATTATTTCAAAAGATACCGGCTTTGATCCGTTGATCAAACATATGAAGGCAAGAAAAATTTCTGTTACACGATCAATTTCTATAGAGCAAATACCTTGCCTTATCCCACCGCCAATAAATGGCAAAAGTGCGAAGGATAATGCGGCTGCAGCCGATCAAAGCAATTCATCAGCCAAAATATCAATTGATGAATCAATTAAAATTATCGTGAAAAATCTCATTAAACAAAAAGCATCCAAGCCAGGCACACCAAAAACTTTAATAAGTACTATTCATGCAAAATGCGGCAAAGATACTTTAACTGCTGATATAGAAGCTGTATATAAAGGTTTAATATCGCGTGGCTATATCAAAGTCGATGGCGCAAAAATAACTTATCATTTACCTGCCGTGTAGGTCTGACAAAGCTACCCAGTCCCCATTTCCTTCCTGCTACTTAATCCAAATCGTTTTGATATTCACGAATTCGCGGATGCCGTGGTACGACAGTTCGCGGCCGTAACCGGATTCTTTCACGCCGCCGAACGGCAGACGCGGGTCGCTTTTGACGATGCCGTTGACGAACGTGCAACCGGCATGAATTTGCCGCGCCAGCGCTTCGCCGCGTGCGGAGTCGCGCGTCCATACGCTGCCGCCCAGGCCGAAATGCGTCCGATTGGCTAAGCGAATTGCTTCTGCGTCATTATTGACCCGCACGATCGCTGCCACCGGACCGAACAGTTCTTCGTCAAACGCCGCCATGCCGGGTTGCACGTGATCCAGAATTGTTGGCGCGTAATATGCGCCCTGCGCGCCGATGAAAGCACCGCCGGTAACCCGCTGCGCCCCCGCCGCGATGCTCCGTTCCACCTGCGCGTGCAGATCGGCACGCAAGTCCTCGCGCGCCATCGGCGCAATCCCGGTGGCGTCGTCTTTCGGGTCGCCGCTTTGCAATTGACTGATCAATGTTTTCAATTGTCCGACAAATGAATCGGCAATTGCATCGCTGAGAATGAAACGCTTCGCGGCGATGCAGCTTTGTCCCATGTTTTGCAGCCGCGCCGTCAGCGCTTGTTTGGCTGTCGATGCAATGTCCGCATCGTCCAGCACGATGAACGGATCCGATCCGCCCAGTTCGAGCACGCATTTTTTCAGATGCTGCCCGGCGATTGCCGCGACACTGCGCCCCGCCGCGCTGCTACCGGTCAGCGTCACGGCGGCAATGCGCCGGTCGGCGATCACCGTCTCCACCTGTGCGGCGTTGATCATCAACGTGCGGAAGGTGTTGGCGGGAAATCCGGCCTGCCGGAATGCCTCTTCCAACGCCAATGCACAGCGCGGCACATTCGAAGCATGCTTCAACACCACCGTGTTGCCCGCCATCAGCGCCGGTGCAGCGGCGCGGATCAATTGCCAGAATGGAAAATTCCACGGCATGATGCACAACAGGGTACCCAAAGGCTGATAAACCACCAGGCTGCGGCTCGCATCGGAAGCGATCACTTCATCGCGCAAATACGCTTGCGCGTGGTCTGCATAATATTCGCAGCCAAGCGCGCATTTTTCCACCTCCGCACGCGCTTCTTTGAGCAATTTGCCCATTTCTTCGGTGATCAGACGGGTATATTCTTCGCTGCGCCGGCGGAATATCTGCGCGAGATTACGCATGAACCCGGCGCGCTGTTCAAAACCGAGCGCCGCCCAGCCGGTTTGCGCGATTTCCACTTGATTCAATACCGCATCGATTTCATCGGCTTGCCAGGTTGAAAAGGATTGCAGGGTTTGGCCTGTGGCCGGGTTGATCGATAGCATCGGCATAGCGGTCGTTCTCCTGTTAGTCATTTACTGCCAGCGCATCTGCGCTATTCACTTGGTCACGCAAATCAGCTCGTTCCAGTTCGTTGTGTATCTGGGACTGCGGTTTCCTTGTTTCATTTTCCACGGCGGAAGCCTTCGGACGCGAGCTTCAGCGTGCTGCCGCCCATTTTGGCATTGATTTGATCCATAACCGCCATTAATTGGCCGGATTTATTTTCTGCCGCTGCCAAACCAAACAGGTCGGATTGCCGGTTACCGGCGGAAACCAGTTCGAACAACATCACCCGCGCTTTCTGATAACGATAGCCACCGCGATAAATTTTACGCAACCCCCATAACGCGGCTTTGGTCAACCGCACGGTATCATCGGTTGGCACGGGAAGCGGAATAGACAGGCCATTGGCATAATACCGCTCTTCTTCGTTGAACGGACTGGTGCGGATCGCAATGTAAATCGCCCCGGCACACAGTTGCTGGCGGCGCAATTTTTCCGTTGCGCGGCGAACATACAACGAAACCGCTTCTTCCAGACTGGCCAGATCCGAAACGGCAACGCCAAACGAACGCGAGCTGACAATTTGCTTTCTCGGTGGCGCGATTTCTTCCAGCTCGATACAAGGCACACCATTGAGCTCACGGATAACTTTCTCCATCACGACGGAAAAACGCGAACGCATCCCGGCTGGGGAAGCTCGCTTCAGATCAAGCACGGTTCTGATGCCACTATCATACAGCTTGGGAAAAAGCCGCCAGCCGATACCCCAAACTTCACCCGCGGCAACCCGGTTGAACCAGTCATTTTGCTGATCGGACGGCATGCTGTTCAGGTCGCATACACCGTCTAATTGCGGGTATTTTTTGGCGATGTGATTGGCCAATTTGGCCAGCGTCTTGGTCGATCCGATACCAACGCAAACTGGCAGACCGGCCCACTGTTTCACGCAGCGGCGGATACGCTGACCGTAGGATGTCAGATCTTGTGTTCCGAATCCGGATAAATCGAGAAAGCATTCGTCAATCGAATAAATTTCCTGCTGCGGGCTGAACATGGCCAAAATGCTCATCACGCGGTTACTCATGTCGGCGTACAACGCATAATTGGAGGATTGCGCGATAATGCCGTGTTTTCTTGCCAAGTTCTTTAACTCAAACCACGGCTGCCCCATCTTCACGCCCAGCGCTTTCACTTCGTTGCTTCTCGCCACCGCGCAGCCGTCGTTGTTGGATAGCACCACAACCGGCTTGCCTTCCAGTCGCGGATTGAACACCCGCTCGCAACTCACGTAGAAGTTATTGCAATCGATCAAGGCGATCGCGCGCGTCATTTGCGTTCACGCATAGAACCGGTCACCATGTTCCATGCCTCGAATGATTGTGTGAAGATTGTGACGGCGAATTCCCCTGCCCGCATTTTCCATCGTGATGAGTTGTGCCTTTATGATATCGGAACGATATTCAAACATGGACGGAAAAGCATGTCAAATGGCCATTCCTAACTCCGGACAGCACTTATATCCGCAGAATCTTCAACCAGAATCCGAATCCCTCGAATCCATTTCCCGCTCAAATGAAAAAATCTTGAATAAAATATGATGACCCAACGATATTTCCCGTACGATACCCCGATGAAAAATTATTTCTCCCCGTTGCATCTACTGCTTTTCATTTTCCTGCTTGGCGTCATGATGGTGCTGTTTCAGGTGGAATTGCTGTCATTTGCCTTTGTAAAGTTGGGGCTGCCGCCGGAATCGGGTCTGATGATACTATTGCTTTCGTTGCTCGGTAGTGCCATCAACTTGCCGGTGGCACGGATCAAAAGCGATGTGCCGGTACAGGAACTCACTCCGCCTACTTACTGGGGATTACTCAGGATGCCGCCGCAACCATTTCATAATGAAACACAAATTTTGATCAATCTCGGCGGCTGCCTTATACCGGCAACGCTCTCGCTGTATTTGTTTTCCCACAGCACACTCAGCCTATCCTCCACGCTGCTGGGAATCGCAATTATCAGTGCGATCAGTTATTACTTCAGCCGCCCGATTCAGGGGCTCGGCATCGGCATGCCAATATTGGTAGCGCCCATCAGCGCCGCGTTGACCGGTTTGATCATCAGCCCGGAGCAAAGCGCCGCGCTCGCGTACATCAGCGGCACACTGGGCGTATTGATCGGCGCCGATCTGCTACACATGAAAGACATCTCCCGGCTCGGCACGCCGTATGCATCGATCGGCGGCGCGGGTACGTTTGATGGGATTTTTATCACCGGCATTGTGGCCGCATTGCTGGCTTAAAAGATTAAACGCTCACAAAAAACCCCGCCGAAGCGGGGTCAGTTGCGGTCTTACTTAGAATTCAGCTGCTGATTACTGTTTTCTGCGGCGTGCGGCAAATCCTATTAAACCCAGACCAGCCAGCAACATTGCGTAGGTTTCTGGTTCCGGAATGGCCGCGATGGCATCGATTTCGCCTTCACCGGGAGAAAATGGACCGCCTACCAGACGATCACCCGATACGACTGCAAAGTAATTATAGGAACCGGTGAAAGACCATTGTGACGTCCAGTCATCGGCATTTTTCAATGTGCTGCTGTCATCCACACCTCGCGCCCATACGCTGGTGATATGCCCTTCTTCAAGCAATGCGCCAGAAGAGTCAGAACCGTAAATACGGAATTCAAAAGGCTCCCAGAATTCACCGGTGTTGTCAGCATTCCAGCCGTGATCGATAGCCGGAATCGCCAATACGGAACTCAATGCAGCAGGACTATAGACCAGAATAGCCGGATCGTACTGCAACCAATGGTGATCGGCCGAACTCATCGCAGCAGCAGCCGTGAAGCCATCGCTACCGTAAGTCGATCCGTCCGCCCAGCCGGTTGCACCATTACCGCCGCTAACATAGCTCAGGTAGCTGGTTGGTGTTACCGTGCCGCTGTTCACCGTCGCGGTATCGGTCAGTGTTGCGCCACCAATCGTGGTTGTAGCAAATGCCGTAGAAATGGATACCGACAGCACTGCCGCAGTCAAAAGAATCTGTTTAAACATAAAGCCCCCTATTTATAAATTAATGCCCTTTTTATCCTCGCGCCAATCAACTTTAAAGTTGCATGTTTTAGTTAGCGCTTCTTACTTATTTCTATCATTAATAACCTTTTTCATTTAAGAAAAGGCTGTTTATTGTAATACGGATTACGTTTCTTTTTTATAAAAATAAGCAATATTTCATAGAACTAACCCTAACCATCTCTGCATTCCGGTCTTAACCCCGGTATACTTTTGCCCATGGATATTTCACGCCCGCACAATCCCGCTGCACCGCACCCGCATATACTGCATCGACTGTATGCGGTACAGCAGCAATTCCGGCATATTTCACCGCACGCCATGCAACGAACCGCTGCCGAATTCAATATACCGCTCAGCCAGGTGGCTGCGGTGGTGGCGTTTTATTCGTTTTTCTCCACGCAACCGCGCGGCCGTTTCGATATTTTATTCAGTAATTGCACCAGTTGCGGCTACCTGTCCGGAGATCAAGACTTGATGCGGATGCTGTGCCAACTCTCACAAGTCAAACCGGGCAAAACACGCGCAGATGGATTAATCAGTATCGGCGAAACCTCGTGCATCGGCATGTGCGATCAGGGCGCATCGCTGTTGATCAATGGACTGCCGGTCACCGCTTTGAATGCGGATAAACTGGCACAGATTGCGCAGCGGATCACAACGGAATCCCCGCTCACCGATTGGCCAATGGAATGGTTTGCCGTACATGACAAGATATATCAACGCGATCTGCTGCTAATGGAACCACACGCTCCCGGCAGCGCGCTGCAAACCGCACTGGCACAAGGCACTGATCAAACACTGGCAGTCATCCAGCAATCCAGCTTACGTGGCCGTGGCGGCGCCGGGTTCGATACCGGCAAAAAATGGCAATTGTGCCGTGAAGCACCCGGCGATGCGCATTATGTCGTTTGCAACGCCGACGAGGGCGAACCCGGCACATTCAAAGACCGGTTGCTGTTACGTGACCATGCCGATGCGATGATTGAAGGCATGACACTGTGCGCGTTAGTCATTGGCGCAAAACAAGGATTTATCTATTTACGCGGCGAATACCGCTATTTATTACCGCATCTGCACGCCGTACTCGATCAGCGCCGCAGCCAAGGATTATTGGGGCAGCATATTCTCGGATATGAAAATTTTGAATTTGACATCGACGTCGTCGTTGGCGCCGGTGCCTATATTTGCGGCGAGGAGTCTGCACTGATCGAATCGCTCGAAGGCAAGCCTGGCATTCCGCGCATCCGTCCGCCATTTCCGGTTACGCATGGTTATTTGGGCCAGCCAACCGTGGTCAATAACGTCGAAACGTTCATCGCGGCAGCGCATATCGCCGCACGCGGCAGCGCTTGGTTTAATTCCATCGGCACGGAGCAATCGCGCGGCACCAAAATCCTCAGTATCAGCGGCGATTGCGAGAAGCCCGGCATTTACGAATATCCGTTTGGCGTGAGCATTGATGAGGTTCTCGATGATTGCGGCGCACGGGATGTGCAAGCGGTGCAAATCGGCGGCCCTGCCGGAAAATTGCTCAGTCCAGTAGAATTTAATCGTACCATCGGTTTTGAGGATGTTTCCACCGGCGGATCGTTTCTGGTATTCAATCAGCAGCGCGATTTACTCGCGATCCACCGCAATTTTGCACATTTCTTCGCGCACGAAAGCTGCGGTTTCTGCACGCCCTGCCGCGTCGGTACGCAGTTATTGAAAAACAATCTGGATAAAATCGCCGAGGGTCGCGGCACTGCACACGATATCGAGGAGCTCAAACAGCTCAGCCATCTGATTCAGCACCAATCGCACTGCGGCTTAGGGCATACCGCCGCCCATCATGTACTGGATGGTTTACAGCATTTCCCGCACACTTTTTCCGTCCCGTTAAAACCCCATTTCACCGCGCGATTCGATCTCGATCAGGCACTGGAAAGCGCCCGGCAGGCAACACATCGTGACGATGCCGCTGCGCATCTGGATAACGGATAATGTCAGACAATCCAAACACAATCCGCATCGATGGCCAGGAAATCCCATTCACGGCGGGACAAACCATCATGGACGCCGCACTCACGGCAGGAATTTACATTCCACATCTGTGCCACTACCCCGGCCTGCCGCCGAGCGGCAATTGCCGCTTGTGCGTGGTGGAAACCGGTAACCGCAGTGTCGCCGCGTGCATCACACCAGCCGTAACGGGACAGGAAATCCGCAATAACACGCCGGAATTGAACGAAGCGCGCAAAGCCATCACACAAATGCTGTTCGTCGAAGGCAACCATATCTGCCCGTCGTGCGAAAAAACCGGCAACTGCAAATTGCAAGCGATGGCTTATCATCTGGGCATGCTGGACGATCACTTCCCGCAGTTCTATCAACGCCGCGAGCTCGATGCATCGCACCCAGAAATTCTACTCGACCGCAGCCGCTGCATTCTGTGCGATTTGTGCGTGCGCGCCAGCCGCGACGTGGATCAAAAAAATGTCTTCGCCATCGCCGGGCGCGGCACAGATGCACACCTGATCGTTAATACACCCAGCGGAAAGCTGGCGGATAGCACGATGGCAGTCACCGATCTGGCGGCAAATATCTGCCCGGTGGGCGCGATTCTGATCAAGGAAATAGGCTACGAAGTGCCAATCGGGCAGCGCATTTACGACCGGCAAACCATCCGCGAAACCGGTTTGCAGGAACATGTCGAACGGAAAAATGACGATTGAGCGTGCAACCGGATGATTGAAAACAGCGCCCTACCCTGCCAGCGCTTGCAGCGCACCTACGATGAAATGCGGCAAACCTGCTAAACTCCGCGCTAGATCTTGAGGTTCATGCACAGGAGAATGGTATGAAAGACGAAACAATCGCTATCCACGCCGGTTATCAAACCGACCCCACCACCAAATCGGTGGCGGTTCCTATTTATCAGACCGTTGCCTATGAATTCGATAATGCCCAGCATGGCGCGGATTTATTCAATCTCGCCGTGCCGGGCAACATTTATACGCGCATCATGAATCCGACCAACGATGTGCTGGAACAGCGGGTGGCGGCGCTCGAAGGCGGAGTCGCGGCCTTGACGCTCAGCTCAGGCCAGGCGGCGATTCATTATGCGGTGATCAATATCGCCGAAATGGGCAATAACATCGTCAGCGTGCCACTGCTGTATGGCGGAACTTATACGCTGTTCGCACACATGCTACCGAAATTGGGAATCGAAGTACGTTTCGCCAAGGATGACCATCCGGCGAGTCTCGAACCACTGATCGACCAAAAAACTTCGGCGGTATTCTGCGAATCGCTGGGTAATCCGGCAGGAAATATTCCGGACATGGAAGCCATTTGCGCGATGGCACACCGGCACGGCGTTCCGGTTATCGTCGATAACACTGTGCCCACGCCGGTCTTGATGAAACCTTTCCAATCCGGCGCAGATATCGTGGTACATTCGTTGACCAAATACATGGGCGGACATGGCACATCGGTTGGCGGTATCATCGTCGACTCCGGCCGGTTTCCTTGGTCGGATCACGCGGAACGGTTTCCGATGCTCAACAACCCCGAACCAGCCTATCACGGCGTCGTCTATACGCAGGAATTCGGCCCCGCCGCCTATGTCGGTCGCGTGCGCACCGTCGCGCTACGCAATACCGGCTCGGCCATGTCACCGATGAATGCCTTTTTCTTTTTACAGGGTATCGAAACCTTGTCGCTGCGTATGGAGCGGCACACCGAGAACGCACTGAAAGTCGCACAATACCTTGAGCAACATCCCGCCGTGGCATGGGTGAAATATGCAGGCCTGCCGTCATCGGAATACTATCAATTGGCGCAAAAATATATGCAGGGACGCCCATCGGCATTGATGACATTCGGCATTAAAGGCGGATTTGAAGCCGGTGTGAAATTTTACGATGCGCTCAAACTGTTCAAGCGGCTGGTGAACATCGGCGACGCCAAATCCTTGGCCGCGCACCCGGCATCGACAACCCACCGGCAATTGACCGGTCCCGAACTCGCCGCGGCGGGCGTAACGCAAGACATGATCCGTTTATGCATCGGCATTGAAAATATCGACGATATTTTGGCGGACTTGGAACAAGCGCTCGCGGCCAGCCGGATTTAAGGAAGCGCTGAAAACTACTGCGTTCAGTCATGCTGTATTGGAATCAGACTCAAAATGCTCATTTACATCTTGTAAACTGCGCTTTTTCACCTGATTTCACCTTGCCTGACCGTCGCTCGCTACCTTTTTCAGAGTTTTCTTAAGTAATCAGCTATCGGATACCAAAAATATAATGAATTTTCCCATCGATATCCGCGAAGAAGCGGGAGTGCGCACTTTGCATTTCGGTTCCGATTGGATACAGGGCGCGATGCGCATCGCACGTCCCTGGCGCTTGGAGCTCGACTACACCCGGGAAATGATGGTCAGCCTGCTGCTGCGGAACGATGCGCGTTTTCCGCGCAAAGTGCTGCTGATCGGTCTCGGTGCGGCGTCGCTGACCAAATTTCTGTATCGCTACTACCCATCGGCAAAACTGACCGTGGTTGAAATCGAACCGCGCGTGGTGGCAGCCGCAAGGCAATTCTTCAAACTGCCGGAAGACCCGCTACGCCTCAATATCATGATCGCGGACGGCGCACAATATATCGCCGGGAACGACAAGACTTACGACCTGATTCTGGTGGATAGTTACGACGCCGATGCACGCCCCGGCGAACTCGACATGCTGCCGTTCTACCAAATGTGCCGGGCGCGCTTGAACCATAACGGCGTCCTCGCAGTAAATCTGCTAGGCCGCAGCCGCGGCCACCAAGCCAGTGTGGAGCGTATCAAAACAGCATTCAACGAACGCGCACTGGCTCTCCCGGCCTGCGACAGCGGCAACGTTATCGCACTGGCCACAACTGGAGAAAAAGTCGAGATTCCGTTGCACAAACTCAAGGAACAGGCGCTCGAATTGAAAGAAAAAACCAGCCTCAACCTGTCACCGGCACTGATGCGTTTGGAACAAGCCAAATCTTGTTTGGGTGGGATGCTTACGATTTAAGGAAAGTGGAATTACAAGCTCGTCTTAATCTACGAACCGTTCTAATTGTTTCTGATCTGACATCTTCTGCTTCCCGCTTAAATGCTCTGCGAAAAGATTCCCAGATCAATCCATAGCTCTCGATGCTGGGCTTTCTTCGGCAGCCCGGCCTACCGTGCTTCACACATTACTGTGCTAATTTTTCAGAAAGATCATAAATCTTATCCTTAATCGTTTTCCATATCTCCGATGGGGGCGAAACTTGTGTTTGTATTTTGATTTGATTAATTTTATTTATAGCGTCCGTATACGTATCTGCCAGTTGATCTTCCAGATCATCCCCCATTTGAGTTGCTTGTTCTTTAGCATCCCCATACTTTTGATTTATCAGATCCTTGGCATTCATATGTGATAATTCTATTTGGACTTTGGCATTATCATATGCTTCTTGCCAATTTTCCTTTACCTCAGCCAGAACCTGCTCTGTTGTAGGCACTTCTATGCCACATATCTGATCCTGATCTTCAAGAGCATGCCCAAACGCACTATTTAATTGGTTAATGTCCTTCATGTTCTGGCAGAGATCATGAATATCCCACACAGTCACTCCAACTATTATTGATGTACCCAATACCGGAATTGCTTCACCTGGGAGCGATACAATATGACGTCTTGCACTCATAACCGATCGAGTGGCAATACGCTTTGATACTTTCTGAGCAGTTTTTATCTTTCTATCAGATTCCTTTTTAAGCTTGGCATGCTTCTCCACCAACTCTGTGTTATTTCTGGCCAATCGCGTGTTTTTATCGACCAATTCTTTTGTTTTAACAGCCACATCGTCATTTCTTTTTACCGTTGGGCTCTGCCCAAGAATTTTCGTTAATGCCGTATCAGTCAATGCATATCCTAAGAAAGATTTTAATGTATTAAAGGCAGCGGTATGCAAGCTGTCGCTGACGAGTGTCGCAATGTTGGCTGATATAAGTCCCAAAAACGATAATAGTAAGAACACATTTTTTATTCTCTTCCGCAACGATGCGCTTTCTAATTTCGGTTTCTGTTCTTGTTCTCGTATTTGTTCAACAATCGCATCCACGGCACATTTCCTTTTTCTGATCGTTATCAATTATCTGTAGCGGCACTAGTCTACATCATGCGAAACACCAATATGCCAATCATCAGCATCCATGAAGCCAAGACCCGCTTATCCCGGCTTATCGAAAAAGCTGCTGCGGATGAAGAAATTATCATTGCGAAAGCTGGGAGACCTATTGCTAAGTGGACGCTGCATAAGCCCGAGGGGCCAATGACCGGTTTCATCGCACTGCCTATTTCCTCCGAGCACGTTGCGGGTGTTGCATATCTACCGATGATCCACTCCGATCCGTTTGATCGCCTGCTGATTAGTCAGGCGCTCGCAATGCCAGCCCGTTTCGTAAACGTCGGCGCCACATTGGCGGATTGTTCTAAATTAGTCGGTTGGATAGGAAAATCATAATATCCACGCGATGAAAGTTTTACGGCGGTGCCAGAATGGCGTGATTATGCGCAGATTTAGTAACTCTTGATTCGCGATCTCTTATTGAGAAAGCTGAGAGATTCACTCCCGCTCGATGCAGAGCTTTTCTCGGCGGCACAGCCTACCATGCTTGCGGAAAAAGTAGCATAATCCGTGAGTGGGTTAGTCAAGCGCACCATCATTAACCCAAAACTAGTGCAAAAATACTAAAAAAACAGTATGGATTTTCCATTACGACCGTCCATGCTTCAGTATATATTTCTGTAATGCACTAGTATTGAAATAAAAATCTAGTTTCTAATGTGCTATTCAAGCAGATGACCTTAGTAACCAGATTTTGATTGAAGGAATATTTTTTACATACAAGGAAAAATAATAATGAATCTTAGAAAAATGAAAAATTCCTCGCCGTTGAGATTGTTTTCATCGATCGGTGTTTTTATTCGCCGCAGCGTCATTGGTGCCGCCGCGATGCTGACTGTTGGCAGCGCTCAAGCATTGGATTTCCAGCTTGTTTCGCATATTGGCGACAACTATAGCTACACGCTAACCTATGGACCAAATGACAATATGTGGTATGTTGAAAATGGTAACGTGCACGCAACGATCCAGCTATCGGGGTTGTTTGGGGTCACCAGTGTTTTCGGGCCGCTCGATAACGACTTTCCGTCCGGTTCTCTTCACGATGGGCAGTTAAAATGGACAGGCAGTGTATTGTTTGGCGGCTCGGTCGTGCGCTTTACGATGCCCGAAGAAGACGTTGGTACCGGTAACTTCGGGTCAGACATGCATGTTATTGGTTTCACACTCGTTGCACCTCACACATCCGAAATCGATAAGATCGTTCTGGATACCAACGGTTTCTATAGCGGCCACACGCTGGCTGACCGGGACGTGCATATGCTCATTTCCGGCCCTGGTGTACCAGCGGTACCTGAGCCTTCTGGCTATGCAATGATGATCGCTGGAATATTGGGTATTGGCCTGATGCTTCGGCGGCGGCGCTTGTGTTAATCGGCACGCCTTATCTTTCTCAAACTGGCATGCAACCTTCGGCATAATCTCTGAGCGCGATTTCCGTTCCTAAGGTATCGACCCGTCGGATAAGACTTTGGGTTGCTATGTGAAATGCTTAAGAACAAATACCACCGGACCTTCCCGGTGGTATTTGTTCACTAACTCCGGCTCGGAAAATACCCTGTATAGGCTTCCAGTGGTTTTTCTGTTCGATGTCGCACCAGATGGCATTTTCAGCGAATCGTTTGGCTGCATTGAGTAGTTCTTCATGATCAGCGCATAGATTCAGATCTTCAATGCGTAGCTGGTTATGAATATCGATTAATACATGGTTTGTTTGTTCGGAACTGGAACGCTCAGCCGTTTTGACATAGTAAGCTGGCAAATCTCCGGCAATCGGGGAAAGCTCGGTGAAAATATGCTGCCGGATGCGGCGGCAATTTTCTGTGCCGTAAGCTGGCTGGGGTTTATCGGGAAGAATATCGGCATACAATTCCCTGGAAAAATCATCGATGGCCACAAACAGGTACTCGCGAGGTTCATTGGCGGATTGCCCTTTCAAGAAGGGAAGTCGCTTGGTATCGAAGTGAACAAGCTCACCTGGGTAAGATTTGTTATAGCGTTTCGCTTCACGTTTGAGACGTTCCTGGATGGTTTGCTCGACCTTGTCCAGACGTTTAAGGTCGTACTGTAACGTCTTGAACCGTTGGTTGGTACTATTATGCGGGACAAATTACTGTAGCCTGGCTCGTTTCAATACGTCATAAATTGTTGGGCGGCTGACGTGGAAGTGCTCTGCCAACTGAACTACCTTCCACAACCGGGTTTGATATAGCCGCCAGATTTCCTGACGATCCAATAATGTTAAGCGAGTGCGTTTGTGTATGTTCATCTACAGTATTCTCCTGAATACTGTAAACAACGCTAGAAATTCTTACAATTAACATTATTAATCTCTCTGCCAGTCTAGAGCCTTCATAATTGCTACAGCTAATTTGCTTAGAACCGGCAATGAAGCCTATGCAATATCCTTTTACATTCCTGTGGATATTGCTTTCAGCGCGAGGTGATGTTGCCATTGTCATCGGAAAGAACGATTTCCACGCGCCGGTTCAATTGACGGCTATCTGCGGAATCGTTGCTGGCAACCGGATAAGCCTTACCATAACCACGAGAAACGATACGATCGCCGCTGATCCCGCTATCGATCAAAGCCACCCGCACAGCATTAGCGCGCCGTTCGGAGAGCTCCTGATTGTAGCTGTCGCTGCCAATGCTGTCGGTATGGCCTTCGATCAGCACTTTGCGCTGGGAATATTGCCTGAGAAAATTGGCCAGCTTCTGCACGGTGCGCATTCCGCCCGGTTCCAGTTGAGACTGATTGGTACGAAACAATACATCACCTAATGTGATGACCAGACCGCGTTCCGTTTTTATGGCATTGAGTTCTTTGAGCTGCATTTCCTGTTCGGCAATAAGCGCCTGATCGAATGCCACCTGCCGTTTGGATTCGTCCGCCTCGGCTGTTCTCGCATCCAGGAGGATTTTGTCACGCTTTCCTCCGGCGCTAGTGACGGCTAATTCAGCCACTTTTCCCCTGGCGGTTTCCTGTGCGATTGCGACTTGTTGATTGGCCATATAGACCAGATGATTGACTGCGATATCGTTTTCCCTATTGTTTAAAGCAGCATCCGCTTTTTCCAGAAAGCTGCTGGCTTCTTTCAATTCAAGTGCTGCCATATTGGTGATTTGGGGATTGGTTTGTGCATTGTTGTAATTGCGATGCGCTTCAGTCAGCGATGCATTCTGCGGTACCGAGCTGCAACCGGAAACAGCAGCGGCAGCTATCAGAATCATAGAGAAATACCAGTTTCTTTTCATGATAAATTCCTTTCAGGATTATTGGGTTTGACGATCTATTTCTTTGCGCAGCACGCGGCTACCTTCCTGCAAAGCATCGGCTGCTTTCTGAGCCTTGGATGAACGCGCCATCGTTCCAGCCAGCTTGGCGTCAATCTGAGCCTGCTCTGCCAGTTGACGTGCCAGCTCATAGTTCCTGTCCGTCATCGCGCGCTCGGCCGCATCCATTTTTTCCATCGCAGACTTGAGCTGTACCGGTGCAAATTCATTGCTGCCAGCACTCAGGGCATTATTCACCGCGGCTTTTGAAACCGCCATTTGTTCAGTCGGTGCCGGAATGCTTGCGCAACCTGCCATAAAGATGGCGGAGATTACTGCCACACCGGCTGTGAGCATCATTTGATGCGATTTTATGTAATAAGAGTTCTTCATCATCCTTTATCCATTGAATTAAATTTCGAACACAATTGTTGCAATGAATATTTATCACCCTTGTAACAATTGACTATTGATTGATAACCGAATCCAGATGAACCTAGCTTGAAAATCAACCGGCTCTAAGATCATCGGAAACCATTAGTTGCTCTTTCTAAACAGAGGGCAGTTCGCTAGCGCACATAAGTACAAAGGCGAGGAAAGGGAGGTGACAAAGCGAATCAATCAGTGATCAATGGGCGCCATTGCGAATACAAAACCCCGCTCAAGGAGCATGGTTTCGATGCGATACGTTCCGAAAATTAAATCGTTTTAACCGGAAACATTTTATTAATCCCTCGAATTCGTTCATAAAACGATTCAAGGACGATTTTCATTTTTTTATCGACACACTGTTCTTTCTTTACGCTCGCACCTTTACATGGCTACTACTTTCTGTTCTTCTTATCGCCGATCTCATGACCTACAACACCCCCGACCGCCGCACCGCCGACCGTTCCGAGCGCACTGCCTCCGGTAAGGGCGGCGCCTCCGACAGCCCCGACGCCCGCACCGATCGCGGTGTTTCTATCCTGTGCTGACATTCCCGCGCAGCCCATTAAACCGGCTATCACTGCTAAAGTCACCGTATTGACTGTAATTGTTCGCATCATTTTCATTGCAGCACCTTGTCGTCGAATATCGAGATATAGGGAATTCCTATATCCATAAAACTTATTTGTTACCTTTGACAGCGGCACTAAGTGTGTTCCAAGCATTCTCCACACCGCTCTTCATATGTTCCCAGGCTTCCTCGCTCGCTTCGCTCAGCTCTTTCAGCTTAGTCTTCGTGGCGCCAATCTTCTGTTCCAGTTCTTCAATTTGATTTTCATATTCGATACGAACATCGGCTGCGGAATTCTTCGTCTCAGCTTTCAATTCTGCCAATTTAGCCTGTGCCAGCTCCACTTCGGCTTCTATCTTTTGTTTGTATGCTTCTTTCGTGCTCATAATATTTCTCCAATGTGAGTAGATCCGGTGTTGTCCTCGGGTTTATGCCGAGTTCGGCCTAAAATAGCCCTATAAAACAAAAGCTATCGAGATATAGGGAATTCCTATATCCATAAAACTTACTTATTACCTTTGACAGCGGCACTGAGTGTGTTCCAAGCATTCTCCACACCGCTCTTCATATGCTCCCAGGCTTCCTCGCTCGCTTCGCTCAGCTCTTTTAGCTTAGTCTTCGTGGCGCCAATCTTCTGTTCCAGATCTTCAATTTGATTTTCATATTTGATACGAACATCGGCTGCGGAATTCTTCGTCTCAGCTTTCAATTCTGCCAATTTAGCCTGTGCCAGTTCCACTTCGGCTTCTATCTTTTGTTTGTATGCTTCTTTCGTGCTCATAATATTTCTCCAATGTGAGTAAATCCGGTGTTGTTCTCGGGTTTATGCCGAGTTCGGCCTAAAATAGCCCTATAAAACAAAAGCTAATTAGTAGCATCTTTGATTGTTTCTTTTATTTCTTTGCCTGCGCCTTTGACTTTATCACTGACATCTTCGACAGCATCTCGCACTTTCTCGCCAGGACGCTGATCCAGAATATCATCGACGTTATCCTTGATTGCTGAGGAATCTGCTTTATTTTGATCACAAGCAGATAACATTATGAGTGCAGCAATGATGAGGGAATAGCATGGTTTCATTTGTATTGCTCCATTTTAAGTTTTGCTAAGTTTTATACTGACTTGGCATTTTCTGTTGCACGTTCTTAACTTTCTAAGACTTTTACAGTTTAATGACAATGTTAGATACCATCTGTACGGTGCCGCACACAATGAGAAAGAAACCTGATTCCAGCGTTTGAAGTTTATCCGGCAACGGCTAACGGCCTTGAATGACGCGAAGCAGGATGACTATCAGCGCAATTACTAAAAGAATGTGAATAAGCCCCCCCAGTGTGTACGAAGAAACCAAACCCAGTAACCACAAGATGACCAAGATGAGCGCGATCGTTTCAAGCATTTTTACTTCTCCTTAGTAGGTCACTATTTGATGTTATTTTTACGGTAAATCATGAGGATGATGCGCTACCGCCCCGGCAAATTGCAGCACAACGCTCAGGAAAACCCAGACTCACTGCGCCATTCTGCGCTAGAAGTGATAATGGGCTCCGACTCCGATATATTCCACTTTGTTTTTAAAGAACTGCCCGCTCGAAGAGTGTCCGTCAAAGTACTCGACAAGTAACTGAAGTTTCCTGCCAAGCACTTGTAAATTTTCAAACTCAACCCCTGCTCTGGCTGATATATCCGTACCCCAGTTATTTTCTTGAAAGTTCTTGAAGTCAGCCGCCAGGATTGGCCGCACGGGCGCGGATGCGATGCGCCATGGACTTCGAAACTCAACGCCATATTGCGCCATCCATACTTTGAGTGCTGCAGGCTCTTTATGAAACAGCCCGCCCCCGCCGCCATACAAACGCACGCCGTAAGGAAATTCATAAGACAACCTTAGATCCACACCTTCATAGCTGAGATTCACGCGCTCAAATGCAGAGCCCGCTTTGCGCAGTAGAAATTCGTCTCCCAGATGCGAGCTTTGATGATAAATGCGGCCAAAAGCTGAGAATTGTTTTGCGCGGATACTGGAATATACCGATGCAATAAAATCGGAATTCACCAAATCCGAAGATGGTGCATTCAGATTGAAGTCACTGAAGACGCCACCTTGCAGTCCGACTTCCCACTGCGCAACAGATTGCCCCACATTCCTGCGGTAAATCGGTATCGTTTCACCGAAGCTCACGGAAGCGATATTTCTGCCATCAAAATTATCGTTCTGGAAATTGCGGTAAGCAGCCGAGAAATGCGCCCAGCGGGGATCCGCTAATAACGGCTTGAATAGATGGCCAGCCGGTAAGAGTCCGGTGGGTAACAGTGCAGGATTGGCGGCTACGGCCACCGGTTTCTCGGAAAATTGCTTGACCGGCTGCGAAGACGCATTAGCTATCGGTGGCTGGTGCGTCACTTCCGCAATCCTGACCGCATTAACGCCAGGAATCTCCGACAACAACCGCACCACGTTTGCTCGATCAACATTGCCTAAACTATCCACAGGCAAAGTTATGGTGCCATCCTGCACGGTCAATGATGGAATATCCAGCATCAATGTATGCTTTAACACGCCGGCGGCATAACCGGCAATGTAAGCATCATCCGGTATTGCAGCATGCACTGCCTGCGCTGCTAACAGCATGATTGCCAATGCTGCGGCAGATCGCAGATAAACCATTATTCTTTACTCGATGCATTCGCATCCAGAAGCAGATCACTCTGTACCGATCTCACATGTTCCTGGTTTGTTGCCACTTCGATCGCCTTGTCGATACTTTGCTGGGAATCAAGTGTACCGCTCAGGTAAACGACGCCATTCTCGGTCGTCACTTTAATTTGAAATGCCTTGAGCAAAGAATCACTAAGAATGGCTTTTTTTACATGCATCGTAATCACTGAATCGTCGATGTATTGATCGGTCGTTTCAGATTTATCGCTGATCGACTTTTTTGCATCATCGAGTTTCTTTTCTGCTTGCTCTGTTGTTTTCTCAATTTTCTTTTCAGCATTTTCAATCGAACGATCCAGTTTTTTCCCTGCTGTCTCAGCAGGTCCTTCCTTTTGGCAACTTGCCAAGCCAGTAACAATGGCTAAACCAGCGATCGTAAGACCAAGGGCTTTTTTTGCTTTTGCTACTGTATTTTGTTCGTTTTCAATTTTCATTTTCATCGTTCTTCCTTAAATTTTTCTTTAAATCAGCAACACGTGACATTCATATTCAGAAAAGTATCATAGAGATGAGCATCCCTTCATTCGGATGGAACGCTATGCACTATGAAGCCTACTTTCTGATTCAAAGATTAAGCGGAAGATTGAAGATGGTCTGTGCGGTATCGTACGTAATGCTTTTAATAATTCTCTGCGATTGCTTTTTCTTGCCCGGTACCTTCTTAACCAGCCCCTCATGCACAGAATCGATTCACTGCATAACTATGTACGTTAACGTACAGACCGTGATGGGTTTTGCGGTTAACTTGCTAGCCAGTGCCGCAGTTCTTCTCCATCGCATTATGTGATTGAGACATCGGTTATAAAACCTTAACAAGTAATAGGAGATTGAATCATGAAACACTTTATCAAATTATTGTTTGCCTCATTTTTGGCTTTAACCTTGCTGACAGTTACAGGATGCGCATCAACCAAAACTCAAGAGGGAACGGGTGAATACCTCGATGACAGCGTGATTACCACTAAGGTAAAAGCAGCCATACTGAATGAACCCACATTAAGCTCCGCTGAGATCAACGTCGAAACTTTCAAAGGCATCGTTCAACTGAGCGGTTTCGTCAGATCCACCGCCAGTATTAATAAAGCAATCGAAGTAGCACGCAGTGTCGGTGGCGTTAAATCGGTCAAAAACAGTCTGCAACTCAAATAAACAGAAAATTTTCTCACGCGCAAGAATGGCTTCTGTGCGCATCCCGGAGGGGCATTGAAATGTTGAGTAAAGGAATTTCGTTGTTGGCGCTGATCACTTCCTTGCCAACGAGCGCTTTTAGTAATGAGCGCGTACCTGCGGATGAAGCGTCAGCTATTCAGGAGATTACGCGAATGGTGGAGGAAAACATTCGAGCCGGAACCAAGCAGGGTTCGGCTCATCGCGATGTGCACTTCAAGGCGCATGGTTGTGTGAAAGCGGAATTTCGTGTGCTCCCGCTACCTGCCTCAATGCAAATCGGGATCTTCGCGGAAGCGCGCAATTACCCTGCCTGGATCCGTTACTCCAATGGCTCCGGAAAAGTGCAAAATGACTCCATTGGCGATGGCCGTGGAATGGCCATCAAGCTTATGGGTGTTGAGCCCAGCCAATCCGGCACACAAGATTTTTTGATGGTCAATCATCCGGTATTTTTTGTCAGAAATGCGGCAGAATATGTTGAATTTCAAAAAGCTGTTTCGCAGGATACGCTTAATAAATTCTTTTTCCCGGGTTTCAATCCGCTGAATTTCCGTCTGCATGAACTTGCGACTGCTATCGCGATCCAGAGCAAGAAGGTTGACAACCCGCTGGATATTCAATATTGGAGCGCAACGCCTTATCGTTTTGGCGATAATACCGCCATGAAGTTTTCCGTTCGTCCTTGCGGTAAACCCAGCCGGTCTTTATCTGCCGAAACCACAGCGCCCGATTTCCTGCGTGAAAATATGCAAAAGCATCTTGCTAGCAATGATGCGTGTTTCTATTTTATGGTTCAGCTCGGTACACATCCTGTCGCGATGCCGGTCGAAGATCCCACCATTGCATGGAGTGAAAAAGATTCCCCTTTTGTTCCTGTAGCGAAAATAACTATTCCAGCGCAAACATTCACAGCACCCGAGCAGCTGAAATTCTGCGAGGATCTTTCCTTCACGCCGTGGCACGCTATCCTTGATCATCAACCACTGGGAGGTATCAATCGCGTCCGCAAGGCCGTTTACGAAACATCCTCACGTGTCCGTCATGAACTAAACGATATCGAACGCCATGAACCGAAGGGCTTCTAATCGTTACAAATCGTTTGCAAATCAGTAGGTGTTTAACGTTTGTCTTGGCGCAGTAAATGGCAATATCCGCTTGATTGATCAACTCACTGCAGTATCGGTGCATGGCTTATGGTGTTGCTTCGCCCGTGCGCTTGGTCTCAATCCTGACGTGAGCAGTACCATCCTTATGCATATCCAGTTTCTTAGCAGCTGCCTTAGAAACATCAATGACACGATCATTGCCGTAGGGGCCGCGGTCGTTAATTCTGACTTCCACTGTTTTATCATTATCGAGGTTGGTCACTTGGGCTTTGGTACCCATCGGCAAACTCGGATGGGCTGCCGTCATCTTGGTTTGATCGAAAATATCGCCATTAGCGGTTTCCTTACCTTGAAATCCAGGTCCATACCAGGATGCCTCGCCAATCTCAGTGCGCACTGAGCGATTGGCACCTGCCCTTTTCTCTTGCTGGGTCAGTTTGTTTTTTTCATTCCCATACTCTAAATTACAACCCGAAATCATAGCGGAGCAAAAAAATAATGCGATTGGCAAAGTCCTCAAGAACTGTGCACGGCAGAATATGATCTGTTTCATCAATCCTCCTGTATTATCAAGGCATAAATGCGCTAAAAAGCTGCAATCGGTAGAACAATGGAATATCGATTGCATATTTCTTACCAGTCCATCGTTGGATTATTTTTCTCTTATTCCCGATATAAATCTGTACGTTCCCGCACATATTATCGTGCGCGGGATCTATTCCTAGCCTAAAATTCTTTCGTACAGTGCTTTTTCCGTGCGATAGCACTCGCAGGAAGCCGCTTCCAGTCCAGCACGGTCGAGAATCTTAATATTCCCTCGTTTGTAACTGATCAATGCTTTATTTTGTAGAGAATTCGCTGCATTAGTGATGCCGACACGCCGCACACCCAACATATAAGCCAGGAATACGTGTGTGACATGAAATTGATCCGATTGCGCCCGATCCTGTGTCATCAATAGCCAGCGCGCAAGCCGAGCTTCCACCACATGGAAACGGTTACATCCGGCCGTTTGAGCAATCTGGCTCATTACAACATACAGGTAGCGTTTTAATTCCCGCTTAAACGCAGCATTTGTCTCAAGTTCATGTAGAAATAAGGGGGCCGATAAGCGCAATGCCTGACCCGCTCCCTGAACCACTGCATTATATGAGGCGACATTAATTGACAAGATGAGAGGAAGACCGAACATGCCTTCATAACCGACCAATCCTACTTCCAGATTGTGATTGCTATCAATCGGCGTGACCAGGGAAACAATGCTCGTGGTTGGGAAATAAACATGCGATATGGGTTCGCCAGAGCAATACAGAGTGTCTGCAAAAGCAAGTTCAGTTTCTACACAACGCGCAAGTAACTGTTCTGAATCATCGCTAGGTAAGGCAGCTAACAGATGATTAGTGCCGGTAACGACTGGAGCAAGTGACATCAGCATTCTCAAAGTATAAAAATAAACCGGTTGATCAGTGAGATATCAGTATCCATATCTCTGAGGAATAAAGCAAAAGGTATTTGGCCCGACACGTTAAAAGGGGCAAGTTACATAAGAAAATTTTGACTGTCTGTGCGGTAGTGTACGTACCTGCATTTAGCCTGACACACCACGAAGCACAGCCGATTAATCTACAAAGCCAATGTTTTGCAGCGAGAAACACAAGCCCGATGATTAATCGTTGAATGCCCCGGTATTTCTGGGAATTCTCAGTGTTGAATCAAACCCAAGTGACCAGCTCTTTCCGCTGGCGTACGCTTGTGATCGATTGATTGAGTGAAAAAATAGATGATCAGTGTCGTCAGACAAAGATCAGGGATGAAGTATACGATCGGATTCCTTCTTAACCACCTGATAGCATTCACAGACTCGTTCTTCCAATCCTTTCCGGTCCAGCACGATGATATGGCCGCGGTTGTATTGAATCAGACCTGCCTGTTGCAATTTTCCGGCCGCTTCAGTGACGCCTTCACGTCGTACGCCTAACATATTGGCAATTAATTCCTGCGTCATGGCCAATTCATTCGAAGAAAGACGATCGAGGCTTAGCAGCAGCCAACGGCAGAGCTGTTGATCGACTGAATGATGCCGGTTGCAAACTGCGGTTTGGGTCATTTGGGTGATTAGTGCTTGTGTGTAGTTCAGCAACTTATAAAGCAGTGTGCCATGACGGTTAAATTCTTGCATAAATAGCTGCTGCCGTATCCGGTAGCAATATCCCGCGCTCTGCACTACGGCACGGTTCGGCATGGTTTGCCCGCCCATGAAGAGCGCAATACCGACAACCCCCTCAAAACCAACCACGGCAATTTCCGCTGAGGCGCCATTTTCCAGCACATACAACAGCGATATGATGCAATCCATGGGAAAATAAACGTACAGGAGTTTTTCTCCTGATTCGTAAATCACATCGCCCAAGGGCATCTCGACAAGTTCAAGATGAGGAAAAATGCGCTGGTATTCTGTTTCCGGTAACGCAGTCAGGAGGTGGTTCTTTTTAGGGCTGCAGTGCGTATCTTTCACGTAAACCCTCCAATTGGTATCAACAATATAGAAAAAACTATATGCCTTGGGCTTTATAACATATTCCTGCTCAATACAGTGTACGCTAGCGTACAGATTCTTCCGGGACTTGCTCGAAACTGGAACGCTCGGCGGTTTTGACGTAGCGGGCGGCCAGGTCTCCGGCAATCGGGGAAAGTTCAGTGAAAATATGCTGCCGCATGCGGCGGCAATTTGCTGTGCCATATGCTGCGGTGCGCTCATCGGCATAAATGACCTGTGGCAAATTTGTGTCATTTTTGTGCCACAACCGAGGCCTTTGGAGACCAATCGAGACTAATGGGGGATTTGTGAGACTGGAACTAAGACCCTGTTTCTTATGGGTCTTAGTTGGTCCTGAGTGGTCTGGATTAGACCACTTATTGGTGGAGACGGCGGGAATCGAACCCGCGTCCGCAAGCCCTCTACAGACAGTTCTACATACTTAGCCATGTTATTTAATTTAGCCTGGCAACCGCCAACCGGCAAGCTGATGACAGGCGAGTCACCTTGCGTTTAACGTTTTATAAAGTGACCCTATAAAACGCGATCCTCGTTAGTGACTCTGCTGTCTGTTGCCAGACCCGGCGTTGAGGCCCACCGGTGCAGAGGCTAGCCGATTAAGCGGCTAAAGCGTAGTTTTCGTCGTTTGCGACTATTGTTTTCAGATGGATTTACGAGGTAATCTGATCCTCGGTATGCCCTGCGCTGCTTTGCAACCCACGTCGAAACCAGATCGTCCCCGGTATTCGTTTTGGTAGTGCATAGGATGGTGCTGAAACCTAAAAGTTCAAGTCCTATGCGCCGGGTATTCTAACAGAAATAGCGAGGGTTTCTTTACAGATAGCTCAGCAGCTCCGCGGGGTGGTCGATCAGGTGCCGGGCGCCCCAGGTTTCGGGCGGCTGATCGTTGCCCAGATAGCCATAGCGGGCGACGATGGGTTGCATGCCGGCTGCCAGGCTGGCTTGAACATCGCGGATGTCGTCCCCGAGATAAATGCAATGCGCGGGGGAAATGTTTATTTTATTGCTGGCGGTCAAGAGCGGTTCGGGGTGTGGCTTGGTATTCGCCAGTTCATCGCCGCAGACGATGCAGGCGACGCGTTGTGCCAGACCCAGTATTTCAATCAGCGGATGCGCAAAACGTGCTGGTTTATTAGTGACGATGCCCCAGGGCAAGTTGCGTTGCTCCAGTTGATCGAGCAACGCATCAACACCGGGAAAAAGACAGGTATCGTGACATAAGCGTTGTGTGTAGAAATCGAGAAACTCGTCGCGCATCGATTCATAACCTGCGTCGCCCGGTTTGATGTTGAAACCGAGTCCCAGCAGCCCGCGCGAACCAGCGGAGGCTTGAGTGCGGATTTTTTCGATGGGCAGCTCGGGCAGTCCGCGCAGGGTGAGCTGCCGGTTCAAGGCGTGGCCGAGATCCGGTGCAGTATCGGCCAGTGTGCCATCGAAGTCGAAGAGAACGGCTTTAATCATGGATTGAGTTCAAATGCTGGAGGTGATAGTGAAACAACGCAATCTGTTTAAGTGCGGTACGCCATGATGTAGTTCACATCGGTATCATCTTCCAGTGCATAGACTTTGGTGATCGGGTTGTATGTCATGCCGATCAGTTGCTCATCCGTCAAACCGGCATTGCGTGCCATACGCGCGAGTTCCGAGGGTTTGATGAATTTTGAGTATTCGTGCGTGCCGCGTGGCAATAGCTTCAAGACATATTCCGCGCCGATGATGGCAAACAGATAGGCTTTCGGATTGCGGTTGATGGTTGAGAAGAAAACCCAGCCGCCAGGTTTGGTCAATTGCGTGCAGGAGCGGATAACGCTCATGGGATCAGGTACGTGTTCGAGCATCTCCATGCAGGTCACCACGTCAAAGTGTTGCGGCTGTTCTTTTGCCAGCGATTCCACGGTGATCTTGCGGTAATCGACGTGATGCCCGCTTTCCAGCAGGTGTAGCTTGGCGACTTTGAGCGCTTTGTCGCTAAGATCGATACCGGTCACATGCGCGCCCATCGATGCCATGCCCTCGGACAGAATGCCGCCGCCGCAACCGACATCCAGCACGGCTTTTCCGGTTAAGCCTTCAACCCGATCATTGATGTAGTTGAGGCGTAGCGGATTGATTTCATGCAGCGGCTTGAATTCGCTGTTGGGGTCCCACCAGCGGTGCGCGAGTTGACTGAATTTTTCCAGTTCCAGCGGGTCAGCATTGATGCCGTCATTTTCCATATGCATTCCTTTGTGCCTAATTTTTTGATGTGGCCGCGATACGCTCTTGCCAGTATGCGGTGCGGTATTGCAGCTCAACCGGGTTGAGCGTCATCAGTTCTTTTTCGTGGAGCAGCATTCTACCATTTACCCACACATGACTCACTTGTTCACGGCTTGCCGTATAGACTAAATGGGAAGCCGGGTCGTAGCAAGGCGCGAGATTGAGGCCGGTGAAGTCGACTGCGGTAATATCAGCCGCTTTTCCACGGGTTAATGAGCCCGTTATTTCTCCCAGCCCCAGAGCATTGGCGCCATTCAAGGTTGCCATTTTCAATGCTTGATGCGCGGGCAAAGCATCGGCCCGTCCGCTGGTCGCTTTTGCCAGCAGCGCCGCCAGGCGCATTTCCTCGAACATATCGAGGCGATTATTACTGGCCGCGCCATCGGTGCCGAGACCGACATTGATGCCTTGATTCAATACAGGCGCAACCGGCGCTAGTCCGCTGGCGAGCTTCATGTTGGACGAAGGGCAATGTGCGATGCTGCAACCGTATTGATGCACCAACTTTATTTCATGATCCGTCAAATGCGTCATATGCACCGCAATCAAATTCGGACTGAGCAGACCCAATTGCTGCAAGCGTTCAATCGGCCGCATGCCGGTGGATTCGAGACTGATGCGGATTTCATCCTGGGTTTCGTGCAAATGCGTATGTATTGGGGTATCGAGCTGTTCCGCGTAAGTCAGAATGTTGCGGAAGGTTTTGTCGCTGACGGTATAGGGTGCGTGCGGCGCAAAACAGAAGGACAGCAGCGGATGCTGATATTGATCTCGTAAATCCAAGCCTTTAGCCAAGTAATCATCGGCATCACTGGCATAGGCGGTGGGAAAATCGATCACGACCATGCCGATGGCAGCACGCATGCCGGAGCCGATAGCGGCTTCCGCGCAGGATTTCGGAAAAAAGTACATGTCGTTGAAACAGGTAACGCCGCCTTTGATCATTTCGGCGCACGCGAGCTGTGTGCCGTCCAAAACAAATTGAGCATTAACGTGCTGATTTTCTGTCGGCCAGATGCGCTGATTGAGCCACGCCATCAAAGGTATATCATCTGCAAATCCACGCATCAGTGTCATGGCGGCATGTGTGTGCAGATTAATCAATCCCGGGATCAGCGCATGATCGTTTAGGGTGATTGTTTGCTTGGCTTGATAACGCAGACTGGCTTCGGATGCCGGCAGAATATCCTGGATAATTCCTTTATCGATGGCGATGGCATGTTGATTCAGTACGACTTCAGCAGGCTCGATGGGAATAATCCATTTCGCTTCAATCAGTGTATCGATTTGCTGCAAACCATTCATGCGTTTCGAGTATGTAGAAAGAAAAAAGCCCTGCTCTTAAGGGCAGGGCTTCATGCGTAAAAATAGTGAACCGGTTTTCGCTTATCGGGTACCAGCTACTTCGATTTCAACGCGGCGATCAGGTGCCAAGCATTCGATCAACGCTTTGGTTTTTTTGTCGCCTACGCAACTATTACCTGTCACAGGATTAGCTTCGCCTTTGCCATCAACAAAAACACGGCTTGGTTCTATACCTCTTGAAACCAGATGAGCTTTGACCGATTCAGCACGGCGTATCGAGAGGTTCTTGTTGTATTCATCGGAACCGATGCGATCAGCATAACCTACAGCAATAATAAGATCGTACTTAACGTCTTTTATGCCGGTTACAAATTCATTCAAAGACTGAATACCATTCGGTTTCAGTTTCGCGCTATCGAAATCAAATAATGCATCAGCAGAAAATGTAATTTTTTCCGGTGCTGTTTTAGCAGCTGCGACTGCAGGTGCTGCAGCTACGGGTACCGCGCCTTCAGATTTTTTAGCCAGATCCGGATCACATTCTGGAATCGCCATTGCCGGTGTCCAGTAACCGGTTTGCCAGCATAGGCCGGTTGTATTTCTTGCCACTACACCACGATCGTCAACACCGTAAGCTTCCGGTTTTTTTACAGCTTTATCCTTATCAATAACTGTTTCTTGTGCCAAAACAGCACCAGAAAACATTACTGGTATAAGAATCATTCCCATGAGAGTATTTTTAGCTGATATTTTCTTCATGCTGTTGTCCTTTTTAATGAAAACTACGGGTTTTAATATTGGTATGCAAAAAACTATTCTGCACTTGAAAACTTTCTAGCATTCTACTACTTCGGGCTTTTGATTGCGCGTTTATCAGTTTGTTTGTTTGTTTTATCAAATCAACATGTTGTAAAATTACAACAAATTACCCTCGCGAATCAAGTTGAAATGAAATTAATGACTTAGCTTGGTTGAGCGATCAGTAACCAGCCATTTTCTGATAAAAAATTAACGATATAACGAATCACAGATCACCCTTGCACATGCGGTGCCGGTATTGGCATCACGTTAAAGCCGGTGAATTATTGATCTATCACACGTATACTGTCCAGCCGCCAAGATGTTGAAATTTCACATCAGCATGCTATACGGCGGAGATTTTCATGAACCCTTTCAATCCATTCTAAAAACATTGCCGTATGCTCGATGAAACAGCAACTCTAACTTTGTCAGCGCAAAATCTAACGCGCCACTATGGTGAAGTTGTTGCAGTTCATCAATTCGACCTGCAATTGCGGCGTGGCGAGGTATTGGGATTGCTTGGACCCAATGGCGCGGGTAAATCGACAACGCTGCGCATGTTGACGGGTAATCTTGCACCCAGTAGCGGCGGTGTTGAAATTTGCGGCATCGATTTACTGGATAAACCGCAGGAAGCCAAAGCACATGTGGGTTTCTTACCGGAGATTCCCCCGCTTTATTTCGATATGACGGTGGATGAATATTTGCTGTTGGCTGCCCGGCTGCATCGCGTCCCGAAGGAAGCGCTCAAGGCGGCATTGGAAAATGTGAAGCAACGCTGTGGCTTGGAACAGCACAGCAACAATTTGATCGGCACATTATCGAAGGGTTATCAGCAACGCGTGGGTATCGCACAGGCGATCATTCACAACCCCGATGTCATCATTCTGGATGAACCGACAGTAGGTCTTGATCCCAATCAGATGCGTGAAATCCGCCAATTGATCCGCGAATTGGGAACAACCAGCAGTGTTATTTTATCGACCCATATTTTGCCGGAAGTTGAAAATGTATGTGACCGGGTACAAATCATGCACCAAGGCAGCATTGTATTCGACCAGCCGATGATCGATTTGCGCCAGCAGAATACCAGTCTGGAAGCGGTATTCACACAACTTACACAGTAACTGCACGAGCCGGAATTTGAAGATGATTGTCACCATTATCCGTAAAGAACTGCATATGCTGTTCATTTCTCCGCTGGCCTGGCTATTGCTGGCATTGGCTCAGCTCGTGCTGGCGTGGGTTTTTCTGGTGCGGCTGGATGCATTTCTGGAAATTCAATCGCAATTATTGCAAATTGCCAATCCTCCGGGAGTTACCGAGATTATCGTGACCCCGGTCTTTGCGGTGGCCGCGATCGTTTTATTGATGATTACGCCATTACTATCAATGCGCCTCATAGCCGAAGAGCGCCGCAACCGCACGCTGACACTCTTGATTTCCGCACCGGTTTCAATGACGGATATCGTGCTGGGTAAGTTTCTTGGCTTAATGGTATTTTTTTCCGCGATCATCGGTCTGATTGTCGCCTTATGTCTTTCATTGCGCACCGGCGGCATGATGGACTTCGGATTGTTGCTCAGTAACACGATAGGATTGCTGCTGACTGTTGCCAGTTTTTCTGCCCTTGGGCTGTATATTTCAAGCCTGACCGCACAACCGGCGATTGCCGCGGCAGGCACTCTGGGCGTGTTACTGGGATTATGGCTGATCGATCTGGCGGCAAGCGCAACACAAAGCTGGCTGCACTATTTTTCTTTGCTGAAACATTTCGGCCATTTTAATCAAGGTCTGATCGACACCTTGAGTACCGCCTATTTCATTTTGTTTACCGTTACCTTTCTGGTGTTGACGATTCGCCGTCTGGATGGAGAGCGGCTGCATGGCTAAGCTGGATAAAAAATTGCACCGGCAATACCGGCTACACCATGGCCTGTTTGTCATTTTGCTGCTGCTATTGGTTTTCTTACTTGGATATTTAGCCCAGCAGACCCGGCAGCAATGGGATATCAGTCAGAACGGGCGTAATAGCCTGAGTGAAGCCAGCGTGGATATCCTGCAAAAATTGCATGGACCGGTCGAGGTAACCGCGTATGCCACTGAACAAGATGCCCAACTGGGCGACATCCGCCGCATCATTACTGATTTTATCGCAATGTATCAGCGCATTAAGCCGGATCTGTCATTACTATTCATCGATCCGGTGGAGCAACCATTGTTAGCGCAGGAAGCCAATGTGCACGTTAATGGTGAAATGATCATTCGATTCAATCAACGGGTTGAACACTTGCTTACCATCAACGAACAAACATTTTCCAATGCGTTGATGCGGCTGGTGCGCGCGGAAGATAAGCTGATTGTGGCGCTAAGTGGTCATGGTGAGCGCAAGCTAGAGGGTAACGCCAATTACGATCTCGGAGAATTCGGCAAGCACTTGCGCACCAACGGTTTTAACAGCCAGCCACTCAATCTCGCCATGGAACGGGATATTCCAGCCGCTGCGAGCATGCTGCTCATTGCGTCACCGCAAACCGACTTGTTGCCAGGGGAAGTGCAAAAACTGCTGGATTATATCGACCGTGGTGGCAATTTACTCTGGCTGGTTGATCAAGAATCGTTGCGCGGATTATTGCCGCTGACAGAAAAATTGCGCTTGTCGCTGACTCCCGGTGTCGTCGCCGATCCTCAGGCGGTGGAACTCAAAGCGCCGATTACCTTTGCTTTGGGCGCAATTTACGGGCCGCATGTCATTACCAACGATTTTAATTACATCACCGTATTTCCCTTCGCGCGTCAGATCGAGATGGATGAGAACGAGGATTGGAGCGGTGTTGCACTGGTTGAAGCGGCGCCGCAAGGTTGGGTGGAAACCGGCGATCCGAATGGAGAAATTCAGTTTGATCAGGATGCTGATATACCGGGACCGGTCAGTATTGCCGTGGCGTTGACGCGCACTATCCAAGACCGCGAGCAACGCATTGCCGTGGTTGGCAGCGGGCATTTTCTTGCCAATACTTATCTGGGCAACGGCAGTAATCTGGATTTCGGCATTAATCTAATTAACTGGTTGACCGGTGATGAAGAACTGATTGTGATTCAGCCGCGCGCAACGCTGGATAGCAGTCTGGTCTTGAGTGAATTTGAACTGACACTGATCGCGGTGGTTTTTTTAGTGGTATTGCCCCTGCTGTTCCTGACATGCGGGGGTGTAATTTGGTGGCGCCGCCGGAGAAAAATATGACTATGACGCATCATGCACGGCTGAATCTCATTATGGTTGCCACGATTGGCAGCTTGCTGTTGTTTCTTTACTTTAAACCGCAATCCCAGGGTAACCCGGAATATTCAATCGCCAGCAATTCTGCCGAAACCGTGCAGAGTGTGCATATCGTCAGGCCGCAACAGGAAATCACGCTCAAACGGCTGAACGATCATTGGTATCTGACAGCGCCCCTGCACGCCCGGGCTAACGAAGAAAAGGTCCGGAGAATTCTGGAAATTCTCCAGGCTAAAAGTCAGCAACGCTTTCCGTTGGCTGATTTAGGACGGTTTGGCCTGGAGCGCCCGAATGTGCTGTTAACCATTGACGATACACAGTTTGGCTTTGGTGGATTTGCACCCACCACTAACCAGCAATATATGGCGGCCGGTGATCATGTGTATCTGATTGCGCCCCGTTATGCGCTGGCATTGCCGGGTAGCGTGAACGATTTGGTCGATTCCAAGTTGCTGGCGTCTGGCGAGACTCCGATCAAGTTTGAATTGCCACATTTTGCAGCAGAATTTCACCATCCCGATTGGCATGTGACATTGCAACGATCGGACCATGTCGTCACCGAAGTTACATTGAAAGATTGGATTCAATTGTGGCAGACGGCCAGCGCCGCGGAACTGATACTAGTGTCGCAGCTGGGATCCGATTTTGTTGAAACCGGTATGTTGAAAATCGGCTTGCAGAATGGGCGGCAAATCGATCTGAAAATACTGCACAATGCGGTTTCGATTGTTTTAGTGCGAACCGATGAGGAAATCGGTCACCAGTTTCCGCTTGATACCGGCCGGCATTTACTCGATCCGGCCACGTTAGCGCAGGCTGAGACTGAAAGCTGATGCCGGAATTACCGGAAGTCGAAACAACGCGGCGTGGCATTGCACCCCATATCGTGGGACAAACGATTGCCCAAGTCATTGTCCGCAATCCCCGGCTACGCTGGCCGGTACCGGATGAGTTACCGTCATTATTAGCAGGCCTGACGATTCAGACCGTAACCCGGCGCGCCAAATACCTGTTGCTGGATTGCGGGACGGGAACGTTGATCATGCATTTGGGAATGTCGGGAAGCTTACGCATCCTGCCACCAACGCAAAATACAAAACTTTCGCCGGGAAAGCATGATCACCTTGACTTGATTCTGCGCGATCGCACGGTCTTAAGGTTGCGAGATCCGCGCCGTTTTGGTGCCGTGTTATGGCAAACCGGGAATGTTCTACACCATCCGCTTTTACAGAACCTCGGCCCGGAACCTTTAACAGCGGATTTCGATGCCGCGCGGTTATTCGCGAAAACCAGAGGCAGTCGTGTCAGCATCAAGCAAACGCTGATGAATCATCACGTGGTGGTTGGTGTCGGCAATATTTATGCGAACGAAGCCTTGTTTCTCGCCGGAATCAATCCCAAAATTGCCGCTGGCAGAATTGGCATAACCCGGTATGAGCGGTTGGTGCAGGCGGTTAAACACACTTTGCAGCAGGCCATCGAAGCGGGTGGCAGCAGTTTGCGCGATTTTGTGAACAGCGACGGCACTCCCGGTTACTTCCAGCAGCACTATTGGGTTTATGGGCGTGAAGGCCAGCGCTGTAAAAAATGTGAGGGTATGATTCAATACATCAGACAAGGTCAACGCGCCAGTTTCTATTGTCCGGCTTGCCAGCACTGATCTCAGTTCAATCAACGTAGCGAGAAAATGACTATGAATATTTCGTTCATCGGCGGCGGTAATATGGCTTCCGCCTTAATCAGCGGATTGTTGCAGCAAGGGTATACAGCCCAACAACTCAACGTGGTGGAAATTAATGCCGACAGCCGCGAAAAATTGCAGCAAGCATTCGGCATCACAGCGGTGGCCAATCTGGCTGAAGGTATCGCTGCCAGCGATGTGATCTTGCTGTCGGTAAAACCGCAGCAATTGTTTGAATTGACGCAGAAACTCGCACCGTTATTGAAAAATCAATTGACGATATCGATTGCCGCCGGAATTCGCGCCACCGACATCATGCGTTGGTTGGGCGGGTATCAGCGGGTCGTGCGTGCCATGCCCAATACGCCTTCGCTGGTACGTTCCGGTGTCACCGGTTTATATGCAGCTCCCAGTGTCGATGCGCGGGACAGAACGAGCGCTGAGTCGATCCTCGCGGCGGTAGGTTCGACCCTTTGGGTAGATGACGAAGAGATGCTGCATGCCGTAACAGCGATCTCCGGTAGCGGCCCCGCTTATGTCTTCTACTTTATTGAAGCAATGCAACAAGCGGCCATAGAACTGGGTCTATCAGCGGCTCAAGCCAGACAACTCAGCTTGCAGACTTTCGCTGGCGCCAGCAAACTGGCCATTTCGAGCGATGAAGATGCAGCCGTATTGCGCGCCCGGGTAACTTCCAAAGGCGGCACCACCGAGCAAGCGATACAAACTATGGAAAAAAATGATATTAAGTGTAAGATCGTCACTGCCATTCATGCTGCGAATAAACGCTCACGGGAATTAAGTGACGAGTTCGGCAAAATATAATGTTCGCGATAACTTATTAGCGATTTCTTAATTATCGATTATAGTTTTTCTGGAAAATTGTTATGTCCAATCAAATCCTGATTTTTCTTGTTGATACTATTCTGGGGTTGTTATCCTTGGCGTTGTTATTGCGTTTTTATTTTCAATTACTGCGCGTCCCCTACTACAACTCGGTCTCGCAGTTTCTGATCGCGGTGACCGATTTTATTGTACGTCCGGCGCGCCGGTTTATTCCCGGCTGGGCGGGGATTGATTTATCGACACTGGTACTGGCGTGGCTGCTGGAATGCATCATCATAGCCAGCATGTACATGGTGCAAGAGTATGATTTCGAGATCAATATCGTCACTTCATTGGGCGTGATGGGATTGCTGGGCATCGTTGAGATCATTAAGACGACGCTCTATATCGTGTTGATCATGATCATCATGCAAGCCGTTCTGTCGTGGGTTAATCCGCACAGTCCGCTCGCGCCGCTGTTGGAAAGTTTTACCCGTCCGTTCCTGGCTGTTTTCCGCAAACGCATACCACCGGTCGCCAATGTCGACTTGTCTCCCTTATTCGTGCTGATCCTGATTCAAGTGTTATTGATGGTCGTGGCCGGTGTGAATAAGGAAATCATCGCAATGCTCTTTTAACTAATCGATCGGCATGGGATGGTACCGGTACGATGATGCGGATAATCTCGTGCTGACACTGCATATTCAACCGGGTGCAAAAAATACCGCAGCAGCCGGTTTGCATGGCGACGCGCTAAAAATAAAACTCGCGGCGCCGCCGGTGGAAGGCAAAGCTAATACCGCGTTGCTGAAATTTCTTGCCGAACGTTTTGATGTGCCGCTTTCTCGCGTGATATTGAAACAAGGGGATAAATCGCGCCATAAAGTGATCGTGATTCAGCAATCCGCACATGATCCGGCGGTGTTATTTGATGAATCTTGCGATTAATTACCGCTGCCAAGATAGGATTCTCATATTAATACCACAGAGAAATCTTAGATTTCCATGCAAATGACTACAGAACGCATCGAATCAGCTCGCGCCGAAGAGATTCAAGAAAATCAATTCACGCGCACTTTTTCCGCCTTGGAGAAGATTTCATGAAACGACGCACTGTGTTGCAAGCGCTGGCCGCAGCTGCCGTGATTCCGCTGGTTCCCGCCTGCTTGCGCACGGCCGCGGTTGGTGAAGCGGCCAGCCCCATCACGCCACTTAACAAACCGCATGAAGAATGGCGCACATTACTTTCACCGAGAGCCTATCAAATCTTGTTTGAAGAGGCCACCGAGCGCCCGGAATCGAGCAATCTGGTGTACGAGGATCGCGCAGGCACATTCATTTGCGCCGCTTGTTATCTACCGCTGTTTGACAGTGCGCATAAATATGAAAGCTGGACTGGCTGGCCCAGTTTTACCCAGCCGATTGCCGGACACATCGCCACCAGACTCGATTTCAAACTGATCAAACCGCGCACCGAATACCACTGCGCACGCTGCGGTGGGCATCAAGGCCATGTGTTCAAAGACGGCCCGCCGCCGCGCGGCGAACGCTGGTGTAACAACGGCATTGCACTCAATTTTGTGCCGAAAGACGAACCGCTACCGGCGCTCAGAAGCTGACTTACCGGTACGCCTTAGCCCGCAAACCTGCCGGATTATTCTCTGACCTGTGTGCTTTTTGATTGCGTACCCACTGCAAGTAGCGAAAACTGACAATGGGGCAAGAATCCATCTGGCGTAAAAATCCACCTTGCGCCGCTAAAATCCCTAACAATTCTGTCAAAGCCCAAATCAATAGCCATTCACTATTTTCCTATTTATACTGGCGGCAACTTCATCGCACAGGATACTTGATTCGCACCATGCACACCGATGATTCAATACAGTCGATCTTCTTCAAATCATTGATTAAAATACCGATATAACATATCTAATAATATAATAACAATAACGAATTAGTTGTAAAGAGAAGATTGGAAGAATCCAAATTTCCCCTAAGCAAATTCCTTATTTTAAAATCAACCATTCCATTTTCAGAGCCGAGACTCCCTTGACACAATTTTCCGTAGTAATACCGACACTCAACGAAGCCGATAATATCGATCCGTTATTAACCAGCCTGTTTGCATTGAATCTCCCGCAGGACAGCTTTGAAGTTATTTTTGTCGACGATGGTTCAAAGGACGGCACTCCGGAAAAAGTACGGGCATGGGAGAAAAAAGCGCAGGTGCGGCTCATTGAGCGCACAGAAAAACCGGACTTGACGGCATCGATTCTGGCCGGCGCCGCACAGGCACAAAGCGATGTAATTGTGGTCATGGATGCGGATCTGAGCCATCCGCCCGAACAGCTTTCCGCCATTGTGGCGCCCGTGCTGAATGGCAGTCACGACGTCTCCATCGGCAGCCGCTATATTCCGGGCGGCCGCACTGAAGGCTGGCCGTTGCACCGGCAATGGCTATCGCGCATCGGCGGCTCGCTGGCGCGCCCGCTGTGCGATGTGAACGATGCCACTTCGGGCTTTTTTGCATTCCGCCGCGAGCTGGCATCGACCATTTCTGGGAAGGCGCACGGCTATAAAATCCTGCTCGAATTGTTGATGGCCGGACAAGGCACGCTGAAAGTGGTGGAAGTGCCCATCTGTTTCCGTGACCGGACACGCGGCACTTCAAAATTATCATTTCACCACCAATGGGCGTATTTGCAGCGCTTGCTTGCGCTATCCGGCGGCGCCACAATTCACAACGCCGGGCGTGTTATTTTGATTGGACTGCTCTGCGCGCTGATCGATATCGGGTTGTTCCAGATCCTGAAAAGCAACGGCGCAGGGCTGGCAGGGGCTCATATCGGAAGTTTTCTTGCCGCAGCGGCGGTATTTCTCGCTTTTAATTCCGGCGGATTGTTCCGCTCCCGGCAGACCAACCAGCTGCAGTGGCCCCGTATCGGCCGTATCGCTGCGGTCGGCAGCATTGCGATGCTGTCACGCGGCGGTTTGCTGTCCTTGCTTGTCAATACCTGGCAAGTAGCGCCGCTATGGGCCATTCTCACCGCTACGGTGACTAGCGCAATCATCTGCTATTTGGGATCGATCTTCTACATATTTCCGCCAAAAGACAATCGCCCTACTGTCGATACGCGCTGGCGCGTGGCTGCGATCGGCATGGTACCGTTCATTATATTGTTCCGTTTGATTTATCTTGGCGAAACACAGCTGATTCCCGACGAAGCCTATTACTGGAACTATACCCAGCATATGGATTTAAGTTTTTATGACCATCCGCCCATGGTGGCGTGGCTGATCTGGCTGGGCACTGCAATTGCTGGCAATAATGAATTCGGGGTCAGGATCGGAGCATTCATCTGCGGCTTGGTAACGATGGGTTTTCTGTATGCTTTGGCCAAAAACCTGTACGACAAATCCACCGGTATACGCACGGTGCTGCTGTTGGCGGTCCTGCCATTCACCTTCGCTACCGGCTTCCTCATGACTACGGACGCTCCGGTAATAGCGGCCTGGGCAGCCACACTCTATTACATGGAACGCGCCTTGATCGCAAATCGCAGCTCAGCTTGGCTAGGAATGGGAATCGCTTTCGGTCTCGGCATTCTATCCAAATATACGCTTGGACTGCTCGGCGCCGCCGCATTGTTATTTGTGCTCATCGACCCGGCTGCGCGCCGTTGGTTGATCCGCCCCCATCCGTACCTTGCCGCATTGCTGGCGCTGCTGTTGTTTTCCCCGGTTATTATCTGGAACTTGGAGCATCACTGGTCTTCGATCATGTTCCAGTCATCGCGCATTCGCGGTGTCGGTGACGATGAGTTCTCGGTTCATTTAATGCTTGTCAATCTGCTGGTATTGCTCACGCCGACGGGTTTGATCGCTGCGATATTGGCATTGCTGCCCGGGAACAAACATGGCACAGGCGAGTTTGCACACAGACGCATGTTGTTTGTATGCCTATTCACGGGAGTACCGCTGGGGATATTTTTGGTACTCAGCATCTTCGACTCGTTGCGCTTTCATTGGACCGCCCCGTTATGGCTTGCCATCATCCCGACAATGGCCTGGATGATGGGACAAAACTTCAGTCCGCGCAGCTTCGCAAACCGTATCCAAGCCGCATGGAAACCAACGATCGCCCTTTCCATAGCAGTGTACGCATTAATAATGCACTATGTGGTGCTGGGGATTCCGGGGATTCCATATCCTGAGTTGATGAATCGCTACTATTGGCGCGAAGCCACCATTGAGATCGAGAAAATTGCGGCAGATGTGCAGCAGCAGACCGGACAGAAACCCCTGGTCGTCGGCATGAGCAAATGGTCGGTTGCCAGTGCGCTGGCATTCTACAATCAGCATGGCGAACCAATGGATATCCGCGCGCGCAATATGTTTGGCGATAGCGGCGCCATGTATGAAGTCTGGCATCCATCGGAACCGCCCGTCACCCGGCCGATTATTCTGGTCAGCATGGCGCGACATCATCTGGAGCACGGCCGTGCCGGCAATGATATTTCCAAGCATCTCGATCAACCTGGCCCAGTCCATAGCCTGATTATCACGCGCGAAGGCAAGCCGCTGCGCTTCGTTTATTACAGAATTGCACAAGGATATTCAGGTCTTTGATACTAATCCGCCGTTCTTGCAAAAATAACCGGAAATTGCAGTTGTTAACCGGTAGAAGCCTCGCTACACTTTCAGGCTCTACCCCATGACACGCATTATTATTTCAGAACATACGATGCAAACCGACTGGACACATCCGGACATCGTGCAATGGTGTCAGTATTTACTCGACAGCTACGCACACTGGGTCAAACAGGAATTGATCGAACGGACTGGCACGCCGCTGGAACAAGCGGAGCGGTTATTCAACAGCGCATTCGTGGTGGCATCGCACGGCACGGAAGATGATCCCATATTAAATTACGGTAACCGCACGGCGCTCAATCTATGGATGATGGACTGGCAGCAATTTACGCATACCCCTTCCCGCCTGACGGCGGAACCGGCTAAACGGGAAGAACGCGCACGCATGCTGGAACAGGTAAAAACCCAGGGTTATCATGCTGATTACAGCGGCATCAGGATATCCAGTACCGGCAAACGTTTTCTGGCCGAGCGGATTCTCATCTGGAATATCCATAAACCGGATGGCACGATAGCCGGACAAGGCGCCACTTTCTCGACATGGAAATTTTTGAGCTAAAATAGCGACAATTCGCAAAACAAATTTGCCCGAAACGGGGAACTGGTTTATTCTTTGCCCCCTTGCCGAAATTACCTGGAGAAGTGACCGAGCGGCTGAAGGTGCACGCCTGGAAAGCGTGTGTACGGCTCAAACCGTACCGCGGGTTCGAATCCCGCCTTCTCCGCCAGTTTAAGGTCTCACCCAGACCACTCAAGACCAACCAAGACCCATAATAAACAGGGTGTTAGTTGTGTTTCAAAAAATAACCGACTGGTCTCAGTTGGTCTCCAAAAGCCTCGGTTGTGGCACAAAAATGACACAAAATTGCCACAAGTCATTTTTGCCGATAACCTCACCGCAGCTTACGGCACAGCAAAATGCCGCCGCATGCGGCAACATATTTTCACTGAACTTGTCCCCCTCGCCGGAGACTTGGCCGCCCGCTATGTCAAAACCGCCGAGCGTGTAAGTTTTGAGCAAGCCAACCATGAACTGCAAGATATTTATAACCAGTTGCGCATCGAGGATCTGAATCTATGCGGCGATAGCGAAGAACTATTCGAAGCCGCCAAGCGCTTCGCCGAAAAATGCCACACAGCCCGCTCTCGCGCACAATCCCCTCTTGAATCCTATCAAGCCTGCCTGCGCATCGTCGATCACTACCAAGTCAAACAGCCATCCATAAAAAGTGACAACCTGGAACCGGCATTGAACCGCATGTGCTGCTCGCGCTGGTGGAATCGCCGCATCCAGATACTACGCCTGCGCAAGATCGAAACAATCGCCCGTAATATAGAGTTGGTCAGCCGCCTGCGTGGCACCTATGCGAGCGATTACACCATTCACGTTAAGCGCAAGCAAAAGGAGCGGAATCGGCTGTACTTGGCCACGAACTTCGTAAGCAACCAGAACGGCGAGATTTTTTCCCTGCAGAACCTAGCCGACCGTTCGGTATCCAATCCAACCGTTCGCCGTGCCGAATTGATGACACGAATCCGCGGTTTTGAAATGGTTGCCAACTATCTGGGTCATAGGGGTGAATTCTATACGCTCACCACGCCATCGCGCATGCACGCTTGTTTGCATACTGGCCATGCCAATCCACGCCATGACGGTACTACCACCCTGGAAGCACATCAGTATCTGACACACCTCTGGTCGCTGATCCGCGCCGAACTCGATCGGCAAGATATCCGGCCTTACGGTTTCCGTGTGGTCGAACCGCACCACGACGGCACCCCGCATTGGCACCTGCTACTGTTCATGCCGGATAAACACCGCGAAGCTGTACGTAAAGTCATGAGCCATTATGCGCTTCTCGATAGCGGCAATGAACCTGGCGCATTAAAACGCCGCTTCAAAGTGGAGCCCATTGACCCAGCTAAAGGCTCAGCCGTCGGTTACATTGCCAAGTACATATCCAAGAGCATCGACGGCTACGCGCTTGATTGCGATTCTTACGGCAACGATGCGATACAGGCGGCGGAGCGCATCACCGCTTGGGCGAATACCTGGGGTATCCGGCAATTTCAGCAAATCGGCGGCCCCAGTGTCACCGTTTGGCGGCAGCTCAGAAAACTTGATAAATGCGACGACCCGGAACTGGAAGCCATTCGCCAATCGGCTACCGCCAGCGATTGGGCAGCCTTCATGCTGGCGATGGGCGACCCTGAAACCCCGCACAACCAGCAAGCCATCAAACCGTTCTACGATGAACCCAAAAACCTCAATCCAGTGACCGGCGATGTGTATTCACCGTTAACCGGCCGCTATGGTGACGCTGCACCGTTACGGGTGGCCGGTATTGTTTGGAGGGGATTGGGTTATAGCACACGTAAGCATGTCTGGATGCCTTTGGTGATGGCGGACAGCGAGGACGTGACATTGCGGAGCGTGGCGCGAGACGCGCGCACGCCATGTCGCGCCGCAGCTGTTTCTCTTGGACTTGTATCAATAACTGTACCAACCCCTTTTTATCATCCGGAGGTTATCCATGAAATCCCAACTCAACACTAAAAAAGACAGAAGAAAAAACATAATGAATACATTCGATCTTGAGGAAGCTGTTTCTTTAATCTACCGCTTAGCCGTACTCAAAAAGGACGCGCTGCAACCTGGCCAGAAATACAGCATCACGCAAATCGGCCATATCTGCGGCGTTTTGACGCTGAACGATCAGATCGAGATTGTCATCAAGTTTCACGACGAAATGCGGCAATTCACCAAAGAGGAGTTTTACGCACAAGTGCAGCTTTTAGATTAAACAGGACAAATATCATATTGACTGCCATGATCAGCAATGTATCATGACGATAACTATTTATCGTGAGGAACACTACTGATCATGGAAGACCAAACAAATAACACCAGAAAACTGCTCGCTCTCGATGATGAGACGGAACAGAAAATACTCCAGAACATGCGGGAATTTAGAGGTGTTGGCACTACGCTTGAAAGTGCTCTTGGCGCATTGGTAATGGGGCAGTATTTCGGCTGGCGGGTTCTCAAGATTCTGCACAACCCGGCCACTTACCGCCGCTATGAAAAAGTGCTCGGCGTTGAGTTTAAAGACGTATGTCCGGAAATCACCGAATTCGGCCAGAAAAAAAGTATTGGCTATGCCATAACCGAAAAGCTTGGCAGTTTCTGGGCGGTGGTCATGGGTAAGCGCAAGGTAGCGGATAAGGGTTTGATCGACAATCAAGCGGAAGTCGAAAAGCAAGTGGCCAAGCATATCGCCTCTAATGACGGGGAGGAAAAGAAATGAACCACTCCGAACATATACTGGTAACGATCAAGAAGTTTGCTGAATTGACCGGCTTAACTGAAGAAGCCATCCGGCAATATATCAAGAAAGGACAATGGCGATACAAAATTCACTGGAACAAAGCACCAAACGGCCGAATCTTCGTCATCACAAAGGCAGCTTACGCATGGATGCAAGGCAGCGAGGCATAACGATTCGCGGCAATAGCGCCCAGATCGCTTTTACCTATCAAGGCGTGCGCTGCCGGGAAACTATTCCCATTCCGCCGACCAAGGCCGCACAAAAAGAACTGGCGCTTAAGCGGCAAGCAATACTGTATGAAATCAGTATCGGTACTTTTGATTATTCCAAGCATTTTCCATATAGCAAGAAAGCCAAGGAATTTAGAAAAAACCGCCCGGATCGTTACACTATCCGCGAAGGTCTGATTGATTGGTTACAACGTGCTCAATCTCGATGCCAACCAAGCACACTGCGCGACTATGAAAGCGCAATTTATCACCATTTGATTCCAACCTTTGGCGATCTCACTATTGAGGAACTGACTGCACTCAAAATTAAAGAATGGCGGGCTGAACTTCCTTGCTCTAACAAGCGTAAAAACAACATTCTGATTCCACTGCGTCAGTTATATGACGAAATGTACCATGATGAAATCATCACCAAAAACCCACTCGATCATGTGAAAAATCTACCGATCCATACGCGAGAACCGAAGCCCTTCACAGCTGATGAAGTCGCAAATATTCTGAATGAACTTGCAGGACAGGAAAGAAACCTGATTCAATTTGCGTTCTGGACGGGGCTTCGAACTTCCGAACTGATTGCGTTGCGCTGGCAAGATGTCGATATAGAGCAAAACTGCATCCATGTCCGGGTTGCTAATGTGAGAAATCACTTGAAAGGCACTAAAACCAAGTCAGGAGAACGCACAGTCACACTTCAACCTCAAGCCAGAGAAGCTTTGCTCAGTCAGAAAAACTACACTGAAAAACAAAAAGAAACTGTTTTTCATAATCCACGCCATGATAAACCTTGGAAAGACGATCAAGCCATTCGTAAAACGGTTTGGATTCCGGCACTGGAACGAGCTGGCATTAAATACCGCAATCCTTACCAAACCCGTCATACTTTTGCTTCAACAATGCTTTCAAGAGGTGAGCATCACATGCAGGTTGCAGAGGAAATGGGGCATAAGGATTGGGGGCAGATCAGAAAGAGCTATGGGCGATACATCCCTCAGAAAAATAATAAAACTTAGTTCTAGTTCTTTTTAATTCACCAACTGATAAATCTAGTAACTTGGTTATGACAATTTCTATTTAATATTCTAAAGCTTCAAATGTAATTCAACTAAATATTTGCAGCTCAAGTACTTATATTTTTTGATTTTAATCAATCAAAAAATTAGTTCTCAAGAAAAGCAGTCAATATCTATCAACTTGTAATAAATAATGTGTGCTGAAACTATCAATCAAGCTTGTTAAGTAGTTCATGTTCTCCCAATCCAAACAAAACGGCAAGAATCTCTATTACCATTATCATTGAATACCACAAGGCAAACCATGCTGCTAATTCAAGTACTTGAGAATTTATGAATATTTGTTGTAGCACTCCAATACCTAATGTTAATGTAATAACTAAAAGAGGGTATGCCATATCGACATTCAACATTAACACAGAGCCAATCTTTGCTTTATCAGTCTCTTTTCTATCATCCAAAGATTCTTGCAATTTTTTGACCAAAATATTTGAGAGGCCAAAAATAAGTGCATAAACTCCAATCCCAAACCCTAGAACACTGGGGAAGATACTAACTATTAAATTCCCGGGAATGGGAATTGCTTTACAGTTATCAATTGATGGGTCACATAACCATATGTGAGATGCGGAAATAACAGTTAGGACAATAACGATTAAGAAATTTTTATAATGCTTTTTAATCCAAAGACCTAAAGGAGCAAATTCAATATCAGAAGCTAGGTCGCCATCATAGGTATAAGCATTGGCAATGCGTAAAATTTCTCCAAGTACTGGAATTTTTAGTGTTTGCGAATACAACCAGCTTCTGTATGGAACCGAAGCATTAGGTTTTTTAATATCATTTTGTTCCGATTCATTTGGTTTCATTGTTTTTATCCGCAAGTGCTTTCATATATCTCCAAGCTCTTTCAACAAAACCAAATTCACCTTCATTCTTTTTTTGTCGTAGTATGAAATACCGTGGATTTTTTGTTGATGAATAGATCATTCTTTTGAATTTAATGACTTTATCGTTATTGGATATAGCTTTAAAAAAAGTGATAGTCGCTTCACCAAACTCTGGAGCCATTTCAACAAGCTTACGAATATATTCTGGCAATCCTGGCATTTGAGCTCCGCGCGCCGGACTAACATGCGCCTGAATATTATGAGCATTTAATTTCTTTAATTCCCTCAATTCATCATTAAGGCGATGACTATTTGGGAATGTTATTTTGACATCAACTGAACCAAACTGGTTACCTTCAGTTAGTGCTTCATTCATGCTTACCTGATCTGAAATAAGATTTAAGGTCAAGCTATGATCTGGGAAATAGTTTTTTGCAGATTTTTCTAAGAAATGTTCTAGTACTTTCAACATTACATCCGGTTTAGGTAGTTTAGTACCATTTTCTTCAATACCGAATCTATGCCATGTATAGTCAAATACAAATCGAAAATAATATACATTTGATACAGCAGCAACTTCTTTGGTAGCTTCAAATAAAGGAGTTTTATCATAGAAATCGGTGACAGTATCTGCTTTGTTATACTTTACAAATTTTCCATAAGCAAACTTTTCATCAGTGTGTACAACAAAAGGGCAAATAAACGTATCATTAATCAAAGCTTTTGCTTGATTGGCCATCTTTTTATTTTTAAAGGCAATTGATGTTTCAGTACTTAGCTGATCGAATAGCTTTTTATAACCTTCAATGCCTACTTCTGGAGTTTTCACTGTATCCAAAGGAAGGAGTTGAATGTTGTACTGACGAAATTTTGCCATTTAATACACCTTTAAAAATTATTAAAGCTATCGCTTACTCTTAACCTTCCTTGCATGAACAACACGAAAGGCAACAAATACATTGATAAAAAAACAATCTTTAGCGTATCATAAAACTCTCAAAAACATCAGGATATGGTGATATTTCATGCCTAACACTGTCCGCGAAAAATTTTCTTCTCAAGCTGCTCCGGAAGTCCTTAGCGCACTTCGAAAAATTGCTGAATCTGAGGGGCGTCCTATTCAAGAAATACTTGATGAGGCTCTGCGGGAATACATCGAACGAAAAGAAAAAGGCCAACCTCGTCGTCAAACGATGGATGCTTTTGCGCAAAGCCTAAGCGAATTTGATCAGCTCTACCGTGAATTAGCTAAATAACGTTGAAAGAGTACCTGACTGTTCCCGATGTACTGGCAATCCATTCAATATTAATCCATCGTTACGGTGGAATACATGGTATCCGTGATCCTGGCGCACTTGAATCTGCTTTATTTCGCCTCCAATCAGGCTATTACGTTGATATAGTTACAGAAGCGGCCGCATTGATGGAAAGTTTAGCCATCAATCACCCCTTTATAGACGGCAACAAACGAGTAGCTTTTGCAGCTACCGATATTTTCCTTCGTATTAATGGTTATCGAATCAACTGTGAATCAATGATTATTTACGCCGACATGATGCAAATGTTTGAAACAGGAACATTTGATTTGGCTCACCTTGAGCCGTGGTTAAGAAAGCTAGTAATCAAAACAGCTTGAAGATATTAGTTTACCTAAGGATTCAACTTATCTTGATGGTTTAATTAAATAAGTTTAAACTGAGTTTATGAAATTTTTGAAACTTGTAGAAATACTTCAAAATGACACAGAAATAGCAGAGGTAAATACTAAATGATTGATAAACTAAACATAGATCAAGGTTCGAATCCCGCCTTCTAATAATCATAATCCCATCAACAACACCATCAAAATAATTTGGGTTAATTCGATTGAATCTTGATTTTTCATCGATGGGATTCCTTATTTGGGTGTAAGCCATCTGCCGATACCCCATATCTCATCGACCGCTATTTTGCTGAACCAATTGTCTTGTTGCTGTGGTGACAAACTGTTCAAATCACAGACACCATTGAATTCGGTATGCTTCTTTGCTATGTGGTTAGCCAGCTTGGCCAGTGTCTTGGTTGAGCCTATACCCACACAAACTGGCAATCCCGTCCATTGCTTGATACGTTTCCGGATTCGCTGCCCATAACCAGCATGATCGATTCTTCTAAACCCAGAGAGATCCAAAAAGCACTCGTCAATCGAGTAGATTTCCTGTTCGGGACTGAACACACCTAAAATGCTCATGACGCGGTTGCTCATGTCGGCATACAAAGCATAGTTAGATGAATAAGCGATGATTCCGTGCTTCCTGGCCAAATCCTTGAGCTGAAACCACGGCTGCCCCATTTTGACGCCCAGCGCCTTGACTTCATTGCTTCTGGCGACAGCGCAGCCGTCATTGTTGGATAACACAACTACGGGCCTGCCTTCCAGCTTGGGATTGAACACCCGCTCACAACTGACATAAAAATTATTTACGTCAATTAACGCGATGGCGCGATTAGGCATAAGATGGTTGGGCATTTCCATGCAGTGGGATGATTTCGACGTTCTTCTGATTCAGGAATTTGAGCAGGTAGCGGTAGGTATCCCGGTCAAAACTAGGACGTGCCGTTAATTCAGCCAATTCCTGGTGATCCTTGACGCTACCCAGATGGCACCATTGGTCAAAGACGTGTATTTCCGTGATGTCGTATTCCGGATTGTGCTCCCTGATGCCAATACGGCCAGCATACGGCCACGCCAGTAGCTTGTAATGGCTTAAAGCCGTGAGCAGGCGCAACCAGTGTGATTCAGCGGATTCCTGGCCAGCACACAAGCCCTTGCAGTGTTTTAACTGATGCGCAAAACACACACCGGAGCCTTTTTCCAGTCCCAATGCCTTATCGCACAGTCCGTATTCATCAGCCAGCTTGTTTAAAACCTCCACAGCCTGCCGCTTCGTTTTGAAAGTACCATAGACATTGTCTGCGTTACGCCAGTCGATGTCGCTGTCATTGATCAAGGTCACCAGCGGTTTGGCATTAGGATCGCTGGATACTTGCCAGGTACAGAGTTGCCGCTCGCGCCTGAGCTGACGGTTATGAATGGGCTGGAGTTCCTTGATCAGACGCGATTCCAGCAACAGTGCACCCAGTTCCCCGCTGGTGATGCGGTATTCGACCCGCTTGATTTCCTGTGCGATGCGCATCTCCTTGGTTGAGCGATGATCGCCCTGGAAGTGGTTGAATACTCGTGAGCGCAATGAAACGCTTTTGCCAACGTACAGTAATGCGCTATCGCCGCGAAATAAATAAACACCGCAGGTTTCCGGGATAGCGTGAATATCCGGGTGATCAAGACCGGTTGGAATCGCTTGCTGCTTCAGGAGTGTTTTTGCAGTTTCCTGAACCGTTGATTCTCCCCGTTCACGGATAGCGGCCTCGATGAATGCCGCCATCATTTCAGTATCGCCCATAGCGCGGTGGCGCTGGCTACAGACTAGTTGAAACCTTTCGATAATGGCATTAAGGCTATGCGAATGATGCTGTGGATAGAGTTTTCTGGACAGTTTGACGGTGCACAGCAATTTGTTCTGAAAGGTAACACCGATGCGCTTGAATTCGTTTTTGAGGAAACCGTAATCGAAGCGAACGTTGTGAGCGCACAATACCGCATCATCCAGCCACTCCAGCAGCGTATTGCTGATTTCCTGAAAAGCCGGTGCATGATTCACCATGTCCTGGGTGATCCCCGTTAATCGCTGTATGAATGGCGAAATGCTGACTTCCGGATTGACGAGGGTATTCCAGCGGCCTACTTCAATACCGTTTTCATAGCGAATCAAACCGATTTCGGTAATGCGATCCTGGGTTGGCATAGCGCCTGTCATCTCCAGATCGAGTAACACATAGCATGGCAATAACGTTGTCATTTAAAGCGGCGAAATGATCCGGTCACGACACCAAAAATCTCGAACTGGGTATCGGGACGAATGTAAATCGGCTTGTAAGCGCCAGTGGAATTGGCTGGTAATAATCTCGGCATTTTGTTTGCGCCGTGATCCAGGATTTTGATGGTGAATTCCCGATCCACTACGGCCAGTACAATGTCACCGATATTGGGTGTTTTGGAACGATCCACCACCACTTTATCCCCCGGCAGTAAGCCGACATCAATCATCGAATCGCCCTTGATCGTAACAAAGAACGTCGATGCCACATGGTCGATCAAGAATTCACTGACATCGAGGCGTTTCTCGACATGATCGTCCGCCGGACTGAGAAAGCCTGCTGCTACTTTGGTCGCAAAAAGCGGTAACAAGGTGGGTTGATCGCTGATCTCTGGAATGAAGAATTCATCCACCTCAACTTCTGTAACTGAGGTATCACCATCAACCCTTTCTCTTTTGCGCTGGTAAGCCTCCAAAAAGCTTTTGACCGTTGCCATCTGACTCTCAGGTATACGCATCGTTACTGTTGATTCACCATACTTACCCTGACCAGCTGGCCTGCCTGCATTTTCTCGTTTTCCGCCACGATTGGACATGTTCGGATACTCCATATTGAAATATGAAACATTATTCAAACATGCCTGATATGTAAGAATTCCTAGCGTTGTTTACAGTATTCAGGAGAATACTGTAGATGAACATACACAAACGCACTCGCTTAACATTATTGGATCGCCAGGAAATTTGGCAGCTATATCAACCCTGGCTGTGGAAGGTGGCGCATTTGGCGGAACGCTTCCAGGTCAGCCGTCCAACGATTTATGACGTGCTGAAACGAGCCAGACTCCAGGAATTTATCCCGCGTGACAGTACCAACCAACGGTTCAAGACGTTGTAGTATGGCCTTAAACGTCTGGCCAAGGTCGAGCAAACCATCCAGGAATGTCTCAAGCGTGAAGCGAAGCGCTATAACAAATCTTACCCGGGCGAGCTCGTGAGCAGAAACCGCAATTTCCAGAAGGATTTGTCCTAACCGCGCTCGAGCAGTCTGTGGATGACACGGGTTGGACGAGTCTCGGTGTTTTTGGTAGTTATTTAACCAAGCTGCAACCCGATTTTGATTCCAGGCTGTACGGCTATAAAAAGCTCTCTGATCTGGTCAAAGCGAAGAAAGACCTTTTTGAAATCGAAGAGCGGCAAACTTCCGGGGCAAGTAGAAAAACACTTTACCTGCGTGCTAAAGCCGGTGGGTGGGTATGAGTTACGCCGGATACATATCGACTAAACGATGCGTCTTATTCCGAATCAATTTTGTGCAATGAAATACTTCAAGCAAATTTTTGATCGCAGAAACTCAGAGAGATCAATTTTTGGTTTGATAACACAAAGGATGATCTTCAATCGTGGTCTCGAAAATCAGCAGTTAATTGAACTTCGTGACTGGCTCCTGCCCATGCTCATGAACGGCTAGGTAACGGTAAAGTGATGAATTTAGCATTATTCCGGTTACCAAGTGTGTGATTATCGATCCTCACGGCCATGCCAGAGTCGCAAAATATAAATCGCTTCATCGGTTAGCTCGTACCTTAACTCATAATCGCCAATTATCATTCGGCGCACATCACGGGGCAAGAATTCTTCGAGTTTTACCCCGAGCTGCGGGTACTGGATGAATTCCGCGATTGCTGCGAAATTTAGTGTGTCTCAGTGCTGCATTTTTACACCGCTATTTATAACTTCTGGTTTTAACATTGCAATCGAGGATAGTACTATCCTCGATTTAAAAGCCGATTTTTGACTTATCGTAAAGAAATGGTGACTGGTGTTTCGCGTCAAGTCAATTATGGTAGCTGGTATGATATAGCTGTGGCCAGATCAGCCCCAGTATGTGTGCGGTCAGACTTCACGTCCGAATAGCCCGTCAAGGATTTTTTTGTCGATATGCTTATCAAGGTAGGCTGCACCAAATCCACCGTAGAGTTCTTTCTTTGTAACATCCAATTCCGACGCTTTAGCCGCCAGTATTTCACGCGCAGCAGGACGCTCGCACATTGCATCGTAAAACGTTTGTAAAGCAGGATCGTCTCGAAATAAATGCATCTCGGGTATTTCGAACAATTCAGAAAACATTTGGCTCAGCTCGAGCGTGTAGAACAACTGAAAATCTGGCAGAAAAGGTTCTTTGCCAAGTAGGAACGGATCCATTTTCGAGCCATTAACGAGTCTGGATAGCCACAATTTGCTCATCAAGACAGAAAAAAGATTATAAATATGGGCTTCTTTATCAACCTTGAGTTTCCAGGCTTTTGGAAAATATCCGCTGACAACAAACCAGTTGAAGAATGGACCTGCTATGGAGAAAGTGATGAAGTCATTCTTGGCATCGACCTGTGCACAGAACAACGGATCATCAATAGGGTAAAACTTTTGCGCTTCTGGGTAAATTTTCGCGAGATAACGACAAATAGCGTGACTTTCCGCAATATCAACACCATTGACATCCCTGAGACTGGGAATTTTTCCAAGAGGGTTTCTTTCTAAGTGTTCTGGCGTGAGCGTACTCCCTTGAAACGGAGACACTCGTTCATAGCGATAAGGCAGACCAGACTCCAAGAGGATGTGCGCAACCTGACTCATATAAGGTGAGAGCCAGAATCCGTACAGCGTGCGTTCGACATTTGATTGTGTGGACATAGAAAATTCCTTTTGCAATGTAGTTTATTGTTAAATAGTTATCTTCGTTAGGGGCATGGTGCTGATGTTTGCCGCCGGTAGTAGTGCCAAGGGTGTTTACTTCTTCCTGTAGGGTAATCTCTTACTAAAGCAAAGTAATTAGCAAGTGGTCAGAGTATAGGTCAGCAGACGGATGGTCGTGTAGTATGTTAAATTGGCACTCAGTGTCCTATTTTTGAAACTATGGGTGGTTTCCTATGCAAGACCTGAATGACCTCTACTACTATGTCCAGGCTGTGGATCATGGTGGTTTTGCTCCGGCAGGTCGAGTGTTGGGCATGCCGAAGTCGAAGCTCAGCCGCCGCATCGCCAAGCTGGAAGAGCGCTTGGGTGTGCGCCTGATCCAGCGCTCGACACGTCACTTTGCGGTTACCGAAGCTGGACAGAGCTATTACATGCATTGCAAGGCGATGCTGGTGGAAGCCGAAGCGGCCCAGGAAGCAATAGACACGCTAAAAAACGAGCCTCGCGGTGTGATCCGGATGACATGTCCCATACCGCTGGTGAATGCCTATGTGGGAGGGATGCTGGCCGATTTCATGGTGAGCTATCCGCATGTTATGGTGCAGATGGAAACGACTAACCGTCGTGTCGATCTGGTCAGCGAGTCACTGGATGTTGCTCTGCGCGTGCGCCATCCACCTTTACAAGACAGTGATCTGGTCATGCGCATCCTGGCTGATCGAAGCCAATGCCTGGTGGCCAGCCCCATCCTTGTCCAACGGCTCGGTTTTCCTGCTACACCAGCTGCTTTGAACAACTGGCCGAGCCTGAGCCTGGGGGAAGGGCTGCAACAAATTCATGCCTGGGTGCTGCATGGGCCAGATGGTGCACAAGCAACCCTTCATCACACGCCACGCTTCGTGACGACGGACATGATTGCGCTCAGAGATGCCGCTGTGGCCGGTGTTGGCGTAGTAGAAATGCCAGTGATTGCGGTACGAGACCAGCTGACGGCTGGTTTATTGGTCAAACTACTACCCGACTGGGCACCACGCCGGGTAATCATTCATGCGGTGTTTCCGTCCCGGCGAGGTCTTCTGCCTTCCGTGCGGGCGTTAATTGATTTTCTCGCGCAGCGTTTCGAGACACTGCATGACGACTAGCAAACTTAAGAGCGCTCCGGAACTTGCCCAACGAATCCATCTCAGCGCGCTGTACTCAAACAGTTGCAAAAATAGGACACTGAGTACCAATTTAACATACTACACGCCTATCTGTCTGCTGACCTATACTCTGACCACTTACCTATTGCAGGCAATGTCGGAGGGCAAATGTCAAGACAATTATCTTGTAACAATCACATTACAACCATCAACGAATCACTTCAACCATTATTAATTCATGGCTTGAAAGGTATCGAAAAAGAAAGTCTCCGAATTAATCAGGAGGGGTCAATATCATTGTTGCCTCATCCGAGTCAGCTTGGAGCCGCGTTGACTCATCCGAATATAACAACTGATTATTCTGAAGCGTTACTTGAGTTGATCACGCCAGCATTATCAGATGGAACGGAAATGCTGAGTTACTTGGCGGACTTGCATAAATATGTCTGCGCAAATATCAATGACGAATTGTTGCTGGCGGCAAGTATGCCTGTCGGTGATTTGCGGGATCTGGCAATTCCCATTGCCGAATATGGTCCATCCAATGTCGGGAGGATGAAGCACATCTACCGTCAGGGTTTAAGCTATCGTTATGGCCGTTGCATGCAGGTTATCGCCGGAATCCATTTCAACTATTCGCTTCCCGAGCTATTTTGGCCCCAATACCAGCATTTCATGAAGCATACCGGCGATCTGCAATCGTTCACGACGCAGGCGTATATGGGAATGATCAGAAACTTGCAGCGTTATGGTTGGCTTATCTTGTATTTATTCGGTTCGTCCCCGGCGGTCGCCAAAAGCTTTGTCGAAAGTCGTCAATCTGCGCATTCCCGCGCCTTGGAAAAATTCGATGAAACCTCCTATTACAAACCTTACGCGACCTCTTTGAGGATGAGCGAGATCGGCTATCTGAATCCAGTTCAATCGGCATTTCATATTTCCTTTAACAGCATTGATGACTATATACGGGACTTGAGCAGGGCAACAACGATTTCTCATCTCGGATACGAGAAGATCGGGACAAAGGTGAACGACCAGTATCGGCAACTGAATAGCAATTTCCTGCAAATCGAGAATGAGTATTACACTTCGGTGCGGCCGAAACAGCCGACGAGACCGAATGAGAGGCCGCTTCAGGCACTGGGAAGCAGGGGGATTCAATATATTGAAATACGCTCGGTGGATGTTGATATGTTTGAACCTACAGGCATTTCGATCGAAACCACGCGCTTTCTTGAAGCATTGAGTCTTTTCTGCCTATTCCAGCCCAATGCGGGGCATGACTTGAAGCAGCATAACGAGATCAGCAATAACGCATTGACGGTGGCCAATCGCGGCAGGGATCCGAGTCTCAAGCTGCTGGATAACGGGCATGAAGTCCCGCTGCGGCAATGGGCGCTGACACTGTGCGAGCAGGTGCGAGAGATCTGTGAAATCCTGGATAACGGTAATGCCGATACATTCTATACCCATGCATTACAACAGCAGATCGAAAAAATTCGCCATCCCGAGTTGACTGCTTCAGCAAGGATGCTTTCTGCCATGCGTACTCAAAAGATGTCAATTACTGAACTGGTATTACAAAAATCCCATGAATACACTCGTTATTTCCAGAAATCTGCGCTAGATACCGCAATAAAGAAGAATTTTGATCTCCAAGTCAAGACATCATTGGCGGAACAAAAACAGCTAGACGCAATGAATGAGATCCCTTTCGATGAATACCTGAGCAATTATTTCTCTCAAGGCAATTCAACCAGCATGAGTCATTCCCAGATCTTGCCTAAAAACTTATCTGAATGGAAGGTCAAAGCTGCGGCGCAATGAATTCGTATACTTTATGCAAAAAAACCAGGCGCTACCAAGGAATAGTCGCGCTAAAACCTACTCGCTGCCTGTAATCGGATGACACTCTACCAAATGAAACTTGCCTTCATTCTCGACCAGCTGGATTCCATCAAAACTTATAAGGATTCAAGTTTTGCCATGATGCGTGAAGCAGGAATTCGCCATCATCAACTTTTTACCCTGCAACAAGGCGACTTGGCATGGAAGGGTGCGCAAACCGTGGGATTCGCACGCGAATTGGAGTTAACCGGCAAGGATGGCGATGGACACCGCTGGTACAGGACAAAGGGGCCGGAGGAAATCCCGCTGCGGGAATTCGATGCTGTTTTGATGCGTAAGGATCCGCCATTTAACATGGAATATGTCTACACCACGTATCTGCTGGAATTGGCAGAACGTCAGGGAGCACTTATCTTTAATAGTCCACAGGCGATACGCGATCATAATGAGAAACTTGCCACAGCTAAGTTTCCGCAATTTACTCCGCCTACCCTAGTGACCCGGCAGGAATCTCTGATTCGCGATTTCCTGGACGAACACCGCGACATAGTACTTAAGCCGCTCGACGGCATGGGGGGAGCCAGCATATTTCGCATTCACAGTGCCGACTACAACATTGGCGTAATCATGGAAACCCTTACGCACTATGGCACACGTACTATCATGGCTCAGCGGTACATTCCTGAGATTACTCAAGGCGATAAGCGCATCTTGCTAATCGCCGGAGAACCGGTGCCTTACTCGCTTGCACGCATTCCCAAGCCAGGCGAAACACGCGGCAATCTTAACGCAGGTGGAAAAGGTGTTGCGCAGCTACTTTCCCGGCGGGATCGCGAAATCGCTGAAGCGCTTGGTCCCGTACTATACGATGAAGGCTTGATGCTGGTTGGGTTGGATGTGATTGGTGATTATCTCACTGAAATAAATGTTACCAGTCCTACCTGCATGCAGGAGATTGCCAGCCAGACCGGATTCAACTCGGCGGAAATGCTGATGGATGCGCTGGAAAGCCGTATCGCCGAGCGATACGCAACGGTCATTCCTCCAGCTGAAACGGAGGTTTCTTCATGACTGCGGCAATCGAAGTCAGACAGGTGCACAAGCATTTCGGTGCATTGCATGCCTTGTACAACGTTGATCTCGAAATCAATGCCGGTGAATTCTTTGCTTTGCTGGGTCCCAATGGAGCGGGAAAGACGACACTGATCAATATTATCGCAGGTCTTACCCTTGCCAGCAGCGGCAGTGTCAGGGTAATGGGTCATGATGTCATCGCCAAGTACCGTGAAGCACGTCGCATGTTAGGCGTGGTGCCGCAGGAATTGGTATTTGATCCGTTCTTTACCGTTAGGGAAACGCTTGTGTTTCAATCCGGCTATTTCGGTCTAAAGAAGAATAACCGCTGGATAGACGAGATAATCCACCATCTCGACCTTTCCGATAAGGCCGATACCAACATGCGTTCGTTGTCCGGTGGCATGAAGCGGCGCGTGCTAGTAGCCCAGGCATTGGTCCACAAACCCCCGGTAATCATTTTGGATGAACCCACCGCAGGTGTAGATGTGGAATTGCGCCAATCCTTGTGGCGTTTCATTAAGCAATTAAACCACGATGGTCATACCATTGTGCTCACCACGCATTATCTCGAAGAAGCGGAGGCTTTATGCAACCGCGTAGCAATGCTCAAAAATGGCAGTATCATTGTACTTGATGACGTCAGAAATCTCATCAGCAGCAACTCTGGATACCGGATACGACTGCAATTATCTCCTGACACCCTTCCAGTAGCTTTGCAACCATTGATGATCAGCCATGACCAAGGTTACTACGTTCTGGCAATCGAGAAATACTTGCAGCTTGAGAATGTGATGGCCGTATTGCGCGAGGCCCAGACCCAAATTATGGAACTTCAGGTATTGCAGCCTGATCTGGAGGAAGTGTTTGTAAAGATCATGCGTAGCGCAGAGAATCTGGAGTCTGCATTGGTATGAATGGATTTCTTACACTGTTCTACAAGGAATTGCTGCGATTCTGGAAAGTTGGGTTCCAGACCTTATTTGCCCCCATGCTGTCCACCTTGCTCTATCTATTGATCTTTTCTCACGTACTGGAAGAAAGGACGCAGATATATCCAAGTGTAACCTACACCGTTTTTCTGATCCCGGGACTCGTGATGATGGCTATGTTGCAGAACGCTTTCGCCAACTCCTCATCAAGCCTGATTCAATCGACGGTTTCAGGCAATCACATCTTCATGCTGTTATCGCCGCTTTCTTACCAGGAAATATTCACTGCTTATGTGCTGGCATCGGTAGTTCGTGGCCTGATTGTAGGACTGGGTATTTACGTGGTTGCAGTGGGTTTTTTTGAACTTCCCCTATATTCATTCGCATGGATAATCGCATTTGCCTTGATCGGAACTGCGCTGCTGGGAGCCTTGGGAATCATTGCGGGAATTTGGGCGGAAAAATTTGAGCACCTTGCTGCGTTGCAAAACTTTGCCATCTTGCCACTGACGTTTTTATCGGGCGTTTTCTATACCATTTCTTCGTTGCCTTCATTTTGGCGAGGATTATCTTATCTGAATCCGTTTTTCTACATGGTAGACGGGTTCCGCTACGGCTTCTTTCGCTCCTCAGATGTTTCACCTTATCTCAGCCTTGGGATTCTGATAGTGTGTTTCCTGGCAGTATCGTGGTGGACATTGCGAATGCTGAAAGCAGGGTACAAAATACGAAAATGATCCGTAAAAACTGTTTCGCGCCAGCAATAAGCTGCCGAACCAAGTCACGCTCAGCCCTTGTAGTTCACCGCAGGATCATTGCTTTTAGTGATTTTTCGAGGCTCTTGGTCCAGGCATCGATTGATGCATGATCGATAAGGCGGCCAGCATCGACATCGACCAATCCCTCCGGTGTGAGTTGATGGCGCTTGGCTTCAAGCTCGACCCAGGAAATTAGAATCTGTTTGGCTTTGTCTATAGGGGAATCGGATAAAGAATTCAATTTCAATTTCCTGGTTTGTCATTTGACACGAACGTATC
>NZ_QPHG01000010.1:0-96170 GCF_040240425.1 Nitrosomonas sp. | reverse complement strand
TCGATGTTGCTACTTTGCAGATTAAACACCTGGTCAAAGAAGCCACGGATTTTTTGTTTCCAGCGTCTGCGGAATTTCTCCAGATGATTGACTGCTTCATGCGTATCCATAAAGATAAACCGCGATGACCAGCGGTATACTCCTGGCAACTCTGACAATAGATTCAACATGCCGGGTGAAGATTCGAGCGGAAAACCCTCAATCGATACCACTTGGACGAAATTACGGCCAATTTTAGGTACGACTCCACCCCACATTTCCTGGCCGCCGAGCAGCGTATCCAAATACATGGGATTGGCAGGCAAAACCATCGGATGATCCAGGCCGGTCACGCACAATTGCAGCCACTGCAAGAAATCATCATGGGTGATGGTGGTATTATCTTCATTGACCAGCTTGCGGCTTTTTAAACGCGACAGATAAAATACGCTGGATAACCGCGATTCAAAGCTGGCACATTCGCGCTGGAAATATTCCAGCAAGCCTTGTGTTCTGGCTTTTTGATCCGGTGCTTGGGCCTCATCATCAAACATCAATTCTACAAACTTGCGCTGCGCCAGCATTGGCGGCAAGTAGGTGAGTGATACGATAAAGCAACTCTCATACATTTTGCCGATACACTCGAACAGATTGCGCCGCTCCTCGTCAATGGCAGCGGTCACGGGATCGGGATAATTGGAGTGCGCTTTCTCTGAATAACCTTGCGCGGGTTTTCTGATGGCATCCACATGAATCATCCAGCCATTGCCTAATCGAGATAAAGCCTGGTTAATTCGAAACGACACCCGTTCACGCTCAATGTCGGTACTGCTGGCCGTATCATCGCCGCTAAATACCCAGGCGGCCATCAATGAACCGTTCTTGCCCACAATCACCCCATCTTCAACCACCGCCGCATACACCAGCAGATCAGCAAAGCCCATTTCTTTGGATCGATGTTGATCCAGTCTTAGTTCTTTGCCGGCATCACGGATACGGATAAACAGTATCAGAAGCAGCACAGCACCACACATTGCGATAAGAATTGCGATGGCGGAAATCATGAGTGCTGTTTCTCCTGCTGGCGGGTATTGTCATAAAAAGGAGTGCTGCGCGCCGGATAGTATTTTTTGTATTGCGTTTGGCGCAGGTACACATGGCGCAGTTGCGGATCATTTTTAGCCATCAGTCGTAGCGCAAACAGTGCAAAGATCCACAGTGCTATGCCGAAAAGTGTGGCCTTAATTTCCATAGCCACAAAAATCGAAGTGGCTGCAATCAGGATAGAAAACATAACCAGCTCCCGGTCGCCCCCCATAAACAGGTTAGGACGGTTACCCGATTGACGGATAGGTATGGTTCGAAGCGCCATGAGTTTGCCTCCTGTTTCTGTGAATTAAGGGTTGTTATCTGGTCTTGGGATATTTCACCCGGAATAACCGCGCCCTGGAACAAATTGGTCATGATGTTGTTGGCACCCACGAGTAATGCCATGACCAGCACGATAAAAATCAATGTGCGGAAAAAAGCATTAAGTTCGCCACCGAAGATCAGAATACCACCTGCAACTACAATGCCGACAATGGATAGCGTAAAAGCAACGGGGCCGGTGACGGAATTTCTGAGATTAACCAGCCAGGTTTCATAAGGAAGCGCGCCACCTGCACCAACAGCGGCTTGTGCGTCATCGGTTGAAAACAACAGCGCAAACAACAAAGCAATTGAGAAGAAACAAACGAATGGAGAGATATCCTTGATATGAATCAGTTTCATAGATTGGCTCCTATGGGTGATTTACAGCTTCTTGATTTGGTAACTTCCTCTTTTAAAACCTTGTACTTCGATAATCTGTTGGATCTTTCTGCCGTTGGGTGTGCGCGTGATATGCACGACCATATCAACCGCCTCTGCGATCAATGGCATAATTTCTTTCGGCGCCGAAGGATTACGTGAGATCAGGGATTCCAGACGTGTGAGTCCGGACATCGCATCATTGGCGTGTAAAGTTGCAGCCCCTCCTTCATGGCCAGTGTTCCAGGCATCGAGCAAATCCAGTGCTTCCGCTCCTCTGACTTCGCCCACCAGAATGCGATCCGGGCGCATGCGCAAGGTTGTTTTTAACAGCTGTGTCATGTCAACATCGAGCGTGGTGTGATACTGAACAAAATTCTGGGCAGCGCATTGAATCTCGCCGGTATCTTCTAATATAAAGATGCGCTCATCCGGGTCACTGCGAACCATTTCATTGATGATAGCGTTAATCAAAGTGGTCTTGCCTGATCCGGTGCCACCTATGACCAAAATGTTGCGGTGCTGGAGCACGGCATCTTTTATGACATCAGAGTGTCTGGACGATAGCACACCAGTTTCTACATACTGCTCAAGGGTAAAAATCTTGATGGCTTTTTTACGGATGGCAAATGTGGGGGATGAAACAATGGGGGGTAGCTGACCGGCAAAGCGCGAATTATCGAGCGGGAATTCGCCTTCGATCATCGGGTTGAATCGATTGATTTCCTTGCCGTGGAAACCTGCTACCGTTTTGATGACCGCTTCAACCTGGGCAGATTGGATATTTCCGACATGTTGGATCTTTTGACCCAGCTTCTCCTGCCAGATACGACCATCGGCATTGACCATGATTTCAACCGTCTCAGGATCTTGCAATGCGGACAGTATTTCCCGTGCATCTCGCTCCAGCTTGCTCTTGGCGCGATCTTTAACTGTTGTGATGTGAGGTAATTGACCTTGCAGCGTCATGCGAATACTCCAACAACTTACACATGACATTACAATATAACGTAATTATATTTTGTGCAATACTTTTTTACTGCTTTTTATTACTTTGTTTATTTCTTACTTTTATTTTTTAATAAAAACGCCCTGTTCTTTTTATCCCATTGCTCAACCTGATACGCCTCAAATTCACTCAGAACGCCCCCTTTCCAGACGAAGCCTTTAGGCAAATGCTTTAGCTTTCGATTGGTTAATGCTTCAAGATCAGCCGAGCTCATATCCGAACTATCCAATAGCATTGGCAGTGGAGTCTCAAGTGCTTCTGCGATTGCCTCTATAATTCTGAGTGATGGATTGGCTTTATCATTGGTCAGATCAGTAAAAAAAGAGATGGAAACTCCCGCCCTCTCTGCCAATTCTGATTTGGTCATATCCCTTTCATCAAGGATACGCAAAATATTTGTGATTAAGATTAAATTGTACATATAATAGCCCTGTCATTTTTAGGGTTTAAGCAGCTTAACTAATCAGCACCATTGTTTTGCAGTAATATTGCTGCTATTTTAATTCAAAATAAAAATATAAATTCATTAATTCAATGGAGGGCTAAATAATAGTTTCGTTATATACATATTCCATAGATAATTATTAATAGTAGGCTTAAAATAGAAATTTAAACTTTAAATTTATCACATCATTGATTTATATCAATATACTTAATATTAATAGCTACCTTAGAATAATATGAATAGAGGATGGATGAGTAACTGATGGAACATCTGGAGAATCTGAAAACGTTTGCGGTTTTCTGATACGAGAGATTAAGCATTCAATAATAAACTGAACAAGAAGAACAAAAACACAGAAAGTGCAAAGACGACTTTTTGCGCGGTTTTATTTTTTAATGATTGCATCCATAGTTCTTGGCTTTCTAATCATAGATTGGTGGAATTATTTAATCCAAATAAATATTTCTGCCTGGTATAACGAGCGCAAGTTAGGCCAAGATAAAATGACAGAAAGAAAAAAGGAAAATAAAAAAGGGCTTGCTGCACCTATCGGTGCAACAGAAATTGACATCACGCTGATCAGCGAAGATATCCATCAACCTCGGAAGGAATTTAATCAGGAAACGTTACGAGAATTAACGGAGACGATTAAATTACGTGGAGTAAAATCACCGATATCGGTACGCCCCAATCCGGATAAACCGGGAACCTACATTATTAATCATGGCGCAAGACGTTATCGTGCCAGCATTAATGCCGGATTAACAAAGATTCCAGCATTCATTGACACCGATTACAGTGAAGCAGATCAGGTAATCGAGAATCTGCAAAGAGATGATTTAACCTCCAGAGAGATTGCTGACTTTATTGGGCGACAACTTGCAGGCGGCAAAACCAAGTCTGAAATTGCCAGGCTGATTGGCAAAACCAATCCTTATATCACCATGCATGCCGCACTTCTTGATTTGCCTGATCCTTTAGGTGAAGTGTACCGGTCAGGCCGCTGCACCGATGTCACAGCACTCTATGATTTAACAAGGCTCTATAAAGCCAATAAAGAGGAAGTAATCACTTGGCTGGCACTCAGTACGCAAGAAGAAATATCTCGATTGGATGTATACCAATTCAGTCAATTCTTAAAGCTGAAAAAAACGCCCCCGTCTAATTCTGCGGATGATCAAGCATCCAATGCTGAAAGCAAATCGAATACCACCTCAGCTAGTTACAACGATCAAAAAAAAGGTGACTCGCCTTCATTGCTGGACTCTATTTACAATCTGATTAAAAAAGACAAACGCAAACCACAGGATTTAATGCGTGATCTATCTAACGATAATAAAGAGTTACTAAAAACCAAGATTGGTGATTATTTTGAGCAAGGCAGAAATTGCCCAAATATCGTTCAGTTCACCATCAAAGCGCTGCAGGATGGCAGCTTCTCAGCCAAGGGGAGCGGCGCACTGCAATTGATTGCTTTTTTGCATGGCATGGAAAGATCAGAGTCTTTCGATCTCATGAGAATACTGGAAGAAATTGCCGGACAACAGGAAGCGGGATAATTTTGACTTGCTATCAGTGCTACACAACTAATTTGAAATGATGACACCCCAAAAGCTACGAATGATTGTAATGAATGGACAAAAGATTCTACAAACTCAAAACAATAATGAATGGGAAACGATGGGCACTATCAAGAAGGTTGATGAAGGTATCAAGCCGGGTGTTTACAACATTTATTTAGCTAAAACACCTGTTGATAAAAATCGGTATGAAGGGCAAATCATTCATGTTGATAAAGACAATGCTGTGTTCTATCAGCAGGTCAAAAAGGATTTTATTGTGCACCAATTAAATTCTGTTGATGGTAAACCAGTTGCTGGCAAAGATGTGGCTATTACGTATGATGGGGAAAAAGCTACATTAACCCTAATAGATACGCCTAAGAATAAAAGAATATTAAAAATTTAATTGGGTAAATTTTGCCGAACAATATGGAGGATTTACCAGTTAGCAGCATTGAGTTTTGCATCAGGGGCTCCATGAAAATCAGCCTAATTTATGATGAGGTTTGCTGTCAAAACTGGAGTCCATTCGTTTAAGCAGCGGCTAGATTTGCATAGTATCGCTACGTAAATTGTGCTGGCGACAGATAGCCTAATCTTTCTTGCTTACGCTGCCTGTTATGGAAGATCGATATATTCGGTAATCTCCTGAATAGCTTGTTGCCGTGTTTTGAATCTCCGATGAGGCAACCAGTTCGGTTTTAAGTATCCCCCCAGAAGCTTTCCATCGGAGCATTATCATAGCAATCACCTTTACGGCTCATGGAAGCGATCATGCCAAATTGTTGTAACAGATTCTGGTAATCATACGCACAGTATTGGCCACCCCGAACATAATGTGTCCGTTCTAAGGGGGCAACTCCAATCCCATTCAGCACCAATGAATACGGCCTCCGCGAATCCAAAAATGAGAACGACAGCCCTTCTTTAGCCAAACCGACGGAGTAAGCGTGGGCCTGCCCTTGGCATCAATCGACACATCCCATCGCGGCTTCGCCTCGGCAATGATTAGGAGCTCAATCACCTGACCACAGCCGCACGGACAACGCATGCCTACACACCAGTCTTCTCCATCATCTCGTGCGAGAACAAGATCCTGTCTGGGTAGTTGAGGAGGCAGACTATCGCCCTCAATGATGCGCAGTCTCCGGCACGGACCGAACCGAGCCCATAAGTGACGCCACCACCGCATTATCTTTTTCGATATTATCATCGCATGGGCGCCTTGAGTGCCGGCAAGCCCAGCAGTGGTTCGGTATCGCCTCGCGCGAGGAGTCGATTCGGTGCTCGCTTGAATACATCTTCGGCAAAGTATTCTTCTTCACAGGCCGCCAGACTGAACTGCGTGCGAGCATAGAGACGGTTGGACTCCAATCGGAAGGGAAAGGCGCGCGATATAAATTCATTCACGCAGGACGATGCCGCACGCATATTAAGCGTAATCACCGCTGGAGCTTCCTCGACCATCCCGTTGAGATACCCGGCGTCGAGTTCTTGTTGGTACGCATCAGGAACCACCTTCCGAAGATACTCACCGCGGAGGCTCTCAGGTGTGTACACACCACGGTCCTGCAGGGTTGAGCCACCGGGCTGGATATAGTCGATACGGCCACATACATCGGCGATTGCGATTGCGAACGCATCGCCTTTTTTGCGCACGGGAATGACGACGCCGACGTCAAACAACGGCAGAAGGAACGCTGCCGCGATCAGGTCTGCTATTTGTCGGGCTTCGAGGGTATCGACACAACAGAAAACAACATCGGATTGAGCAGCCGCGAGCACTGCATCCCGTGTTGTGATCGACGCAGGTACGGGGATGGCCACGCCTTCGCCGCGATAGGCTGTCACAGCTTCGGCAAAAGCTTCAACCTTTAGGCGGTTCGTGTCGGCGTCGGCGCGTTTCGAGTTTAGGATACGGTTGAGATTTTTCCATTCGAGATGGTCGTAATCGATTACGAAAACACGTCCAAATCCAAGACGGGCGAGTTGCTCACCTGTAACCGAACCCGTCCCGGATGCACCAATCACCGAGGCCGAAAGTCGGCCAAGTTCGGCAGTCATTCCACTGGTAAAGGCGACAGGCCGATCCTCGGGGCCGTTAAAGTCGGCTTTGTCATCCCACCAGTAGCACAGATCATCGCCTGCGACCGTCACAAGATCGACTGCGCGTGCCTGGAGGCTTGGATCATATAGTCGTGCGCGTATCGCGCCGTCAGGGGTCATGATGGCCGAGCCATGCAGGGACCCGAACGCGTGGAACAAGCTGGGAATGACCTTACGATCGCTCTCGTCGTCTGCGTCGGAGAATCCAAACAGTCCACCGGGATGCGAATGGATGAGAATCATCACAGAGGTTGTCGACTCGGCTATGTCGATAGCCTGTTCGAGGTATTCGCCCGGCCACGTGATGGCATCGAACTCCCGACGCTTACAGGCGGCATATGGAATAAAAACGATATCTCGAACCAGAAAGCGCTGCCGCGAGCCTGGTGTACGGGTGCAGATTAAGATGGCGGCTGCTTCCAGATCGTCTCCTGGAAACAGGTGCTGCTTCGTCTGTGCATGAAGGGCACCACTAAAAGCCAAAGTGGTCTCGGGAATCATTCATCAACCTCCTTGGCGAGGGCAGCATCTACCAGTGCGATCTGAGTCATCACGTTGTCAGTATTAGCATTCCAAGGTGCCGCAGGGCCGCGATTGCGAGACCAGCCGTGATATTCGACGCCGAGTAGCACACCTCGAAGCTGGGTGCTCGCGATGACGCGACCGGACGACAATGCAAGCGGCGGATAAGCGTAGAAACCGTAGATTTGCGCGCCGGGATAGGTGGGAGGAACTTCCAAAGCTATTTTGCTGTGGGAAACGGTATAGCCGACCGGCAACGGATAGTCATGGAGGAGAAGCCAGCGGCGCTCGGCCTCGACGAGTGTTTCCCACTTCAGACCAAGGCGATTGAGATGCGCCTCGTCAATGTCGAGTAGAGCGAACGCACGGCAAGGTATAACTGGCGCTTCGCCGTTGTTGACGTCTTTCGGTGTGAGTCGCAGCTTCTCAATACCTGGCGTGCGTAGGTCAATCACGGTGGTGAGTTCGACTGGTTGTTTTTGCTGACCGACGATTTTGAGAAAAATATGCCAGCCCTGGTCGGGGTTGAACCCGGCTTCAACCAGCGCCTCTCGCACCACAATGGTCGGTGCGAAAAGCTCCAGCACGACGCCCTGGATATTCAGTTTCCAGGTGAGTTTGCGGCTGATAAAGGACTCGACACCAGCAGCGTCGAGGTCGATGAGGTCTTGATCGTCAACTTGGCGATCCGGTTGATCCTGCCGCTCGAAGTAGATCACCTTGTCAGCCGGCACTTGGCCAAGCTTACGCAACAGTCCTCCCGAAACGATGCGGCAAGGCCAATCGAAACGATGACCGTCGATTGTCAATCGGTAAGCGCGATCGCTCTCGACGATGATGAAGCGTCCCTCCTCCCTACGCAGGTCCACCGCCTCGTTGGGACGAACGTCTTCCAGATCGCCGGTTGTCAGAACTTGCAGCACGCTGACTCCATCGATCGACTTGAAGCCAGCGACGATAGCGAGCTGTGCGCCGGTTGGAGTGAGGTCATCGATACTAAACTGACGATAGGTTAAGGTTTGATCGGCGACGTTGATGGTACGGCAAATTGCCGCACCAACATCATCGGCAGGAATCCGGCCATCGCCGGTAGAAGTAGTAGTTTGCATGTGATTTCCTTTCTGTTGGCCCTGCGGGATTGCAGATTTCTGGCCTTCAGTTGGTTAATCGCAGCACATTTCAGAACCGGAAAGCTATCTACAAATTTTTTATAGTGACGGCACCGTCCGGCAGCTCACCACAGATGAAGAAACTAGGGCAGCGCGGACACGCCCGCGCTTCTGCCTTCAACGGGAAATCACCTGAGCGGACGCTCTGCACAATGTTCTGAACTTTCTGACGTCGGGTCTCAAGCTTCCTTGCCGAAATCGACATCGACTCTGTCGTCTCGCTGGTCAAATATGTTACTTCAACCTGCGTCTGCCCGCCGTAGGCTTGCACGGCAGCGAGATGGAGAATCGTGTATTCGATATCGTCAAAAGCTTTCAATCGCGGCTTGCCGGTCTTGACCCGCCCCACCACAATCTGCCCTCGATCACCTCGAGCCACGCTATCCGGCTTGACGAGGATATCGCCCTCGGCCCAACCCAGTGAGAGCGGCGCGACCGGAGAGCGGATTCCATTGCTTCGGGTTTCGATAAGGTAGTCGACCAGGCGGCGACCGATGCGGCGGTAGTCTTCTGCGTAGCCATGATCTGCCGGACCCTTGGCTTGCCACGCTTCTTCAAAGCGCAAACTAAGTTCGGATTCGCTCGGAGTTGTCGTCTCGTGAACGGTCTTTAGCCAATCGAACACGTCGCTGACTACGTTATGCATCTTCATGAAAGCTGTTTCCGTGCGACGCCCGCCGAGCTTGAGTATGTGCGTGTACAGAAACCGACGAGGGCATCGCTCAAACAGGTTCACTTGGTTCTCGGTCCAGACTGGCTTTTCCTCCCAAGTAATTCCGACGGTAGTTGCCGGTCTCGCCGCTCGGTTCCGCTGCGCAGGATTGGCGGGATGGACAAGTAGGTGATTGATCGACGGAATGAATCTTGAAGGATTGCGTACCTTGCCGTCGGCCTGAACCGATGATGCATAGAGAAAAAGCCGATCCCGGGCACGTGACAGCGCGACGAAGAACAGGCATTCCTCTTCCTCGTCGTGCCCTGCCTTTACCGCCTCTAATCCAGTCATTCCCTGGGAACCGTGAATCAACCCGTCCGGCGGTACGCAGCGTGGCGCCATGTTGTTGCGTGGCAAACCGGAGGTCACCATGCCGGGGATATGCACGATGTCGAATTCGAGACCTTTGCTGCCATGGATGGTCATTAGCCGTACCGCATCAATGCTTTCAGCAACTCCCGGCAGTTGTCGCAAGCCGCGATCTTCTGACAGCAGGACCAGTCGGCGAATGCGATCGAGCAGGCGTACACTGGGAATGCCAGCCTCCGATGACTGGCTGCGACAGAAGTTGAGGAACTGCCACAACGCCAAACCCTTCATTCGACTTTGCGGGTCGCGCGCCAAATGCAAAGTCTTCGCCAGTTCGAGCCGATCGATCACCCACGTGGTCAGGATCGTCCAAGGGTTGCCCATCGGGTTCAGTCCAGAAAAAAGGTCGGCTACACGTGACAACGCAGCTTGGCTTTCTGCCGCAAGACTCGGCAGCTTCTCACCAGCCTGCCTCCAGTAGAGAGCAGCAGCTTTGCTCTCTCTGAGATGCTCGATGATTTGCATGACCTCTTGTAACGGCATCTCGTGCGCCGACATAGTGGCGGCCCTCACCAGTCCGACTGCATGCGGGTCCGTCAACATCGAAAGCAATGCAAGCAGGTCTTTGATCTCTGGACGCTCAAAGAGGCTGCCCAGGTGCAGCACCGGAATGCCTCTGGCCTCAAGGCCTTCAGCGATTTCACTCAGGCGGGCATTGGATGCACAAAGTAGCGCCTGCTTGCGGTACGGAATTCCTGCCTTCTGCTGCGCTTGGATCACGGCAGCAACTGCAGAAATTTCATCCTCAGTTGATCTGGCCACCCGAAATTCTGGTCGGACATTCAAGACGCCACGATCAGCCATCAGTTGCAGCGGCAAAGCATCCGCCGATGCCTTCATCGTGCCGGAGAATGCTGTAAAAACCTCGATGACCTCTCGTCCCGAGCGATAGTTAACTCCCAACTGACGCATCTGCGCGTCTGGGAAATCCACAGCGAACTGCGCCATGTTGGTGGCCGATGCGCCACGAAACCGATAGATGGATTGGCGCGCATCTCCCACAACCCAAAGATTCCGGCCGTCTCCCACGATGGCTCTCAACAAACGCACCGAAGCACGGTTGACGTCCTGATACTCATCGACGAGGACATGCTGGTGTCGCACCTTCAGCGCCACTCTTACTTCGGCGTCGGTTTCAACCAGACGCACCGGTAGCGCAACTAAATCACCAAAATCGATCAATTGCTTCGCTGCCATTAGTCGTTCATAGGTTTCGAACAGTAACGCGACCTCCAGACATTTCTCCGCACGCATGGTTGCGTCTTCATCATGACCCGCGTTATCTGCCATTACCTGTGCCAAAGTTCGATATCCCACCGCATCGATGACCTCGTCCTTGGCGCGCGATATCGCCTGGAGCATGTCACTGAGATCGAGTGCCGGATCCCACAGGTTGCGATAGTGACGAAGCGGAAGCCGTGGCATCTCATCTTCGAGCAACCCGATTGCTTCCGACCGATCGACCAGACGTGGATCAGAGGGCAGTCCCAACTTATCATGAAAGCGGCGAACAATATCCAAACCGAACGCATGGAACGTGCCGATCCACATCGCTGCGGCAGCAGTGGGGTTGCTCGCGGCCAGTCGCTCGCTCAGTTCATTGGCTGCTTTGTTGGAGAATGTGAGGACGAGAATAGATACGGGGTCCACACCTTCGGCAAGCAAGCTCTCGATACGACGCACAAGCGTTCGCGTTTTACCAGTGCCAGGTCCGGCTTGCAACTGAAACGCACCATTGCGATGTTCTGCTGCCGCAATCTGAGTTGAGTCGGGGACCAACGCTTCGGCAGGAACGGCGAATGACTCGGTCGAAGAATCCTCTGGCAGCAACAGCGCATCCAGAAGTTGTTGCTGAACCACCTGCAGCGGCACACCGAGGCGTGTGGCAATGTCTGCCGAAGAACATCCATCGCACACATGTAGATGTCGGACCACCGAACGTGGTAGTAGGAGTTCACGGGCAAAGAGATCCATCCGGATTTCCCGCCGCTCCCGCGCGCCATAGTCGAGCACCTTTTCAATGCCGACCGGTGCATCCTCGACAGAGCGTTCTGGTTCGACTTGCTCTGTCACAACGTCTTGCGTGCCGCCCTCCACCACAACATGCCCGAGTTCATGGGCAATGAGAAAAGCACGGTCGAATTCGGACCCCGTGTCTTCGTACAGAATGATTCCCGCCTGACTGTCGAAGGCCGCGCGCCCCCCTTTCAGTTGGGAGTCACCTGACGGTAAGGCATACACATCTAACTCTCTTCGAACCGCTTCCCGTCGGACAAAATCGAGCAATCTCCACGGATCATCACCTGCTGCGACCGCCGCTTGATGAATGCGCTCTGCTTCTCGACGAGCGGCCTCGGTCGCGTCCATGACCTAGCCCTGTAGTGCCTTGAGGGCTTCCAGTTGAGCTGGCGTGAGTTGAGACATCTCAATCGCTTCTGTAAAAGAAATCTGTTCAGTGACCGCCGGCTTCACGGCTGATCGAAAGCTATGGCCGGACACTATTGCTGGCGGACTTTGCAGATAGCTCATAACAGATTCTGCGGTCGCGCCCAATTCGGCTGCGAGTCCCTCAACAAAGCATCCCGGTATAGTTGCTGCGACGATCGCCCGATCACGTAGGCGTGCTAGCAGCAGGGGGGTGATATTGAGTTTTTTTGCGAGCGATCTGAAAGCGGTTGGATTTAGCGTGGCAAACGGGTTTGTGACCACCACGTCGTCGGATTGCCCGACGACAGTTTGGAACCGCTGCCAAGCCCGATCTACGGCGCCTCCTGAGACAACTGTGATCTCGTCACTACGAGTTGCATCCACCATCAATTCAATCGAGCAGGCGACGAGTGCTTTCGCATGCTCCGGGTACTCCCTCAGGTATTTCTCCAACGTCTTGTGGTTGTGCGTCGGTTCAACGGCAAAAGCCAGAAGAACCTCTTCCTCACTGGGTTTTGAGTATTGTTCGACAGTCATTGTGCATTTTCCTCTTGAAGAATGGCCTTGAGCGCCTTGCAGGCGCGATCGTGGCGGTTGCGAACCGTCCTTTCGTCGCACTGCAGAATGCGTGCAATGGTCATAATGTCTTTATCCTTGGAATCAATCTGAAAACCTTGTAGTCGTAGCCCGATGACCTGCTTTTGATCATCTGGCAAACGGTCAATCGCGGCAGTTAGCTCCAACCGGAAAGCCGGATCGTCAAGTTTTTCAGGATCACCACCTAGAAAGTCAGCAGCAGCGGCCTCCACCTCGGCCGAAATCTCCAAGCCATCCTCTTCATCCGTGCCCAAAGGCACCGTGTCTACTGCCGACGGACCAATCCGGCGCAAAGCGGACGTACGGAAAGCCGCGAATGCTTTGCCGAAGCGGATTTCATAGAAATCCAGCAGACCAGTGCATCCTTTACAGTCTTTGGCGATTTGTTCCGCGAATTGATCCATGATCTCTTCCCGAATGCCTCGGGCACCAGCCATGCATGAATCAGAGACAACTAAGCACAGCGACTGCTCGATCCGTTTCATAAGAATGCGGAATATCTTTTCAAAATCCCCCTGCTTTCCGTCTGTCCAAGCTCTTCGCAGAAAGTGGATCAGTGCCTCCGACGGCACATGCCCGATGCTCTTCCTGGACTGCGTCGCAAATTGTCTGAGTCGCTCTGCGACCTCAATCGTTTCCAGCTTTTTAAGCCACGCTTCAATCTCGGGAGGACGCTCATACGAGGTACCGTCCCTCTTTCTCTGTTTAAGGGGTTCCGGCATTCGTTGTCTCCGTTACAGGTAGCTCAATCGATAATGAAAGGGTCAACATCGTGCCCACCGATCTACCGGACACGGATCGGCAGCGACACTTGCGGCTGAATTGGCACCAGCGTTTTCGCGTAGGCACGCAAGATTTCGTTATAGAGGTCGGCATGCTTAGGGGCTTCGACGGTGATGATCAGCGCATACCGGATCTTCTCGGCGCCGGTGGCTCGACCGCCTGCTTCACGTGCGTTGTAGTGGATATCAAAGACCGGATTTTTGAGGGTGCTGCCGCGCATATTCTTCGCGCTGTGCAAGACTGTTTCCCACTTGCCCATGTCGGAGCGCCGTTCTTCTTCCGTCGCATACTTCTTCATATCGAAGAAGCTTTTGGTATCGGCGTTGGCCTTACCGTCCTTGATTTTCTCGTCGCTGGGACGGAATACGACCTCCAGGCCCGCACGCGTGTACGCGGCTGCGTCCTGCGGATCGGTCGGTGAGGCATAGCAGAAGGTTGCCTTGAGGCGGATGCTGCCATTTAGGCCACGGACGGGCAACGGCAACGAGGCGCGCAGGTATTTACCCGGCTTCAGTTCTCCCTGGTAGACCACGCGTGCTACGCCCTCTGGACAAGTGATGATGCTCATTAAGTCCTCAGGCACCTTGCCCCAGCCCACTTCAAGCTTGTCGTGCGTCGCGGTGTCTGCCGCGTGGACCAACAGCGCCTTAATCGCCAGCGGCGACAATTCCGCGCCTAGGATGGATCGAATACCGACCGCACTGCGTAGCAGGTACGGGGAAGCAAAGCTGGTACCCAACTGGGGCGAAAGTGCCGCTTTCTTGCCTGGAGAAAGTACGTGGAAGTAGTTATCAGCATTACCACCAAAGGCCATCAGGTCCGGTTTGACGACTCCTGGGCTGCGACCGGGGCCTACCGCGCTGTACGGCGCGCGCGCCCAGTCCGCCTCGGTATCGTTGGCAGCACCGACCGCCAGTGCGTTGACACAGTCCGAAGGCACCTGCACGCGTGCATTACCGGAGGCGCGGTCCATCTGGCCATTGTTGCCGATGGACACGGTCATCAAGGTGTCGCCGTCGCTCAGCAGATCGTCAATGACCGACGTCCAAGCGTGTACATCGGTATCCTCGATCGGCAAATTCGGGCCGAGACTAAGATTAATGAACTGGTACTGCCGTGAGAGCAGAACCTGTTCGATGAAGCCCAAGGTCCGGTACAACTCCAGTGAATCTTCCGTGCCGGCGTCCTTGTCGAGCACACGCAAATGATCGACATAAGCAAAGGGACGGGCGGCAGTGCCGTTCGGCTGAATGGGACCGAACAGGAATGCGGAGCTGACGGCAAGGCCATGTTCCAAACCTGCCGGATCGTCCTGCGCGTCTTCGTCCAGGACGCGGTACGAGCGGAGCCACGGGCCAATCGCATGCTGTTTGGGCAAGCCACCATCAAGAATGGCGACCTTGGGCTCGGACGATAGCGGCTGCTCGGCCGGCAGGTTGCAGCTGACCGACACCTCGCCTGTGCGATGTACGGGCCGCATGCCACGCAGCTTGGGCACCGGGCGGATGATGCGCACGAACACGAATTCGGCAAGCCGTTCGATGTCGTCATGCTTACCTTCGACCGGCACGAACCACAGGTTGCCCGCTGTAAAGCTGAGGTTGCTGTGAACCTTAACGCTCACCTCCTTAGCATATTTCACGAAGGCTTGCTGGACGAACATGCGGCTTTCATCAGGCAGCAAATGGATGCCCACCTCGAAGAAGCGATCCCTGGTGCTGCCATAGTCGGCAATGCGGTCATGGGGTGTGAATACGGAGAATTGCTCAATGTGTGTCAGGTCCAGCGCCTCATCAGATTCGAGCTCGATCTGTTGGGTCCAGTCAGTGAGATGGCGAAACACTTGGCGTTTGCCGGCGACGAACAATTCGGTCGTCGTGCATTCCTGCGGCGCTCCCTTCTTGGTCCAGCCGTCGGGCGTCACCTTCACGGTACGACTACCGACCGACTCCAAGCCGACCGTGCGCAACATCGCAACCGGAAAAAACGACCGAGCGATGTAGCTGGGATTTATCATCAGCCGGGCAACACCGAAGTCACCGGGGCAGGCATGTGCAGGTAAGGCATCGAGCGCGGTCGCAGTCGCTGAGAACTGAGGTGTTAACCGCTGCAAGGCTTGCGCAAGGGTATAGACCACTGCCTTGCCCGGCATGCGTTTTGGTCCCTTGATGTCGTGGGTCAGCAGTTCGCCGCGCCCGATCAGAAAATTGGTTTGACTCATGCGTCAGGCTTTCTTTTTGAGGGTTTCTTGGCGATGGGCGGTTGCTCGCTCGTGTACTTTCGGATGGTGTCGCGGCTCACTCCGGTGATGTCGGAGATCGTGTGCTGCGAAAGACGAGTCTGCTTGGCTAGCAACACCGCCAGATCAATACGCCCCTGACGCTCCAGGACGAGTGCGCGTGATTTGACGAATTCTTCGATCAGGTCGGCGTCCGAGGCAGTACTCAACGCGACGGCACGTCGGAAACGCTGAAGATCCCGTTCAATGTCGCTGAATGACTCACCATTGAAAACGAAGGCCAGAATATCGATCCAGCGCCCGAACAGCGCATAGTCCTGGCCCAGAAAGCGCTTAATCGCCTGTTTGACGGCCGGCATTGCGGGCGCCTTGAAATTGATCACAAGATCGAAGCGTCTCCACAACGCAGGATCGATCAGCTCTGCATGATTGGTAGCAGCCAGCAGCAAGCCCGTGGCAGGCCACTCATCGACCTCCTGCAGGATGACGGTAACCAACCGCTTCAACTCGCCGATATCGGCATCGTCGCTGCGGCGCTTGGCGATGGCGTCGATCTCATCCAGCAGCAATACGCAAGGGTCACGTTTCGAGAAATCAAGTGCGGCACGCAGGTTGCTTCCACTGCGTCCGAGCAGGCTGCTCATGACGGCAGTTAGATCCAGCACATATAGCGGCACACCCAATTGCGAGGCTAACCAACGCGCCGTGAGCGTTTTGCCGACACCTGGCGGCCCCACAAAAATGGCGGATCGTGTTGGGCTTAGGCCCATTGATGCCAGACGCTCCGTTTGACGGCGCTCTTGGATCAGTTGGCTCAAGGTTTCTTCGAGGTCAAGCGAGAGAAGGGGCTGCTCGCGACTGGGTTCGTCCTTGAAAACCTTCAGCAGTGACAATCTCGATTCGTCGTCGACCGGCAAAGTCTGCGTCGGTAACACTGGTTGTGCGGCGGCCTTACGCAAAGGAGTGCTTGAGCGAGGCGCCTTCGCACGTAGATACAGATCCATCTGTTCAGCCAGCTCAGGATCGGTATTGCGATACTTGCGCACGAGCCGGGCGACGAACAGCCGCACGTCCTCGGTCTGCTCCGCGAGTGCAAGCCTGATTAACTGGGCTAAATCAGATTGAATTTCATTAATTTCGTCCAACATTTTTTTAAAAAATTGATATTAATTGAATTTTTATTTTTTAAAGTGGAATAGATTCATTTTCTCACGTTTTTGCTGAGATGTGAAGAACAACGCGTGCGATGTCAAGCGGCGTGCAACAGCTGCAATCAATGCTGATGTTGCATTGCAAACGAATACCGGCCTTGCCCTGGTAATTCGTACATCTTAACGCGCTTATTGTGCGGTCTTTTTCAACTGTGCCAGAAGCCAGTTTGCTCAAACTTCATTGAACTGATGTAATTCAGTGTCGAACTAAGCATCATTTGTTCTTACGTGCTAATCAACGCTCAAAATTTACCACTCTCAGCATGAAGTGGTTTCCATGAACTGGTCAGCAGCGAATAAAGCACCCCGCCGCAAGCAGCGAGGTATTAAAAGTGCTCTTCAGACTGCTGGTTTTCAACCAGCCTTCGCCCCAAGGGGCGAGGAATTAAACCCGGAAGAGATTAAAATCGGTCGGGGGTGCCAGGGTTTCCATTTTCCGCTTTTGATGGAATTCAGTCGTGCCCAACCGCCATTCGGAAATTTGCCGATGACTTCATCCTTGCGTCTACCCCACGTTATCCAGGTAACATTGCCATCTCGTAGCCGCACTGGCAAGTGTGCATCCGGTTGCGGGAAATATATCTTTTCGCCCTAATATTCAATACCGCCGCACATAATAACCAGGCCATTAGTTGCTGCGTGAACGTGAAATTGTTTTTGTGGCCATTGAAATTAGCCGTTGACTAGCTTCATGCTCAAAGGATGGCGACATACGTTTGATTTCGTCGCTGCGCAATTGATGACGCTTTGCGGTCAGCTGCCAATCACCCAGACTTTTTCCAATCTTTTGTAATGCCAAGTCGGCTACTGATTGATTTAATGCAAAGTATTCTGCCAGCTCCAGGCAGGTATCTAATGATGGTTTAACGCTTTGGTTAAACGCCAGTTGGTGCACTCGTTGGGTAAAAGGCTGAGGGGTTGGGTTTAAATCATAGGCAGGTGCCAGCCGCCATCCCTGGGAAACACGCAGAAAACCATGATTGCGTAGATGATCATCAATATTACCGGTCATGGCGTTAAATGTCATGCGCCGCCATAATTCCAGGCGGTCTTGTGCAGGCTGTGCAGATTCACGATTAATTGCATCCGCTATTTCCAGATAACTCGCACCTTCCTTGGTATCTTCATTGCGTCCTAATAGTGTCATGGCCGACATAAAAGGGGTACGCAGTGTTTTCTCACGATCGAATCGCTTGACTAGCAAAACCGGCGAATCACTCTTCGCATTTAAAACCTTGAATGCTGTTACCTCAATTCCGGCTTGTTGTGCAAGATCCAGCATAACGGCTTCCCATAAACTGATTCGTTCGGTATCGTTCTGTGAAGCAAACTTGGCTATCCAGAGTTCACCGGCATCTTCAATCGCCGCTTTAGGCCGCGCTCCGCCAAGCGATGAGCCAGGCTGCGCAAGGATGGCAAGATCAGCGGCCGTTTCGATACCGCTCTCAAAATGCCTGGCTGCGGTTTCAAGTTGACGCATATGAATCAGCTTTGGGATATTCGTATGTTCTGCAAGAAACACGTCAGGCGCATGATTGTGGCTTAAACGAAGTCCACCCATGCGCATGTAATCACTGACGCCCAACATATAGTCACTGTCACTTAAAAAGATACCGGTTGCGCGTGTCTGAACCAACCTGCCCCAACGATCCGGCGAAATATCCTGGAAGGCACCCCATAAGTGGTTGTTCAAATACGGCATATCAACCAGTAAAGGGAGTTCTGGATCAATGGCAAAGCGATTGGGGTGTTTGATCCAGGAGCGTTCATAGATAAAGCGGTAATTTTCCCTGCCACGGCTTTTATGAATTTCCAGGTGACCAATGCGATGCAATTGTCCTTGCCAATCTAATGAGATAAGCAGGTGCGTATCATTCATCTAGAAACCCTGATTCGTTTGGGTAGTTTCTCATCCATCAGATCCAGACCGAGAGAATCATGGGTACGATCCATGAGCATTTCGAGTTCATCGGCTTTACCGAGGATATATAGCGCCATCGTGTAATTGCCCATACTGGTATTTGGTTCGCCGCGTTCAATTTTTGCAACTGTTACTCGTGTCACGCCCATGCGCTCAGCCATCAATTGCACAGTAATTCTCCGGCGCTTTCTAGCGTCACGAATATCACTACCGAGTTTCTTCAGGATTTGCTCAACACGAAATGATCTGACAGACATAATGAATACTATAGTACACATGTAATGATATAAAGATCATTACAGTATACTATAGATATCAAATACCGAATAACTGTCAGCGTATACGACTTTTGCCTTTGCCCAATCCGCCATCTTCCTTCACAAAGGTTCTGGGTTTCCTAAAAATGGCGCTTATTTCACTGGATATCGACGCAAAAAACCCTTCTTCCCGCAATGAGCGATAATCAGAGCCCTCTACGGTTAGCACATCTTTTAATATGCCAACTTCACAGGCTTTAGAAAATACCGGGTGCCTGTAATCATTGGCATTCGTGATGGCAAATACCGTATTGACGCCGGAGTTGCGTGCAAAATTTTGTAGTCGCGCCAGAAGTAGATTTTGAGGACGATTCAGTACAGATAGGGGTAACTCACTTAACGACAAAACAAATCCTGCTGCACTGATGCCTATCAGGTTAAAAAACTGATCTCTTTTTTTTAAAGCATGGCCTATCTTTGCCAGATCCTCCGGTGAGGCTATTTTCTCCAAGAGCAATTCATGACTTTTATAGTGGTTATTCTGATAACCGCCTGCCTGATCACCCATCCAATCCACAAAATCGACATGACCGTCTTTATCAATGACACTGTATTGACTGGTATTAATAACCACATGGCCTTTGAAACTCGGAACAAATGATGCGATTATTTCTGTGAGTCTGACATCCTGACTCGATGGCGTAGCATGACCCGATGGATGATTATGCAACAACCAGTAACCATCGGCTTTAACATGTCGCCTGGTCTTTTCTACCAAAATGCCCAGATCATGTTTGGCATGTCCAATCTTTTCCAGATAGACTGCACCCGGCAATCTTGAACTCACAGCAGTATGATGAACAATACGATTCATACGGGTATAGAAGATTCTCAGCGTCTCATAACGCGGGTCGCGTAATATTTGTGCCATTATTGCCAGATCATGGCCTGACTTGATGGGCTGATTCAGGAAGGTGATTCCTCCTTTTTCTCGGAAGTCTTTCGGGAAATCACAACCCAGTAAGGTGCCACCTGCCCATCGAGCATGAGCTTCAAGCAGTTCTGTATAGGCACCTCTTCCTGCTTCTTTTTGCTTTTCGGTAGTACCGGGACGAGTTTCAATGTTTTCATAAAGATCACCTTCATCAGTATTGGATGGGGTTCCTAGAATCTTCAGCCTATTATCGCGCATAATGACACCTCTTTATGTTATTACCTGACCAATGCCCGTTTTTGCTTGATTTCCTGCTGCTTAGGTTCAATAGGGACTTGTAACTTCAATAAGCTGTTCTGTTTAGCCTGCTGCGATACTTTTTCAACAACCGATCCAACTTGTCGTTTAACTGCCTCAATACCAAGTGAGCTTTTATTGGCCAGATCATTAAAATCATTTAATTTCTTTGAGTCCTTCTCATTAGGAGCAAAAACCGGAAATACCGCCACACCATCAACTAAACTTGCTGCTTCAAGCGCTTTTTCCTTGCCGGGGTTTTTACCAAGGGTGGATTCCAGGTGATGATCATCGTCTCCGGCAATAATGATGGTCTTATGCGGATACTTTTCATGCAAATCCTGCGCGACTTTGGGTAAGTTACCCGAATCAAATGCGGCCATGACAGGATAATTCAGTGCTTGAGATAACGTGTCTGCGGTGGCATAACCTTCAGCAATCACAATGACAGGTGTTGCGTCCAGTGCTACTAATCCTTGATTCTTACCACCAACTACATGAAAGTTATTCTCTTTCCTACTACCCGCTGCAAAAAGCTTTGTACCACTCGCCTGTATCGTTTGCACACTCCAGATTTGTCCATGAATATCTTGTGCGCTCAGCAACAAATCACCTGCTGTCAGTACAATGCTGTCAGGGTGTTCTTCGCGCAGCAATTTGACTTCCTGCCAGTTCTGACCAATTTTGATGCTTGAATCATGGGGTAAATCATCCGCATTCTGCGGCACGATTCTCAGATCGCCTGGTCGGGCATGCTTGTCTTTCAGATAAGGATGCTCGGAATCGGCAGCAGGTGCAATAGCCAGCAAGTTTTGAATTGCATTAGCAACCTTAATTTGTTTCGCATGTTGTTCGGCTTTTCTGTTTTGCTGCTTGATAGCGACCTGGGCGATCAATTCTGCTTTTTGCTCATCCGTTAACGAATACCCCTTGGCCTTCCAGCGCGTCTCGATACCGGTTCGATTGTTCTTGAAATATCCGGCAGGATGACCATCCAGATGCGCCACATAAAAACCTGATTTCTCACCCGATTTATCACCTTCGGCTTTAATTCTGTGTTTGCTGCCATCCATCACCGGATGATTGCCATCAACCCGGCAACCTTGTACGCGCAGCAAGTCAGCAAATTCACTCACAGAATCGATAGCCGGTTCCAGCTGATTGGAAACATTCTTCGGTAGCCAACGCTGCAATGTTTGAATATCTGCTTCTGGCCCTACATACCAGGCACGGGCCTTGTTATCCCAGCAAGCTCCGGCAGCTTTTGCCAAGTCTTTTTCCGTATAAGGAACAATCAAATATTGACGAGCATTGTCATCGTTTTGCTCGGTCTTGGCTCGTGATATCGATACTTCAGTACTAATTGGATCATTTCGAATTCTATTTTCATGGATGTTGGCAAGCTTGACGGCCTTTTCATGTTCATTTTGTTCTGCAGCGACATCAATAAGTGCGAGCAGATCCTTCAAATCTTGCGCTTCTTGTTTGGATTCACAGTCTTTCACCCATTGGAAAGTCTGATCATCACGCTGCATAGTCACACCCCAAAATTGCGGTTCACAATTCAGCGAATGGGCGGATACCACAGACTTAACACCATTTTCATTGGTTTGAATTACGTTACCCTGTGCCTGGATTTGTCCATTCCAGTTAGCCGGAATGCTAAAGCCCAGTTTGTCTTGAGCCACTTCTTCAAACTCTAGGTTATCAATGCCGCCGCCCCTCAAAAATTTGAGTGCATCTGCTACCAGCGTGATGGCATCTTGATCTTTGATGGGCATACCTTGTGTCAAGTCATTAAACCGTTTGATATTGCCGGAAACTGTAGTTGCAAGATCAGGTGAGAGATTCTGTAAATAGGCTGCGGTGTTTTGCTTGATTTGTTCCATTTTGGTTGCCTCCTGCTTATCAATTCCCTGTGCAATTTTCTGCCCAATTTCCTGTTGTTGTGAGAATACCAGTACAAAATCCTGGATTTTTTCAGCATCTGCGGCGGCACGGAATATCTCTGTGGGATCTTCCTGCAATGCTTTGATCCATGAACTCACATAAGCCACATGCTGCCCCGGATCATGACTAATTCCCAATTCACCGCTGAGCAGCATGCTGGCAATCTCGGCGCGTAATTCTTCGCGGCCGTAGCCTTCGCTACCGAATGGATGCGATAAGTCACGATTGAGCCGCAATTCATGACCGGTCCAGTGACCCAGTTCATGTAGTGCTGTTGCGTAATAGCGATCGGGTGTCGGAAACTGGTGTTTGTGGGGCAAGTGGATACTGTCTGTTGATAGTCGATAAAATGCATTGTCGGCTTCGCCATGACGGATCATGGCATTGGATGCCTGCAATATGTGTTCAGCTCGCTCCAGCGGATCCCAGTCAGGAGCTTTAATACTGAGTTCTGGCAGATTATCCACTTGTTCAGCATTAAATACGGCGGCATAGAACACTCTGGGGCGTTCAAGCATGACCTGTTCTTTAATGGGCTGGCCCTCAGTATTGAGTACAGGATTATTGTTGTCATCGGTTTTGATGCGTTCATCGGTAAATTTCCAGTATTGAACGAGCGTACTTTTTTCACCCTTGCGTACCTGTGCGCCCAGGCTTATCGCTTGCTTGTATGTTAGCCAGCGCGGATCGGCATAATCACGGCTCATCAAGTTCAGGCTATTAATGCCCCGGTAGCGCTTGCCCGTTGTTGGATTGACAGGTAATACAGCCAGCAAATCACCGGGTTCCCACGGCTTTTGCCAGGGCGCGACCCCTTTTTTAAGTTGCTCAATCAGATTCTCGGCGACTTGTTCATGAAAAGCCTTCTTAGTCTCTTTCATCTTCAACCTCCGCTGTATGATCAATTGTGCTATCCAGCGCATCTTTTTCACTCAAGGCGTCTTCCTTAAATGCGCCCAGCCGCTCAGCCTCGAAGGGATCAAATTCAGCCTGGAAGCCCGGTATTTCTGCATCGAGTAGCTTCTCCTGAATGATTTCAGTTATGTCAGGATTATCGGTTTCAGCATCAATCGGCGGTCTATTCATAACATTGTCTCCATTAAATTTTAATTAATGACTCCAGGTAAAAACTGGACGAACAACCTGTCTAATCTGATCACGCGCAATCAGTCCGAAATAACGCGCATCAAAGGATCGTGGATTCAAATCGGATAGCAGCAGATATTCAGAATCATCCAGCACAGCTTGAAGCCGGTATTGCGGCAATGGTTGGCCATCAGCATCAATCTTTAACTGGGTGCTCTTGGGTAAATGTTCGCCATTCACAAAAATCCCAGCCTGGTCGATGAAAACCGTATCTCCGGATAGAGCAAACACACGTTTCAGCAACAAACCATAACCGCCCGGACAATCCCCTGGATTGAGGTAGTGCCTATTGATAGCCATATCAAAAACCTCATTTTTCGGTGGGCAGAAAGCAACATAAACACCTTTTACAATAGGCTCATCCACAACCTGATAAAAACCCACCGGCAAACTCGGCGTGGTATTGATATAAATCCCGCTGATCTGAAAACCAATACTCAGCACAAACACGATTGCACTAATTATTAGAACAGCTATGGCAAGTATTTTGATTGTTCTCTTCATGCTATTTCCTTTAGCAGAATTTGGCGGCAATTAAAGGCTAGTTAATTTATCGCTGCCGTTTGGGGGATTCACTTGCGCCCGTGCTGCAAAGGTTTCATCCTGAAAATACAAAGGCTGCGTACCATAGATGGCCGGAAAACCGGCCACATAGATGATCATGTCGCCAGGCTTGGTGATTTTGCCCTCAGCATCTTTCATGGGGCCTAGCAGTCGCATACATTCATCCGGTGTTAATAACGCGCGCTGCGTCTCCTGTAGGGTGCGGGTGACATGTCCGTGCATCATTGATGACCTGCGGCCACTGGTGGTGATCTGCTCTTTGATGACCGTGGTTTGCCCGGTCAGTTTGGATAAGTGCTCCGCTGTTTCAAGCCGGTTGGGTGCAAACGCGGTCTGGATGTGACAATTGGAAGTAATCGCTTCATCATGCCCGTAGCCGGTTTCACGGCTTTTGAGTTGATTTAAGTCTTGACAGATTAGATAGGCTTTCATGCCGTAGCCTGCAATAAACGCGAGTGATTCCTGGAAGATTTCAAGTTTCCCTAAGCTTGGGAATTCATCGAGCATTAATAGCAGTTTGTGTTTGTAATGCGCGCTCGGTTGACCGCCTTTAAACGTGATTCTATCGGCCAGCTTTCTGATGATCATATTGATCAGAATGCGGATTAAAGGGCGCAACCGCGATTTGTCATTGGGGTGCGACACAATATACAAACTGACTGGATTCTCATGGTGCATGAGGTCGCGGATTTTAAAATCGGAATCACTGATATTGTTGGCCACGATCGGATCGCGGTACAAAGATAAATACGATTTGGCTGTCGACAACACGGAACCTGCTTCTTCTTCAGGGCGATCCAGCATGTCGCGCGCACTGGCTGCAATCACTGGATGGCTCTTACCATTCAGATAATCCTGCATGGCCATTTCCATCCACAGCTCCCTGATATCGCGATCAGGATCAGAGAGCATTGCGTCAACAGTAGATAATGTGGCGGGAGTTCCTTCTCGCTCTGACTTGTACAAAACATGCAAAATGACACCTACCAGCAATGCCTGACTGGTCTTTTGCCAGTGAGTTTGTAATCCCTTGCCATCCGGATCAACGATTAAGGTGGTCAGGTTTTGAACATCGGCCACTTCCATGCCACTGCCAATCTGGATTTCATCCAGCGGATTCCAATGTGCGCTCATTAAAGATGCCGGATCAAAACGCAGTACCTTGTTTTTGGCATGCTGCTTTCTCCAACCGGAAGTGAGTGCCCATAACTCACCTTTGAGATCAGTAATGACGGCACTCTGAGTCCAGGAAAGCAGGGTCGGTATAACCAGACTCACACCCTTACCTGAGCGAGTTGGAGCGTAGCACAACACGTGTTCCGGGCCACTGTGTTTCAGATAGTGGGTTTTGCCGGAATTATCCCGCCAGCCGCCGACATAAACGGAGTCGCTCTTGTTATTTTTGTTATTCTTGCTGGTTGCCAGTAGTCCTGCGGCTACAATGTCCTGCTTATTTGCCCATCTGGCCGAGCCATGTAACCCCTGATTGGTTCGAGATGAATTAGCCAATACCATTTTAATGACCAGAACGAGTATTAAACCAAAGCTGGAAAATAAAATGCCGAAGCCTGCCGCCAGATCGAAGATGCCCGAATACTCGCCATACCATTTATTTGCCCATAGCAGAATTGCCCAAGGTTCATAGATGTTAAAGAAATGAGCGCCTAATTGCGGCTGATAGTTGAATTGTTGCGCAAAATACTGAGTGGCGATTTGGAATCCGCCAACAAGACACGTAACAGATAATAGCCTAATGATAAGTGTGTCTTTCTTAGAATTTTTATTGTTCTGAGATAAGAAGCTGTTCTTATTCATTAAAGACTCCTTCTGAGAGTTGAGATTGTGGATCGTATCCTTTCTGCCGATTGCGCTTTGGATACTTTGCACTGTTTCATCAATTGCTGGCGGTATCGTTCAAGCCGCTTGTCATCAAATGTCACGTGCATTTGGTTTTGTGCAGCCACTTCTGCGATCTCAAAACGAAACGATTCAGTTCCATTGATCGCCAGGTGGCTACCGTACTTCTTCATGGCGACTTGCAAAATATCTATCAAGGCTTCGCGCGATGTATCCGGCAGCACGATTAACCGCTTGCCGTCATCGCGAATGGTGGTTGATCCTGCTTGATAAGTGACTGTGCCGATTTTGGTGACCGACTCCACTAAACTATCCTTGAAGCGGCCATCAGTGCTTAAACCAACATGGTTTTGCCGGGCCGATATCTGGTTGCCCTTAAATTGACCGGTTCTTCTGGATCGCAAAACAGCCAATGCTTCAGCATTACCATTTTTTGCCTCAAATGTGAGCCAATCCAGCCACCCCATCCTGGAATGACTGGTTTTAGAGTGCTGGTAGGCTTTCTGATAATCGCTTTTAATAACCTCGACTGTTGTTTTGAATTGCCGATATGCAGTTGCATACAATGCTTTTTTGGCCAATCTCCCGGCTTTGATACTTTTAATGATGTTGCGCTTGAGTTTCGCTTCTCGTTTGGCGCGGTCAATTAATTGATCTCTGCTTTGTCGCAACATGGCCCATTGAGTAGTTCGCTGTTTGGCGGAATCATTCTGCTCTTGCTGGTATCGAGCATAAAGCTCTGAAGTATCGATTCGATTCTGCAATGGTTTTGGTTGATATTGTTTGGTGTTTGAACGTGAAGGCTGTACAGAATGATCATTCTGTACAAATGCACCCAGTCGTTGAGTTAAATTCCCTTTGGATAAAGAGCGATCAATAGAGCTTGCTTTAACAGCTACACCATTGTTGGCAACCAATACAAACCCGTTGCCACGTTCCTTGATTTCAAGGCCATGTCTAGCTAGAACCTTATGTAAATCCTGCCAGTTGCCCGACTGCTTCATTTCATCCAAGCACTTACGCTTGATCCAGCTAAGCAAGCTCTCCACACCGGTTCTGGCTTCAATTTCCTGCGCTACTCTGGACGCTTTGTCGCTCACAGTTTCATGGTTAACTTTTGTTAAGCCATATTCCTGTTCGATTTGCTCACAAAGCTTCGCTACCTTTTTGTAATCATAATAAGGATTGTGGATTGTTAAGTTTTTAGGATGTATCTTGTTGATGGCGATATGCATGTGCAGGTTATTGGCATCATCGTGGACTACGCTGAACCGTTGATGACCGGTAAAACCCAAAGCATCACAGAATCGCTCTTCAATTTTATTCAGATCAGCATGTGACAGACGCTCTCCTTCCGGGAAGCTCAACACCAAATGACAAGTTTTATCTGATTTGGCGCGCTTATTCATTTCCTGTGTGTTTTGTATTTCTATCAGAGCAGCTGTCTGATCGTCTGAATAACAGTTTGATACCTTGATCTGACTGATACGTTCACTCTTGTCTTGAGGGTTGGTCAGATACTGTATCAGCGCAGAATAATTGCTTTTGCGCACTGACTTGATGGGTATGATTTTAGCGATCATCGTATTTAAGCTGCTTAAGTAAAAAATGACTATTCCGAAAGTTATTTTTAAGTCAGAGCATTACTTTTTAAGCTTGATAATTTGATTGAGCATGGCACTTTGCGCATTTCGAATACTGTCCAAGGTTAAATGCAACTGTGACTTGCCAATTAATTTTGTGCGTTTGTCGTTGATGAGCCAAAGTTTGATCAATCCACCCAATCGACCAAGATCCGCGTTGATTTTTAGCAAAGCATCCACTTGTCGGTTATCTATAACACTGGGCACTTGGTAACCCAGGCCCAGATTGCGCAGGTACTGTGCAACAGTTAATCCCGCATCCGTTGCTTTACTCTTTATTTCAGCTTCCTCGATTGGCAAAACAGGAACCCTGAGCCTTTTATCTCTTCTTTCTTTCCCGATTGTCTTTGAGCTTTTTTTGGCAATCATTTCGGTTTTCCTCGAAGAGCAAGATCGACGTTGAGCACACCGTGCGAATAAGTTGAAGTGAAGATGGCCATCCCCACATGTCTTGCCCAGTTCTGTGAATTTCAAGAAATATACTAACACTATAATCGATGTTTGCAAATAGTTTATTTTCGTTATATCATAATTTTAAACAGTATAAAAATACCTAAAAGAAGCTTTATTCAATTAAATAACAGTCACCTGGAAACAATAAGAAAGGATAAGCAATTCAAAGAAACTTAAAACAACAAAAAGAAACAGAAAGGAAAGAAAAAAACAAGAAACTGTTTGTACGCCAAGATAAATATTTTGCGGAAATTGTGTGATGACTAAATCCTTATCAGATCGAATCGCACTTTATGCGGATAAAAACAAAAGTACCGGTAAGCAATTTTTACCGGCGTTCATCGCGTTGAAGCCTGAAATTGAAGAAGCATTAAAGGATGGCTGGACGATTCGGCAGATATGGAACATTTTGCACCAGGAAGGAAAAATCAAATGCTCTTATCAATGGTTCCGAACATTGGTCAATCGTCATATTGGTGAGAACAGAAAGCAGCATCCACGCATTGATCAAGGAAAGTCAGCTGGGAATGGTCATGAAGGATTTCGTTTTAATTCTGCAACTGAAAAAGAGGAGTTGGTCTGATGGCTAAAATACATATGATTCTGCAAGGGAAGGGTGGAGTAGGCAAATCGTTCATATCATCCACGCTAGCACAACATAAGTTTGCCAAAGGCGGCAATCCATTATGCATTGATACAGATCCGGTTAATGCTACTTTTTATGGCTTTAAAAAACTCAATGTTAAGCAGATTAATGTGATGAACAATGATGAGATTGATCCGAGAAAGTTTGATGATCTGATTGAACTCATCGCCAAAGCTGAAAATGACGTCATTATTGATAATGGTGCCAGCACTTTTGTACCGATGTCACATTACCTCATCAGCAACCAGATACCCGCCTTGCTTTTAGATATGGGGCATGAATTGATTGTACATACTGTCATCACAGGCAGCCAGGCTTTACTGGATACGCTCAATGGATTCGTGCATCTGATTAAACAATTTCCCAAAGAAGTACTGTTTGTCGTCTGGTTGAATCCTTATTGGGGCGAAATCACCATGAATGGCAAGCAGTTTGAGGAAATGAAAGCTTATGTGGATAACAAAGCGCGAGTGTCAGCCATTATCCGAATCCCACACTACAAGCCTGAGACTTTCGGCAAGGATTTGAGTGAAATCCTGCAATCGAAATTTACCTTCGATGAAGCGCTGAAGAATAGTGCTTTGCCGGTGATGGTACGCCAAAGGTTAACGATTATCCGCAGGCAGCTCTTCACCAGCATTGAAAATGTGGCTGCGGTTTTAACATGAGTAATGACAAATTAGATGCACTCATTGAAAGAGTGGCATCGGAACACGGCATTGTTCTCTCACAGGATGATCCGGTATTGATGATGCATACGCTCAACGAAGTATTGCTGGAACAAAATAAAGAAGCCCATGCTGAGCTGCTAAGCAATTACCAGGCGATATTGGAAGAAAATTTTAATCGGTGGTGCGAATATTCGACCAAGAAATCCAATGCCATTATCAGTGCATCCATGAGTAACGCGCAATTAACACGAGACCAATTCCTAGAAAGCTGTATTCAGCTGATTGATGAAAGGATTAAGAGCGGTGTGGATCCGAAAACTTATGATCTAGTCAGAATTTCCAGGCAGGCGGCCATTATTAATTTACTGGCATCAACATTGATCTTGGTTTCGGTTGTAACCATATCTTTGATTTTGTTATAGCAAGATTTTCTAAAAATAAGTTGGATAGTCCATGAGAACATTAAATTTAAGTGAAGCTGCCCAATTCTTGAAGTTGCACCCTGAAGAAGTGCGTCGTCGCGCTAAAGCGGGAATTATTCCGGGTGCAAAATTAGGTAAACGGTGGGCATTTATTGAAGATGATCTTGCTGACCACATTCGCTCGTTATATGCTTGCACTCGGCAAGCGTTGCAAGTGGGACATGAGGAGAAGCAATTATGTCACTCTGTAAACGTGGTAAGACGTGGTGGATTAGTTTCACCACACCAAGCGGCGAGCGAGTTAGATGCTCTGCTGCAACTGAAGATAAAACCCAGGCGCAAGAATTCCACGATAAGTTAAAAGCGGAATCCTGGCGGGTTGCAAGACTGGGGGATAAGCCAAAGCGAACTTGGGATGAAGCGGCTTATAAATGGCTGATGGAGACACAACATAAGGCTTCACATAAACAGGACATGAAGCAAGTTGCGTGGTTTCAACAGTTTTTTAGAGGCCAATTACTTTCTGAATTAACTCGGGAAGTGATTGCTGAAGCGGGCGAAATAAAATGCAAAGAAACTTCACCTTCAACAGCTAATCGTTATTTAGCAACTATCAGGGCCATTCTACGAAGAGCGGCTTTAGATTGGGAATGGATTGAGAAAGCACCCTTTATCCGGCTATATAAGGAACCCAAACGGCGAATTCGCTGGATAGCACCTGAGCAAGTACAAATATTACTAAATGAATTACCCGAGCATTTGGTTGATTTGGTAAAGTTTTCACTTTCAACTGGATTGCGCAAACGCAATGTTACTGAATTGGAATGGTCGCAGGTTGATTTGCAACGAAATGTTGCATGGATTCATGCAGATCAAGCCAAAGCAAGAAAAAGCATTCATATTTCCCTGAATGCAACGGCCATGGAAGTTCTGAGAAAGCAGGTTGGCAAGCATCCGTTAAGAGTGTTTACTTATCAAGGAAAACCAATTATTCAGGTCAATACCAGGGCATGGCGAAAGGCATTAAGAAGAGCAGGGATAGAGGACTTTCGCTGGCATGATTTGCGCCATACTTGGGCCAGCTGGTTAACTCAGAAGGGTGTACCGCTAAATGTAATTCAAGAAATGGGAGCTTGGGAGTCAACTGAGATGGTGAAACGTTATGCTCATTTGGCCCCCGAACAATTCAGAAAGCACGCAATGGTTGTAGATGAAATTCTGAATGACACAATTTTGACACAAGTGGAAAATTAGAAGATTATAAAATCAATATAACTCATTGATTTTATGGTGCCGACACCAAGAATCGAACTCGGGACCTTCTGATTACAAATCAGCTGCTCTACCATCTGAGCTATGCCGGCAAATTGATTAGAACAAATTAAATTTAGAGAAAATTACTTGATAATACGAAGTTTTGGTTTTCCAGAGGCTTGGGGGTGAGCAGCTATTGAATCTTGAACCGCACCATCCCTTGATTGTTCATTGGTGATTTCACCTTTAATCTCTTCGTCTTCCTTTGGAAATGCTATGCCTTGATTGACTTCCTTAGCGAAAATTCCTTTAATTGCATCTAATGGGATATCGAGCTTTCTTGATATTCCATTGAACCGAGCATCAAAACTAAGTGATTCATTATTCATAATCAGTCCATGAACTGCATTTGCACTAATATTAAAAACTATTTCGCCATTTTTAATGTATTCCATAGGCACATCCAACTCTGGATAAGCCTTTACCGATACAAAAGGCGTAAAACCGCTATCAATGCACCATTCATAGATTGAACGAATTAAATATGGTTTCGTTGAATTATTACTCATTTTCGCATTACTTTCTCTGACGCCGATAATGCATCTATGAATAATGGACGACTGAACAATCTTTCCGAATATTTCAATAAGGGTGCTGCTTGTTTAGGGAGACGAATTCCATAATGCTCCAGACGCCAGAGCAATGGTGCAATGGCAACATCAAGCATTGAAAATTCATCTCCTAACATGAATTTTTGCTTATCAAAAATTGGCGATATCATCGCAAGATTATCAGCAATGACTGCTCGCGCTTTGTCAATAACCTTTTGGTCTGTGCCATCAAATGCATCTATGTGACAAAATAATTCCTGCTCAAAACGAAACAGCAACAACCGGGCTCGTGCACGCATTACTGGATCTGCAGGCATTAACTGCGGATGTGGAAAGCGATCGTCAATATATTCATTAATAATATTTGACTCATACAACACCAGATCGCGTTCCACAAGTACCGGAGCTTTGCCATAGGGACTCATCACCGCTATATCTTCTGATTTATTATTTGGATCAACGTCTATTACTTGAAAATCCATATCTTTTTCGTGCAACACAATCCTGCAACGATGACTATATGGGCAAGTAATTGTTGAATATAGCGTCATCATAACTTCTAATCTTTGACTTAGTTACCTGTATATCCAGCAAATTTGATATTAATGAATATCTTTCCAATATTCTTTCTTGAGCGCATACGATAAAACTAGCATGCCTAACAAAAAGATCATTACTTCAATCCCTAATTGTTTTCTCGCATTAGCATGCGGTTCGCCCAGATAAACTAGATAGTTTACCAAATCACCAACGAATTTATCATATTCGGTTGCACTCAATTGTCCCGCTTTTTCGAGTGTCAGGCTTTTTTGCTCGCCTTTATCTGATGTTTTAATCACCAATCTTTGCTCACCTTGCAGTTCATACAATACATGCGGCATCGCAACACGATCAAATACTAGATTGTTCCAGCCAGTATGAGTCGTATCATCACGATAGAACGCGCGCAGGTAAGTGTATAACCAATCCGCACCACGTGCGCGAGCTATGACCGACAAATCCGGTGGTGCCACACCAAACCACTCTTCACCTTCTTTTTTCCGCATGGCTGATTGCATCAGATCACCGACTTTCTGACCTGTCAACACCAGCTTGCTAAGAATTTCTTCATTTGTATAACCAATATCGCGATGCCGGTTATAGCGCATATAACTTGCGCCATGACAGGTCAAACAGTAATTCACAAAGCTTTCTGCTCCACGTTTCAACGAAGCATTGTCAGTTGTATCAATCGGAGCTCTATCCAATGGCATGCCGGATTCACCAGCAAGCACGCCAAACGGAGCCATGCACAAGATTAATAAAGCAATCGTTATTTTCTTCATTTTTCTACTCTTTTAGTCTTTTTGGTTCAGGCTTTGTTTTATCTATCTTGCTATACCATGGCATTAAAATAAAGAATGCAAAATAAATGACTGTAAAGATTTGTGCCAGCAATGTGTATAGAGGTGTTGGAGATTTTGTTCCCAACCAGCCCAGTACAAAAAAGCTAATCACGAAAAGTGTCAATGCTATTTTGAAATAAAGACCTTTATAACGTATCGATTTGACCGGACTTCTATCCAGCCATGGCAAGAAACAGAAAACCACTACAGAGCCTGCCATCAGAATAACACCCCAAAGCTTAGCATCAATGCCTAGAAAGTTGACTGTTACAGCTCGTAACATCGAGTAGTAAGGGGTAAAGTACCAGACCGGTGCAATATGATCCGGCGTTTGTAATGTATTTGCTGGGATAAAATTGTTATATTCTAGGAAGTATCCACCCATTTCCGGGGCGAAGAAGATGATTCCACAGAACACAATCAGAAATACTACGACACCAACAATATCCTTAACCGAATAATAAGGATGGAATGGAATACCATCCACGGGAATACCAGTTTCTGGATTTTTGTTTTCTTTAATCTCTATACCATCCGGATTATTAGATCCCGTTTCATGCAGTGCTAAAATGTGCACAAAAACCAACACCAGCAATACCAATGGTAATGTCACAACATGATAGGCAAAGAAGCGGTTCAGGGCAGCATCGGAGAGCGTAAAATCTCCCAACAGCCATTGTTGCAATGTTTCCCCGACACTCGGAATTGCTCCAAACATACTGACAATTACTTGCGCTCCCCAATAAGACATTTGCCCCCATGGAAGAATATATCCGGTAAAGGCCAAGCTCATCAGTACAAAAAATATAACCATCCCGACCAACCAGAGCAGCTCTCTCGGCTTACGGTATGATCCATACATCATTCCACGGAACATATGAAGGTAAACCACGACAAAAAACATCGATGCGCCCGTTGAGTGCATGTAACGGATTAACCAACCATAGTCCACATCACGCATGATATATTCAACCGATGCAAAAGCTTGACTGGCATCCGGCTTATAATTCATGGTAAGAAAAATTCCCGTCAGCAACTGATTGACCAGAACCAACAAGGCTAATGAACCAAAGAAGTACCAGAAATTAAAGTTCTTCGGTGCATAATATTCGGATAAGTGTGCTTTCCAGTTTGACGACAACGGAAAACGTTTATCGACCCAGGCAAGCATTGAATTAAATATATTACTCATTTACGCAGATCCCTCGCTTTCAGATCCAATCAAAAGCCGACTATCGCTCAAATATGCATGAGGAGGAACAACCATATTAGTTGGAGCCGGCACACTTTTATATACGCGCCCTGCCAAATCAAATTTTGAACCGTGACATGGACAGAAGAAACCACCCAACCAATCGGGCCCCAAATCTGCCGGCGCCACATCCTTCCTGAATACAGGCGAGCAACCTAAGTGAGTACAAATACCCTCAGCAACTAAAATCTCAGGTTTTATTGAACGTGTGCGATTTTTTGCATAATCCGGTTGCTGTTTCTTATCCGAGTTCGGGTCAGCAAGCTGGCCTTCAACTTTAACCAGACTTTCCAGCATATCTGGCGTACGATTTAAAATCCAAACGACTTTTCCGCGCCATTCAACCATCAATAGCATCCCTGGCTCAAGCTTGGATATATCAACTTCTACAGGCGCTCCAGCTGCTTTAGCCCGTTCGCTAGGCATCATGCTCAATAAAAAAGGCGTTGCAATCGCAGCGCCAGCAATTCCACCTGCTACTGAGGTTGCAGCCACAAGGAACTTTCTCCTGCCGCTCATCTCTTCATTAATGCTGAAACTATCCGCCATGTTAAATCATTCCATCAGTAATAATATTGTAAGATTATCAATACAACAAAGGAAAAACCTCTTCCAATCCCTATTAGATTTATTTGTTAAATTACGTTACCCAAACTACAAAAGCGCGCAGTATACCACAATCGTTTTAAGGATTATAGCAATCCTGGAAGTATTTCTATTTGCGATAAATCCACTCAACTCACTTACAATAAGATACTGTTTATTATGATTTACTTTATTTTTCCATGACATTGCTTATATTTCTTACCTGAACCGCAGGGACAAGGTTGATTGCGACCCACTTTGTCATTCTGACGCACAAAGGGCTGAGTTTTATCATCCTCGGTTTTTATATATCCATTATCTTCCGCTAACGCTTCCTCATAAGCTTCATGATGAAGTTGTATATTTTCCGGTGACCGCAAAGTGTCTGTCACGGCTTCTACTTGCTGTTCATTCTTGATTTGTACCGTCAACAGTATTTTGGTAACTTCTCGTTTAACTTCTTCGAGCATAGTCGTAAAAAGTTCAAACGCCTCCCGCTTATATTCCTGTTTGGGATTCTTTTGCGCATAACCGCGCAAGTGTATGCCTTGGCGCAAATGATCCAATCCCGCCAAATGTTCCCGCCAATGCGAATCGAGAATTTGCAACATCACCACACGCTCATAGTGATGCATAATGTCCGCGCCGACTTGTGCAACTTTAGTCTGATAATGGTCGCTCGCGAGATCAATAATGCGCTGAAATAAATTTTCTTCATGCAGGCCGGATTCTTCTTCAAGCCACTCACGTACCGAAAAATGCAACTGATACTCCGCTGCCAGCGCTTTCTCCAGCCCCGCAACATCCCACTGCTCCTCGACACTTTGCGGGGGAATATAGAGATTGAACAAGTCTCCCAAAACACTCTCGCGTATTGCAGTTATCGTTTCCGAGATATCCTGTTCCGCTTCCAATAACTCATTGCGCTGCTGATAAATGACATGCCGCTGATCATTCGCAACATCATCGTATTCCAGCAACTGCTTACGCATATCGAAGTTTCTTGCTTCCACCTTGCGCTGCGCGTTCTCAATGGCGCGGGTAACCCACGGATGCTCAATAGCTTCGCCTTCCGGCATTTTAAGACGCGTCATGATACTGGCTACGCGATCCGAGGCAAAAATACGTAACAAAGAATCTTCAAGAGAGAGGAAAAAACGGCTGGAACCCGGATCTCCCTGTCTGCCCGAACGTCCGCGCAATTGGTTATCCACCCGCCGGGATTCATGCCGCTCCGTACCGATAATATGTAAACCGCCTTTCTTCAGTACCTCTTCATGCGTCAGCTTCCATTTCTCTTGTACTTCTTGAATACGTTTTTCTTTTTCTTCGTCACTTAATTTTTCATCATGCCGTATCTGTTTTATCTCAGGTTCCGGATTTCCACCCAACACAATATCTGTCCCGCGCCCCGCCATATTGGTCGCTATCGTAATCATTTTAGGCCGGCCTGCTTGTGCGACAATACTTGCCTCACTGGCATGCTGTTTAGCATTCAAAACTTGGTGCGGAAGTTTGTCGCGATCCAGCAACCTGGACAATAATTCGTTATTTTCAATAGAGGTCGTACCAACCAACACTGGCTGACCACTTTCATAACATTCTCTAATTTCACGAACAATCGCTTCATTTTTCTCTTTCATCGTACGGAATACCTGATCCATACGATCTTCCCGGATCATCGGCCTATGCGTTGGAATAATGACTGTCTCCAATCCATAGATCTGCTGAAACTCAGCCGCTTCCGTATCAGCTGTACCGGTCATGCCCGACAATTTTTGGTACATGCGGAAGTAATTTTGAAAGGTAATAGAAGCAAGTGTCTGATTTTCTTTCTGAATAGCGACACCTTCTTTCGCCTCCACCGCCTGATGCAAACCATCGGACCAACGGCGGCCGGACATCAAGCGCCCGGTGAATTCATCCACGATCACTACTTCATCGTCTTGCACGACATAGTGCTGATCCAGAAAATACAAATTATGCGCACGCAGGCCTGCAATGAGGTGATGCACCAAATTGATATTAGCCGGATCATAAAGGCTCGATCCCGGTTTGAGCAATCCAGCTGATTCCAGCAACTGCTCCGCATGTTCAAAACCAACTTCGCTCAGCGTGACCTGATGAGACTTTTCATCCACACTATAGTCACCCTGACTTTCCTCCGTTTCCTGCCGGACAAGTTTTGGCACCAATGCGTTAATGCGAACATAGATCTCGGTATCACCTTCCGCCTGACCCGAAATAATGAGCGGCGTGCGTGCTTCATCAATTAAAATCGAGTCCACTTCGTCCACAATTGCGAAATTAAGCACGCGCTGCGCACGCTCATTCGCATGCGCCACCATATTGTCGCGCAAATAATCAAAGCCATACTCGTTATTGGTACCGTAAGTGATATCAGCCGCATAAGCAGCTTGTTTATCTTCATGCGGCATCTGCGAATAAATAACACCGACATTCATTCCAAGAAACCGGTAGATCTTACCCATCCACTCAGCATCGCGCTTTGCTAGGTAGTCATTCACAGTAACAACGTGCACACCCTTGCCTGACAATGCATTTAAGTAGGCCGGCAATGTTGCCATGAGCGTCTTTCCCTCACCGGTGCGCATCTCGGCAATTTTACCGCCGTGTAAAACCATGCCACCGATAAGCTGCACATCAAAATGACGCATCCCCAAAACCCGCTTGCCAGTCTCACGAACCACAGCAAAAGCTTCGGGTAGCAGTGCATCCAATGTTTCGCCATTTTGAATACGTTGTTTGAACTCGTCTGTCTTGCCACGTAAGTCGGTATCTGACAACTCTGCAATAGCCGATTCCAGTTCATTGATAGATCGCACAGTCTGGGTATACTGCTTGATCATCCGGTCATTGCGGCTGCCAAAAATTTTCTTAAGTAGATTGCCTAGCATAAGTCTCTAAATATTCCGTATAAACACATTGTTTAAAAAAACAAAGGGTGAGCATATTTCTCACCCTGCAAAAATCTTGAAGAAATCAGTGCTCCCATTTAACCCGGCTTTTTCAAAAATTTGGCTGGATTCTGCGGTTTATCTTTATGCCGGATTTCAAAATGCAAATGCGGCCCCGTAGAACGGCCGGTATTGCCAACTTCAGCGATTTTCTGCCCCTGCAATACAACCTCTCCGAGATTCACCAGACGCTTCGATGCATGCGCATACCGCGTAACCAAATCATCACCATGGTCAATTTCGACCATATTACCATACTCAGGATGCTGATCAGAATAGATCACCACACCGCCCGCAGCGGCCTTGATGGGCGCACCCACTTCCGCAGTAAAATCCACCCCCTCATGAAACGCTCGCTTTCCAGTAAACGGATCGATCCGGTATCCGTAACCGGAAGAATACCAATCGGTCTCAACTGGCATCTCGGAAGGCAACACAAACTTTGTGATCCGGTCATGCCGCAGCAAGGAATCCAATGCGCCCAGCTTATCCGTCCTTTCATCCAGCATATTCGATAATTCCTGCAACTTCAGGCTGAATTCAGAGAATGACAGCTCTTCAGCAGACAGATCATTCCTCGCACCACCCTGACCTGGCATTTGATTAAATGCGAAATCCCCTGACTCGATTCCTGAAGATTCCGCCAGACGCTCACCCAAAGCATCCAAGCGGAGTAATTGCGCCTGCATTTGACCCAATTTACTCGCCATGACATTCAAGTTATCTTGCAGATGCGTTTGAATCTTCTGATGCCGCTCTTCTTGCGGATTAACCAGTACGGCTCTCAGAAGAGGCGTATCGATTCGATCGGCGTAGCGCAATGAAATAAAATTCAAGCTCAGCGCCACTGTCACAATGATGAGTAACAAAACGCTTATTAATAATACAATATGGATTTTGGTTAACGCCAGCTTACGCGCTCGTTCCGAATTATTTGAAATAAAGATAATATTCATATTTTGTTTTCATTGGATATCGATTAAATACCCATGGCCTCTCATAAAGTTAACGCTTACTTTAACCTGCTTGGCAAAACACCTGAATACGCGAGCCTGTTCACAGCGGCTCAAAAACTGCATGAAGATCAATCCACATTTTCCAAGCTAATTCCAGCCCAATTGGCACAGCATTGTAACCTTGGCCGGATCGCGGACGGCAGACTGACCATAGTGGCCGAGAATGGCGCAATCGCTGCAAAACTTAAGCAAATCTCTCCATCATTGTTGCTCAAGCTGCAGAAATTAGAGTGGCAAGTTACTGCAATTCAAATTTTGGTGCAAGCGGATTACGCTGCCAAAAATACAAAACCATCGGCAAGACATGGATACAGCAAGAAAAAATTAAAATTAAGCTCAAGCGGAAAAGCGTGCTTAAATCAATTAGCCGCAACGCTACCGGATTCCGAATTGAAAAACACCATTCAGTCGTTCGTTAAAAAACACCAGAACGATTAAATCTCTTTTCCATTTCAACAATATGCGCTGCCACGATCTACGGGAAACTTTCTGATTCAATTCCAGTCTTCCTCATGCCGGCACAAAGCAATTGCTTGATCAGGCAATCAGTAACTTCCCGGATAACTAGCAACTGGCTCGGTATCCTGAGAAATACCGGCACCATTCCCGGCAATCAATGTCTACTGTTTTTTTATTCAACCGATGTCTCGTATATAATGCAAAACGCTAAGCTGTTTTTCACATCACAAAAGAAGTCTTTTAATATCGTTTAAGTCTTTAATTTTATGATGACAACCCATTCCTCCCGATACAATAACTGAGCTCCGATTATTCAATCGACCCTGCAAAAACAATCTCATGAATGTTTTCTATGAAGAAGCTGGAATCTTTAAGATAGGCACTATTTTGGCTGACAATACAACGTCGCTGCAAATAGAGGCTGTGCATGGCAAACGATCGAAAATCAAAGCCTCAGCCGTGCTGTTCAGGTTTGATAAACCGCCTTTAACCGAATTCATGGGTCATGTACAAAAAATAACCGATGAATTAGATCCGGATTTTCTTTGGGAATGCTGCGCGCAAGATACCGAATTTACCGGCGATACGCTTGCCGCCGATTACTTTGGCCATTCTCCGAGTCCGGTTGAATCGGCCGCGACCTTGCTACTGCTGCAAAATGCGCCGATGTATTTCTATAAAAAAGGACATGGCCGCTACAAAGCCGCACCACCGGATGCACTAAAGGCCGCGCTCGCCGGCCAGGAAAAAAAGCGCCTGCAAGCCGCGCAACAAGCACGCTATGTTGAGCAGTTAAATCAATTCATCCTGCCCGAAGAATTCCAACCGCGCATCTCCGGTTTGCTCTATAAACCCGATAAAAACTCACTGGAATGGAAAGCCCTCGAGGTCGTCTGCGCGGAAAAAAAACTCACTGCCGTAAAATTGCTGGAAAAATGCGGCGCTATTCCGTCTTCTCACGATTACCATTTCAATCAATTCATCTGGGAATATTTTCCAGAAGGCACCGGTTTCGGTGAACTGGAATCACAGTCCGTTGATGATGCTCCGCTGGATTTAGCGGTAGCGGATGTTGCGGCATTTAGTATTGACGATGCCTCAACGACAGAAATTGACGATGCATTTTCCGTAACCCCACTGTCCTTGGGAAGCTTCCGCATCGGCATTCATATTGCAGCACCGGCACTGGGAATAACTCCAGAATCAACGCTCGATAAAACCGCCTCATCCAGACTTTCCACGGTGTACTTGCCAGGAAAAAAAATCACCATGCTGCCGGATACGGTGATCAATCATTTTACGCTGGCTGAAAGCAAATTGTGCCCAGTCCTGTCTTTGTATCTGGATGTATCGGATGATTTCACCGTCACGGCTACTGAAAGCCGACTTGAAAAAATCAACATTGTCGCAAACCTGCGCAACAATGCGCTGGAGCAGCATTTCAACGAAACCGCATTAAACAAAGGCGATTTCACGCATACCTTCAGCAAAGAATTGAGTCTCTTGTGGAAATTTGCCTGCAAAATGGAAAATCAGCGTGGCAAAACCAATGACAGCAATAACGATAAAGTCGATTACAGCTTTGAAATCAACGCCGATCATGTCACGATCAGCGAGCGCAGGCGTGGCTCTCCGATCGATAAGGTGGTATCCGAACTGATGATTTATGTGAATACGGAGTGGGGCAGACAACTCACCGATGCCGGTATCATCGGTATTTTTCGCAGCCAAGCCAATGGCAAAGTGAAAATGGGCATCTCTCCCGCACCTCACCAAGGATTGGGTGTTTCCCAATACGCCTGGAGCAGCTCTCCGATGCGGCGATATGTCGACCTGATCAATCAAAGGCAACTCATCGCCATGCTGCGCAATGAAGCGCCACCCTACCACAAGGACAGCAACAGCCTTTTAATCGCCATGCGCGACTTTGAAACAGCCTACGGAATTTATGGCGAATTCCAGCGCGCCATGGAACGTTACTGGTGCCTGCGCTGGTTATTGCAGGAAAAGATTCAAACCGTGAACGCTCAGGTTATCAAAGAAAATTTGGTAAAACTGGATCATATTCCATTCGTTGCCCGAGTTCCTTCGTTGCCTGAGTTAGCACCGGGTGCTTATGTCAAACTTAAACTATCCGAGATCGATTTGCTGGAACGCAACTTGCATGCGGAATTTTTGCAAAAACTGGATGCATAGAGACCTATCTTCCATAAATCTGCATGAATCATGTGACAAGCCCATTGTTGTTGCCTAAAATAATGCAATCATCTGTAGTGTATAGACTTAACTTCAAGGTTTAACCCTTAGGCTGTGACCATTCAAACTCTCGCAACTTCACCCTTAGCGCTGGCTGGTTATCAGTACTTACAGAGCCATCGTCTAGTTGCCGCGATGATTGCCTCCCTGTTGTTACATGCCATTGTATTCTTTGGTGTGACTTTCCAGTTTCCGCAACCGAAATTCGACAAAATTGCTTCATCCTTGGAAGTGGTGCTGGTTAACAACAAAACACAGACAAAACCGAAAGAATCCCAATTACTGGCGCAAGATAATCTGGATGGCGGAGGCAACACGGAAGAGGACCGCCGGGCAAAAACGCCATTCCCGGTACTGCCAAGAAACAAACCGGTTGTTGCTGAGAATGTAGCACAGCAAAAAGTAAAACAACTGGAACAAGAAGCCAAGAAGCTGATGGCCGCTGTCAGCGAAACACCGCAGATCGAACTACCCAAGGAACACAAGAACGAACTGGAAAGCAAATCGGTCGCGGTCGACTCGACCGATTTACTGCTGCGCAGTCTGGATATTGCCCGCCTGAGAGCACAGATCGATCAAGACCATGACAGTTATCAGAAGCGCCCCAAACGCAAATTTGTCGGTGCACGTACTAAAGAATTCCGGTTTGCCCGCTACGTCGAAGACTGGCGCATCAAAGTCGAACGTATCGGCAACCTGAACTACCCGGAAGCCGCCAGAAAAGAAAAGCTCTACGGCAACCTGCAGCTGACCGTCGGTATCCGCGCCGATGGCAGTCTGGAATCGATTGAAATCAATCGCTCATCCGGAGAAAAAATTCTCGACGAAGCAGCTGTCAATATCGTCAAACTCGCCGGACAAAACGGATTCGCGCCCTTTCCACCGGATATCAGTCAGGACACGGATATTTTGCACATCACCCGCACTTGGGTTTTCGCAGCTTCCGATATGTTGCTAAGCCAATAATTTTTGAGTTTTAGAAAATCCAATAAGAGATACCAGCCATGCTCGATTCTTATGCCGTAATCGGCAATCCTGTTTCACATAGCAAATCACCGTTAATCCACACCGCTTTTGCGCAACAAACGAGCCAGGCCATGCAGTATGTTGCCTTGCTGGCGCCGCTGGATGGCTTTCAGGCAACCGTGCAAGACTTCCGCCAACGAGACGGGAAAGGATTGAATGTCACTGTGCCTTTCAAGCTGGAAGCCTATCAGTTGACAACCCGTTTAACCGAACGGGCAAGCATCGCACAGGCCGTCAATACGCTTAAACTTGAAAACGGTGAGATACTCGGCGACAACACCGATGGCATCGGATTAGTGCGCGACATCGAATGCAATCTGGGAATTGCCATCGCAGGAAAACGCGTACTGCTCATGGGTGCGGGCGGTGCAGCGCAAGGGGTAATCCTGCCGCTCCTGCAACAGCAGCCCGCCTTGTTGGCGATCGCCAACCGTACCCCTGAAAAAGCAGCAGCGCTAAAGAAACAGTTCAGCACTTATGGCAACATTGCAGCAGGTGATTTTATGTTTTTCACCGATGAGCATTTTGACATCATCATCAATGCTACTTCCGCCAGCCTGCACAATACTTTGCCTGAATTACCTGCTAGTATTTTTGCGCAGGCGGCTCTTGCCTACGACATGATGTACCAGCATGAACCCACTCCTTTTCTCAAATTCGCCCAGCAACATGGCGCGCAACAGATAGCCGATGGAATTGGTATGCTGGTCGAACAAGCTGCCGAATCTTTCTTTATATGGCGTAACGTCAGACCGCAAACAAAACCAGTGATCGCAAAATTAAAATCACTGGTTTGATTTGGTCTGATCCGGAGGGAACTCAATAACAAGAGAATGTGTTGATTACATTCACAGCCACATCAAGCTAGCCAGAAACATAATCAACCACTGTAATGTCTACTAATAAACGACCAACGCTTCATTACTTGCAGTTGATATATTACCTACCGCATCGAAAGCCTTCACAGTGTAGCTATAAATAGACCCAGTAGCATTTCCAAGTGAATCAGAATAACTCGTTGAAGTGCTAGCTCCAATCTTAGTACCGTTCCGGTATATGTTATACCCTGCAACAGCAACATTATCCGACGATGCTTTCCAGGATAGCGTAACCGAGGCGGAAGAAGTAGTTCTTGTCATGGATAAGCAGGAATCAAACAAAGAATAAGTGACATTTCTTGTTAGCTGGCGACAAGAAGTGTCAGCGCCGCATCGTAGAAATACAAAAATGTGGAACGGCCCCGGCTAGTTATCCAATATTTTGTTGGTACTGACATAGTCCGGACGGTTATACTTCCCGGTCATTAAATTGCAAACTATCCGGCGTATAAACTGGCTGGATTTATCCCGGACAAAAAACCGCCTCGCCAGCACAAACCTGTTATGACAGAAACGGACAACGACAACGATCAGGACAATTCACCGACGCCGCTGCAGCAGGTCGCGTTCTTGCTGCGCAAGTACAAGCTGGTCGAAGGTCTGGTGAATTTGCAGGATGCTCCGGATGAATCGCTGGCTGAGTCTGCCGTCCAGAAGCAAAATCTGTCCGAGCTGCAGCATTTCCTGGATCAACTCCACCCCGCCGATATTGCGCTGATTCTGGAAGCGCTACCGATGGAAGACCGGCTGTTGATCTGGAGCATGGTCAAGGCAGACCGGGACGGTGAAGTCTTGCTGGAAACCTCCGATGCCGTTCGTGAAACACTGATCACCGACATGGGCAATCACGAGCTGGTCGCCGCAACGGAGTACCTGGATGCCGACGAGATCGCCGATCTTGCCCCCGATTTGCCGCAAGAAGTCATGGACGACGTTTTCCGTTCGCTACCCGTGGAAGAACGCGAACAACTGCGCGCCGCCATGTCGTACCCGGAAGATTCCGTCGGCGCCTTGATGGATTTCGACGTCATCACGATCCGCGAAGATGTGCGGATGGAAGTGGTGCTGCGCTATTTACGCATGCTGGACGAAATGCCCGATCATACCGACCAACTCTTTGTCGTCGACCGTAATGAGCAGTTAAAAGGCGTGTTGCTGATCAACCGCCTGCTCGTCAGCGATCCGGATACCCTGGTTGCCGATGTCATGACCAACGAAATGATCAAACTGCACCCGGACGATGTCGCACAGCAAGCCGCCAATGCATTCGAGCGCTACGACCTGGTTTCCGCTTCCGTAGTGGATGACAACGACAAACTGCTGGGCCGCGTCACCGTCAACACCGTGATCGATTTCATCCGCGACAAAGCCGAAAACGATGCATTGAATCTAGCCGGTTTGAGCGAAGAGGAAGATCTTTTTGCGCCGGTCTTGAAGAGCGTGCAAAACCGCTGGGTGTGGCTGGCCGTCAACCTGGTCACCGCGTTCATCGCCTCGCGTGTCATCGGGCTATTTGAAGATTCCATCGAAAAATTGGTGGCACTCGCCGCGCTGATGCCGATCATCGCCGGCATCGGCGGCAACTCCGGCAATCAAACCATCACCATGATCGTGCGCGCGCTAGCGCTCGATCAAATCAACACCAGCAGCGCCTGGAAACTCATCACCAAGGAAGTCGGCGTCAGTATCGTCAACGGCCTGCTATGGGGAACCATCGTCGGCCTGTTCACCTTCGCCATTTACCAGAACGCCGAACTCGGCCTGGTCATGACCCTGGCGCTGGTGCTGAATCTGCTGCTCGCCGCGCTGCTCGGTGTGCTGATCCCGCTCACCCTGCGCAAATTCGGCCGCGACCCGGCCATCGGCTCCAGCGTCATGATCACCGCAGTAACGGACAGCGGCGGGTTCTTTATTTTTCTAGGGTTGGCGACGATTTTTTTGTTGTAAACAGCGATGGCATGTTCGCTGACATGATTAGTCTGATTGCTATAAACTTTAATAAGCTTTAACAAAAGATATCGATTCTTAATCATGATGACACGACACTTGCTAAGTATTATTGGGCAAATAATGTCGTATATATCACGTTAGGGCCTCACTGGCTGCTATTCACATGTCGCTTTTACCAATCAACGCACAGGAGATACAGATGGGATTCGAAGATCAAATCAAAGCATTCAACGACAAAGCTAAAGAGGCGATGGAGGCTAAGAAGCGTGAAGTTGAGAGCAACGCCAAGAAGGCTCTGCACGACCTTCTCGGAGATGAGGTTTCTCAAATACAGAGCATTTCGTTGGATGCCGATATTGGTAAGTTCCATAGTGTAGTAGCGCCAGAGAGTATTCTTGCCAAGCTGCGCGAGGCTAATCTGCTGAAATCCTAACCCGGCAGTCAAGAAAGACTGCGCAAGCTCCAACCCAATCATGACACGCCCACCAACCCCAGAAATGAAGCAGGTGTTGCTAGATATAATTCGCAGCAATGCAATTTCAGCCAAGGCAAACACAATCACTGGCTTGGTTAAGCGGGGGCTTGTGGATTCGACGGGTGCACTCACTCACAGTGGGTGGAAACAGGCTATTATGATGTTGCCATTGGCAGAGCAGTGCCATCATTTGGGCATTACCCATGAAAAATTGCATGGCCTAAATTTTCAGAAAGCCCCTGAACTAACATCGTGGCAGCATTTTTCATCATTCGGTTATGCAGGCGGCTATTGCGAAGGTGGTCCAATACTTCTTCTCATTCGATCAGCAGCTTTGAACGTTTTAACCCGTCTCAACACATTTGGCTCTAGGCAAGATGCCTGTACCCGATTCACAGAGGCACAACTAATTATCCTTCATGAGCACTCTGACTTGATTTTGAGCGCAATTCGTTCCGCAGACTCACAGCAAGTCGTTCGGCACTTTAGTGAAATCTATAGCTCGCTCATGGTGCAGGAATGGTATCCGGGGCTAACTCCTTCCGCCATTGGTTCGCTATTCGATACACTCGGAGCAGAAGGTTTGGCACAGATCACCTCTGCCATCATGGAGGACCCTTACTTATACCGTGCCGGATGGCCTGATCTGACAATGACTAATGGCTCCGAAATGCTGTGGGCAGAAGTCAAAACAACCGACCGCCTACACATGAGCCAAATAACAACTCTTCATCGCATGAAACCACTACTTTCTGGCAACATTCGCGTGATACAGCTCGTTGCGTAAGTTGAATAACTTTAAGCCGTTAATTGCGACTGTTGCTTGTCGGTTGGTATATGTTCCTGATATTGTGTTTTTGGTGTCGCCGTTAGGAACGAGCAGGCCATGTAACTCAAAGCCCTAACCTTATGCTGATGCTCAAGCGGAACTGCGCAAAAACGCGCAGCTCCTCAATTTTACGTCATATCAATTTCTCATAGAATATCTATGAAATTCCTAACCTTCCTCGGCACAGCCCGCAACAGCTCTCCGCCCAACCCTCCTCGGCTGGGCCTACGAGTTGCCAGAGCTTGTGTGGCGCAGCTTCAGCAAAACGACGTTTCAGTGGAACTAATCGATCCGCTGGATTTTGATCTTGGCGTGATATTCAAACCCCACTTTGCTTACGCGCAAGGCAAAGCGCCCGCTCAACTGCAAGCCTTGGCGGACAAGATCGCAGCCGCGGATGGCTATGTCATGGTGAGTCCGGAATACAATCATTCGCTCAGCCCGGCTCTGGCGCATTTGCTCAATCACTTCGGCAGTTCGCTGTTTTCGTACAAACCCAGCGCGATTGTCACGTATTCGGCGGGGCAATGGGGCGGTGTCAGGGCGGCGGTGGGGATGCGGTCTTTTTTGTCGGAGCTGGGTTGCTTGCCGGTTTCGGCGATGATTCATGTTCCCAAGGCGCACGAAGTGTTCGCTGAAGACGGCAATTTTCTCGCGTCTGTTGATGCGGAAAGATGGACGAGCTATTTTGCCCGATCCTTCGCACAGCTGACGTGGTGGTCATCCGCCGCCAAAAATCAGCGGGATGCAATCGACCCGCACAAATTGACGCCAGCGTTTAAAAGAGATCCATCGCAAAGGAATTCGCCCGCCGGTTAGCAGGCCGTTGAAAAACTATCTGCATTGCTGCTACGGCTTTAGAAAAGGACTCGACATGCTCATTTATTACGCCGTTTCAAATGCCGCACGCTCCGCCGGGTATAGCACGTATAATTAAACCCGTTAGCTTCCAACCCCCTGAATATGCCCAGTTCCCACAGTAACCAACAGCCGCAGGCCAGAAACGCTTTGCAAGGAATCACCTTGGAAGCGCTGCTGATCGAGCTGCATGCGCATTACGGCTGGGAAGGATTGGCCCAAAAGGTGGATATCAATTGTTTCAAGCAGGATCCCAGCATCAAATCCAGTTTGAAGTTTCTGCGCAAGACACCGTGGGCCAGAGAGAAAGTCGAGACCATCTATATCCAATTGAAGCAAGGTAACCATGAGTGAATTCAGTCTTAAAGGACACGACACGATTGCATTGAACGATCTGCTCAAAATCACCGGCCTGTGTGGCAGCGGTGGCGCGGCCAAAGCCGTGATCGCCGAGGGTAAAGTCAAGGTGGATGGTCAGATTGAACTGCGCAAAACCTGCAAGATCCGCAGCGGCCAAATGGTGGAATTTGCCCGGGAGCGCATCACCGTGACAGTCTGAGCGTTCCGGTTTAAAAAAGCCAGCGCGACAGCAATACATTCGAGTATCCTACCCGGCTATTCAGACCACAGCCGCAAATCATGACGCAATACCAACTTTTCGCCACCACGCCGAAAGCGATGGAAGGCATCCTCGCCAACGAAATCCAGGCGCTCGGCGGACAAAACGTGCAGCAGAAAATGGCTGGCGTGACTTTTCAGGGCGATCTGGCGATGGCTTATAAAGCCTGTTTATGGTCGCGCACCGCCAACCGCATCTTGTTGCTGCTTGGTAGCTTCGAGGTCAAATCGCAGCAGGATCTTTACGATGGCATCCAATGTGTCGACTGGTCTGAGCATCTGAATGCGGACGACAGTCTGGCGGTGTCGTTCAGCAGCAAAAACAATCCAGCGATCAACAATACGCATTTCGGCGCGCTCAAAGTGAAAGACGCCATCGTCGATCAAATGCGCGCCAAGTTCGGCAGCCGCCCCAATGTCGATACCGAGCGCCCCAACATCCGCGTCAACGTCTATCTGCACAACGACACCGCGCAACTGAGCCTGGATTTATCCGGCCAGAGCTTGCACAAACGCGGTTACCGCGACATCAACATCACCGCGCCGATCAAGGAAAACCTGGCGGCGGCGATTCTACTGCGCGCCGGTTGGCCGGAAATCGCCCAGCAAGGCGGTTCGCTGATCGACCCAATGTGCGGCTCCGGTACCTTGCTTTTAGAAGGTGCATTGATCGCCGGAGATATCGCGCCGGGTTTGCTGCACGATTATTTCGGTTTTATCGGCTGGAAGCAGCACGACCCCACGCTCTGGCAAAGCCTGCTGGACGAAGCGCAGCAGCGCCGCGAGATAGGTTTGAGTAAGTTACCGGTGATTGCAGGTTTCGACCAGGATCGGCGCACCGCCGCCGCAGCGTTGCAGCACATTGACAATGCCGGATTGGCCGGAAAAATTCACATCGAAAAACGCGACATCAGCGATGCCTCTGCGGCGGAAAGCTGGGCGAAAGGGTTGATCGTGTGCAATCCGCCGTATGGCGAGCGGCTCGGCGACGAAGAACAAGCTGCCTTGCTTTACCGTCAGTTCGGCGAGGTTCTGAAAGACCGCTTTACCGGCTGGCAAGCGGCGATCATCATCGGCAATCCCGAGCTGGGTTTCAAATTGGGCATCCGCTCGCAAAAACCGATCACGCTGTTCAATGGCGCACTGGAATGCAAACTATTGCGCTTCACCGTCGAGGAATCCGCTTTCTTCGAACCGAAAACCCATTCGCAACAGGAACGCATCGAACACATCAGCCGCCGCGCCCAAACTGGGCAGGTCGACAGTCAGGCGGAAATGTTCGCCAACCGCTTGCGCAAAAACCTGAAAAAACTGGCCAAGTGGGCGAAACAGCAGCACATTCATTGTTACCGGCTGTACGACGCCGATTTGCCGGAATACGCGGTGGCAATCGACGTTTATCAAGGCGAGCAAACCTGGGTCAACGTGCAGGAATACGAATCGCCGAAAACGGTCGATCCTATCAAAGCCAATCAGCGGCTGGCCGGCGCAATGGCGGCGATACCCCAAGTGCTGGAAATTACCGCCGAGCAAGTGTTTCTGAAAATTCGCCGCAAGCAGAAAAGTACCGATCAATACGAAAAATTGAGCGACTCGCGCCACTTTCATGTCGTGGAAGAAAGCGGCTGCAAGTTCTGGGTGAATTTTGAGGATTATCTCGACACTGGCCTGTTTCTCGACCACCGGCCGATACGCTTACTGATTCAGCAACAAGCCAAGGGCAAGCGCTTCCTGAATTTATTCGCCTACACCGGCAGCGCCACGGTGCATGCGGCAATCGGCGGCGCGGTATCGAGCATCACGGTGGATATGTCGAACACGTATCTGGATTGGGCCAGACGCAATTTCGTCCTCAACGGTATTGATGGCGATCACCGGCTGGTGCGCGCCGATTGCTCGCAATGGCTCGCCGAACAAGCCAGCGCCAAACAAAAAACGCAATTCGACCTGATCTTTCTCGACCCGCCCACTTTTTCCAATTCAAAACGAATGGACGAAGCCTTCGACATCCAGAAAGACCATGTGCAATTGATCCGCAACGCCGCAGCCCTGCTGTCACCGGGCGGTATTTTGTATTTCTCGACCAACTTCCGCCGCTTCAAGATGGACACGGAAGCATTAAGCTGTTTGGTCATCGAAGACATCAGCAGCAAAATGATCCCCGAGGATTTCGCTCGCGATGCCAAGATTCATTATTGCTGGAAGATTTACGATAAATGAGCGTGGCTAAATTCCGCTTTAACAACGCATCGTTGCAGTTCGAAAAGACCAATCCAGAGGATACTCAGGATTGGTCTTGATTTTTCTTATTGGTTGACTACGATTCGGGTAGTTATACGCCGCAGGATTCAGGCTTGCTCGCAGCTATTGCGGCGATAGCGCGTGGCAAACCCTAGCAGCCCCAATCCGGCCAGCAATAGGGCATACGTTTCGGGTTCAGGGACAGCAGTCACAGCAATATTATCGAAGTAAACGTTGCCTGCAATTGCGTCAGATCCGACAAAATCTTCCAGCATAAGATGCAGCGGCATACCATTCATGGGGGTGCCGCCATAAACAAATAGAGCGGTATTGGCATCAATCGTGATGGAATAGTTTGTCCATGTTCCGTTGTGGGTCAACACCACATTGAGTCCTGGATAACCAGCCTGAGTGCCCGCGATCCAAGTGTGCGAGCCTGGTTTACCGTCACTGATACCCACGAATCCACCCAGATCAGCCGTGGAAGAACCGGATGTCTCGACACTCAAGTAATCGAAACTCACGGTATAAATTTGTGATGGCGCAAAGAAGGAGTTAGCGGTAAAAATATCACCGCCGGAGCCGAGCCCGGTGAATGACAGCACGTCATTGCCACTCAGCGGATTCGTTGGATCGGCAACGACAACACCGGTTCCAACAGGATTCCATTGACCCAAACCGGATTCAAAATCTTCACTAAAAAGTGTCGTGCTCGCTTCCACGGAAAAAGACGCAAACACCGCAATCAATGCACCCAGAGAATTCGAGTATTTCATAATAGTCTCCCTTATTAAAAAACTTGATACTAAAAACCCGGCCGCAAACGGCAGAGCATCCGCTACACCAACCCAATAATCGCTCAAAAACATCGCAATCGATATCAGTAGAAATACGCAAGTATCGACGTTTGCACTTTATATCAGTGTTTTATACACCTCAACATCGAACTTACCACACTTGAATCAAAACCTTAAGTAACCGTTGCATTCCGCCGGTGCACCAGCTGATACAACACCGGCACCACCAGCAACGACAACAGCGACTGCGACAGCGTGCTGCCGATCATCACGGTCGCCAGGGTGCGCTGCACTTCGGCACCGGTGGTGGTGCTCAGCGCCATCGGCAGGAAGCCCAATGACTCCACCCAGGTCGTGATCAGGACCGGACGCAGCCGCAATAGCGCCCCGGTCCGGATGGCTTCTTCGAGTTTTAACCCCTGCGCGCGCAAATCGCGGATAAACGACAGCAACACTAGGCCATCCAGCACCGCCACGCCGGACATGGCGATAAATCCGACGCCAGCGGAAATCGATAGCGGGATATCGCGCAGCCACAACGCGACGATGCCGCCGGTAATCGCCAACGGCACCGCGCTGAACACCAGCAAGCTATCGCGAAAACTGCCGAGCATGGTGTACAACAGGAAAAATACCAACCCAAGCGCCAACGGAATGACAATCTGCAAACGTTGCGCCGCCATGATCAATTGCTCGAATTGCCCGCCCCACGACAACCAATAACCGGCAGGTATTTTGACTTGCTTTCCGATATGCTCCTCGGCTTCTGTCACGAAAGACCCAATGTCGCGGCCACGCACATTCGCGGTGATCACCACACGGCGTTTACCATTTTCCCGGCTGATTTGATTGGGCCCCTTGGCAATATGCAGATCGGCCACTTCGCCCAGCGCCACATAGACCGGCAAAGGAGCAGCTGGGGCATTTGGCGCGTTCGGAGCACCCGCCGGATTGAGGACAGGAAGCTTGATCGGCAAGCGTTTGAGTGTTTCGATATCACCGCGGACCTGTTCCGGTAGCCGCACTTGCAACTCGAAACGGCGGTCGCCTTCAAAAATCAGACCGGTCGTTCTGCCGCCGATGGCGATATTGATCGCGTCTTGCACATCGCTGCCGTTGAGACCGTAACGCGCCATTTTGGTGCGATCCATCTGAATCGACAGCACCGGCAAGCCGGTAATTTGTTCCACCCGGACATCCGCCGCGCCGGGCACCGCCTTGATGATTTTTTCAATCCGTTCGGCAAGATTGAGCATGACATCGAGATCGTCGCCGAACACTTTCACCGCGACATCCGCGCGCACCCCGGATAGCAGTTCGTTGAAGCGCATCTGTATCGGCTGCGTGAACTCGTAATTGTTACCCGGTACTTTGCGCACCGCTTCTTCCATCGCCGCGATCAATTCCTGTTTATTTTGATATTTGCCAGACCACTCGGATTGCGGTTTGATGATGATGAAAATATCCGCAACACTGGGCGGCATGGGATCGGTAGCAATTTCAGCGGTACCGATTTTGGAAAACACCCGGCTGACTTCGGGAAACTTCTTAATCGTTTCCTCCAGCTCATTTTGCATCTCGATCGCTGTACTCAGGCTGGTGCCGGGAATGCGGATGGCGTGCAGCGCAATATCCTCTTCGTCCAGGCTAGGAATGAATTCACTGCCCATGCGTGTGGTCAGCAGCAGCGACAGAATCACGATGACAGCGGCGATGGTCACCGTCAATCCCTTGTTATCCATCGCGGCATCCAACGCAGGCGCATAGATTTTCTTCGCCCATAGCACCGCAGCGCCTTCTTTTTCCATCATCTTGCCGGACAAAAACATGGCGACCGCCGCCGGCACGAACGTCACCGACAGAAATACCGCGCCCAACAGCGCCAGCAATACCGTGTATGCCATCGGATGAAACATCTTGCCTTCCACCCCGGATAGCGCAAACACCGGCAGATAAACCACCATGATGATGATCTGCCCGAACAACAGGGCTTCCCTGACTTCCTTGGAAGCATCGAAAACGATCTCGAAGCGTTCGTCAGCCGTCAATTCCCGCCCCATTCGCCCTTGTTCTAGCGAAAGACGGCGAATACAGTTTTCGACAATGATGACAGCGCCATCGACAATGATGCCGAAATCAAGTGCACCCAGACTCAGCAGATTGGCGCTGACATTACTGGCCACCATGCCGCTGATGGTGAACAACATCGCCAGTGGAATAATTAGCGCGGTGATCAGCGCAGCACGCAGGTTGCCGAGCGATATGAACAACACCACGATGACCAGTGCGGCACCTTCCATCAAGTTGTTCGAAACCGTGCTGATGGTTTTGTCGACCAGCGTAGTGCGGTTATAAACTGGTGTTGCAGTGACCCCGGCAGGCAAACCGCGGTTGATCTCGGTCAGCTTTTCCGCCGCCGCCTGCGAAACGGTGCGGCTGTTTTCCCCGATCAGCATAAACGCCGTGCCCAGCACCACTTCGTGGCCATTCTGCGTCGCGGCACCAGTACGTAATTCCTTACCGATCAATACATCGGCGACGTTCTTGACGCGTATCGGCACACCCTGATTACTGCCTAGAATAATCTCGCCGATTTCGACTAGATCAGCCACCTGCCCCGGTACCCTGACCAGATACTGTTCGCCGCTTTTCTCGATGTAACCCGCACCGATGTTGAGATTGTTACGCTCCAGCGCCAGCACCAAGTCTTGCAGCGTCAAACCAAACGAAATCAGTTTCTCCGGATAGGGGGTGACATGAAATTGCTTGACGTAGCCGCCGACCGAGTTGACCTCCGTCACTCCCTTCACCATGCGCATGCGGGGTTTGACGATCCAGTCTTGCAATTCGCGCAAATCCATCGATGTATACGGCGTGCCATCCGGTTTGCGCGCCTCGGGATCAGCATCGACAGTCCACATGAAAATTTCACCCAGACCCGTCGAAATCGGCCCTATGGTCGGGACAATCGCCACTGGCAACCGGCTTCTGACTTCCTGAATGCGCTGACTGACCAGTTGCCGCACCAGGTAGATATCGGTGCCATCCTTAAAAATCACCGTGACTTGTGATAAGCCATAACGCGACAGAGAACGGGTATATTCCAGACCGGGTAGTCCGGCCATCGCCATTTCGATCGGAAAGGTAATGCGCTGTTCGGCTTCCAGCGGCGAATAACCGGGCGCCGTGGTATTGATTTGCACCTGCACATTGGTGATGTCCGGCACCGCGTCGATCGGCAATTTCAGGTAGTTGTACATGCCGAATGCGGCCATTGCCAGTACTGCCAACAAAACAAGCCCGCGCTGGTATATCGATATTTTCAAAATGCGTTCAAACATGATTTTTCCTTGGGTAGCTTATTTTGGGTTGGCTAATGGTCATGCGATGCACCGGCTTTATCGATATCAGCCTTGATGGCGAAGCTGTTGCCCGAAGCATAACGCTCCCCGGCAGCAAATCCTTTCAATACCTCCACCATTTTGCCGTCGCTGCGGCCCAATTCCAGAGGACGCGCTTCGAGATAACCGCCGTAACGGCCAAACACCACCGTCCAGTCGCGGAACGTTTGTATCGCTTGCGCCGAAACCGCAACCGGTACTTCTATTTCATCGGATACCAGTTCGATGTTGACGAACATGCCGGGATGCCAGCGGCCGTCCTTGTTGTCCAGGATGACTCGCGCCGTGGCCGTGCGCGTCTGCCCGCCGATCAGCGTGGTGATATACGTGACAACGCCCTCGCCTTCGACATCGAAGGCAGTCGCTTTGACCAAGGCTTTCTGTCCGACTCTGACGATACTCAGATCTTTCGGGTACACCGTCACAGCCGTCCACACCGTCGACATATCGGCCACGGTGAAGATGGTGATGTCTTCTTTTAATGCCGCGCCCAGAGCCACCGTTCGAGTAATGATGAGCCCGGAAATCGGTGCGCGCACCTCGTAGCGTGTCAGTTCTTTTGCCGGTAATCCCGGCTCAGGCCGAACACCCAAGGCCTTAAGCTTTTCCGCAGCCAGATCGACAGCGATCTGGGCTTCGTTCAATACCAATTCCGCCGCCAGATAATCCTGTTTGGCCGATATTTTTTCTTCCCACAATTGCTTTTCCCGTTGATAAACGGTTCGCGCCAGCGACAGCCGTTTCTGAGCGGCCATGTATTGACTATGTAAGTCCGCCAGCATTTGACTCTCAATAACTGCCAGCACATCGCCTTTTTTCACCATCTGTCCCGGCTCAAAATTCACTTCGGCCACCACACCCGGCAAACGCGGCACCACTTGCACAATCCTATCCGGATTAAACACAATTTCGCCCGGCAGCTTGAGTGTTGACTTGATAATGGCCGGACCGGCCGTTTGTATCTCGACACCCATCGTTTTGAGCATCTCGTCCGTCATTTCCAAGCGCGCTTCGATTTGACTGGAACCCCAACGGAATGTCTGGCCGTTGCGCTCGGCGGCAATCGCCAGATCAAATGAATGCGGTTCTTCCACCACTTGATCGCCGAGCAGATAATCGGCTTCCGGTGCAAATTTAACCAGCTGCACCGGCGCTCCAAGCCGTGTCAATGCGATAGACACCTTGGCGGCAGCCGGTGGAAGCGGCTTGCCGTTTTCATACAGATAAATCCGGAACTGCGGCGGCACGCCTTTTTCAAAGATCGTCAATTCCAAGCCGAAACCATCGCTGGTAAACAACTTGCCGCCTCTTAGGCCGATATCCGGCTGATTTTCGCCCGCTATCCCGCTGGCATCGCCAGCCGCCATTTCCGCTGTGACTACCGACGGTTTATCCAGCAATAAAATCAATCCCGCCAGTACAACGCCTATGGCAATGACGATCAGGATTGGCATCAATCGCGTTTTATTCATCATGTATCCTTTTTACTTTTTCCGCTGTTAAGGCAAACGTCCGTTGATTTCATGCTTAGGCTTGATGCTATCAATTGGTGCTGCGATCAGGCGTTCTATGTCGTTAATCAGACGCTGATAGTTTGCCAACGCACGCACATAGAGCAGTTGATTCTGAAACAGCACGCGCTGCGCATCGAGCAGCTCCAACAAGCCGAATTTTCCCAGCTCATAACCTCTGCGCATCACATTGAAGGCGCTCCGGGCGCCGGGCAAGATTTCATCGCGCAGAATATTGATTTCATTCCACACCGCCGACATCGTTTCATACGATTGCGCCAGCTCGGTTCTAAGCCGTATGTCGGTCGCCACCTGTTCATCGACGGCTTTATCCACACGCTGATAAGCTTCTTTGAGATTGCCTTGATTGCGATCAAAGAGCGGCAGTGGAATCATTACGCTCGCAACCGCCGTGGTACCGCCCAATTGCGCATGATGCACAGCACCGGCATTCAGGGTCAGATTGGGGATACGGCGGGTTTGCTCGACCTCAAGCAGCGCTTTGCGATGTTCAATGTTTTTCATGGCACGCAGCGCCATCGGATTTTCTAGCACACGGTTTTGCAGCGTTTGAAAATCGGGCGGCGCAATCGATGTTTCCAAAGTCCCCAAGGCCTTCGCAAACTGCGGCACGGCACTATCCCATAGCAAGGCAAGCCTTTTACGGGCGGAAATCAGATCCCGTTGCGCTTGCTCGAATTCGATACGCGCCGTGGACAATCCGACTTTGGCTCTGGTTTCTTCAATGGGCGGCACCTTGCCTGCCTGGACCCGCAAAACTACGGTATCCACCACATTTTGCGCCAGCTGCTTGGTTTCCTCCGCGAGCTTGAGCCGTTCCTGGCCGGCCAGCACTTCGGTAAACACATTAGCCACCCGGGCTATGATTTCCACGCGCCTGGATTCATAGTCCCGCGCGGCCAATTCCTCATTCAGCCGGGCGGCACCAACCCGCGCAGCACGCTTGCCACCCAGTTCGATCAATTGCCCGATGCGGATGGTAGTCAACTGCTGCACCACTTCCTGCGATACCGAAGCCTGCGAATTGATGTCACCGCTCAGCTTTTGTATATTCCCGGGATTCTCAACATTCACCGACAATTCCGGGTTTCTCAGCAACCCCGCTTGCAGGGTAGCCCCTTCCAGCGCGCGCATTTCCTTGGCAAACGACGCCAATTCGGGATTACGAAGCAAGGCCAGATTGACGGCATCGCGCAACGTGAGATCGCCCGTTTCCTGCGCGGACAACTCTGCTGCTTGACCTTTGATACCGTCTGGTGCAACACCGAAAGCATCGGCGCCAACATTGGCGTGGAATAAAAAACCCAGCAAAAAAATGAACCCCGGCAAGATACGCCGCAATCCGGATACCGCCCAATAGCAAGGCGCGATCAATAAGCCGCTCAATGTCATAAATCCTCCGCATACACCTATGCTATGCAAATGTGAAACGGATCATCGAAAAATCAGAACTGATCTGTTTTTTGCATAGCTATGGATTATTACCATCCATCCACAAACAATACTTTTTTAAATCTGATTTATAACAAGTGAAGCGCACGCGGAGGACGCAGGGGCAAATCCGGAATTGTCTCGGGAATCAAGGAAGAAATGAATATCGCCATGACTTCCGTCACAATCACACCAGGAATCAAGGGGAAAGAATGAAAGAAAAATGGCTGGTATTGTCCGGCCGAATGCAAGCACAAGTGCGTTGCGGCATCGAGATCAACACCTTCCCACGACACATTATTGCGATGCAGCTCCAAATGAGTCACAGGATCGGCGGACAAGGACTGACGGATATGATCCAGTTCATGAGTAAATACTTCACCTCTGAACGATAAGCTCAATCCATTCGTCAGTATGCTGACAATAAGCATAAAGATGATTGAATAAGCCGAATATTTCCGCATAAAGTATTTAATCTATAAAAAATGAAAATTTCATTTAAGCATAATCATTCCACAGAATGACGCTATTTGCAATTTAGAAGTTTATGAAAGAAATCAAACTTTAAAAAATCTCAACATCTTCAGCCATCAGCATATCCACCAGCGCGATCAGCGGCAATCCGATCAGGCCGTTCGGATCATCCCCGGTCATGCGTTCAATAAGTGCAATCCCCAGCCCTTCGGATTTGGCACTCCCGGCGCAGTGATATGGCTGCTCTTTGCGCAAATAATTTTCAATTTGCTGGTCGCTCAGCGGCCGGAATTTCACGTGATAAGGAATGACACGCGACTGCAAACGATCCGCCGCGCTATTCAGCAGGCATAAAGCGGTATAAAAAACAACCTCTTTACCTCGAACCAGTTGCAATTGTTTTATCGCATTTTCATGATTCAAGGGCTTGCCGAGCGGAATATTTCCCAATGCCGCGACTTGATCGGAGCCAATAATCAAAGCATGCGGATAAATCTTGGCGACAGCACGCGCTTTTGCCTCAGCCAAACGCACGGCTGTTTCTTCGGGAGATTCACCGGGTAGCGGTGTCTCATTAACATCCGGATGTTCCGTTTCAAAGGGGATCTGCAGCCGTTGCAGTAATTCTTTACGATAAATCGAGCTGGATCCCAGGATAATTTGCGGGGTAATGTTTTTTGTTTTCAAAATTTCCTTCTGTAATTTTTGACACTTAGGTTTAAAAAATATAACATGCGCGCCTTATGTCTGATAGGTTAGTCATAGACTCTCTGGATTTTGTGCGTAATGCGGGCAGTCGTCATGGTAAAATCCCGTTGGTTGAGCTTGTGCGCTTACATGATCTGTTATTTGATCAGGAAGGGGAGCTAATCTATCAAATCAGCGGTCAATTCGACAAGAATAAAAGGCCGGGGTTATACGTTGAAATAACCGGAAAAATCCATCTTCATTGTCAGCGTTGTCTTGATAAACTAGTGCATCATATTGATTTACAGACATTCCTGATACTGGCCAAAAATGAAACAGAGCTGAATCTGGCCGATGATGACGATACGATTGATGCAATTTTAGCAGTCCCTGATTTAGATGTTTTTAATTTAATTGAAGATGAAGTGATTCTCAGTTTATCGATCGCATTGTGTCACGCGGATGACGAATGCAGCATGTTTAAACTGAAATCAAACGGTAACGGCTCAGTTGATAAAACACAACCGGCACACCCTTTTGCAGCATTGGCAGCATTAAAAAAGACAAATTGAGTTCAAGGAGTTATTCACATGGCAGTCCAGCAAAATAAAAAATCCCCATCAAAACGCGGCATGCACCGTTCACATGATTTTTTGACCAATCCGCCATTAGCGGTAGAGTCAAGCACGGGAGAAATTCATTTACGCCATCATATCAGCCCTAACGGCTACTATCGCGGCAAAAAAGTGGTTAAAACCAAAAACGATTAAAAACACAATTCCTATTGTTACAGATCGCATCAACTATAGCTTCTTCCAGCCGCAAGAGCACCGAAATTGGATATCACTGTAGCAATAGACTGTATGGGGGGCGATCATGGCCCCCATGTGACCGTTCCATCCGCACTCGAATATTTGCGCCAGGACCCTGAAGCCAATATCATTTTAGTCGGCATTCCCGACGCCATTGAGGCGGAACTGCGCGCCGCTAAGTCCGAGTTTGGCCCAAGAATCCGCTTGCATCCGGCAAGCGAAGTTGTCGGCATGGATGAGTCACCGGCAACCGCCTTGCGCGGCAAAAAAGACTCCTCCATGCGTGTCGCCATAAATCTCGTCAAAACCGGTGAAGCGCAGGCTTGTATCAGCGCTGGCAACACCGGTGCGTTGCTGGCTACTTCCCGGTTTGTCTTAAAAACGATCCCAGGCGTTGACCGCCCGGCGCTAGCGGTGATATTGCCGACCAGTACCGGCCACACTTACGTGTTGGACTTGGGCGCTAATGTCGATTGCACGGCGGAGCACTTATGCCAATTTGGCATCATGGGCGCATCCCTGGTATCCTCGGTAGAGAATAAAGCCTTTCCAAGCGTCGGATTGCTCAATATCGGCGAAGAGGAAATCAAAGGCAATGAAATAGTCAAGCAAGCAGCTGAATTACTGCGCAACAGCGGCCTCAATTTTTATGGCAACGTGGAAGGCAACGATATTTACAAAGGAACCACGGATGTCGTGGTATGCGATGGCTTTGTCGGCAATATCACACTAAAAACCTCCGAAGGCTTGGCTCAAATGCTCGCAGCCTATCTACGTGAGGAATTCAAACGCAATCTGCTGACGAAACTCGCCGGTGTAATCGCGATGCCGGTTATTAACTCCTTTAAGCGCCGCGTTGACCACCGGCGTTATAACGGCGCCAGTTTCCTGGGTTTACGCGGCATCGTGATTAAAAGCCATGGCTCAGCGGACAAATATGCTTTTGGTTTTGCCATCAAGCGCGCCGCCGACGAGGTGCGCGGCGGCATGCTGCGGCGCATTAGTGAGCGGGTAGCTGAGTTCTCCCGTCATTCTCAAACTCCATCTAAAGAAATAATACGATAATGTATTCAAGAATCACTGGAACAGGCAGTTATTTACCGGAGAAAATTCTCACCAATCTTGATCTGGAACGCATGGTGGACACCAGTGATGAATGGATACGCACGCGCACCGGCATCACCCAGCGGCACATTGCCAGTGAGGATCAAGTCGCCAGCGACTTGGCGCTGTATGCGTGTCAAAATGCCATGCAGGCTGCCGGTGTAACCAGTCAGGACATCGATCTCATTATCGTCGCCACTACCACACCGGACATGATTTTCCCGAGCACCGCCTGTATTTTGCAAAACAAGCTGGGCATTGAAAATTGCCCGGCTTTTGATGTGCAAGCGGTTTGCAGCGGCTTTGTTTATGCGCTCGCCACAGCCGATATGTTTGTCAGTTCCGGCAAATGCCGCAATGCATTGGTGGTCGGCAGCGAAATCTATTCGAAAATACTCGACTGGAATGACCGGAGCACTTGTGTTTTATTCGGTGACGGCGCGGGGGCGGTGGTACTTTCGCAAAGCGATCAGCCCGGCATATTATCGACACATCTGCATGCCAGCGGCAGTCACAGCAATATTCTTTCCGCACCGGGCAGCATCAGCGGCGGCAAAGTACAGGGCACGCCTTACATCAATATGGAAGGCAATGCTGTTTTTAAATTCGCCGTCAAGGTTCTGGAAGAAGTCGTGCAGGAAGCGATGGCAAAAAACGATCTGCAATCCACCGATATCGACTGGCTGATTCCGCATCAGGCAAATATCCGGATTATTCAATCAACCGCCAGAAAACTTGGATTGCCGATGGACAAAGTGGTTGTAGCCGTGGACAAGCATGGCAACACCTCCGCCGCTTCCATCCCGCTTGCGCTGGACATGGCTGTGCGTGACGGGCGTATTCAGCGTGATCAATTGGTTTTACTGGAAGGTGTCGGTGGTGGTTTTACATGGGGAGCAGTCTTACTGCGTTGGTGATTTATGAAATTTGCATTTGTATTTCCGGGCCAGGGATCGCAATCCGTCGGCATGATGAATGGGTACACCGATTTACCAATCATTCAGGAAACCTTTCAAGAAGCATCCGATATCCTAAAGCAGGATTTCTGGTCCATGGTCAATAACGGACCGGCGGATGATCTCAATCTCACGATCAATACCCAGCCGCTCATGCTCACTGCAGGAATCGCAGTGTATCGCGCTTGGGAAAGTCTTGGCGGGGAAAAACCAGCCTATCTGGCCGGACATAGCCTGGGTGAATATTCTGCATTGGTTGCATCCGAAGCGTTGAGTTTTGCCGATGCCTTGGCATTGGTGCATTTTCGCGCGCAAGCCATGCAACAAGCGGTGCCGGAAGGTGTTGGCGGCATGGCGGCGATTTTGGGAATGGATGATGAAATCATCGAAACCATCTGCCGTGACATTACAAACCAAAACAGTGAAGAATCGCTTGAACCCGCCAACTTTAATTCACCGGGGCAAATCGTCATTGCCGGGCATAAGAATGCCATTTTGCAGGGAATCGAAATGGCCAAATCAAAGGGAGCAAAACGCGCCATCATGCTGCCCATGAGCATCCCGTCGCACTGTTCACTGATGAAACCGGCGGCTGACAGTATGCGGCAGCAGTTAGCGCATGTGCCCTTGCAATCGCCCCGCATCCCGATTCTGCATAATGCCGATGTAAAAACGCATACTGATACCGCGGATATCAAAGAAATTCTGATTCGCCAGCTCACCAGCCCGGTACGCTGGGTGGATACCATCAAAGCACTCGCCGCTAACGGTATTACGCATGTCGTCGAATGCGGCCCGGGAAAAGTATTGGCCGGACTTAACAAACGCATTGACCCAAACCTGCAACAGCTGTCGCTGGCAGATGGTGAAGCCATCAAACAAGCGATTAACCATTTAAGGACATAGCATTACAATGAACATTCGTAACACATTATCATGGCTCGATTTAAGGAGGTATGGTTTTGGAAAATAAGATAACTTTGATCACAGGCGCAAGCCGGGGTATCGGGCAAGCCATCGCAATCAAAATGGGACAATCGGGCGCTGTCGTGATTGGAACTGCAACCACGGAAAACGGTGCTGGTGCGATCAATCAATATTTGGAAAAATTCGGTATCAAGGGAATGGGGGTCGCTTTAAACGTAAACGATGCTGAGCAAATCAACCACACTCTCCAAACCATCCGGGAAAAATTCGGTGAAGTGGAAATACTGGTTAATAACGCCGGCATCACGCGGGACAATTTATTGGTGCGCATGAAAGACGAGGAATGGGACGATATATTGGAAACCGATTTAAAATCAGTATTCCGCTTAAGCCGTGCGGTTCTCCGTGCCATGATGAAAGCCCGCTACGGCCGCATTATCAACATTTCCTCTGTTGTCGGCGCTATGGGTAACCTGGGCCAGACCAATTATGCCGCCGCAAAAGCGGGGATATTCGGATTCAGCAAATCATTGGCGCGTGAAGTGGGCAGCCGTAATATTACTGTCAACTGTGTTGCCCCCGGTTTCATCGATACCGACATGACCCGCGCACTGGCTGATGAATTCCAGCAGAGCTTGATTCAACACGTTCCACTGGGGCGATTAGGCCGTCCGGAAGAAGTCGCCTCGGCTGTCGCATTCTTGGCGTCGTCTGCGGCGGGCTACATCACAGGCACAACACTTCACGTCAATGGCGGCATGTATATGGATTAACACAGAAACGGAATAGATTGATTCAATCGGATCGTAAAATCAGATTAATCACAAAACAATCACAAAAAGTTCTTTATAATGCGCCACCTAATTAAAAACTTAAATAGGAAGTTATGTGCCCGCAGTCATGTTTTGGTTTTGCTGGCATACAAAATTTGTTAGAATGGCACGCATTTTTCTTACCTGAAAAGGAAATACCTAGATGGAAAATATTGAGCAGCGTATTAAAAAAATTGTAGCTGAACAACTTGGTGTTAATGAAGCAGAAGTCAAAAACGAATCGTCTTTCGTCAACGATCTGGGAGCGGATTCACTCGATACGGTTGAATTGGTCATGGCATTGGAAGAAGAATTCGAATGTGAAATTCCAGATGAGCAAGCTGAAAAAATAAATACCGTCCAGGAAGCGATTGATTACGTCACCGCCAACACCAGCGCCAGTTAGTATTTTGTTTTTCAAGAACAAGTAAGCGGAGTTATTTTGTCCAAACGCAGGGTAGTCGTTACCGGATTGGGTATTGTGTCGCCAGTAGGCAGCACAGTATCCAGCGCATGGGAGGACATCATCTCAGGAAAATCCGGTATCACCCGGATAACCCGTTTTGATGCATCGAGTTTTGCTTCACAAATTGCAGGCGAAGTAAAAGATTTCGATATTCACCAATATCTTTCTGTAAAAGAAGCGCGCCGCATGGATGTTTTTATCCATTACGGCATGGCCGCGGCGATTCAAGCCGTCAAAGATGCGGGTATCGATGATATCTCCCGCCTTGATGCGGAAAAAATCGGCGTCAATATCGGTTCCGGCATCGGCGGCTTGCCGATGATCGAAAATACCGATACGGCGTACCATGCAGGTGGACCGCGCAAAATTTCCCCGTTCTTTATTCCCAGTACTATTATCAATATGATCGCGGGTAATTTATCCATCATGTATGGCTATAAAGGACCCAACATCGCGATCGTAACCGCTTGTACCACGGCCACGCATAGCATCGGCAATTCAGCCCGTATGATCGAGTACGGTGATGCCGATGTCATGGTGTGCGGCGGCGCGGAGTCCTGTGTAACGCCGCTTGCCATCGGCGGATTTGCCGCGGCCAAAGCATTATCCGGAAACAATGACAATCCGGAAACTGCCAGCCGTCCTTGGGATGTCGACCGCGATGGTTTTGTTCTGGGCGAAGGTGCAGGCGTACTGGTACTGGAAGAACTGGAGCATGCCAAACGGCGCGGCGCGAAGATTTATGCGGAATTGGCCGGTTTTGGCATGAGCGCGGATGCATTCCACATGACCGCTCCTTGTGACGATGGCGAGGGCGCTGCACGCTGTATGACCAATGCGCTCAAGAATGCGGGCATCAATACTACCGAAGTCGATTACATCAATGCACATGGCACATCCACTCCGTTGGGTGATATTGCCGAAACCATTGCAGTCAAACGCTGCTTCGGTGAACACAGCAGTAAACTGGCGGTTAGCTCAACGAAATCAATGACCGGGCACTTGCTCGGCGCAGCCGGTGGCGTGGAGGCGGTTTTCTCCGTACTCGCGATCCATCAGCACATTGCGCCGCCGACCATCAACTTGGTCAATCAAGATCCGCAGTGTGATCTGGATTTCATTCCCAATACCGCACGGGACATGAATATCAAAGTTGCGCTATCCAATTCCTTCGGGTTTGGAGGGACTAACGGAACGCTCGTTTTCCGTAGCGTATAAACATCATCTGTGGCGCATGCACACGCTGAAACGCCTCCTGTTCTATGCGTTTTTCATAACCATCCTGCTCATCGGATGGTTTTATCTTCATGTTCATTCCAGTATCACACTGCCGGTCAAACCGTATGAATTTTCTATCCGGCATGGCAGCAACCTGAAACAAACTGCCCAGCAACTGGCCGACGCCGGTGTCATCCACACCAAATGGTCTTTAATCCTGTTGGCGCGTTACTTGAACCTGGAATCCGCCATCAAGGCCGGAGACTATCTGCTGACCGAGAATATCACCCAGATTGCGCTGTTAAACTATTTGACCAAAGGCGATGCCAAGCAGCATGAAATCAGAATTCTTGAAGGCTCGACGTTTGCACAGCTGCGAAAAGCATTGAATGAACATCCAGCCATACAAAATCATACGGCCGGACTCAGTGACCCGGAAATTTTACGCTTGATCGGGGCAGCTGAAAGTGCTGCCGAAGGATTGTTCTTTCCCGATACCTATTTTTTTGTGCGTGACAGCAGCGATATCGAAATCTTGCAGCGCGCCTATCGCACCATGCAGAATCACTTGCAAACCAGCTGGGAGTCGCGCGCCGGATCTTTGCCGTTAACCTCGCCGTATGAAGCGCTCATTCTAGCTTCGATCATTGAAAAAGAAACCGGCTTGGAGAGTGACCGCGCTGAAATAGCCGGCGTATTTACCAACCGGCTGCGCAAAGGGATGCGGTTACAAACGGATCCCACTATTATCTATGGCATGGGCGAGCAGTTTAACGGTAATTTGCGCAAACAAGATCTGCTTGCGGATCAGGAATACAACACATATACTCGCGCAGGTTTGCCACCCACTCCGATTGCCCTGCCCAGTCTGGCTTCCATTCGCGCGGCAGTGAATCCGGCTGAAACGGATGCGCTGTATTTTGTGGCAAAAGGCAATGGAGAATCGCAATTCTCCACCAATCTGGCAGACCATAATAAAGCGGTAAATAAATACCAGAAGCTACAAAAATAAAATCATGCCGCCAATCACCACGCCTCAATGTTAATCTGTGGAACTACATGACTCAATTTTCGATTGTAGTACCCACATTAAATGAAGCCGGGAATATTAATTTACTGTTAACTCGCTTATCCGCACTTAGCTTTTCCCCGGATAGCTTTGAAGTTATTTTCGTTGATGATGGTTCTACCGATGGCGCACCGGACAAAGTGCGCGCATGGAGAAATCAGTCTAACGTCCGTCTCATTGAGCGCCGCGATAAACCCGATCTGACCGCTGCGACTCTCGCCGGTATAGCCGCAGCCAAAAGTGATGTCATTGTCGTCATGGATGCCGATCTGAGTCACCCTCCAGAACAACTACCGACAATTGTTACGCCGGTTCTGAACGGAAACTGCGATGTCGTGATCGGCAGCCGCTATGTAGCCGGTGGTAGTACGGAAAACTGGCCGCTGTACCGGCAATTATTATCTCGCGCTGGCAGCTGGATTGCCCGCCCGCTGTGCGATGTGAACGATGCCACCTCGGGTTTCTTTGCCTTCCGCCGTGAATTGGCTGCCAGCATTTCCAATCATGCGCGCAGTTACAAAATCCTGCTCGAATTGCTCATGGCCAATCAGGGGAAGCTGCGCGTCACGGAGGTGCCGATTTGTTTCCGCGACCACGCGCAAGGCACTTTCAAATTATCATTGTCGCACCAGCAAGCCTATATTCAACGCCTGATCACTCTGGCCGGCGGCACAGCCACACTGAATACCGCCGGACGTTTCGCCGCGGTTGGGTTATTCGGCGCATTAATTGACGCCGTCGTTTTCCAGTGGATGATCAGCCGTGACGCCGGACTTGCACTGGCTCACTTCATCAGTTTCTTCGTCGCCGCGGTCACCAACTATACGTTCAATTCAAAGTGGTCATTCCGTGAGCATCATGCAGGTTATCTCAAATGGCATCAATTCGGCCGTTTCCTGACTGTCGGCGCGCTGGCATTATTATTGCGCGGCGGTGTCCTGGCCCTGCTGGTTTATGTGTGGCATATACCACCTTTATTAGCCATATTTCCCGCTATCGTGGCCACTGCAGCCGTCAATTACCTGGGCTCGGCTTTTTATGTATTCCCCAGCGAGAAAGATTTGCCTTCGGTGGATATACGTTGGCGCACCGCAGCGATCGGCATCGTACTGTTTGCCATATTGTTGCGCCTGGTTTATTTCGGCCTGGCGCAGCTCATACCGGATGAAACGTATTACTGGCAGTATGCGCAGCACATGGACCTGAGTTTCTATGATCACCCGCCCATGGTGGCGTGGTTAATCTGGTTTGGCACCGCTATTGCCGGTAATAATGAATTTGGCGTACGCATTGGCGCACTGCTGTGCGGCTCAATCACTTTGGGTTATTTGTACGCGCTGGCGCAGAATCTGTACGACAAATCCACCGCGATGCGCACATTATTATTGCTGGCCATTCTACCGCTGGGATTTGGTTCCGGTCTGCTCATGACACCTGACGCACCGTTGGTCGCCGCCTGGGCTGCCACGCTGTACTACATGGAACGCACGCTGGTTGCCGGTCAACGCACCGCTTGGCTAGGCATGGGAATCGCTTTTGGCGCCGGATTATTATCCAAATATACGATTGGATTACTCGGTATCGCAGCGCTGGTGTTTGTCATCCTAGATCCAACAGCGCGGCGCTGGATGCAACGTTCTCATCCTTATCTGGCGTCATTGCTGGCGTTATTACTTTTTTCACCGGTCATTATCTGGAACTATGAGAATGACTGGGCATCGTTTGCCTTTCAATCGAACCAGCTGCTGACGGATGGTCATGAATTCGCCGTGCATTTTTTAATTTTTCACATTTTGGTGTTGCTTACCCCGATCGGCTTTGCTGCGGCACTGCTCGCCTTGTTCTCGAATAAACCCTCTGAGGATCGGCCATTCGAACGCAGACGTCAGTTATTTGTACAGATCTTCACCGGCGTTCCACTTTGTATTTTTTTCATCATCAGCACTTTTGAAACACCGCGTTTTCATTGGACCGGTCCGATCTGGCTCGCGGTTTTACCCGCCATCGCTTGGATGATCGGCCAAACGGATCAAGTCAGCGCCTTTGCCAGGCGGATTCAAGCCAGCTGGCGATTGACCATCATCAGCTGCATTTTTGTGTATGCTTTCGTGTTGCACTACGTGGTACTGGGAATACCGGGTATGCCTTATCATATGTTCACGGAACATTACTTCTGGCGGGAGACGGCGGGTGAAATCAAGCAAATTGCCGCGGAAGTGAAGCACCAAACCGGCCAGGAACCGATTATTGTCGGCATGAGCAAATGGTCTGTTGCCAGCGCGTTATATTTTTATACACACGGCGATGATCCCTTGGATATCCGTTCACGTAACATGTTTGGCGACAGCGGCGCCATGTACGAATACTGGCTGCCTTCGCAGGAAGCGGCTGACCGCCCTATCATCCAAGTGGGCATGAAACGCCGCCATTTGGAAAGAACCCGCACAAAAAATGATATTAACCACATGCTGGATCGCCCCGGCCCTATCGAATACCGGGTCATCGAACGCTACGGCACGCCGGTGCGGCGTGTCTATTACCGGATTTCCCAGGGATTCAAGGGAGTCAGCTGATCCGGGATACAGCGAAATCCCTTATTTGGCCTCATAATCGGCAATTTGCCAGGTGTCATCTTTTGCTTTTGCCAGCGTAATGGTCTCCAATGCCAGACCATTCTCCCCGAAAGTAGTGTAAAACTGCAGCACAACATACTCTCCGTCGGGAAATCCCGATAGCGACTTGGTCGCACCCGCGGTTGCAATATAACGCGCGGTTATTGCGCCACGCGGCGCTCTGATCGCAGTGATCGATTTAATCCACGCGCCTTCGGAAGTTTTCCCCTTGAATAGCGGCGATGCGTTCTCCCAGCTATCTTTATAATCGCCACTATCCACCAGCTTTAACCATGCGCGCGCGCTGCTTTCAACTTTCTCGAGAAGACTATTGTCCTCTTGCGCATACCCGGTGCTGGTACAAAAAAGCAGCAATAACAGCATAATGAATCGTTTCATTGTTGAATACCTTGTCAGTAAAGTTTCTTTGAACATAGCATCAATCATGCGGGAAAAACCCTCCCATGATCCAGATCGAAGCGATCCCCAGTAAAATCAATGTTACTTGTTGAATGGTCGCATGAATCTCCGGGCGCTTATGCAAGCCGGGAATCAAATCCGACATCGCCACATAAATCATACTCGCCGAAGCGATCGCCAGTAACGGCTGCACCAGAAAATTCATGTTATGCAACATGAAATAAGCCAGCACACCACCCACGAGCGTGGCAAAACTGGATAGCAGGTTCATCAAGAATGCCATGCGGCGCGTATATCCGGAATTCAGCAGAATAATAAAATCGCCCGCTTCCTGCGGGATTTCATGGGCGATAATCGCAATCGATGTCACGATTCCCAATTGCACATCCACCATGAATGCAGCCGCGATCAAAATGCCATCGACAAAATTATGGAAAGTATCCCCGACAATCACCATCATTCCGCTGCGTCCATGATCGTGCTCGTGGTGACCGGCAGCGGATGAAACCGCAGCGACCGGCGCGTGTGATAGATCATGCGCTTCGCAATCTTCCAAATGGCAATGACGCCACAGCACCAGCTTTTCCAGGATAAAAAAGACCAAAATGCCGAGCAATACGATGAGCGTTATTTGCTTTGGATCGTCCGAATGTTCAAGCGCTTCGGGTAGAGTATTCAGAAAAGCAGCGCCCAGTAAGGCGCCGATGGCATACGATACCAGCATGGAAAGCCACGATACCCGGGCATTGAGTGCAAGTATTGCGGCAAACAGTAAACTCAATATTCCGCCCAGTAAGCTGGCAGTTATGATCCAGGTCAGCGTCGACATAAAACCAATGACAAAAGAAAGGCCGGATTATACGCTGTTACAATCTAATAAATTAACAAGTTAAAGAATTTTTACGCCAGCCAGATTAAGGCCGCCATGCGACCGGTCTGACCATCCCGGCGGTAGGAAAAAAAACGCGCTGGGTCGCTATAAGTGCAAACGCCGCCGCCGTAAATTTCCGTGACACCCGCACTGATCAATCGCTGCCGCGCCAGCAGAAAAATATCCGCCAGCCATTTCTTTTCATACTGACTGTTTGTGGGCACAAAGGCTTGCGCCGCTTGCGCGTCATGCCGAACAAAAGTGTCATAAACATCCTTGCCGACTTCAAAATGATCCGGACCGATCGCTGGTCCCAGCCAAGCCATCAACTTATGCTGATCCACTTGCATTGCAGCAATGGATTGTTCGATGACTCCGCCAGCCAGTCCGCGCCATCCGGCATGCACAATACCCACCGTGGTTCCTGCCGTGTCGCAAAGAAACACCGGTAAGCAATCCGCCACCATGACCGCGCACACAGTGCCTGACTCGCGGCTGAGAACGGCGTCGCCTTCCGGCGTTGCCGCTTCGGCATGATCGATCCAGATCGGTGAGGTGCCATGCACTTGTTTCAACCATTTCGGCTCATTCGGCAAATGGCGGCGCAGTAAAGCGCGATTGCGCGTCACATGCGTGACATCATCATTGACATGCGCTCCCAAATTCAACGAAGCGTAGATGTCATTCTCACCCCGGCTGACACCGCCATTGCGGGTTGTAAACAACGCTTTCACATTGGCTGGCGCCGACCAATCCGGGATTATCCAATCATTCATAGAGATCTACCAATTGTTAACTACCGCGAGTGAATTCATACTATCTTTTACTGATAAAAATAAAGCTTATCTTAACCAGTCAATTAGAACGAAGAAAAAACATTTCTGGGTTAAAATACCGGCCATGAAAATCAACGATCCAACATCAGTGCAAGAAGCATTGATCAGTTTACCCCGAAATTAAATCCTGAAAATCGATCACTACAATACAAGCCCGTTATAGGTGTCATAGATGAATTATATAAAAAACTTTGTAAATTTTACGCGCGCATTCATTATTTTCCCGGTCATCGCAGCGCTATTGACCATTTCTGCCGCCAACGCTTCTTCCGATGATGAAGCCGAATTTCTTAAAGCGGCATTCTCCGGACAACCGGAAAACCTCAAGCAGTTACTGGATAAGGGAGTCAACGTCAATTACCAGAATGACAAGGGATTCAGTGCGCTGATCGTGGCTTCGCAATACGGGCACGCCGACAACGTCAACTTGTTGCTGGACAAGAACGCCGATGTCAATCTGAAAAATGCCGGTGGCGCGACCGCACTGATCATTGCCGCCAAAAACGGGCATGCGGATGTAGTCAACGCATTGCTGGCAAAAGGCGCGCAAATCAATGCACAGACAACGGATGGCATCACCGCCTTGATGCTGGCGATTCAGAAAGGTCATGAAACCATCGCCAATACGCTGCTGGAAAAAGGCGCGGATATTCATTTGCAAACGCAGGACAAGCTAACCGCCTTGATCATTGCCGCCATGGACGGCAGAGCCGGCATGGTCGACACACTGCTGGAAAAAGGCGCACAAATCGATGCACAGGCCGCCGACAATACCACCGCGCTGTATATGGCAGCCAGAAACGGCCATACCGCGATTGTCAAAACGTTACTGGCGAAGAATGCGCCGGTCGATATCGTGGCAATCAACGATACGACGCCACTCTACATCGCCGCACAGAACGGACACGGTGAAATTGTCGATGCATTGCTGGCAAAAGGCGCCAAAACGAACGTGCAGGATAAAAACGGCGCAACACCGCTCACGCTGGCAGCGTTGATCGGGCACGCCGATGTGGTCAAAGCCTTGATCAAACATGGCGCCAAAGTCGATCATCAAGCCACCAACGGATTCACACCGCTGATTCTGGCCGCGCAAAACGGCCATACGCCGGTCATTGAGATATTGCTGGAAAATGGCGCGAAAATCGATCTGCAAAACGACGATGGCATAACTGCCCTGATGTGGGCTGCGTTACACGATCATGCGGATACGGTGAAAGTACTGTTGGCCAAAGGCGCTAACCCGAAAATCAAAAGTAAAACCGAAAAAACCGCAGCTGAAATAGCCAAAGATCCTGCCATCATTGAGCTGCTGCAAGCCGCTGTGAAGTAGTCAGGCTAATCCACACATCGACGCGATGTCTGAACTCGACAACCAGCCACGCAAAAAGTCTCTGGTATTCGCACATCGCGGCGCTAACCGGGAAGCATTGGAAAATACTCGAAGCGCTTTTGATAAAGCGTTAGGGTATGCCATCGATGGCATCGAAACCGATGTGCAGTTGAGCCGGGATGAGATTGCGGTGCTATGGCACGACCGTTTTCTGAACAAAATCGGCTTGGACGGCAAACGCATCGACGATTTCGATTTTCGCGAGCTCAAGGCATTGATTCATCCGGAATCGGACGGCGAGGGCATCATGACCTTACAGGATTTTCTCGCCGCCTACCGTACGCGCTGTCGTTTATTGGTCGAAATCAAGAATCGTGACTGGGAACAGGTTTCCCGTCACCAGCTGAAAATCCGCCAAACACTCGATTTGATCGGCGAGAATCCGGAACAGCGCATCACCGTGTCGTCCTTCAACTTAGCCAGTCTCGTCTACGCACACCAATATCTACCGGAATTTCCGCTGATATACAATCTTGAAACCGATCAAACCATCGCGGATGTCCGTGCGCTATTGAGCACCCACGCATTTCTCTACGGATTCTGCTTGCCTATTCAAATTACAGATCGTGCGATAACCGATCTATTGCGCGCTCACGGCAAATGCATCGCGGTTTATACGTGTAACAGCGATGCGGAAATCACTCAAGCGCTGCAACTGGGCGTAGATATTTTGATCAGCGACTTACCGCAACAAGCGCTGACGCTGCGCAATCAATGAAGCGGGATTTTGCAGCGCTACACCACCAACCCTTCGATCTCTTTGTGTGCGGTGGCGGCATATACGGCGCGTGGACCGCGTATGACGCCGCATTGCGCGGCCTGAAAGTCGCTCTCATCGAACAAAACGACTGGGCCAGCGCCACGTCATCCGCATCCAGTAAATTGATTCACGGCGGGTTACGCTATCTGGAAACATACGATTTCAAACTGGTCGGCAAATCGCTGAAAGAACGCACCCTGCTGTTGCATAACGCACCGCACCGCATTTGGCCGCTACGCTTTGGCGTGCCCGTGTACGCACAGCAGCGCCTAAACCGCCTGCAACTGAAACTGGGGCTAACGCTGTACGATTTCCTGGCGCATGACCCGGAACCGCACATGCAGCATCGCTATTTCAATCCAGAACAATTCACTGCGCATTTCCCGGCGCTCACCGAGGTTGCACTAAAAGGCGGTTTCACTTACGCTGACGCGCAAACCGATGATGCCCGCTTAGTGCTGGAACTCACCGCCGGTGCGCTGGCAGCTGGCGCACGCTGCGTCAATTACTGCCAGCTGGTGCGATTATTGGAAACCGATGGCAAAGCCGACGGCGCGATCATCCGCGATCAACTCACGCAAGCCGAACAGGCAATCCGTGCCAAGCAGATCGTTTTCACCACTGGGCAGTGGTTGGCAACCGAATCACCCAGCCGCGATTGGTGCCGCCTCGCCAAAGGTGTCCACTTACTCATGCCCGCCGTGTTGAACGATGAAGCCTTGCTGCTGACGGCCAAATCCGATGGCCGGGTGTTTTTTATGATTCCCTGGTATGGCTTAACGCTGCTCGGCACCACCGATACCGATTTCAAAGGCGATGTGGATCAGATAGGCGCCGATGACAGCGATATCGATTATCTGCTCGCTGCCGCCAACGGTTATCTGAAAACGCCATGGACCAAAGCCGATATCATCGGCCGTTTTGCCGGTGTGCGGGTTTTTAAACAACCCGTAAAAACCACTTCTGCCAGTTCACCTTCCACAGTCAGCCGCGACTGGGAGCTAAAAACCGCCGCAAACGGTGCGCACTATGCCGTCGGCGGAAAAATAACCTCATCGCGCCAGGACGCCGCCTGTATCGTCGACACGGTATGCGCGCAATTGGGCATCGCACAACCTTGCGCCACGCAAAACAAGCGTTTTCCGTGGGCGCCGCAGGATACTTTTCCGGCATGGTTTGCGGCAATGCAAGACCGCGCCGCGCAGCTCGGCATCGATGGAGAGAGCGCAAGATGGTTGCTGCGCCGTCACGGCACACAAGCGGACGGAATTTTTCGCCGCATCGAAACAGATCCCGATCTGGCGCAACGGATCGTTCCAGCATTGCCGTTTATTGTTGCCGATCTGGTGCACTGCGCCGCCCAAGAAATGATCGTCCATCTCGACGATCTGTTACGCCGCCGCTTGCCGTTACTGATTCTCACCCAGCTGACACAGGATCAGTTGCAACGCATCGCCTTACGCGTTGCGGCACCCTTGCAGTGGACCGATACCCGTTTGCATCAGGAAATTGAGCGCTGCGCGCCGTGGATCGCACACTGATTTCAGCTGCTGCCGTTGCGCTCGACTTGGGTTCAACATCGATAAAAGCCGCTTTACTGGACCGGCAGGGAAACCTCCAACATATCGCCGCCCAACCCGCGCCCACGATCGATAGCCACGATGGTCGGTACGAAAGCAGCGCATCCGAATATGCCCGGATTGCCGCACAAGTCCTGCAAGACTGCATCGCACAAGCAGATAACAACCCGCCGCTGGGAATGTGCAGCCAGCGCTCGTCCTTTCTGATTTGGGATAAAGCCAGCGGAGAGCCGGTAACACCTTTGATTTCGTGGCAGGACGACCGGGGGAAAAGCTGTTGCGAGCGCTTGCATGCATCCGAGGAAACCTTGCGTTCTCTGACTGGCTTGCGTTTGACGCCCTATTATTTCGCCCCCAAGCTCAGTGTTCTCTTGCAGGAGAATCCGGCATGGCGCGAGAAGCTGGTTCAAGGCGAATGGCTGGCCGGAACATTGGATACTTTTCTAATTTGGCGCTGGACGCAGGGCAGGCATTTTGTCACCGATGCTTCAATGGCCGCACGCACCCTGCTGATGGATATCCACCAGCAACAGTGGTCTGACACTTTGTGCCATCTGTTTGATATTCCTCGCTCGATTTTGCCGCACATCAAGCCTTCCACCGGATTGAATTTGCCGTTGGATATCGGCCTAACACTGCAAGCCAGCGTGGGCGATCAATCCGCCGCGCTCGTCGCCAGCCTGACCGATCGCTCTTCCGAAGCTTTAGTGAATCTCGGCACTGGCGGTTTCGTGATCCGCTCCCTTGCCGCGGACACATCAGCGTTTGGCGGCTATCTGCACACATTGGTTTATCAGAACAATCAGCAAGAAACGCAATTTGCCGTAGAAGGCACGCTCAACTCCATCGCCGCCGCACTCGCACCTTATCCAGTCAAGGATTGCCTCGTTGAAGATTTAGCGGCAAACGATATCTTTTGCCTGGCAGAACCGAGCGGTTTAGGCGCACCGTATTTTCGCAATGATTGGGGTATTCATTTCTCGCAATCCGTATCCGGTCTGACCACACGGCAAATCGGCGCGTTATTGCTCGAAGCCATTATTTTCCGGGTGTCACGCATTCTAGAAGATTTTCACCGGCACGCGCCATTGACCAGGATCTATCTGTCTGGCGGATTATCCGAACTACCTTGTCTGCAACATGGCATCGCGCAGTGCGCCCCTTGCCCGGTTTCACATTTGCAGCAAAAAGAAGCGAGTCTGCTGGGCGCGGCATTACTCGCGAGCGAACATAAAATAGGATGCCATCGGCACGCCAAGGACATCACGGTTCTCAATGACAACAACGCTTTAGTCAAAAAATACCAGCGCTGGAAAGTCTGGTTCGATGCGTTATTGAAAACACCTAATCATTAACCTTAAAAAGGTTACCCGCACAAATTATCAATCCTGTAGAATCCGCGTTGCGAATATTTAACCAGTTTATTTTTCTCTAGCATTTAACAAGAATTCATTGCATAACAGCATGATATACAATGCATAGCTAACGACAATCGCTGTTAGTTATGGTGATTAACCTCGTAAACATTTAAAAAGGAAATTTTATGGCAACAAATATACCTGGCTATACCTACGGTACCGCTGCTGTTGGAAAATCTCCCGTATCCCTGGATGATTTCGCCAAACTGAAACAAGCATCGCTATTCGGTGATGACGATGTGCGTTATCTGAAAATGTCGCACGACATATTGAAAGATCAAGTCGAGCAAATTCTCGACGTGTGGTACGGTTTTGTCGGCTCAACTCCTTTCCTGTTGCACTACTTTACCAATGCATCCGACGGTCAACCCAACATGGACTACCTCGGTGGCGTGCGCAAACGTTTTGGCCAATGGATTCTGGATACCGCCAATGCGGAATACAATCAGGATTGGTTGAACTATCAACACGAAATCGGTCTGCGTCACCACACCACCAAGAAAAACACCACGGACAACGTCAAAGCGGTACCGATCATTCATGTGCATTACATTTTTGCCTTATTGATCCCGATCACCACCACCCTGCGTCCGTTCCTGGAAAAAGGCGGTCATTCCCGCGATGATGTGGATCGCATGCAAGACGCATGGCGCAAATCCGTGCTGATGCAAGTGATTCTGTGGTCACAACCTTACATCAAACAAGGCGAGTTCTAATTTCGCACTGGAGAGCGGTCCCCCGCTCTCCATCCTGAATCCGCATATTCACTTTCAATTCCAAGCTGGCCATGCATCTTTCGATCGTCATCCCTGCTTTTAACGAAGAACAGCTGATCCTCGACTGTTTGGACTCCATCAAATTATCAGTCGGCGCCAACGCAAAACCCGGCTTTACCCATGAAGTCATTGTCGTGGACAACAATTCCAGCGACAAAACTGCGGAACTGGCCACGCAAGCAGGCGCAAAAGTCGTATTCGAGCCGATCAACCAGATCGGCCGCGCACGCAACACCGGCGCGGCCGCCGCTACTGGTGACTGGCTGCTGTTTGTCGATGCCGACAGCTTGTTGAATCCCGGTATGGTCACCGACATTCTGCACATGATCGAATCGGGTAAATACGTCGGTTGCGGCAGTGTCATGCACATGCCCGGTCTGCCGTGGTGGGGTAATGCCGCGATGCGGCTATGGACTGTGTGCTCAGTCACTTTTCACTGGGCATCCGGCGCACTGGTGGTATGCCGTACCGATGCGTTTCGCGACGTGGGCGGCTTTAACCAAGAAATGTTCGCCGCCGATGAAATCGATTTGAGCGAACTGCTGAAAAAATGGGGCCGCAAGCACGGCTTGAAATTCACCATATTAACCCGCCACCCGCTGGTAACTTCACCGCGTAAGGTAAAACTCTATACCGGCCGGGAAATCGCCAGTCAAATATTCAGTGTCATGTTCAGTCCACGTAAGGCGTTGCAGGACAGAAAGAAACTGCCGATTTGGTACGATGGAAGGCGATGAGCATTGTCAAATCGCGCTCTGAGCTAACAATATCAATTGTCAGCTCAGAACAAGAACATTAATCCAAATCCACTACAAATAAACAATCAGATACGATTGGATCACCAATATTACCTGCAAAATTAGCCATACTCACCATTCCGGATAACCGTACCTTGCCTGATGCGCTTGCGAAACGGCCTGTTCCTCCAATCACTGAGTTTTGGTCACTAGCAGCACCGGTAATATGAGTGACCGTGAGACCTCTCAGTGTTACCGTTGGATGAAGCACAGGTTGTACACTGGTTTTACCTCTTGTAATCAAACTGCCACCAGGTAAATGAAAATAAGTCGTGCCCACTAAAGCAACCCCGGTTCCTGTTGGCGCTACTTTTGACAGGCAATCAGTTCCACGTCCAATGATTTGATTATTTTTCGCATTGACTACTTTAACGTCAAAGTACATTGCGGAATCTTCCACACCATCTCTGCAGAAACGATCGTAACAAAATGGAATAATGCGGCATTGGAAGCCATTCGCACCACACACCCAGGCCCGCCAATTGTGGCAAGAGCGCTAGCAATCCACACATACTTGCATGTTCGATGCGTGGGCAGCTTATGACAAAAAAGCAAAAGGCACGCAACTAGAAGATCATCTGCGCTGCCCTGTCAATGAACATACTCATGCAAATAAAGCAAAAGCCATGAGCTATGCTGCTCATAAATGCTTATCCGATCTGTTCCCTACACAGGTTACCAGCTTCAATAGTGTAATGAGTGCATTAGGCCTATCCTTTGGATAATTCGACCGATACCTCCACCCCAGCGGGTGTTGGCAATGTTGCGGCGGCGGTCATTGAATTCCGCCACCATGACGGTTCCAATCAATTAGGCGATCTGAATGGCGGCGGAGCGCCCTATAGTGATTACACCGGATATACACCGGTCAACACGTCTTCATCCATCAATGATCCGAATCACTGGCAGCCATTATCGGTCGGCGGGCACGATCAGGCTTACATTGCGCCGCATTGGGGAAATGTGAAACCTTATGTGCTGAAATCCGGCTCGCAATTCCGGAAAGATATTCCTGCACCCGCCAACTATAAAACCGAGCCGGAGCGCTATCGTATTCAAGCGCAACAAGTTGTCGATTACGGCACTCATTTAACCGACGAGAAAAAAGTCATCGCTGAGTACTGGGCGAATGGTCCGTTATCCGAACTGCCACCCGGACATTGGACATTGTTTGCCACATTCGTATCGGATCGTGACGCGCACAACATCGATCAAGATATCAAAATGTTTTTCGCTTTATCCAATGCTATTCTGGACGCCAGTATTGTGTCGTGGGATATCAAACGGTATTTTGACTATGTCAGACCCGTTACTGCCATACACTTTCTCTTCGCTGGTCAACATATTCCCTCATGGCAAGGGTTAATCGACGGTGCCGATTGGAAACCTTATCAAGCCGCCAGCGTAGTTACGCCTCCATTTCCGGAATATTTCTCGGGACACAGCATCTTCAGTGCCGCAGGTGCGGAAACACTGAAGCTGTTTACCAAAAGCGACAACTTCGGACATAGCGTAGTCATACCGGCCGGATCATCAAGAGTCGAGCCCGGTACCGTACCGGCTAAAGATATTGTCCTCTACTGGGCTACTTTCTCCGATGCTGCTGATGAAGCCGGTGTTTCCAGACGCTACGGCGGTATCCATTTCATTGACGGCGATTTAGTGGCGCGCAAATTTGGACGTATCATAGGACAAAGCGCGTGGAAAAAATCGTTGAAACATTTCGGTGAGCATAGCAATAACAAGGGCAAATCCGATAAGAATGAACGAGAATAAAAGCTTTTATTTGATTCGCCGATAAAATTTACTCTAATTAGAATCAGCACCATAGCAGCAAGAAGACTATCAATCCCCGCTTGGCGGTCTTCTATTCAGCAATTATCCCGCCGCCAAACCTACTCCCTTTCGGAACTTTCTCTGCAAGTAATTTCAACTTAATTCAGCGGATGTGACTTTTCTCACAGCCAGTTTACTCTAGGTTATTTAGACTATAACCACTAGTTCAACAAGACTATAGCCGGTCTTCATTTATTGAATTAGACTACGCCCCATTTTAAGCCCTCGGCAGAAAACTTTGTTGAGCTAAATTCCGAAAAAGATTTGGCTTTTTTATCCACAAATAGGAGAAAGTAAGTGAAGAACAACATTAAGCTGCAAGCAATATCAGCATTATTTATTATGCTGGCAGCACCCGCGTTTGCCAAAGATAGCCATGATCACGATGACGAGCATGATCATCATTCAAACCGCCTGCCTAATATGTTTAGCGCAGAGAATAGTCATGGGAAAGATGCGACCTATAGCACAGCAGGTTTTATTGATCTTAATAACCCATTCTTCAAAAGCATTGGAACAAATGGCCGCAGCTGCGCTTCTTGCCATGCACCGGACCAAGGATGGACCATTACCCCGCAAGAGGTAAAGAAACTTTTCAATAAAACAAAAGGTCTGGATCCGCTTTTCCGTTTGGTGGATGGCGCCAACTCTCCCCTCGCAGATGTAACTACGGTTACAAAACGCCGCGCGGCTTATAGCATGCTGCTGGAGAAAGCCAATATCCGTGTGGGAATCGGTATTCCCAGCGGTGCGGAATTTGAATTGATCGAAGCCGATGATCCTTACGGCTTCGCCAGCGAAACCGAATTGTCTCTATTCCGCCGCCCGATGCCAACCACCAACCTGAAGTTTCTCAGCGCCGTCATGTGGGATGGTCGCGAAACAACCCTACAGCCAGGCTCCGGTGATTGTATTTTTGGCACATCGACTTGCTTCTCTCCGGTATCGTTTGACTTGGGCACACAAGCCAATCACGCCACACGAGGCCATGCCGAAGCATTGCGGGATCTGACCGAAGAAGAGCGCGATGCGATCGTGGCATTCGAATCCGGACTGTTCACTGCGCAAATCAAAGATAATGATGCCGGCGAACTTACCGCAGAAGATGCACTCGGCGGACCTAAAGCGCTGAAAAAGCAAAAGTATCACTTTGGCATTAACGATACATTAGCGGGTGACTACAAAACACGCGAACCTTTTGATCCCAATGCGATGTCGCTCTATGACAGCTGGAATCGCTTTAAAACAACCAAATCCACTCATGGCACCAAAAGCGCACGCGCTGCCATTGCACGCGGACAAGCGCTATTCAACAGCAAACCGATCTTGATCAAAGGGGTAAAAGGCATTAATGATGACCTGGCTGTAAGCGTACTGCCAGGTACATGCACAACATGCCATAACACCCCGAATTCGGGCAATCACTCCACCCCGATGCCTCTGGATATCGGTATTGCCGATGAATCACGCCGCGCACCGGATATGCCGCTGTACACCCTGAAAAACAAAACGACGGGTGAAATCGTCAAAACGACCGATCCAGGCCGTGCATTGCTGACTGGCAAATGGAAGGATATTGGCCGCTTTAAAGGACCGATCCTGCGTTCGGTTGCTTCACGCCCACCTTACTTCCATGATGGTTCTGCACCGGATCTGCAATCCGTGGTTGAGTTTTACAACACCCGCTTCAGTATCGGTCTGACCGAAAGAGAAAAAGCCGATCTCGTGGCTTTCCTCGCAGCGTTGTAACATTGTAAAACTGCATCCGCCGGTAGGGGGATGCAAACGGGCCAATTTATGCTGAACTGGATAAATTGGCCCTTCATCAATCCTTGATCCCCCTGCGCCGCAACCAGTATTTTTCAAATTCAATCACTACAAACAATATCAAGCTCACTGCGGCAATACGTCCCCAAGCCGCCGCATCCAGTGCAACGGTGCCAAATAGCTGTTGCATGACGGGTAAATAAGTAAGCAGCAACTGCAATATCAGTAACGAACCCGCCGCCAACACCACATAGGGATTACCCAGCATGCCCTGGCGCGAGCACACGGAAGCAATCAAATAGCGGCAATTGAATAAGTAGACGATTTCACATAACACCAGCACATTCACCACCACGGTGCGGCCAAGCTCAACACTCGAACCTTGCGCCAGCTCCCAGAAATACAAGGCAAAGCTGCCGCCAATCATCAAGAGCGTGACAAAAACGATACGCCACACCAGGAAACCCGACAAAACCGGCGCATGCGGATCATGCGGCGGACGTGACATCACGCTCATTTCGGGCCGTTCAAACGAAAGAGAAATCGCCAAAGTCACCGTCGTGACCATATTGATCCATAAAATTTGCAGCGGTGTAACCGGCAACGCCATTCCAAACATGATCGCCAGTAGCACCAATCCGGCTTCACCGCCATTGGTCGGCAGCACATACACCATTGTTTTTCTGATGTTATCGTAGACTGTGCGGCCTTCTTCCACAGCATGCGCAATCGATGCAAAATTATCGTCCGTCAGCACCATTTCAGCCGCTTCCTTAGCCACCTCGGTACCTTTCCGTCCCATGGCTACACCAATATCGGCGCGCTTTAAGGCTGGTGCATCGTTCACACCGTCGCCGGTCATGGCAACAATTTCACCGTTATTCTGTAAAGCGTTCACCAGACGCAGTTTATGCCCCGGATCGGCGCGGGCAAAAATATCCACATCCGCAGCCGTCCGGCGCAATTGCGCATCGTCCATATCGTCCAGCTCAATTCCCGTCACGGTCCGTTGACCATCCCCAATGCCCAGGCTTGCGCCAATCGCAGCGGCGGTGATGCGGTGATCGCCGGTAATCATTTTGACGCGAATGCCCGCGGCATGACATTGTTGTACTGCGGTAATGGCTTCCTCTCGCGGCGGATCGATAATACCAACCAATCCGAGCAAAGTGAACCCGGTTTCCATATCGGACATTGCCAATGTGTGTTGTTTTACCGGCATCACACGGCTGGCAATGGCGAGGATACGCTGCCCGTTTTCGCTTGCCTCGCGTATTCTGGCCTGCCAGAAATCGGATTGAAGCGGACGGTCTTCGCCTTGGCTACACTGGTGATTACACATAACCAGCACCCTTTCCGGAGCGCCTTTGACATAAACCAGGCTGTGCCCGGTGTGGTCATGATGCAGTGTCGCCATAAAACGGTGCTCCGGCTCAAACGGTATCACGTCAATACGCGGCAGCTGCTCATGTTCCTGCGTAGGATCCAGCGCGGCCTTCATCGCCAAGGTAATCAGCGCACCTTCTGTCGGATCGCCTTGAATTTCCCAAGTATCATTGCTCTGCCGCAACAGCGCGTCATTACACAAAAGACCAGCGCGGCACAGTTCCCGCAGATCGGCATGGTCAACACTGGAAATTTCCGCTCCATCCCTGCTAAAACTACCCTTTGGCACATAACCCGCGCCACTGACCTGCAATTGATCATCGGCAGTGACCACACGTTGCACGGTCATCTCGTTGCGCGTCAACGTCCCGGTTTTGTCGGTGCAAATGACAGTCACGGCACCCAGCGTTTCGACCGCCGGAAGTCTACGTACAATGGCGCTGCGCCGCGCCATATTCTGCACTCCCAATGCCAGCGTGATTGTCATGATGGCCGGTAACTCTTCCGGAACGGCTGCGATCGCCATGCTGACTGCCGCCATAAAAATTTCACTGAGCGGATAGTCTTGCCATAACAATCCGTACACAAAAATACCGGCCGCCAGCAACAAAACCACCAGTGTCAGCCAGCGGGCAAAAATCGCCATTTGCCGCAGGAGCGGTGAGGTCAGTTTATCGACTTGCGCGATCATCTGACTGATACGGCCGATCTCGGTCTGCTGGCCGGTGGCAACCACGATGCCCGTTCCTTGTCCATAAACCACCAGCGTACCGGAGTACGCCATGCAGAACCGGTCTCCTATAGCTGTCACGGCCTCAACCTCACTAATGGATTTCTCTACCGCTTGTGATTCTCCGGTCAACGCGGCTTCCTCTATACGCAGGTTTTTACAGTGAAGCAAGCGCAAATCGGCCGGCACCTTGTCGCCCGATTGCAGCAGGACAATATCACCGGGCACCAGCTGCTCTGCCGGAATCTGTTCCCGTTGACCCGCGCGTATCACAATCGCAGCAAGCGACAGCATGCGCCGGATTGCATTGAGCGCTTTTTCTGCTTTGCCTTCTTGCACGAAACCGATGATGGCATTAATGACCACCACACCAAGAATGACACCGCTATCCACCCAATGCCCGAGAACAGCAGTCAACACCGATGCAACCAGCAAGATATAAATCAGCACATTATGAAACTGCAATAGAAACCGCATCATGGCACTCTTCGCCTGCGGAGGCTTCAAACGGTTTGCGCCATAGCGCTCAAGTCGCCGCAGTGCTTCCGTTTGCGTTAGTCCGTCGCTTCCGGTATTCAGCACATCCAGCACCTGCTGCGGTGGACAGGTATGCCATACAGGTGTTCCGCCGTCTTCCGATGAGTGTTGATGCGACATAAGTGTTTTACCTTTGATGAAATTTGTCCGGTTGCATTGCATCCATTCCATAGACCGGCACCGGCAGGAATAATTTGTATTTCATTATTCAGTCCGGCTACAATGAAAACAATCTTTTTTCACTTAACACAGCAAATGGGGCTTTCTATGAAATACTCTATCATTCTGATAACGCTGGCGGGCATGTTGTTTACCGGCCTTGCACAAGCTTCGGGAGGCCGGGTGCCGTTCGCGCACCAGGTAATTCCCGTACAAAATTACAGCCGCGCTACGGAACAAGTCGCCATATCAGGAATGATCAGCGATGGCGGCGTGCAAGCACTATCAGCTACCGGTTTCAAAACGGTTATTGATTTGCGTACCAAGAACGAAGGAACTGCCGAAGAAAAAGGATTGGTCGACTCGGTTGGCATCGCCTATTTCAACATTCCAACGACAGTGGCCGGCATCACTAAGGAGCAAGTGGCGCAATTCGCCAAAGTGTTCGAAGCGGCGCAAACGCCGGTACTCATTCATTGCGGATCGGGTAACCGGGCAAGCGCTATGTGGGCTAGCTATCGCATCACCAAAGGCATCGATCCTGAAGTAGCGATCGAGGAGGCCCGCAAATCCGGCTTGCGTCCTCCACTGGAAGAAAAACTACGTGAAATCATGCTGAACTGAACGTTGGCTTCACCTGCCAACCGGCTCAACGCAACCTAAAAGCATTCATGAATGAAACACTCGCAGGAACTACAGCAGGTTCTGCTGTAGTTCCTGTTTTGCTGTTGGCAACCAACAGATCGCCGAACATGTTCCTTGTAACATACAGAAAAATAAGATAATCCATGGCAATCGCTAAACCGGTTCACGAGAAACCGCCGCCAGAAGGATACCGTAAAGCCGACATCTGTATGATCGCGCCTTTCCTTCAATCGGAGTGATTTTTACAATACAGACTAAATAAAGTTTCCATGATTTTGACGGCGTCCTGGCTTGCCAAACTGTAGTAAATGTATTTTCCTCGACGCTCCGTCGCAACCAAATTCTCTTCACGCAACACCGTCAATTGTTGCGACAGTGTGGGTTGATGAATACCCAGCAATTCTTCCAGTTCGCCCACATTCCGGGTTCCTTTGGTCAATTCGCATAAAATGAGCAGCCGGTCTTCGTTAGCCAATATTTTCAGTAAAGCGCAAGCCTCCGATGCGGATGAATGCAGCGCTGCGATATTGTTTAAGGCTGAATCTGTTTTCATGATTAATTAATTCTTTACGTTAACTTATATTAATAAGATTAGGATAACAAAATAATATTTTGTTGAGCGATTAAGATTCTAATCCATTTGCATCAAATCAGCCACGATCTTGCGTCATCCGGTAGATCCCCATCCCCAATAGCATTGCAACCAAAAATACCAGCGCATCACTATTGCCCGTCCCCGCTAATACCAAGGCCGGCCCGGGACAAATGCCTGCAATACCCCAGCCGATTCCGAACATAAGACTCCCTAAAAGCAAGCGGCTATCTATTTTAGCCATGCCAGGTATCTGCATCGGTAAGCCAAGATAGGATCGCTCGCGCTTTCTTGCCAGCATAAAAGCGATAGTACCGACAGTCACTGCACCGCCCATCACCCATAGCAATGTAGCATCCCAATCGCCCGTCACATCAAGAAATGCCAAAACCAGTGCCGGATTAACCATGCCTGAGCCGATAATCCCGAAACCGAAAATAATCCCAGCGATTAACGCGATAAAACTAATCATTTTGATTCTCCGATAATCAATTTATCCAGGCTAAACTAAAACATGCCGCAACAAATAAACCGCTGCGAAACCAGTCAGCATGAATACCACCGTCGCTGCAATGGAGCGCGGCGAACGGCGCGATAAACCGCACACACCATGACCGCTGGTACACCCCGAACCCAGACGGGTACCATAGCCCACCAATAGGCCGGCAAACGCGAGCATCACATGGCTAGTTTCTATTTGTATTGGCGGCATGTCAAAAAAAAGCTTCCAGATGACCGCCGATACTATAAGTCCAAAAATAAACGCAACACGCCAGCTGATGTCGCCTTTTTTTAACCGGTATAATCCACCCACGATTCCCGATATGCCTGCAATGCGGCCTTCAAAAAATAGTAGCAAGGTCACCGCAATGCCTATGACAAAACCGCCGGTCAGCGCATGCCATGGTATTAAATCAGAAGTGATAGACATCGTTGATTTCCTCCTTCTATTGCATTTCGATCACAATGCATAAATTAATTACAATATGTAATATTGTATAATTATAGATAAATGCAATATAATATGTAAGATTTTTCCTAATAATATAACAGGAGAACGCAATGAAACCTACTATTCAAGCATTCTACGATCCGTCAACCTGGACCGTCAGTTATGTAGTTTTTGATGAATCGAATGGAAGTTGCGCCGTCATTGATCCGGTTCTGGATTACGATCCCAAATCGGGCAGAACCAGTACGCATTCGGCTGACAAGTTGATTGCATTCATCCGTGAGCGGCGGTTATCGGTTGAGTGGATACTGGAGACGCATGCGCATGCAGACCATTTGTCATCCGCCGATTATCTCAAACATCAAGTGGGTGGAAAAACCGGCATTGGCGATCACATTCCCGCTGTACAGAAGACATTCAAAAAAATTTTCAATCTTGGCGATGAATTTGTTCCCGATGGTCATGATTTTGATCACCTGTTCGCTGATGACGAGTTATTCTCAGTTGGGAATTTAACGGGCAAAGCCATCTCTGTATCCGGCCACACGCCCGCTGATTTGGCATATCAGTTCGATGATGCCGTGTTTGTGGGCGATACACTCTTCATGCCGGATATTGGCACCGCACGTGCAGATTTCCCGGGAGGAGATGCGCATCAGCTATTTCATTCCATCCGGAAAATACTGGCTCTGCCATCAACAACACGGCTGTTTATGTGCCATGACTACCCTCCCGCTACGCGCAAAGCTGTATGGGAAAGCACCGTGGCACAGCAACGCGCGCACAACATTCATGTTCATGACGGGATTAATGAAGACACCTTTGTCAGCATGCGCAACCGGCGTGACGCAACCCTGGAGATGCCCAATTTATTACTGCCTTCGATACAGGTGAATATTAGAGCGGGGAAATTGCCACCGGTCGAGACAAATGGCATTGCCTACTTTAAGATCCCGGTCAACTTGATTTGATGTAACCTACTGTGAGTGATTAAACCGGGCTGCTTTTATCATCGGTTATACCTGCACCGTGACAAAATTCCCATAGCGTTGATCAAATTTGATGGCAATAAAACGAGTTCCAACCGAAAACCCTTTTTTCTCATAACGCTTATGCGTCACTTCAGCCACTGCCTGAAAACTGGGTGCATCAATTTTAATGACGTCATTGGAATCGAGTATCTCAGTCGTCATGAAGCGTATTCCCAGCGGTGAAAGATCCTGGCATGTACCTAGGCATGGCCGCCCCGGCCAGAACAAGTAAAACTCAAACTTCCCACTGATGTTGACCCGCCGCATGGCGCGCTGCGATGATTCCAGATTTTCATGATGCAATAAAAGCAGTGGACTGCCGCATTCGAGACAATTTTCACTTTGATACACACCGGGTTGCGGCACATTGGGAGTTTTGCAAAACGAGCAATAACGCGTGATAACTGGCCGATACTGCTCGACAGCAAATTGCGATGTATTGTTTTCCCGAACCGTCAATCCAGGTAAATTACTATTTTGTCGCGTGGTTTTTCTCGCCGCACGAAACAATCCTCCCGCGAATATATCATCATATTGCTGACGCATCCTGGGATCGGATAAAACTCGATAGGCTTCATCAAGTAACGCGGTATCTCCGGCAGTACTCTTTTTTAGCGCCTGATAACTGGCCTTGATTGTGGCAATCGGCGCATCGGGCTGGATTTGCAGTATCCGGTAATAATTGCGTTGATTCAATCCGGATGGCTGCTCACTTCTTGCACTTTCTACTTCAGCCTCCGTTTTAGAACCCAGCGCACCCTGGCTCAGGACCCTAATATGATAGCGCTTCAGCAACTCACGATCATAGGCGGCTCGCTTAACCGGATCTCGCAAAGTGTTATAAGCAATATTGAGTAAGCTGGCATTCCAATCCGGATTATTCAGATCAGCACGAATGTTCAGCTTTTGCATCAACACCCGATAGCTCTCTGTTATCACCGCCATCGGTGCATCGGGCTGAACATGTAGAATTCGATAAAAATTGCGCCGTTCGATCATCATTGTAGAATCAAAGCGTCTTACTCATTCACGATGAGCAGTTCAATTGTTTACAAAAACTTTAACTATAAATCTCAATAGCTTGCAATCACCTAGACAGCAGATTTGCAGTATACACTTATCTAGTGACATCACCAATAAAACCTCTTCACATTTTGATGGCCATTGGGATTCATCTACTTTCCGCCATTCCAGTAGCAAAAAGCTTCTCAAACAAAATTTCCGGCGAGGTCTTGCATTTCATCCTGAATTACATATAATGAGAATCATTCTCATTATATGTAATTCTAATTAACCATGAACACCATAAACTCATCTCAAACAATCATAAAAAATTCACTAAAACCTGATTTATTAAATTTAAGCACATTGATCAATAGCGATGTGCTATTCAAGAATGGCGATGTTGTGTTGATACTGCATAAAGGCGAGCAATATTCGCTGCGTCGCACACGGAATGGCAAGTTAATTCTGAACAAATAGTGGATAAAAGACACATATCATGTATATTAACGCGTGTAATCTGTTAGCACTCTCGCTAGTCGTAAATCATCATGAACCGCAAGGCTGAGTAGATGCATAATCTGGGATAATGCCGGGGTTTCCTCTGCAAAAATGCTAGATCCAACAAGTAATAAATACCATACAGAGTGATATCTTCTCACCACCCGGATACATCAAGAGATATTCACCTTAGGAGCTAAAAATGAAAGGTAACGCAGATATTATTCGCTGGTTGAATCAGCAATTGCAACATGAACTAACCGCCATTAACCAATATTTTCTTCATGCACGTATGTACAAAAACTGGGGATTCAACAGTTTAGGAAAACACGAGTTTGAAGAATCGTGTGAAGAGATGAAACATGCCGATACATTAATTGAGCGGATCTTGTTACTGGAAGGATTACCCAATTTACAGGATCTCGGTAAGTTAATGATCGGAGAGACCGCTGAAGAGTGCGTCGCATGCGATTTAAAACTTGAGTTAGCTTCGCGAGACACGTTACTCGCCGCAATAGCGGCTTGCGAATCAGTGCAAGATTATGTATCGCGCGAAGTTTTTGAACGGATTCTGGAAGATACCGAAGAACACATTGATTGGCTAGAAACTCAGCTCAATGTCATGCAAAAAATCGGTATCCATAACTGGCTGCAAAGTCAGATGTAGTATTTCCTGCCGCTGAAGTTTACCTCTTCCTTCTTCAGCGGCATATTCAGCCAGCCAGCCTGTCTCCAGGTCAGCCAGCCAATTTTTTATTCGCTGATGATTCTCAGGAGATATCACAATGAAATTTCTAAAGAAACTGGCATTGGCCAATACTTCCGGCACGATTCCTCATGATCATTTCACGGCTTCAGAATCCGCAGATACTTTCGTATCCTGCTGCCTGCGCATTTTCACAACATTGTCGCGCGCATGGCAGCGAAGAGTCGAGCACGCCAATCCAAAGATTACCCGTCCCCGCAGGATATCGAATAAAAGCATCCCTGTCGTTGATTGGGCACCGTTGGTCAAAGCAGCTTATTTAAATGAGGCCGATAGAAAATACAGTCAGGCAGGTCATCAATATAATTCAGGCTGCCAATTAGCCGGACGATCTGTTTTATGTGTTGGGGGCCGGATTAGGCTTTATCCGGAATACAGCCAATTAGTAAAAAGCTGCGACGGTTGTTTTATGGGGTTCCATGGCGGCTCGCACGATCATCTCGAAGATCTGCCAAAACTCCTGAAGCAAGCGGATATGATCATTTGCCCGGTTGACTGCGTAAATCATGAAGCTTTCTTCACCGTGAAACATTACTGCAAGCATTCCGGCAAACCGTGTGTACTACTTGCGCGTTCCGAAGTTAATACTTTTCAAGCGGGAATTGGAGCTCTGGTTGCAATGACTGTATCAGGACCGTCACAATCTTGCTCAGGAAATATTACCAGCAGAGTTGTGAAATCCACTGAATGAGGACTCCATCAGAATTGATATTCCAAGACGTACAATTGCACTGCTATAAGGAATCATAGCCAATATCCACTAAAGTTTATTTTTTTTAGGTCGTTGAAACAGCTTCATTGCTGTTAATTTATTGACTAAGCCATTAATAAATAAAACTTACCTGGAAAAAAGTTATGAAAATTCTTGTTCATTTCAAGTCTGGATTCAAGCAAACGTTTATCGTTCCAAAATGCATGCTGGCGCTCGAGTTCAGAAATATGGCCAAAGATATTGGCGGCAACATCGAAAGCATTGAATTTTCATTACCCCCCCGCCGGCAATCAAATATCTCTATCGCAGAACGCCGGTTGGGAATAGTCCGCTTACCTGAAAAACGTTAACGCAATCGCATTCTGACCAGTCAGAATGGAATATCATCATCCATATCATCAAATCCGCTCGGCGCTTTGCCTAACGAGGAAGACCGGTTAGAAATTGAGCTATCTTCTTCGTGGTCAGGCGCCGATTCAAAACTGCCGCTTCCTGATCGATTCCCCAGCATTTTCATATCACTGGCAATAATATCCGTCGTATATCGTTCCACGCCGTTCTTGTCTGTCCATTTACGGGTCTCAAGCCTGCCTTCGACATAAACCGAGCGGCCTTTCTTCAAGTATTCTCCCGCAATTTCAGCAAGCTTGCGGTAAAAAGTGACACGATGCCACTCCGTTTTCTCTTGCTTTTCGCCATTTTTATCTTTCCAAGTATCCGTCGTTGCCAATGTAATATTGGTCACCGCATCACCATTTGACATGTAACGCGTTTCCGGATCTTTACCCAAATTACCGATGAGTATGACTTTATTGAGCGACGCCATTTATGTTTCCTCCCCAAGCAATTTAATCACTTTCTCTTCATCGAAGCCTTTCATATCGACTTTCAGGTAAGCCACCCGCTCATTGACCAGAACCAAAGCTTCATATACACCGGGTATCGCTGCAAGCTGACGTGAAAGCTCCGCCGATTGATCTGTATCCATTTCCTGTACATGGTACATTTTGGAGCGCACTGCTGCTGGCGCCTGCATCGTAGCAGCTAATATCAACCATACCAGCAGCAACGCCCCGCAGAACGCGTATAACGCATCGCTTCCATAAGTGGCAACCAAGTGACCGCCCACTGCGGCCCCGGCAAACGCCCCCAAAAACTGCGTACTGCTATAGATGCCGATTGCCGTTCCTTTCGCTCCAACTGGCGCGATTTTCGAAATCAAGGATGGCAAACTGGCCTCAAGCAAATTGAATGCCGTGAAAAAAACCAATAATGCAGCAGCCGTGCCCCAGATTGAATCCAAAGTAATGGCCAGTAACAGCTGGCCAGTCAGCAACGTCGCAACGGCTGCAATAAATACCGGTTTTAATTTAGCCTTTTTCTCGGCGTAAATAATGGCCGGAACAATCAGCACAATCGACAAAATCAGAACCGGCAAATATATCTGCCAGTGATCGTCCGCGGCCATGCCCGCTTGACGTAAGGTTAACGGCACCACCAGCCACAGCGCCATCAACGCGGCATGTAACGCAAAAATGCCATAATTCAAACGCAGCAACTGCGTATTGCGCAATACGCTGGCAAAACTCGCCGGCGATGCTTCCGTATCGGAATGAAAGCGGCTAATCACCGGATCGGGAATGACTTTCTTCACTACAATCATTGCCAGCAGCGCCAATATACCGGTCATGGCAAAAATCCCCGGCACACCGATCCATTGATTCAGAACCGGTGCGGCAATCAAGGAAAGGGCGAAAACTGTGCCGATCGTCATACCGATGGTTGCCATCGCCTTAGTACGATGCTCTTCGCGCGTAAGATCCGCTGCCAGTGCCATCACAGCTGCGGAAATAGCGCCGGCGCCTTGGATGATCCGCCCCGCTATTACCCAATAAATATCGGCGGCCATCGCTGCGATCAAGCTACCCACAGCAAACAAAATCAATCCCAGATAGATGACGGGTTTGCGTCCGATGCGGTCGGAAAGCCAGCCGAAAGGGATTTGCAGCACAGCCTGCGTGAGGCCATATGCCCCTAGTGCGATGCCGACTAAGGTGTAATTGTCTCCACCCGGCAAGTCCTCAGCGTAAAAAGCAAACACCGGCAAAATGATAAACAAGCCAAACATGCGCAAGCCATATACACCGGCTAAACCGATGGTCGCACGCAACTCCGCTGGGGACATTTTTTCAGTTGAAGAGGAAGCAGACATGAATCAGGTTGTGATATTCCTAAAAAGTTGGGTATATTAGCAGGTTGACTCTTACATAGATAGTTCATGGAATCCATAAAAATACGGGGTGCGCGTACGCACAATCTGAAAAACATTCATCTCGATCTGCCGCGTAACAAGCTCGTAGTGATTACCGGTTTGTCGGGATCGGGAAAATCCTCGCTCGCATTCGATACGCTCTACGCGGAAGGTCAGCGCCGTTATGTGGAATCGCTTTCAGCGTACGCCAGACAGTTTCTTCAGCTGATGGAGAAACCCGATGTGGATTTGATCGAAGGACTTTCACCGGCCATTGCCATCGAGCAAAAAGCAACCTCGCACAACCCGCGTTCGACGGTCGGCACGGTCACGGAAATTCATGATTATCTGCGTTTGCTGTTCGCCCGCGTCGGCGATCCTTACTGTCCCGAGCACAATATCGTACTGACCGCGCAAAGCGTGTCGCAAATGGTCGATCATGTATTGCAGCTGCCGCCCGATACCCGCCTGATGATCCTCTCCCCATTGATCGTGGAACGCAAAGGTGAAAACACTGACTTATTCGATGAATTGCGCGCGCAAGGTTTCGTACGCTTACGGATCGACGGCGAAGTGCATGAAATCGACGCATTGCCCAAGCTGCAAAAAACCAAAAAACACACCATTGAAGTCGTGATCGATCGCTTGAAAGTTTCTCCGGAGGCCAAACAGCGGCTTGCGGAATCATTTGAAATGGCATTACGTCATTCCGAAGGACGCGCACTGGCGGTTGAGATGGATAGCGGCCATGAACATTTGTTTTCCGCCAAATTCAGTTGCCCGGTATGCAGCTATTCGCTCTCCGAACTGGAACCGAGATTATTTTCATTCAATAACCCGCTGGGCGCCTGCACCAAGTGCGATGGCCTGGGGCAAATCACATTTTTTGACCCCGCGCGCGTGGTCGCTTTTCCGCACCTTTCACTGGCGGCTGGTGCGGTCAAAAACTGGGACCGGCGCAATCAATTTTACTTTCAATTGTTGACCAGTCTGGCGGCACATTATCAATTCGATTTGGAAACGCCATTTGAAAATCTGGACGAACCGATTCGCAACATTATCCTGCATGGTTCCGGTAAGGAAAAAATTCATTTTTCCTATTTAACCGAAAACGGACGCAAGCAGCAAGAAACGCATCCTTTTGAGGGGATTATTCCGAATCTGACGCGGCGCTACAAGGAAACCGAATCGCAAACCGTACGCGAAGAACTGGCAAAATATCTCAATGCGCAAATCTGTCCGGAATGCCAAGGTACGCGCTTATGTCAAGCCGCGCGTCATGTGCATGTTGCCGGACAGGCAATTTATGAAATTAGCGCTTTCCCGCTCAAAAAAACCAAACAATTCTTTGACCAGATTGCGTTAACGGGCCACAAACAATCGATCGCCGAGCGCATCGTCAAGGAAATCTCCAGCCGCCTGCAATTTCTCAACAATGTCGGGTTGGATTATCTATCGCTGGACCGCTCAGCCGACACGTTATCCGGCGGCGAATCGCAGCGCATCCGTCTCGCCAGCCAGATCGGTTCCGGCCTGACGGGTGTCATGTATGTTCTGGACGAACCTTCCATCGGTCTGCATCAACGCGATAATAGCCGTCTGCTGGATACACTAAAAAACCTGCGTGACCTCGGCAATAGCGTGATCGTCGTCGAACATGACCAGGATGCCATTCAAATCGCGGATTATGTCGTCGACATGGGACCCGGTGCCGGTGAGCATGGTGGTTTCGTGGTGGCTCAAGGTAGTCCGCAAGCCATCCAAGAGGACGATCACTCTCTGACCGGTAAATACTTATCCGGAAAATTATCGATCCACATCCCGGAAAAACGCCACGCACCGGATCACGACCGGATACTGCGGATTGAAGGCGCTTCCGGGAATAATCTCAAGAATGTTACGCTGAACCTGCCGGTTGGACTCTTTATTTGTGTCACCGGCGTTTCAGGATCGGGAAAATCCACACTGATCAATGAAACACTGCATCGCGCGGTTGCCCGTCACCTGTACGCCAGCAACGCCGAGCCAGCACCCTATCTAAATATTGACGGACTGGCTTTTTTCGACAAAGTGATCAACATGGATCAAAGCCCGATCGGACGCACACCGCGCTCCAATCCGGCCACATATACCGGTTTGTTCACGCCGATCCGGGAGTTATTCGCCGGTGTGCCGCAAGCGCGCGAACGCGGTTATGCGCCCGGGCGTTTCTCATTCAATGTCAAAGGCGGACGATGCGAATCTTGCCAGGGCGATGGCGTCATCAAGGTGGAAATGCATTTTCTGCCGGATATTTATGTCACCTGCGATGTTTGCCATGGCCGCCGCTATAACCGCGAAACGCTGGAGATTCAATACAAAGGCAAAAATATTAACGAAGTATTGCAAATGACGGTAGAGAATGCGCATGAATTCTTCACGCCAGTGCCGGTGGTTGCCCGCAAACTGCAAACGCTGCTGGAAGTTGGTCTCGGCTATATTACCCTGGGGCAATCCGCTACCACGCTCTCCGGCGGTGAAGCGCAACGGGTGAAATTATCGCTCGAACTATCCAAGCGCGATACCGGACGCACGCTGTATATTCTGGATGAACCGACTACCGGCCTGCATTTCCAGGATATCGATCTGCTGCTGAAAGTGTTACACCGCCTGCGCGATCACGGTAATACCGTGGTGGTCATCGAACACAATCTCGATGTCATCAAAACCGCCGACTGGATTATTGATCTGGGCCCGGAGGGTGGCGACGGGGGCGGATGCATTATCGCGGAAGGCACACCGGAAGACATTACCGCCAATGCAAACAGTTTTACCGGCCATTACCTGCAATCCATGTTGAAAAAATGAATCCGCGCGGCTATTTGCTGGAAAGTTTCTCAGTGGCTGTGAAAGCTGCTAATCCAGCACATATCGTGCCGCAACATCTCCCTAATCCTCCCGCAGGCCGCACACTGGTTGTCGGCGCAGGGAAAGCGGCGGCTGCCATGGCGCAGGCGGTTGAAAATGCCTGGCCTGCGGGTGCACAGATCGACGGTTTGGTCGTCACGCGTTATGGACACGCGCTACCCACGCATAAAATTAAAGTCGTTGAAGCCGGGCATCCCATCCCTGATGAAAATGGCATACGGGCATCGCAAGAAATACTGGCTATGGCCAAGTCGTTAACCCCTGACGACTTCTTGCTCTGCCTGTTCAGCGGCGGCGGATCCAGCTTGCTATCCTTGCCCATCGAAGGTATTTCGTTGCAAGATTCGAGGGAAGTCACCAATCAATTATTGCGGTGTGGCGCGAATATTCAAGAAATCAACACGGTTCGTAAACATTTATCAGCTATTCAAGGCGGCAGGCTCGCCGCCGTTTGCAAGGCACCGGTACTGGCTTTGATCATTTCGGATGTTACCGGTGATGCCGCAACTTATATCGCTTCCGGTCCTTGCGCACCCGATCCGACAACCTTCACCGATGCACTTGCGATATTAGAGCGCTACGATCTGAATGTGCCGCCAGCAGTTAAGCGCGTATTACTGGCAGGAAAAGCCGGTGCTGTGAATGAAACACCTAAGCCCGGTTCCCCTATTTTTACCCGCGTCGAAAACCGGATCATCGCCAATGCGCATCAGTCACTGGTTGCAGCCGCCGAATATTTCCGGGGTATCGGGGTTACACCTTTGATTATGGGTGATACCGTTAGGGAACCGCTGAACAAATCCCGAGGTTTGTTGAGATAATAGATTTATTAACGACCTTCTAAATACGCCATGCCACACCAAACGAGTTTTGCCGATCTTGATTACAGTC